>JAXLQK010000023.1:0-102129 GCA_046331665.1 Terriglobia bacterium | reverse complement strand
TTCTTCAGCACTCGCCACCCCGCGCTCAAGCAGATCCCACACCTCCCGCTGAATGGCAACCTGAATTCGGTTCACCAGAAATCCGGGCAGCTCTTTGCGCAAAAGGATTGGATGTTTACCGAGAGTCCTCAGTACTGCCATGGTTTTTTGGATGACTTCCCCCTCAGTACCAGGCCCGGGAACTACCTCCACCAAGGGGACGAGGTGAGGAGGATTGAACCAGTGTGTGACGAGGGCTCGCGCCAGGGACTTCATTCGCGAGCCCGCTTGTGAGATCGGGAAGCTCGACGAGTTCGAGGCGAGGATGGTGTCGGGCCTCACACTGGATTCCAGTCTTTTGAATAACTCCTGTTTGACGCCAAGGTCTTCTTTGATGGCCTCGGTCACAAAATCCACATCAGATACCGCTTTCGCTTCGTGATCGAAAATTTGAAGCCGGGAGAGAATGGGTTCGATTTCGTCACTTAAGTCGATTCCAGACTCAACGGCAGCCATAAGGTTCGATTGGACTCGGGTGTGCAGGGAAGCGCGGGCGGCAGGGGATTCATCAAAACACGATACGGTGTAGCCGGCCGCGGAGAAGGCCTGAGCAATCCCATGGCCCATTGTTCCCAATCCAAGAACCGCGACAGAATGTATGGTTTCCGTTGGCATCCTGACCTGTTATCCCCAGGGGTCCGGGGCCAAAGCTCGAATATCGCTGACCAGGTCGAGTACGGCGGGGCGGCCGCTGGCCAGTGCTCGTTCGAACGCCGGGCGAATCTGAGCAGGCTGCTCCACTCTTTCGGCATAGCACCCCAAAGACTCGGCGACGCGTGCCAGATTGAGTTCTTCGAACTGCCACATCTTGAAACCGGAGCGTTGTTCCCCGCCGTAGGCCTGGGCAAAAATCAACGTCTCCTGACTGAGGGAGCGATTGTTATTGATGATGGTCACGGTGTTGATTCCATATCTGACGGCGGTTTCCAGCTCACCCAGGTGGTAATAGAATCCTCCATCTCCGCTAAAGCAGATCACGGGCCGGTTCGGGCACGCGCATTTGGCACCGAGAGCGGCAGGGAGCCCCCAGCCAAGGGAGCCGGCGGCTCGCATATAGGTTTGAGTGGAATGATGGAGCTCCAAATGCGTCCCCGTCCAGATTCCCGCGTGCCCCGTCTCGGAAACGAGAATGGCATTCGCTGGAAGCGCTTCCTGCAACTCTTTGCAAATGCGTTCAGGCCGCATGGGTGAGGCTTCTGAGTGGCGCAGGGAGTGGACACTGGACATCCATTCCGTATTGAGTTCCTGGATGCGCTGCAACCAGGTCCTTCGAGATGACCGTCTGCCGAGAGTCTGAAGGATTTGACGAAGGACCGTCCTGGCGTCGCCGCAAAGTGAGACGGTATTGGAGTAGTGCCGGCCCAACTCTTCGGGAGAGAGATCGAGCTGGATGACACGTGTTCCCGGGCGCGGGATCCGCCAGAAATTGGTTACCTGACTTCCCGTCCGGCTGCCGACAAAAAAAACCAGATCTGCTTCAGCAATGGCGCGGTTGGCACATGCCCGCGAATAGGTTCCGGGAACCCCCACTGAGAGAGGGTGATTTTCCCTGATGGTGCCTTTGGCATTGAGCGATGTGGCCACGGGTATCTCCAGGCGCTCCGCCAGTTCGATGACCTCTTGCTGCGCGCCGGAAGAAACGACGCCTCCGCCCGCGACAAGGATGGGACGTTCTGCCGTTTCAAGCAGACGTGCCGCTTGGTCCACAGCTTGAAAGTCGGCGGCGGGGCGAAGCGGGGGAACATGAGCAAAAGAGGAATCAAAGGGAAGTGAAAATTCGCTCTGGCTGTCACTCGCCTGACCGAAGTGACCGGCTATTTCCAGATGCACCGGGCCGGGACAGCCGCTGGTGGCAGAGCGAATGGCTTGTCCGAGCAAATCGGAAAGACGGTCCACCAGATCGACGCGGGCGTTAAACCGGGTCAAAGGTTCGAAGAGAGGGAAATCATCAATCTCCTGATAGACGTGCCGATGCCGGTAGCGGGGATCCGGACCTCCCGTAATGGCAATGACCGGAGAGCAGGCGAGGTATGGGTCACGAAGTCCAGCAGCAAGATTGGCGGCACCGACGGTTTGAGCCATGCAAATGCCGGGACGATGCGAGGCGCGGGCATAGCCGTCAGCCATATAGACCGCGGATTTTTCTCCATGGGTCATCACCCCAACAATGCCGCGACGATCCAACTCGGCCAGGGCCGGTGTCAGTACCACGGGAACGAAAAAAACATGAGTGATGCCACAGGCTTTTAAGGCTTCGGCAAAATATTGTGAGCCAGTCATGGATGGCATCGAAGCGGCTCCGGTTCTCCCAACGTCAATCTCTCAAAATTTCTCTCTAACTGCGGTCAATGTCACATGATTCAGCAGGAGAGTAAATGAAGATTTTGCTGGCATAGCTGGTGTGAAGTCCCGGGCTCACGGAACCAAAGCCAAAAATCATGCTCGCGCCTGGTCGTGAGGGGCGGCTGTGCGTAATACCTCTCCCTTTTGATGACCAGACAAAATGCTCAATTGGCGGTAATCTTGCGGATAATAGTTGCTCGTTGACTTTAAATGGCAGTGAATTCCATGGCGAAACTGGAAAGTGGGTCAATATGGAAACGGCCGATGGGATTTGCGAATGCAGAAGATGATGGCCTTTAGGGATTTTGAGGAAAAGTTGGTGAACGCGCCTAGCTCTTTGCTGAAAAACCCATTGTAGCGGCGCTCTATGAGCGCCGGTGTTGTGTGAAAAAAACAACCACTCCCGATTCGACGGTCACAGACCGCCGCTGCAGCTCCAAATGGATGTGTACCGAGTTTTTCAGCAAACTGCTCGGGATGCGAGGATGGCGATGACTCGCCATCCTCATGAGGTAAGCGAGGAGGATTTACCTGTCCGCCAGGATTGACCACCTACTAGTGGTGGTTGCCTCCATGATAACCTCCGTGGTTCCCATAATATGCCCCATGTCCGTGATAGGAGTAATAGGGGCGAGGGTAGTAGGAAAATCCAAAGCCGTAGGTGTAGGGTGCATAGAATCCACCGTAATAGTAGGGTGAATAGTATCCACCATAGTAATACGGGGGATAGGAGGCGCCAAGATACACGCGAGGAGCCGGAGATCCCTGAGGGGGAGGCGGCCCTTGTCTTGCCAGGCGTGGCTGTTCGTAATCGGCTTGTTGTACCGGTTGAAAGGCTCCTTCGGTGGCTGCAATTTGCACGCTCACCGGATTCACAATGCGGAACGTCAGAACATCTTCGGGAGAAACCACGGTGGCTCTTCCGCGCGTCACGAGCACGCCGATGGTCGAAGCCGCGGCTCCGGCAATGGCTCCCATGCCTGCCCCGAATCCGCCGTCAATGGTGGCTCCAATCGCCGCTCCCATTCCTGTCGAAGTTCCAATGATCCCGGCATCCTGCCCAACGGAAGTGTCCCCTCGCCGCTGCATCAGCGTGGTCTTCACCTGAACTTGCCTCCCATCGGCAATGCTAATTTCTGTGAGCTCCAAGCCAAGGCTGGAGGTCCCTTTCACACGGCCCGCTTTTTGAGACGAGGCCACCACGCCCCCCACGGTTTGACCAGGTCTGGCTAAAATTCGCCCCTCGGCGACCAGAGGTTGAACGAGTGTGGCGGTGAAAGCGTCTCCTTGTTGGTTATGGTCACTGGAAAGCATTTGATCCATCCGAACTGTAATCCAAGTTCCGGCCGGCAAAGTCAAATCCAGGGGCGGAGGTAAAGGGTCGTTAGTCGAGGGCTGTCCGAACCTGCGCCAACCCGATTGGGATTGTTCATCTGGTGGATTTGGTCCCTGGGCTTGGCCATGGAGTTCTCCGACCATCAGCAATGAGAAAACGATAACGAAAATTCGTGTGAATTGAGTCTTCATGGTCCACCCTCCTTACTGTTCTACCTCCGGGGATTGCATGTTCCATGCCAATATTAAAGTTATTAAAATGAATGAAATAGGAGGATAAGTAATGGCCGATTTGGGCCAGGGTGGTGATATTCGGCCAGCAATCTCAGGAACTGCCCAAGTTCCGGGCCTAAATAAAGATAAAAGCCTCAAATGGAAATAATGGAGTCGAAAGTTCCTCCTCCATAACATAGCGTGACCTCCATTTTGCCTTGGCAAGACAACCTTTCCCTAGCCATACTACTGGAAACAGGTGGTCCATGAATGCTCGTGAGTTAACCCATTGGCTGCAGCAAATTGTTTTGATCTCATTGATTTGGCTGGCTGCCTTGCTGATACTTTCTGGTCAATCTTCGGAGGTGTCT
Source organism: Terriglobia bacterium (assembly GCA_046331665.1). GTDB lineage: Bacteria > Acidobacteriota > Terriglobia > Versatilivoradales > Versatilivoraceae > CAWBAT01. The sequence continues at coordinate 97,828 of JAXLQK010000023.1, read as the reverse complement.
GGCAGTAGCGGTTCGCCAACTTTTTATCAGGATGTCCTACCGATCTTGCAGAAGGATTGTCAGCGTTGCCACCGTCCCGGTGAAGTGGCACCTATGTCATTGGTGACTTACGAACAAGTACTGCCTTGGGGCAAAGCGATTCGCCAGGCCGTCTTATCCAAACATATGCCCCCATGGTTTGCCGATCCACGCTACGGGAAATTTGTAAACGATCCATCGCTTTCCGCGCAGGAAATCGACGTCCTCTCGCGTTGGGTAGACACCCGGATGAAGCGGGGAGACCTCAAGGGCAACGTTCCGGACCGGCCTTGGGTGGAAGGGTGGAACTTAACGGAGCCGCCAGAATTGGTTTTGAAGATGCCAAAACCGGTAGCCATCCCTGCTCATGGAGAGATTGAATACACCTATGAGATTGTCCCTACGGGCTTCACCGAAGATAAATGGGTACAAGCATCGGAAGTTCGTCCTTTCAGCCGTCAGCACGTCCATCATGCTGTGGTGTACATACGCCCGCCAAGTTCCCGCTGGCTTCGCAATGTTCCGGTGGGCCAGCCTTTTACAGCCTCGAACCTCGTCAATGAGCAGGACAAGCGGGACGCCCATGGCACAGATAGCGATATGCTCCTGGTCTACGCGCCAGGAAGTCTCCCCGACCAATTGCCCGAAGGGATGGCCAAGATGATTCCGCGAGGTTCGGATCTCGTCTTTCAGATGCACTACACAACCAACGGCCAGAAAGCAGAAGATCAGGCCAGTGTTGGCATCGTTTTTTCAAAAGTGACGCCGAAACAAAGGGTTCTGATGCTGCAATTGACGAACTCCCATTTTACGATTCCGCCGGGAGTCGATAACTTCCGCGTGGAAGCGCGGGGCACCATGCCCAATGATGCCATCCTGCTCAGTTTCCTCCCCCACATGCATTTACGTGGGAAGCAATTTGAATACAACATCATCCACCCCAACGGAGAGATTGAAACCCTACTACGGGTGAACTATCACTTTCATTGGCAATTGACCTACCGGCTGAAGGATCCTCGGTTCCTCAAAGCGGGCACCACACTTCAGGCGGTAGCCTGGTACGACAACTCAAGAAAGAATCCCCATAATCCGGATCCATCCAGCGCGGTCACCTGGGGGGATCAAACTTACGATGAAATGATGGTTGGTTTTTTTGATGTGGCGGTACCGGCAGGAATGGATAAGTGGCAGTACTTCGTCCGTCCCTAGTAAGAGGTGGACTCTCCCCACACCCTCGCTTTCTGTCGAGGAGCGATTCCAATCATTTCACGGCTACAGGTTTTGCGGGAATCACGATGATTTCTACGCGTCGATTTTTCTCACGGCCTTCAACCGTGTTGTTCGATGCGATGGGTCGCGATTCTCCATAACCATGAGTCTCAATCTGGGCAGGGTCGAGCATGGCTACTTTGACGAGGAAATCGCGAACGGCTTGTGCCCGGTTCTGCGACAAAGTCAAGTTGTGCTCCGTTGAACCCGTGCTGTCTGTGTGGCCGCCGATGCGGATCTTGGCGTCTTTGTGCTCCATAATCTTTTGAGCGGCCTCGCGAAGCGACTGGGTTGCCTCCGGCTTGAGGAGAAATTGATCCACATCAAAGAGCAGTCCGTTTTTGAGAGAGATGAGTAGACCTGCGCCAATGGCTCCAACGGCGTCAATATCCGCGCCCGGCCACCTGCCGCTGCACGCGGATTTGAGGTCCGTTAATCGGACGAAGTGGAAAACTTCGTTGGGCTGCACGACATCATGAATATCCACTTCGGCCTTGCCACCGGAGATCTGTCCTACACGGACCCAGCGGTTTCCGTCTGCAGAAAGTGAGAGTTCCGTCGGCTCAATGTTCGGGCCGATCTCGAAGACATATAGGTCGGGACCATCGACGTCTACCAAGGCATTATCGGTGAAACGCAGTGTCAGTGTGCCTCCACAGCCAAGAGTGACATAATTGCTTTCAGATTTCTTATTGTAGTTTGGAGGCCCGAGAGCTTCCTGAGGCTGGCGATGCTTTTCAGGAGCGGAAGGGTTGCCATTCTCAAAGGCGACGACTTCGTCGGCGAAGGAGTAGCCCCCCAATGGAAGTACGATCTTCCGCCCTCGACTGTCGAGGTAGGTGGTGGTCGTTTCTCCATGCAGGGAGCCACCAAGCAAGAGGAGTACGACGGTCGCACTCAGCAACCGGTTATTGCGAACGAGAATCATTCCGTCTTTGTTTCCTGATCAAGGTTCATGAGCTGAATGAACAGTATCTCGCGATTCCTTGCCCACACATTTAGTTCCTAACATAAAAAGGAGGGGGTTCGATGCCGAGCGCACGCAGGTAGACATATCCCTGCCCCCGATGATGGATCTCATTGTCGATCCAGTAGAGGAGAAATTGGTAGACATGCCCCTCATACTCGCCGAAAGCTTTATCGATTTCCTGGTAGCGTTGCGGTGGGATTTGCGGCCCAAGGGTGTTGATTTGTTCGGTGGCTTCATCCCACAGGCGGAGAAAATCTTCCTGCGTTCTCGGTGCTGGTGCTTTCGAGTGGTGAGTAAGCTCATCGACCAGGGTCCATTGGCCAGTGGCCAATCCCCGGATTCCTGCCTTGGCCATGCCGATTAACTCGAGCGCCAGCGCGGAGAAGGGACGCATACCGCCGATCGAGAATCGGAAAAATGGATCCTCGGGAAAGGCTGCGATGACGCGCCTGGTCAGTCTTCGGTGGCCCTGCCAGTGTTCGAGGAGTTGTTCCGGCGTGATCACTACGGCGGGGGAAAGGGCACTCGTATTTTTCGGAGTTGCTTCGTGGGTCATGGTTTCTTGCCTTTCTCTTGTGTATCACTCATTTTCTCTCACGGAGACACGGAGTCACGGACAGAGATGAGAAAGAAAATGGGGGCTATCGGCTCTAGTGAAGAAACACCATTCACAAACTTCGTCTAATAATAGCAATTAAAATGGATAGCTGTTGAATTTCCAGAGAAATCCTTTATGAAATCAATCTGGCCCCGCCCACAACATTCAGGGTGAAACCAAAACTTCCTCCGTGTCTCTGTGTCTCCGTGAGAGAAATTTTCGGAAAGGTTCTAGCAAGGCTATTCCTCTCCCCTGCCGAAGTCAATTCTCCGATCCTCTGTGTCCATCATTTGAATCCTGCCACGGGTGCCGATCTCACTTCGTGTCTTCTCTGACCCCCTGCTTGGTTGTTGTGATGATGGCATTATGTTAAGATTTGTTTCTGTCAGTGACATCACAGGCCCTGTTGACGCGAAATCAATCTGGAATTTGAGAGGCAGATTCCGCGACGGTTTCTGTGCGTTTCTGGAAATCTGTCGGCACGTCTACTTCTTCATCTCACGAGCGAAAAAATGAGGCGATCTTTTCTCGGCGGGAATTCATCCGTTCTACCTCCAGCGGTTTGAGCTTTGTTTGGGGCGGCTTAAACATCTTCGCCACTTTGCCTGCTGCTTCCCTGGCCGCCACGGCACAAAAACCGTCTCAGGAAAAAGAGTTCATCTATGGAGCCGCCTTTTTTCGCCCGCCCAATCCGCCGCGCGCCCAGCGCCGGGCGATGCTGAAAACGCTAGCCCAGGAATACAAATTCAACATCATCCGTATTTACCTGGCATGGGTTTATTGCAACCCTCAACCGGACGTTTTTAATTTTGAAGAACTCAATGAAGTGATGAGCTATTGCGATGAATTCGGGATCAAGGTGCTCATGGGGGTCATCACCGAAGAAGCTCCCTATTGGCTGGAGCAAGCTCATCCTGAAGCGCGCTATGTGGATGCCCGCGGAAATCCTCAAAAGCTTGTGGGGAGCAGCAACAACGTGAGCGGCGGCTGGCCCGGGATGTGCCTGGACTGGGAGCCCGTGCGTCAGGCCGCCAGCCGTTTCATCCGTGAAATGGCCAAAGAAGTGAGCCGGCATCCCTCGATGTACGCCTACGATGTGTGGAACGAACCGCACGTGGAACCATCGGTCCAAAGAAACATCTGGGCGACGCCGCAGGAGCGTCTCTATTGCTACTGCGATCGTACCATCGCGGAATTCCAGCGCTGGCTCGAACAGCGCTATGGGAGCCTCGATCGGCTGAATGAAGCCTGGGTGCGGCAGTATCCGAACTGGAAGGCTGTCGATCCGCCTCGCCTGATGTCAACCTATCTCGACTGGCTGGATTGGCGGCGTTTCATGACCGAACGCAGTACGGACGAAATGAAATTCCGGGCAGGCAACGTCCGGGCTGTCGACACCGTGCACATCATTGAGGGTCACGCCGACGCAAGCACCCCATTGACCCAGTCACCGAAGACGCGGTCAATGACTGGCGGTTGGCTGAAGTCGTGGATGTGTGGGGTTTATCCCATTTTCCCCGGTGGGAAAGTCTGCCGGTCTTTTATGGTGCCGCCGTGATGGACCTCGCCCGATCCTGTGCCGGGAAAAAGGATTTCTGGATGACGGAGCTGCAGGGAGGCCATGGCAGCAGCGGGCTCTGGCGCAGCCCGCAAATGAGAGCTCAGGACATCCGACTCTGGAATTGGCTGGCGGTAGCTGCAGGAGCGAAAGGAATTATTTACTGGGCCTATCATGCCGAAGCAACCGGTTCTGAAGCAACCGGATTCGGACTTGTCGCGCGTGATGCCTCTGCCACCGAGCGGGTCCTCGAAGCGGCGGACAATCACCGTCTCATTCAGACCTACTGGCCGATTATCGAATCCCATCGGCCGAAACCGGAAGTGGCCATCTTGGTCGATGAAGATAATTATGTGCTGACGTACGCCATGAGCGGCAATGAAGTTCCAGCCACGGAATCCATTCGTGGGTATTACAAAGCACTTTGGAATTGTGATCTTTGGGTGGACTTCATCGAACCGGGAAGCCTGGCTCAAGGCAACTATAAGGCTCTCATTGTGCCTTGGCATCTCCTCGGTAAAAAAGAAACCTGCGAAGCATTGGAGCGCTTTGTGGAAGCCGGTGGAACCCTGATTCTCGAGACAGGCTTTGGGATGTTCGATGAGCGTTGCTTTTACAATCCGGTCATCCCCCCCTACGGTCTTGCCAATGCCTTTGGGTATCGCGAAAAGGAAAGCTATTACGTAAATAACGGAAATGCCACCAAGCCGCTTTCCGTCCCTAAAAAGCTTCCCGCTTCAGACCGAGTCTATTACGAGCCGCTGATAGATTTTTCCCTCCCCATCTCCACCCAGGTGAAAGCCTACACGTTCCTGACACCTGTCACTTTGGAATCGGCGACACCGCTGGCCCGTTGCGAGGGAAAAATCGTTGCCGCCACCAAGAAAGTCGGCAAAGGTGAGATTTACTACATTGGGACAAATCTTGGAGCCAGTATTGCCGGGGGAGACGACAACGGCATTGAGTTGGTTCGATCCATCCTCTCGCGGGTGGTAACTCCGCCCGTGCGTGGCCAAAAACTGCGGCCTCGCCTCATTGAAGGCAATGGACGGGGCCTGTTAGTGGTTTTTAACGACGCGGCGGAGGATCAGACGGATTCGCTCAGACTGCCTGCCGCCTACCAACGTGCCAGGGATATTCATACCCAGCGTGAGGTTCGGATTGATCAGCACTCCATCCAGCTCACCGTTCCATACGAGAGCGTCGTTGTGCTCCTGCTCGAGTAGACGGAGGCAGGTGGGACGCATTTTGCCCAGAACCGGGTAGAATTGAGTCTGGTTAGACCAAGCGTTTGTCAGCACAGCGTATTTACTAATAGTCGGATCTCTTTGCCACCTATTCCTATACTGGAGGTTTTTATGAAACGGCTTGGCCGCGATTTTGGGCTGCTACTTTTCCTCTTACTCCCCGGTCTCTTGCTTGCCGCTGATTCGAAACCCGACGCCAAATTGAAGGCGGTATTGATTACGGGTGGAGGGTATCACGACTTTAAGAGCCTCTCCGCTCTTTTGACCGATCGCATCAGCCAGTATGCCAATGTGGATTGGGAAGTAAAGTGGGGACCGGAAGTTCTCGAGAAGGCTGATTTCGCGCAAGCCGCCGATGTGGTCGTCTATGACATGTGTTTTGACGAAACCGTGCTTCCGTCGATCAACCATGTGCTGAATTTGACCCGTGGCGGGAAGCCCACCGTGGTCATTCACTGTGCGGTCCACAGCTTCAAGGAATCCGATGAGTGGCGCCGGCTGGTGGGAGAAGTCTCGCGCATTCACGACAAGTATGAGCCTATTGCGTCTCAAAAGGTCGATCCCAATCATCCCATTATTAAAAGTTTTCCCGACAACTGGCAAACTGCGGGAGACGAGCTTTATCAGACGATTCAAATGGGACCGGATTCCAAAAGCCTGCTCAAAGTCAAGAGCCCGGCCTCTGGTATAGAACATATTGTCTGCTGGACAAATCAATATGGGCAGGGCCGCGTCTTTGGGACGACGCTCGGTCATGACATGAAGACAGCTCAGCAGGAAGAGTACCAGCGCTTGCTGGCTTACGGACTGCTTTGGGCATGTGGCAAGTTGGACGAACAAGGTAAACCTCTTCCAGGATATGAAGGCAAAACAAAATAACCCTAAGCGCGATACGCTTACCGATGGAGGAATAGCGATGAAACAAAAAACGAAGTTCAACGAGACAGTGCGTTCACGGCGCGATTTTTTGAAAGGTTCTGTGGTGACTCTTGGTGCCAGTCAACTCCTCTCCCCATTACTTTCATTGCCCGCCGTTCACGCCGCGGGCAGTGATGAAATCCGGGTTGGGCTGGTGGGGTGCGGCGATCGAGGTTCAGGTGCCGCTGCCCAGGCCGTCACGGCGGCCCCCAATGTCAAGCTGGTGGCCATGGGAGACGTCTTTCGCGATCGACTCGATAAGAGCCGCAAACTACTTACCGATGCCCATGGGCAAAAGATCGATGTGCCGGAAGAACGCTGTTTCGTCGGGTTTGACGCCATCGATAAGGTGCTTGCCACGGACATCACCTATGTGATTCTGACGACCCCCCCGGGATTCCGGGCCCAGCATCTCAAAGCCGCCGTGGGAGCAGGGAAGCATGTCTTTGCCGAAAAGCCCGTTGCTGTCGACGGTCCGGGAGTTAGACTCTGCCTTTCTGTCTATGAAGAGGCCAAAGCCAAGAACCTCTGCATTGCGGTAGGAACACAGCGTCATCACCAGGTAGGGTATCTGGAAACGATGAAGCGGATTCATGATGGAGCGATCGGTTCAATCACCTCCGGTCGCTGCTATTGGAATCAGGGTGGAGCTTGGGAGCCGAAACCCCGACAACCTCAATGGAGCGACATGGAGTACCAGATGCGAAATTGGTATTACTACACCTGGCTCTGTGGGGATCATATCGTCGAACAACACGTTCATTGCCTGGATGTCATCAACTGGGCCAAAGGCGCTCATCCAGTGAGAGCCTTGGGTATGGGGGGCCGGCAGGTCAGGACGGCTCCGGAATACGGACAAATTTTCGACCATTTTGCCGTCGACTACGAGTATGCCGATGGAAGCCATATGATGAGTTTTTGCCGCCAGATGAATGGGTGCGACAAGGAAGTTTCCCAATCACTCGCGGGGACCCGTGGCACCTGTCAGGTTGACAAGTATTCCATCAAGGGAGAAACGGAATGGCGTTTCCGGGGGAAAGACAATGATGCTTATCTCCAGGAGCACATCGACCTCATAGCCAACATTCGGGGCGGGAAGGTAGTGAATGAGCTTCAGGGGATTGCGGAAAGTACCTTGACCGCCATCATGGGCCGAATGTCCGCCTACACGGGAAAGGCTGTAACCTGGGACCAGGCACTCAATTCCACGCTTGATTTGATGCCTTCGCAGCTGACTTGGGGTAAACTGCCTCTTCCTTTGGTGCCGGTGCCGGGCCAAACGGAATTCGTGTGAAACCCAATTATCGAGAGGAGAATGCTTAATGCGATTTGGCATTAATACCTTTGTGTTCACTTCCCCCTTCACCAACGAGAGTGTCCGCTATTTTAAGGATTTCAAACGTTGGGGGTTTGATTCGGTTGAGATTCCTCTGGAGCACGAATCTCATATCGACCCCAGATTCATCAAAGCGGAGCTCGATAAACATGGATTGGTGTGCGGCGCCATGGGATGCGCGGTCGGTCCGGGTCGCGATCTGCGCGGAACCAAAGAGGAGCAGCAGACTAGTTTGGATTACATTCGTCGTGTCATGGACATTTCCGATGTGCTTGGCTGTTCCACCTTGGTGGGTCCCATTTATTCCTCGGTGGGAAGAGCGGAATATGTGCCCGAAAAAGAGCGAAAAGCGCAGTGGAAGCTGGTGACCGGACACTTGAAAACCCTTTGTCGTTATGCGGAAAAAAAAGAGAAAAGAATCGCCATGGAGCCGTTGAACCGCTTCGAGACGGATTTCATCAACACCTGTGAACAGGGACTCCAAATGGTGAAGGATGTAGGAAGCCCCGCGCTCGGCCTCCTCCTGGATACTTTCCATATGAACATTGAGGAAAAAGATACGGCGCGTGCCCTGCGACGGGCCGGAAAATCCCTATTCCATTTTCATGCCTGTGGCTGTGATCGAGGCACGCCGGGCAGCGACCATATTGATTGGAAGAGCATTGCGGCCGCCCTCAAAAAGATCCGTTACCAAAGAGACGTGGTCATTGAATCCTTTACTCCCGAAGTCAAAGTCATCGCGCGAGCCGCGGCGATCTGGCGCCATATCGAACCAAACAAAGACGATATCGCCATCAAGGGAGTCAAATTCCTCAGGAAGGCTTTAAGATAGGGTGCTGCCCGGCAGTTGGCAAGCGTTTGGTTGTGGGGTGTAGGGGTTCTTAGTAGGGATGCTGATTTCCAAGATCTCCCTTGTGTTCAGGTGAAAGCCAGCATTATGGAGTAGTGACAAAAACCGTTCCTTTAAAGAAAGCGTGGATGGAAAAGGAAGAGAGAGAATCGCGTGACCGAACCTTCAGTGATATCGAACCGGAATCGGCTTTACGTTGCCAGCTGCTTCTCCATGGTGACTTTGGCGCTGACTTTCACGGTGCGCGGCGATATTTTGGAAGACTTGAGCCGCCAATTTCACCTGAATAAGGAACAATTGGGCCTCATCTCTGGGGCCGCTTTTTGGGGGTTCACTGTCTCCATTTTCACGGGCGGCCAGCTTTGCGATGTGCTGGGGATGGGACGGTTGATGACCTTGGCATTCATCGGGCATGCTGTCGGTACGCTGAGCATTATCATGGCGACAGGATTCTGGCAATTGTGGGCAGGTACGCTCATTCTGGGATTGGCCAACGGTTTTGTAGAAGGGGCCGTCAACCCTCTCATCGCGAGCGTATATCCGGAACACAAGACCGAGAAGCTTAATGCCTTGCATGCCTGGTTTCCCGGCGGCATTCTTCTGGGTGGATTGGTCGTCTATGGTTTCACCGCCATGAATTTTAACTGGCAGGCAAAAATGCTTCTCCTGCTGGTCCCGACCATAATCTATGGAGCCTTGTTGGTGGGCCAACGCTTTCCGCTCACCGAAAGAGTCCGGCATGGGATCCCGGCTCGAGAAATGTATAAACAGGCACTTCGCCCCCAGTTCCTGGTATGGGTTTTTTGCATGCTCTTGACTGCGTCCACGGAGTTGGGGCCGAACCAGTGGATTCCGAATATCCTGACAACCACGGCCCATCTGCCCGGGATTCTGGTGCTGGCCTGGATTAATGGCATCATGACCGCCGGCCGGCTGTTTGCGGGTCCCCTGGTGAAACGGCTTTCACCCATTGCACTGTTAATCGCCGCCGCCTTTTTTTCGGCTGTCGGTTTGTTCGGTTTAAGTGCGTCAAGATCGCCACTGCCCACGTTTGTGACGGCGACTGTGTTTGCGGTGGGCATTTGTTACTTCTGGCCGACCATGCTGGGAGTTACTTCGGAGCGTTTTCCCGCAGGCGGTGCACTTCTGCTCGCGATTATGGGAGGAGCGGGCAATTTGTCTGTGGCCCTGGTTCTTCCCATTATGGGACGAATTTATGATGCCCGAGGTCCGGAAATTGTGCTCCGTGAGATCATTCTTTTGCCCTCCTGTTGATCGTCGTCTTCGGCGGCATCTGGTTGCATGACCGTTCCAAAGGCGGGTACCAGGTCATGAAGCTGTCTGCCAACCTTCCCGACCAATAAATAGAAAATCTCCCTTCGTTGCGATACTCACTGAGCTAAAGGCTGCATCCCGAAGTAACCGGGCATGGATCATTCATGTCGGCATTGAGCAAAAGGGTGAGCCGGCGTAGTTGTTTGCCAGGCTTCGACGTGGTCAGGGTTTTTGGGCTGCCTATTTCGACAGATCCAATTCACCTGAAGATCCAGGAATTACAACGCAAGAACCGGAGTGTACGGAATTCTTGGAAGGGTTAAAGTGAGTCTTGATCTGACGCACCGGGATCAATATTCTGAATGCCGACAAGACGAGGTGATAGCATGCGCACCAAAGTGAGTACCCCTAGATGGATCGATTCGATGGCCACCCATTCATTGTTTGCGACCGAGAAAGCGCGATGGGAGGCTGTTTGCCGTCGTGATTCCTCCGCCGACGGGCAATTTGTGTTCGCGGTGAAATCGACCGGTATCTACTGCCGCCCCTCCTGTCCTTCCCGGGCGCGAACCGGGAGAATCTCTCATTTTTCCTGACGCCTCGAGACGCAGAGCAGGCCGGGTTTCGGCCTTGCAAACGGTGCCGCCCTTCCGAAGAGTCACGGGAAGAGCGCGAAAGAGCATTAGTGACGGCTGCTTGTCGAAGGATGGAGGCGGCGGAAGAAACCCCAAGCTTGTCTAAACTGGCGGCGCAAGCTGAAATGAGTCGTTACCATTTTCACCGACTGTTCAAAAAGATCGTGGGGGTTACCCCTCGATCCTACGCGGCCACGCTTCGCCATATCCGATTACAGGACAAACTCCGCTCCGGTTCGAGAGTCACTGAAGCATTGTATGCCTCTGGATTTAACGCCTCCTCTCGCTTTTATGAGGAGGCGCCGGACATTTTAGGGATGAAACCCTCAACCTACCGTAAGGGAGGGCCGGGAGAATCGATCTGGCATGCCGCTAGACAATGTTCTCTTGGATATGTTCTGGTGGCGGCCACAGACAAGGGCGTCTGCGCGATCTTGCTGGGGGATGATCCCGCCAGCCTTTTGGATGATCTCAAGTCCCGTTTTCCTCAAGCGAATTTGACGGCCCCCGGCCCTGCGTTTGCTGGCTGGGTCGAATCCGTCGTGCGATGGATTGATGAACCAAATCCCAGGAAGGGACCGGAGTTGCCTCTCGACATTCGCGGCACCGCCTTCCAGCGCAGGGTGTGGGAAGCACTGCGTGAAATTCCTGCAGGAAAGACGATGTCCTATGCGGAACTCGCGAAGCGGCTGGGAAATGGGCGAGCCGTTCGCGCGGTAGCAGGTGCTTGTTCGGCCAATACTCTCGCAGTGGCCATTCCATGTCATCGTGTCATTGCCTCCAATGGCAAACTGTCAGGATACCGCTGGGGCGTGGAACGGAAGCGGCGTCTGCTTAACCGGGAGCAGAAATGAACGGTACGTCGGTGAACGGGTTGCACTGTGCATTGTGCCACTGTCGAATGGGCTTCTCCAAGCAGTGGCGCAAATTTCACTCCGGCCTTGCGAATGAAAGCAAAACCTTTCTTCAAACCGATTGTGGTGTTCCGGGGCGAGATCGACTAATCTAGGCACTCTACTTGACATGAAAGGGGAAAGCTCATGACGGAAAACACAAAAAGTGTTCCTTCGACTTGGGATCTGATCCTGATTCCCGCCGTGCTGACGCTGGGACTCTCGATTCTTCGGCTGGTCGGCGAATTACAACATTGGTCGCCGTTTTTGTTCAACCCACAACCCGGCGGAGGAGCCGCCTTGATGGGAATCGTTTGGCTGGTGCCGATCTTCGGCATCTATTTTGCCTTAAAACTGAGAAACAAGGGCGAGACTCCAAGTCTGGGCCGGATTTTTGCATATCTTGGCCTTGGAGTGCTCATCATTGTGGGGGGATCCTTTCTCACCAGCTTGTTTTTCCACATGGGGTCACCGGGGTTCATCGTCACTTTTCAATTCTTAGCCGCAGCAGCCGGCCTTGTTCAACTTTGTGGCTGGTCGAAGCTGGCCAGAATTTTAGCAGCCTACGGCCTGGCGGCCAGAATTCCGGTGATCGTGATCATGTTTTTTGCGATCAAAGGCAGTTGGGGCACTCATTATGATGGACCACCGCCCGGACTCCCGGAAATGGGTTGGTTTGCCAGATTCGTGGTGATCGGCCTCCTCCCGCAGATATTGTTCTGGGTGAGCTTTACCGTCATCGTCGGTATGCTGGCAGGAGCCATTACTCTGGCTATTGCGGGAAAAAGGACTCCGGCCCTTCAACCCGCTCCTTAAACGTGACACGAAATTGGCGGTAGGCTAAAGCGAATCCATCTCCACCAACCAACTTTCGGGGTTCGACTTTTCGCGCCCGCTGAATCGAATTTGGATAAACGTTTAAGGATGAATCCTCGGGGATGAATTTCTCAAATGGTCTCGTTGCTCACGAAGCGAGATACCTTCCTGAATTTTGGTTCATTACCACGGTAGGATTGGCGTTGGTAGAGAGGGACGTAGGCACTGGCGGGTCAATGGCAACGACTTCATTCCCCTTGCGGATGAGCGTGTAAGCCGCTTTCTCGATCAAGACCTTGTCGGTCCGCTCAACCATGGGAAAGGTCAAAGTTGCCAGGTCGCCTGCGTGGACCCCGCCAACCACGGCATAGCGTCCTTCCCAAGAAAGGGTTCTTTCCCGCTGGTTGACACGGCAGTGTGTTTGATCTGGAGTTACCCATTCTGGAATTCGAACCAGTAGATGGGCCTGCTGTTTCACCTTCACGTCAATGCGTCCTTGATACGGATATAACTGTCAATGTCTGCCCATGATGTGGCCCGGTTGAGCAGGAGATTGACTTTCAGCTTTCCATCCTTGTACCGGACGATGCGCTCCCAAATCCAGGCCAGAGTCTTCGTTCCATTGGCTGTACAGCAATGCCCAATGGCGTGCTGCCCGCGCGCGGCCCGGGCATACCAGTCGTTGGGGCTTGGACAACCTGCGAAGGCTCCGAGATTCCGTTCAATCACCCGATCGGTGCTGTAGTTGTTACCGGAATTCGGTGGGGGACCAGACTTGGCCATGCGGGTAAATGCAGCAGAATCCAAGAGCTGATTCTCGGCAAATTGATTGCGGATCCAGCGGTCCGCATCATCCCAATAGTCTCCGGCGCCGGCCTCGCTCAGCCGCAGGGCCAGGGCGATCATGTCGGCGATTTGGCAGGTCTCCGCGGTCTGAAGGGACGGGGAATTGGTCCACTCCGGGAAAAACCCCACCAGCCCGGCCCCTGGCGTTTTGACGAGGTCGGAATCGGCCTTGCCGGGAGCTACATTCGCACCGAGATCGCGCACGTATTCGAAGGAGCGCACTACAAAATCCATGAGTTCCCGATCGCCGCTCACCTCAGCGACTTCCTCCATCGCCAAAAGACCACGAAGGTGGGAGTGCGTATGCGCTTTGAGCGCCAGGCCTGGGCGGGCCAGAAAACTGCCGTCCGGTTGAAAGAAATTCTTCCGCAAATAGTTAATGAACTTCCCGGCCAAACGAAGGGCAGGCTCGGAGCCGAGGACTCCATAAGCATGGACTAACCCCAAAGGGACAACGGAGGTTTCCATCTCGAAAGGGAGTGTGGACATCGCAGGATGAGCAGGGCGGTTCTTGTCGGCCAGGATGCAGGAGGGCCAGAAGTAGGCGCAATCCCCTTCAACCACGGCGAGCTCGGCCACTGCGCCGGCAAGCCGCGTCAGTGATTCCTTCCAGACTCCATTGGGATCGCGGCGAGCCAGCTGGGAGATGGTGCTCAGCATGACGCCGCAGTCAAACGGCTGAAGGATCTGTTCCGAGGGCAACTCCAGGCCGCGAATTTGCCACCACTCGAAAGCCCAGGGTCGTCCCTTGATGGGTGCGTAAATGAGCCCATCCGGTCCTTGCATTTGCAAGGCGACCTCCATCCAGCGGCGATCAACCTGCAGGTTGAGATCACTTCCACTCACCCTCCGGGCCAAGGTGAGCGCCCACATGAATTTCGGAAGCAGGGTAGGATGCCAGCAATTCTGCATCATCGAAGGAGGGTTCGTATGCAGGTAGACAATGCAGTAAATCTCGTGATCGGCCAGGGGATTGGTGGCTTCCGTCAAGGCGTGGATGGCCAGGCTGGCTCGTTCTGCAAGATCCAGGGTGTCGGGGACTGTGGCTTCATACCGTTCACCTCGGTAGGGCGGCAATTTGAAATCAGGAATGGCGGCGCTGATATATCCAATGGGATCCCCCGGCTTCCAGGCAGGAATTGAGGTGCCGGACTTCCTCTCCTGACTGAAATACCGTTGAGCCACGGCTCCAGCCGAAGCCATAACGCCGAGCCGCAATAGCTCCCGACGACTGAGTTTGATCATGTTGGATCCGACCCTTGTCAAGGCTTGCTAATTTCGAAGGACGAACGTATTATACCGGTTCCGCGGTAAATCTGGCATCTTTGAAGCGAATCCATCCAATCTACAAAGGAGACACTATGAAAGGAAAATTCTTTCTTTCAATGCTGGTCATTTTGTTGGGGCTTGCTGTTTCGATTCCGTTGTTCGCAGCGGATGCGATCGTCGGTACCTGGAAAATGAATGTTGAAAAATCCAAGTTCGATCCCGGCCCGGCACCCAAGAGTTCGACAGTGACGTATGAAGAAACAGCGAATGGAATTAAGAGAACAGGCGAAACGATTGAGGCAGACGGTAAAAAGACCTCCTTCACCTATACAGCCAAATACGACGGAAAAGACTATCCAGTCACGGGTTCACCCCTATTCGACAGTATTGCCGTCAAGAGCGTCAATGAACACACCGCCGAAGCCACTTTGAAAAAGGCCGGCAAGGTTGTTCGGCATGCCAAACGCGAGATTTCTCATGATGGCAAAACCATGAAAATCATCATGACCGGCGAAGACAATGGGAAGAAAATTCACAACATCGGCGTGTACGACAAGCAATAGGACTTGAGAGTCAATCCAGGCGAGAAAGGAGACTGCTCCTGTCCAGGGTTGCTGATGGCGTTCTTGAGTCATGTGTCGATAGGAACGCGACGCAATCCGTTGACCCGGCAGTCTCCCCCGCCAGTCTCCCATCCGCTTGGCTTTCCAATACCAACCCAGAGCATTCACAGACGCAAGGACTCATTCTTAGCCTGACGAAATGGGGAAGCATCTCATGAGGTTGCTTTCTTTCGTCTCAAGGTTTCATCAGTCGATGGCTTTTTTTCGAAACTGCCGGAGGCCCACGGCAAGGAAGAGCAAGTCGGCAATCCCCAGTCCAGACAATACGGCCAATACGGAAAGATGAGGGAATTGCGGGACCAATGTTCCACGCAATCCTTCACTGGCATAGACCAGTGGATTAAGGAGTACCGCGTGTTGCAGGAAAGGGAAGGGCGCGAGCGCGCTCCAGGGATAGTAGGTACAGCCGAAAAAAATCATCGGAGCGACGACCAGACTGAACATCAGCCCGACATGGGCTTGACCAATACTACATCCGAGAACCAATCCGCCTGATGCGGAGAAGAGTCCGACAAGCAGGGCGATGATAAGAAAAGTTAGAGGCGCCTGCAGGCTGATTTCGATTCCTGGACGGAGCAGTAGCCACCCTGCGGGGATGACGACCAGGCCTGCAGCCAGTGACTGAAGGACGCCGGCGACAACCTTCTCGATGGCCAACCAATTGACATCCAGGGGTGCCAGCAGGCGGTCTTCAATCTCGTGGGTAAATTGAAATTCGGCAATCAAGGGCATGGCGACAGACCAAATTCCCGCCCCAACCATGCTGAGAGCCATGATGCCGGGAAGCAGCAGACTCTTATATTGAGGGGGCATGTACCCACTCCCAACCATCACCCGGCCGAAAATAAATACAAACATGAGCGGCTGCAAAAACGTCTGCAAGAGCAGAGGCACGAGGTTGCGGCGAGCTACATGAGCATCGCGCGCCAGCATGGCCAAAAACGCCTTCCCGTTCATTCGCGCAAACTCCTTCCGGTGTGATGGAGGAAGAGATTTTCCAAACTTGGTTCGGAGAGATGCACATCCGACAGCTCAATTCCGGCGGCAACGGCGAGATTGGCAATTTCTGGAATCAGCGAGCCGCCCCGGTCCGCATAGAGATCCGCCCCATGGCCGGCCGTTGCTCTAACTTCGCGGACCCCGGCCAGGTTTTGGAATGGTGGAAAGAGTTGAGTGGGGTCTTGGCCGAATTTGAGCCGCAGCAAATAGCCACCGGGGACGGAAGCTTTCAACTCTGCAGGCGTTCCCAAGGCAATGATTCTTCCATGGTCGATGATCGCCAGTCGCTGGCAGAGGGCGTCCGCCTCTTCCATATTGTGAGTGGTGATCAAAATCGTTTTTCCACTCTGGTTATATTCTCGAATGATTTCCCAGAGGAGCAAGCGGGTCTGGGGATCCAACCCGGAACTGGGTTCATCCAGAAAGAGAATCTGCGGATCATGCATCATGGCGCGGGCAATCGAAAGCCGCTGCATCATCCCGCCGGAAAAGCCGCGCACGATTTGATCTGCGCGATCGCGTAGCTTGAATCGATCGAGAAGCCCTTCGGCCCTTTGCGTGCGTTCCTTTTTTTCCAGCCCGAAGTAAGCGCCGTGAAACTGCAAAATCTCCAGAGCCGTCAGCGAGAAGTCAAGGTTGGGGCGTTGCGCCACCACCCCGATCAAGCGTTTGACAACCACGGGTTCCTTCCAGACCTCAAATTTGCCGATCCATGCCTGGCCATTGGTTGGGCGTACCCGAGTGGTGAGGATGCCCACTGTCGTGGATTTCCCGGCACCGTTTGGTCCCAAGAGCCCAAAGATCTCACCCGGTTCGACATTTAAGGTGAGGCCATCGAGAGCCATGATTTCCGGGTTGGATGGCCTGTTGGATTTGCGGCCGAGCGCTGAGGAAAACAGGGAGCCTGCACCGGAAGCAAACGCCGGTGGAGAATAGTAGATCTTACGCAACTCGTGGGTGCGAATTCCGACTCCCATCCTGGCTGCTCCTTTGCGGATAGTGGACCTCGACACGACATGGGCGTGTGTGCCGTACATCCTACTGTGCCAAACAAATGTCCGACATCATTCCAGATTCATTTGCTGGAAGTCAACTTCCTCAGACATCAGGTTTACCCAAATTTAACTAGACCTTGAACGCTGAGTGATTTCCCCTTTTGTTGCCAAGGGTTCTGGGGTAATTTAGGCATTGCCTTGAATCATACCTGGCTAGGTCCGGGATTTGCCAGCCCGCGAATCAATCGATGAGCCAAGAAACTCGGGTCTCCCTTTCCCGGCGCTTGATTGCTGGTTAAGCTGAGGTGTGGACAGAATCAGGAAACGGAGGTTTCAACTTGTGAAGAACACCGTCTTTGTTTGTCTACTCGTTTTGTTTGCGGGTGAAACATGTTTGGCTGAAGATTACCCGCAAGCCCAGATCTCGAACTCTGTCATCCAGATGAAAGTTTATCTGCCGGATGCGCACGAGGGTTTTTATCGGGGGACAAGAGTCGATTGGTCAGGAGTTGTCGCCAGCCTCGCCTGGAGCGGTCACAATTACTTTGGAAATTGGTTCGAAAAACATGATCCGACTGTCCATGATTCGATTTGTGGTCCAGTTGAAGAGTTCCTTACCGGCAAAGCCGCCTTGGGCTATCTGGAAGCCAAGGTTGGAGAGCCCTTTGTGAAGATTGGGGTCGGTGCGCTCCGCAAGCGCGAAGAGGAGAATTACAGTTCTTTTGCGACTTATGAAATCCTGAACAGCGGTCAGTGGAGCACCAAGTCCGGATCGAATTGGATTGAGTTCGTCCAAAAACTTCCTGTCACCAATGGATACGCCTATGTCTACCGGAAAAAGATCTGGCTCGAAAAAGGGAAGCCGATTCTGGTCCAGGAACATTCGCTCAAGAATACGGGCCGGAAGGTGATTGAATCAAGTGTCTATGACCATAATTTCTTCATGATGGATGGTCAGCCTTCAGGCCCTGATTTCGTTTTGAGATTTCCTTTTGATTTACGGGCAACGGAGGATTTGAAAGGACTGGCCAAGATTCAAGGCAAAGAGCTAACCTACCTTGCGGCCTTGCAAAGCGGCCAATACGTTTACACCCATCTCGAAGGGTACGGAACGAATCCGGCGGATGACGACATCCGGATCGAGAATCGCAAGACGGGAGCCGGTGTGAGAATTAAAGGGAACCGCCCTCTCTCAAAACTGGCGTTCTGGTCTAATCCTAAGCTTGTGTGCCCGGAACCCTTCATCGATTTGCGGCTAGAATCGGGTAAGCAGGCAACCTGGCGAATCACCTATGAGTTTTATCAGGTTTCTCCGTCCACATCGCGTCCATAGTTCTTGAGCCAGTGACAGTGGGTTATGCGTATTGATGCATCGCGAATCTTTTTTCTTCGCTGGCGGACTCGCGGAGCCTAAACGTGATCCAGGACTCTCTGGGCGATTTTCAGATTTCAAATCACCTGATCCATGATTTTGACAAGCTGAATCAGGTTTTCTACGAAGAAGGTTACTTATTCTTCCGAAATGTCTTGGATGTAAACGCAGTGGAAGAAGTTAAACAAGACTTCCTCCGCGTGCTTCAAGAGCAAGGAGTGGTGAAAACAGGTGAATCTGAGCCCGTCTGGACTGGGGCAGGCTTGGAGCAAATTGATGATAACCCGCTTTACGCATTGGACTCTTACCAGGAACTTCTCGAACTCGAATCGAGCCGTAAACTTTTTGAAAAGATTTTCGGAGAACCGGTTTTCCTGTACCGCAACACCGATATCCGCTTTGCCTTGCCGAACGACGAAAGACATTTAACGCCCCCTCACCAGGACCATTTCTTTATACGCCAGACCAACCGCTTTCGAACCGCTTGGATTCCTCTCATGAATATTAATCGCGACATGGGTGGGCTTGCCACGGCTCAACGCAGCCACTGGCTGGGGCTTCTGGATCACGTAGAGCATGAAACTGCCTATTCGTATATCTTTCGAGGGAGAAAACAGCGGGGAGTTCCGGTGGAGCAAGTTGCCTCCGCTTGGCTGACGGCGGACTACCGTTCTGGAGATTTGTTGATTTTTCACAGTTTGACCATTCATCGGGCGCTTCCCAACCGCTCCGATCGAGTTCGGCTCTCTCTGGATGCCCGCTACCAGCCTATCTCGGAGCCCAGAACCTGGCAGTCAGAGAAAACCATTTTGGAGCTGAGAGAATATCGGAGGCAGGTGAAGGGTCTGACGACGGCGGAAGGCATGAGTAACGAAGCTTTTGAGACACTTTTGATCGAAATGATGAAACGAGGGCTGGAAGCAAGTAAGGAAAATATCAAGTCCTTGAGAGAGGAATTGAATCTCAATGGCAGGAAATGATTGGGCAAACTTTTATGTCATAGAACGCTGACGGGTGCTGCTGGCAGAAGGGATTGAGGGTGTCTCAACAATCCAAGGGGTTCAGTACCTTTGTCGAGAGTTTTTGTCAATGACTCATTCGTGAAGGTGTGTTGAGGGTTGGATGAAGAAAGCTCTATTGTGGGGACTTCTTATTTTACCGGTGGGAGCCCAGGCCCAGCAGAACCTCACCAGTACTATTGGCTTGGACGCACTCACGCAATTGGACCAACTGCCTTTGTTGCGCCGGGGTATTTGGTTTCATTCCGTGAGTAGCCAGGATGTAACCGGAGGAAATGAAGATGGCTTTGCGGGAGCCTTTAGCAACCAGTATGTCGAGAACGGGCGTCACGTGTTGTTGGATGCACGCGGACCCATGTGTGTGCAATTGTTTCGATCGGCCCGCCTGGATATTTTCAAGAACAAGATGAGCTTTGACGGGAACCTCGTCATCGAAACCCGACAGGGAGGAGAGCTGCACACCGATGTCCTGCCGTTCAGCGAGTTATATTCGGGGAAGCGCAGTCCCTTTCTTGTCCCCCTGGTCGAAGATGAAAGGCGAGGTCGAGGCACCTCCTGGAGTTTCGTTCCGCTCTGTTCTGACGATGGCGTCAAGATTTCCGCGGATCAGGCAGGGCCATTTCTGTTTTATGATATTTTCTACCATAGCTACTCTCAGGGAACAGTGGTTCCATCATTTGTCCCGCAAATGAATGTTTCTCCGGCCATTGAGCGATGGAAGGCGATCGGCAAACCTTTGAATGCGAAGCCTGCGGAATCGATGACCCGCTCGGTAGAGGTTCCAGCCAAGGCCATTGTCCCTTTCTGGGGGTCTTCTACTCCGGGAACCATTACTGCGATTTATCTCACCCTGGAGAAAACCAGTGAGTATGCATTAAGGCACGTACGCATCCGCGCCTATTGGGACGGGGAAACGCAGCCTGCCATTGACTCGCCGCTGGGTCCCTTTTTCGGCACAGGGTATTGGCCTGTGCTTAACCGGGAAACGCCAGAACCCCGTTTTGGTTTTGTACCTCCCAAAGGGCCAAAGGGATACCCTGAATGGCTCCAGAAGCCGGTCGAACTGGGCCGGATCGAAACCCGATCATTGCCTGTGGGGACGAGTGATGGGAAGTTTTACAATTTTTTCCCAATGCCCTTCTTTAAGTCTGCTCGTCTTGAGCTGGTTAATGAATCCGATCAGCCATTGTCGAATGTGACCCTCATGGTGAATGTTCTTCAAGAAGCGCCTCCTCCCTCAAGTGCCTATTTCCACGCCCAATGGAGAGAAGAAAATCCCACGCTCCCGCATCATGACTACACGGTTCTGGAAACCCAGGGACACGGACATTATGTCGGGGCGGTGTTGGTCATGTCTTCGGTTCATTTTGATCCGGGCAAGAAAAACGAGGTCCAGCGGATCTTCCTGGAGGGTGATGCACGATTTTACATTGATGGTAACCGGACATTTGCCAACGCCAGCACGGGGACGGAGGAGTATTTTCTGTGGGGGTGGTACGACGTCACCCCTCCCGACAAGATCTTTTCGAACGCGGTCAACGGCTACCCCACGCATGAGATTGATACTCAGGAACACACGGTTATGTATCGTTTTCACTTGAGCGATCTGGTTCCCTATTATCGATCGTTCCGGTTTGCGCTGGAACATGGGCCGGAAGGTCAGGTCCCATCCAATTATTCGGGGACAGCCTTCTATTATCAGGTGGACACCCCTTTGCTCGAATTGACAGACCAGCTCGATTTAATGGATCCAGCAAGTGTGAAATCCCACCGCTATTCGGCTGAAGCCGTGGTTTGGGCGGGGTGCAGGGATCTCCCTTTTGAGGGGGATCGCCAGATGGTCTTCACCCAGTCTGTTCGGGCTGACAAAAAGAATGGATTGACGGAGCAATTGAGTGAAACCTTGAAGGCCTGTGGCCAGCGCGTCAATGGGAAAAGTGAATTCTCGGTTTCGGTTCTTTCGGAGAACCAAGGGATCGAATTGCGAAGGCTGATGGATTATGCAGGGCCCGAGATTCCCGGACAAGAAGAGGTCCAGCGGGTTCGACCCCTCATGGCGCCCGGGGAATCAGCCCGTGTTTTCGTCGATGGGGAGAGTGCAGGGGAGTGGTATACACCCGCCAGACACGCCCGCCTGGCTTGGCTGGAAGATTCTTTTCAAATTCCCGCCCGACTCACGGCAGGCAAAAAGCAGGTTAGAATTCGCCTCGACGTCGCGCCAGACTCTCCTTGGAGCGCCTTCCAATATCGTGCCTACAGTTACAGCATCAGTCACCTTGGCGCCACTGAAAGAGGCAGGCAATGAAATTTGCCCGAAATATTTTTCTTGCGGCAGGCATCTACGGGATGATCATCCTCACTCCCATGTATTTCATGGAGGATAGGATCAGTCGTGAACTGCCTCCGGCCGTCACTCATCCAGAATATTTCTATGGCTTCCTGGGCGTCGGACTTGCCTGGCAAATCCTGTTCGTGTTGGTGGCGCGAAATCCTGTGCAATACCGGCTGATGATGATTCCGGCGGTGCTGGAGAAAGTCAGTTACGGGATGGCGCTGGTTTTGCTCTATGCATGGCATCGAATCCCCTTCGCTGTGTTGGCGCTGGGTTCCGTTGACTGGATTCTTGCGTTTCTCTTCGGCGTGGCCTACATCGTCACCGGCAGGAATACGGACGATTTGCAGGAAGTGTCTTAGAGAACTAAAGAGACAAGGGAAGGGATATTGGCTTCGTAAAGGAAGGGACTTCTATTGGCGAAGAGGCGCCGATCCTTCCAGGACATGCATCAATTCGCACCCAAGCCTTCCAAGGGAAGGACTGTTGTTGATGCAGGAAGGGTAACTGCAGTTCCAAGGTAGCTCGCGATAGCCACAAACTGATAGTTTTTAATACTCACTTCGACTGTATCGGCTGTGAGCTTGTTGGCGGCCACAGATCCGTCATTATTTAGATAACGGACACTCACGTTAGCCTCGGTTAGTCCCGGTATGACGGGTGTGCTTCCAGAGCCGCCATTAGGATCGTTATAAACCACCATCTTCTTGATCAAGGTGTCATTGGCGGTTGGAGTTTCCACAGCCGCGTAACGGGCCCCAGCCCGCGTAGCTTGGACCAGAGCATTCCAAGTCCAAAGAGCCCTCCCTCCTTCGATGATGGAGAAGAGAAGCATCAAGAAAAGGGTGACCGTAAATGCAAATTCCAACATGTTCTGGCCCTTTTCCTTATTTGAGGAGTAATTTCTGTTGTTCATCCTTTAAACCTCAAAGCCTGGCATTTGGACCGACATAACGGAAGGTGACCTGGGGTGAAAACGTCACATTCAGACTGATGATTCCTGGCACCAGTGAGCTAAAAGCGTAATTATTCACTGCCACATTAACGTATTGGGGGGGATTGATCTCGTCATAAGGCGTTGCGCCCCCACTCGGCGTAATATTAATCATGGCCGGGGTTAACCCTGGTAACATGGGGGGTCCACTCCCTGCCGTGTTGCCGTAAACGACGAGATTCTGAGTGTTTGTTAAATTGGCTGAACTATACGTATTGGAGCTCAAGTAGCGGGCCCCATTCCGAATGGCCTTGCTCAGGGTATTGTATTGATAGTAGGCTCGCCCAAATTCCGTAATCCCAAACATAACTAGGAGTAGGAAGGGCAAGACGATTGCAAACTCGACGAGTGCTTGCCCACCGCTACGGATTGGGAAAGAAGCTCCATTGGCAGTCTTGAACTTCTCTCGAAGACGCCGTGCCATCATTTGATTTCTCTGTAAGTTTTCCCCAAAACTATCGATAGAGCACGAGTTTAGATTCTGTTGGCAAACCGCTGCCGCCTGACGGGGGACGGCCCGGGTCTGATTTCCCTTCTCCCACAAAGCATTTCCCCACAAATTCCCCTGTCACATCGACATTTCCATTGGAAACGCGATCTTGTAAGAAAAAACAGACCACGTCGTATATATAGAGAGGGCAGTCCCGTCCATTATCAATTGCTGTAAAGACTGGAGGGGGAGTCCTGGAGGCGATTGGCAGGGGAAGGATTCTCCTTCCATTACCCGTATAAACGCTGTGGGAAATCCCCTCTCTGACGTCTGTATCGCTGTCAAAACGCGTGTTCAGCCCCTGACGGACTGGTCCTGCACTCACACCTGGTTTTGAACAATAAGTATCTCCGACACCGATGCAGCCTGCGGCACCTCCTGCCAAAAGGTCACGTACCAGAGCGGCCCCGCTGTTTCCTCCTACCAGCGGGCTAAAATCCAAAATCAGGAAATTGCCCGATCCTACATTGATATTGTCATTCCCACCGGCAAAACGCAGGGTATAGATCTGTCCCACCACATATGGATCAATGCCACCGCTGGCATTCTTCAGTGGGGCGGGAGTCAACGGGAGCAATCCATCGCACACTGTGTTGATGGGAGGGCTATTCCCGGCAACCGCAAATGCCGCCACGTCTTGTGTACCTCCGCCAGGGACCAGCTTCATGAACTCCATGTCCATGGTCTTTCGCGCTCCCACTCGCACGAACCGGATGCCCGAAGGGTTTCCTGCGGCCGTAGCTTGCGAAACATAGCCGCTGTCGCGAGTTGCACTGAAAGTGACATCGCCGGCGACCAACGCCACAGGAGTCGTATTAAAGTGAAAGTTGTTGGTTGTATTGACGGCGCTATTGACGGCTTGATTGATGCCATTGGTTGTCCCATCGAGCTGTGAGGCTCCCGCCAGTGCCGAGGCATCCACGGCATTCTGCAGATCCGTTTTCACGTTATAAAGCATCGAAAGATCGATGGCCAACCCGGCAAACAACAAGAGCACGATCAGACCGGCCGCGACAATGTAAAGCACCGCACCCGCTTCTTTTTTCCCTCTCAGAGTTTGAATCTTGCTCGAAAGGAGCAAAGCGATGCCCTCTTCTCGTCCCAGGGGTCTGATGATTTGATCCACTTCTTTCTTAGCGCTCACTGTCCTACAGGCCTATATTGGGGCAATCAAAGGAAGGAATATAGCCAATAACAACCTACACTTGGAATATTGCAACGAGATATCCAAAAAGGAAGGCATTTAGAATCAATGTAATACAATGCAGAATGTTTCTGATTGTGGAAAAAAATGCCACTTTCTTCCAAGAGTTTACCCAAGATCGTTTTCGCCATTCGGAAGTAATTTGATGGTCTCTTAGCGTCTGGGCTGTGAACAAGCAAGCAAATAGGTATTCGCGTGATTGTCAATCTCGTCAATACGATGAAGAAACTCCCTTTTGACAAACGGTTACGAATCCGGATATCCCCCTCTAAATCCAAACCTCATGGCGCGGTGCCGGCTGGCTTTCCGGGGATATCGCGGATTGCTTTATAGGTGGCCCAACGGACACGAGGATGAGCTGGAAATTCTTGCATAACAGGCAACGTGGAAGAGGCATCCGGCCCAATGGTGCTCAAGACAGTTGCCAGGCTTCTCAAAACGTGAACTTGCTCTCCTTCCAATTGACAGTCCAAGGACGCCCCGACTGGATGCCTCCGCCGAGGGAAAACCCGTTCCCTGAGCAGTGTCAGAGCGAGGCTTTTACCTCCTAGGTCTGGTCCGTGATGACCATGGAATGGATTGGGCTAATCGTTGTCTCTTGGACCTTTGTGGACGGGTAGTTGAGTAAATCTGGATTCAATCAGAAAGAGTCGGGCCGGGACTCCAATGTTTTCTCACCACCCTTGGCGCGCTCCCTTTGCTTTGTCTCGCGCTTGGGTAGCAGTCACCATGGACTTGGGAAGGGAAAACCAAAAAGTCGCCCCTTCACCCACATTGCCTTCAGCCCAGATCCTGCCGCCATGCCGTTGGATGATTCTTTGGACGCTGGCGAGCCCAATGCCGGTCCCCTCGAACTCCTGGTTTGTATGCAGCCGCTGGAAGACGCCAAAGAGCTTGTCGGCTTGGGCCATGTCGAACCCCACGCCATTATCCCGGACAAAGATCACATCCTCATTGCCCTCATCGGTGCAGTTAATCTCGATTTCTGCGCCAGGCCGCCCACGGCTGAATTTGACGGCATTCGAGAGGAGATTCAACATTGCCAGCCGCAGCATAGAGGGGTCAGCGTAGACTTCCGGCAGGGTTCCGAGTTTCCATTGGATGCGGGTGACTTCCGCTTGGTTTGGCAACTCCTGGCGCACTTCCTTCACAAGCTGTTCGACATCCACCGGGCTCTTTTGTAAATCGACACGCTCCGATTTCGAGAAGTTCAGGAGTGAATCGATGATCCCTCGCATCCGCAAGACTGACTTCTTGATGAAATCAAGACACTGGGCAACTTCCGCATCCAGGAGTTTGGAGGCACGCTCCTGTAACACTTCTGTAAATCCACTGACCTGTTGCAGAGGGCCACGCAAGTCGTGCGCCACGGTATAGCTGAAGGCCTCAAGATCCTTGTAGGCCCCATGCAGTTGTGCGGTTCGTTCCTTGACTCTCTGCTCAAGTTCCGCATTCAATTTCATGAGCTCTCTTTGGACTCGATGACGATCGGCGATCTTTTTCGTCAGGAGGGCGACGACAGCTCCCATCATGGCATATACAATTCCAAAAGACCCCTGACCGAGCACGGTGGGAAGAAGAGCCCCGATAAAAAACAGTCCTGCAAAAATCATGAGGACTACAGGCAAAACTTGTCGAAGTTTATTCCATTTTTCCATGGGAGCTGCCTTCGGGTCGACATCTAGCACCTTCATTTTTGGTTGTCAAATTAATGGCGGTCGCTCAACTTGGGAAAGCGGTTGCGAATTCGAACGACAGGAATCCCAATACGGACCACAACTCTTATAAGTTTATCACAAGCAGGGCTCAATTTCGGTGCATTTAAGAGTGGCTCGAAATAGCATTTGATGGCATTTTCCCTGCAGGTTGCCAATGGAACGGGTTGCTCTCAACACTTCATGGGTATCAGTTTCAAGTTGCAGAATTTTGCGATCCCATGTTGCAGCCGTAGCTAACCCCCGTCCGCCTCATGAGGCGAAGCACAATCGTCGCTGATGCAAGTAGGTACCAAGGGGTAGGCCCAAACGGCATCCCCCGAATTGACTGGAATTGCTCAAAACGTGGCAGCGATAAACTAGCCGGAGGGATGTGGCACCCTTGCATGGACAGCGCCTGTTGGCCCTCGAATCAATCTGCAGGATATGGAATCCTCAGCGCACTCGGGTGGTTTCGCGGCTCTTAGGGATTGAAACGATCCATTCCGATCAATAATTTTTCTTGAAACCATTACAAAAATTAATCGGTCTCTTTATGACTTCCTTATAACTCCCGCGCTAAAGTTTCAACCGAATCGGGGAAAACGCTTTCACCTGTCGGCCTCAAAGTAGAGGCTGAACCGGGACAGAGACGTCCATTGTTGCGTTGGAAGGCCAGCGCCAATGGACTTTTTTTTTTGTCCAGAGAACGCCAGGTTTTCCGATGGGTTGCCGGCCGAGACACCGCAAGAAGAGGCAGTCATGCGACCCGTCGGTTGAACCCGGTTCATTGCGAGTGTTTACCAACTCAGGGTTCTTATCAGGAAAAGGAGGAAGCCATCGATGAAAAAGCTGGAGTGTGTGATCCGAAATACCAAGCTGGATGAAGTGAAATCCGCCCTGGAAGCAATCGGCATCCACGGGATGACGGTGAGCGATGTCCGCGGCGTTGGCCGTCAAAAAGGTCATACCGAGCACTACCGGGGCAGCGAGTATAAGATTGAGTTTCTCCCCAAGGTAAAGATCGAGTTGATTGTCCCGGAGGATTTGGTCAGCAAGGCCATTGGAGTCATTGCGGCCGCGGCCAAGACTGGCAAATTTGGAGACGGAAAGATTTTTATCCTGACCGTCGAAGATGTGATTCGCATCCGTACTGGAGAACATGGTTCGGAAGCCATTTGAAGAGGCATTCAGAGATCCATGAAACAAGTAGGCGGCATTTCAGTTGATTCAAGACTTCCATGCAGCGCTTCGGCGCAATTAACTTGTGAGAGGAGAGAAAAAATGGCGAAGGATAAGGGTCAAAGGATGCATGCGCGAAAAGAAGCAAGCTCGATCTTGAGAGTTCGATGGGCGTATTGGGCGACAGCCCTCCTTGCCGCTTGGATAATTGGAGGACCGGTGATGCCATGTTTCGCGGATCAGGGACCTCAGCCAGACCCGGCAGGTATCGCCACTGGTGACCGCACGAATGCCATCGATGCGTCAGGAACTTCATTCGTCGTTGCCGAGCCGTCGGACAAATCAGCACCCGATTATTCTCAGAAAAAGAAGGATTTTGAAGATTTTCAGGCCCAAGCCGCCAAGGAGCCTCTGGCTATCAAATTGGCAGATACCGTGGGGCATCTCCGGATCGCCGCGAATTTTTCGTGGACCTTGTCGACGGGGTACCTGGTGCTCTTCATGCAGGCAGGATTTGCCCTGTTGACCTGCGGTTTGGTCCGAAAAAAGAATGCGGGCCACCTTATGATGCTGAACTTCGCGGCCTATGTCTTTGCCTTCCTTGCCTACTATGCCGTTGGTTATGCTTTTCAATTTGGAGCGGTGGCTGTGAATGCTGCCCCCACAAATCTTGGAGGGACACCGACCTTGAATAAGTTTCTGATTGGGGACGGGCTCTGGGGATTCCTGGGCGGCAAGGGTTTCTTCTTGAGCGGTCCTGGCTACGATTCGGGGAGCATGTGTCTGACTTTGTTTGAAGTCGTATTCATGGAAACGGCTGGCTACATCATTGTGGGCGCGATCTGCGAACGCATTACGTTTTGGGCATTCCTGCTTTGTGAAATCTTCGTCGGAGGACTCCTCTATCCGATTTTCGGATGCTGGGTCTGGGGCGGGGGATGGCTGTCACAGGTGGGTACGACGCTGAATTTGGGCCACGGCTATGTCGACGTCGCCGGATCGACGGTGGTCCACGCAGTGGAGGGTTCTGCGCGATGGCGTTGCCATCATTCTCGGCCCGCGCAGGGTAAATATGGTTCAGATGGGAAGCCCAGCCTTTCCCGCCCATAACCTTGCCTTCGTGGTGACCGGCACCTTCATTCTGCTGTTTGATGGATGGGATTCAATCCGGGTTCGACCCTGGGCGCCACGGATCTGAGAATTTCAGTCGTGGCCATAAACACCAATCTGGCCGCCATTGCAGGCTCTGCGACGGCGTTGCTCTTCTGGTACTGGAAATTCGGCAAGCCCGACGTCACGATGGCCTGTAATGGAATGCTGGCGGGTCTGGTGGCCATCACCGCTCCTTGCGCTTTTGTATCTCCTACTTCCTCAGTGATCATTGAGTAATGGCCGGAATCCTCGTCTGCCTGGGTGTGTTGTTTAATGAGCGGGTGACTAAGATTGATGAATCCCCTGTGGAGCGATTTCGGTGCATGGCTTCTGTGGCTGGTTAGGTGCCGTCTGCGTGGGGGTCTTTGCCGATGGGACCTATGGGGCAGGATGGAACGGCGTGGGAGCGTCAACGTACCTCGGGAAGGCCGGTCAGGGCGTCACTGGTTTGCCGCATGGCGACACGAATCAGTTTATCTGCCAGCTTTTCGGAGCAACACTGTGTGCGATCTGGGCGTTCGGAACGACCTACGTCGTGTTTTCCGTGGTGAATAAGATCAAATCCATGCGTGTAGATCCTGCCGTGGAGCTGGAAGGTCTCGATGTCCCGCAATTCGGGATGCTTGCCTATCCAGAGGACGAAGTCACGGCGGCTTTGTAAGGTGTTGGCTTGCTTTCTTTGGCATCCATTGGTTCGCCGGGATAGGCTGCGCCCCGACACGCAAGGTCCCTTTCCAGCCTTGCTTCCCGGCGTTTTTTCTCTCTGAAGGTGTCATGAGCGACGCGGCCAAGGATTCTTCGCGCCATTGCCCACTATAGAAAAGAATAGCCTAAGGTCGAGTTTGACCCTATCTCTCAGCCAAGGGGGCCTGTTAAGAGTTGGCTCTGCCTGATCGGAAACATCAAATTCTATTTGGCCGGTTCTCCTCTGAAAAACCAATGAACTCCATATTTGTCGGCCAGGTGCCCATAAGCTCCAAATGGCACTTCGCAACTCGCCAAGGGCTCCTTATTTGCTCCTTCTGAAAGTTTGCTGAAAATCAGTTTTAACTCACTATATATTCCGCTCGTAATATACATGCATACAGTATTCCCTTGTTTTGAACGGTAGGATGCAGCCAATCTGTTGCTGAAATTCTATGGCGCCACTTTTTAGATGAGCATACAACTGTTATGTTTTTCGGTCGGGAACTTGGCTTACGGGAGTATCCCCAGTTTCGTGAGTTCGCAATTCTCCGAAGCACTTTCTGGTAAAGCGTCATCGCTTCAGCACAATTCCCGTCAAATAAGAGAAATGGTGTGCACTGCACCATAATCTGCATCTGAGTCGACGTCGCTAAATTTATCTTATCAAAGCTGACGTCCTGTTGTGAGCACGGGCAGAGCAAGTTCAGATCGCAACATTGAATAGAAGAGTCTCAACGGAGTCAAAAAAACACGGGGTAATACAGAATGCCAACTGACACCGATATTTTTGCTAATCAAATTATTGGGGTTTCGGCTGGGCGCCAAAATTCAGCTTGAGCTGTAGATTGGCTTGGTGCCGGAGGGGGACTTGAACCCCCACGATGGGTGACCATCGCTAGATTTTGAGTCTAGTGCGTCTGCCAATTCCGCCACTCCGGCATAAGGATGGTGCGGCATTTCTGCGAAGTACAGCGGCGCTACAGAAGGCCAACTGTGGAGCAGCCACTATAGTTGAATCCTCCGAGTGCGTCAAGATAGGGCAGCAGATCCAGATTGAGCTTCTGATTCAAGGTGTCAGAGCTCCACGCTGGGAAAAATGCGAATGGAGAAGGGACGCCCACGTCTCAATTTGCCCCAACGCAGGCTGATCTAAACGCACGCGGGGGACGGACAGTCCCACGCTCGCGTTCTACCCAAAATCTTTGGGAATTCGCCGCGAGGGCGCGGCGTCTCCAAGAGCTGCCAATCGTCACCAGCGAAGAATGGCCGCGGCCCAGGTAAATCCAGAGCCGAAAGCCGCCAGTACGACCAAATCCCCTTTTCGAATTCGGCCCGAACGAACCGCTTCATCGAGAGCTATGGGAATCGAAGCAGCCGTGGTGTTTCCGTAGCTCTCTATATTATGGAAGGATTTTTCCGGGGAAGGTTAAGGGCATGGAGGACGGCCTCGACGATGCGAAGATTGGCCTGATGGAGAATCAACATCCCGATGTCTTTGACTTCATCCATGGGCAGCTAACGCCTCATGGACGACCTGCTGAAGCCGTTCCACGGCGTGTTTGAAGACAAACCGGCCATCCATTTGCGGGTAATGGCGGCCTTCACGAAGCATTTCTTCGGTGATTCTCGGTTGATGAATGGAAGCTGGCGCTTCCAGCCAGAGCTTCTTGGCAATTTCCCTTTCGGCATGCAAGTGGGTCGACAGGATGCGTCCTTCACCCTCGCCAGCCGGACCCATGATAACGGCACCTCCGCCATCCCCAAAAAAGCACTCCCATATCTCTTCCATGGGTGTTCAATTCGAGGCCGGTAGACTGAACCTCAGCTCCGACGACGAGAATCCGCTGGTACATGCCACTCTTGATGTATTGGTCGGCGATGGAAAGACCAT
Organism: Terriglobia bacterium; assembly: GCA_046331665.1. Taxonomy (GTDB): domain Bacteria; phylum Acidobacteriota; class Terriglobia; order Versatilivoradales; family Versatilivoraceae; genus CAWBAT01. The sequence goes on along the minus strand of JAXLQK010000023.1, from coordinate 66,696 downwards.
AGATGAATCCCGAACACTGATTACGGACATCCAGGGCCCCGATGGGAGGAATTCCCAACTTCTCCTGAAGCAGGCAGCCGGAACCGGGAAATGTATAGTCAGGGGTGAGGGTGGAAAAGATGATGAAATCTAGGTCATCCGCCCCAGGCCGGCAGATTCCAACGCTCGTCGAGCTGCTTGAAGGCCCAAGTCAGCCGTACCCACTCCCTCGTCCACAAAACGGCGCTCGCGAATGCCTGTCCTCTGCTCGATCCATTCTGAAGTGGTATCCATCAACTTCTCCAGATCAGCATTAGTCACTACTCGACTGGGTAGAAAGGATCCCGTGGCTAGGATTCTTGAGGCCAACACAAAAATCTCCTGTTTGGTCAGACAGTTAGGAAACGGCGAACGCTAGGCAACGGGCGGCTTAAGTTGACGGTAATACCTGATCAGGTCTGTTGAATTGGGAACGGCCCCAGCCTGGCGGAGGAGAGCCGCCAATTGACCCCGATGATAGCTGGAATGATTGATCATATGAGAAAACATGTGCCGGTAGACGTTGGAATGGCTCTTGCCGTCCGTCGCCGTGTAAGTTGCTACCTTTTCAAGGTTTAACTCCGGAAACTGACGCATAAATTCCACCAGGTTCCGGTCGATTTCGGCCAGGCGGGAGGTGCTGCGTTGGATGGAGTCAAATTCTTCTTCCGGAGGAAACTTGCTCCCGGCTTTTCCCTGCCATCGCTCCAGCCAGATCTGCTCGGCTCCGGCCAGATGTGCCAGGGTCCCCCGGATCGAGCCATGGCTTCCTCCCAGGTTCCTCGTAAACTGCTCGCTGGTGATTTTTAAGATAGCCTCAATCACCTGCTGATTGGCCCAGGCATTATATCCAAATAGTTCATTAAGCTCAGATTGTGTCATGTCTTCTTCCCTTTCCAATCCTTGGTTGCTCAATTTTGGGCTCTTTCCAGGCCCAACGCATGAATTGCGTTGCACGGTTTATCTGGGGAAGAGCCAAGGTCGAGTCCCGCTAGTATTTACCATTATTCCGGAACGTCGACAAAATTTTTAATAAATGCTGCTGTCCCGTTGACCGAAAAGAAGGACAGCGAAATTGAATTCGAGAGCTGGAGGGAGATTCATAATGAATGCACTGAATGCCGCGGGTTTTTTGTTCATTGTAACACTGCTCTCCCTCGATGCCGCCTTGCTTTTAAACTGGGTATTCCTAACCATCCTTCTCAAAGCCATGGAGAAGGTCCGCGTTTTTCAAAAATAAGGTTGCCTTGCCTGAACCTCTGAGTCGGTTCTCCTGGATCCACAATTTGACAGGGATTCCCCTAATTGGTAACATGCCGGTTTGACTTTTGCATGGATGACGGGCATTTTCTTGAAGTCCCGGTGATGAATCCTCCCTGTTTAATCCACTTCCCTGACCTTAATTTGGAGGCAATTCTTTGGCGCGTTTGACGAGACATGAAATCTTAAAGGAAGACCATTTCCTGCTTTTTATCGAAAAAAGCCGCGATCTCTTTTTGACCCGTCGGAAAGAGGTTCTCATCAGTGCTGGGGTGGTTGCGCTGGCTTTGGTTGGGTATTTTGGGATTCGCTATGGTCTGGCGGCTCAGGATGAGAAATCGAAAGAGGCCTTGAGCGCGGCCTTGAAGATTTACCACGCTCCGCTGACGGGATCTCCCGAGGCTCCTTATTTCGATTTGACCTTTCCCACTGCCAACGAAAGACTCGAAAAGTCGCTCGCTCAGTTCCAATCCGTCAGTTCTAGTTATGGCTCGCGTTCGGCAGGCAAAATCGCACAATACTATGCGGGTCTCTGCCTCAGAGATCTCAATAAACCAGACCAGGCCATTCGGGAACTGGAACCTTTGAGTAAGGAAAAGTCGGATTACGGTGCTCTGGCCCTGCAGGCGCTTGTTTCCATCTACGAGAATTCGGGAAATACGGCCAAAGCCATCGAGGCCTATCAGAGAATTGTATCTGATGACACCTCGGCCGCCCCGAATAGCGTGGCTCTTCTTTATCTGGCCAAGCTTTATGAGCATCAGAATCAGTTGGCGGAAGCCACCAAGCTTTATCAGCGGGTCATTAAAGATTTCCCCGGCACTCCTTACGCGAGTGATGCCGAGCAGAAATTGAAGCAACTGTCCCGGTAAAAATGGTCACTTCGACCTTGGGGTGACCTCCCCGGCAATTCAGCACGGATGCCGGAACCAGGAGGCAAACCACTCCTGTTGCGAGCGGTTTGGACTTCAGCTGATTCACCTTCCTGCAACTTCCTCATGAACACTCCCATCCGCCAATTCATGGAGTCACGTGAAGAAACGATTTTGGCTCCGCAAGCTGCCAGGAGCGCTCAAACCCGGGGGCGCGAGAAACCCGAAGAGGAATGCCCCATCCGTACGGGCTATCAACGCGATCGCGACCGGATTCTCCATTCCAAAACCTTCCGACGGCTAAAGCACAAGACGCAAGTCTTCCTCTCTCCAGAAGGGGATCATTATCGAACCCGCCTGACGCATACTCTTGAGGTGACGCAGATTGCCCGGACCATCAGCCGGGCTCTCAGGCTGAATGAAGATCTCACGGAAGCCATTGGCCTGGGGCATGATTTGGGCCACACGCCCTTTGGCCATGCCGGAGAAGCCATCTTGAGCGAGATTGTCCCGGGTGGATTTCGACACTATGAACAAAGTTTGCGGGTTGTCGAAAAGCTGGAATCCAACGGCGAAGGCCTCAATCTGACCTGGGAGGTGCGAGATGGCATCGTCAAGCACTCCAAAGGATCGGGAGCGGTCTTTACGAAGCAGGATAAGGGAAGACCCGCCACTCTGGAAGGGCAGGTGGTCCGGGTTTCCGATATCATTGCTTACGTCAATCATGATTTGGACGATGCCGTTCGATCCGGACTCATACAACCTGAAAACATCCCGCGACCCATTGTCCAGAAGCTTGGAGACACCCACTCTCATCGCATCAACACTCTCGTCAGCGACGTGATCCATTCAAGCTTGAAGGTGGGCCTTCAGATGATTACGATGTCTGAAGATGTATTGAAGGCGATGCTGGACCTCCGCCAGTTTCTCTATCAAACAGTTTATGAACTAAGCATTCCGCAGGCCGAATTCCTCAAAGCAAAGAAGATTCTCAATGACGTCTTTTCCTACGTTCTCCAGCATCCTGATTCCTTCCTGCCGAAACTACATCGAGAAGAGGACCCTCTCGAGCAAAGAGTAGCCGACTTTGTGGCTGGGATGACTGACCGTTATGCCATTCGCCTTTACGAAAAATTGTTTCTTCCCAAGGTTTGGAGTTCGTTATAAGAGCCCGGGTTTATTCGTTGTTCCTAAGAACTTGGTCCCATCCGGTTTTGTTCCCGCCACTCTTTCCAAAATGTTTTTAACCTGTTAGGATTTGTCAGAGTTTCACGCTACCTGTCGGGGATGAACAGGGATGGCAAGATCCATCTAGAGGCAGAACTGTGCGTTGATTCCAATCCCCTTTCTTCGGGAGAAGCTTACGGGCAAAGTTGCTGAAATTGAATTAGTCAAGGGGCTCGGCATCCTGGATGCCACGATGCTCATCGTGGGTTCCATGGTAGGCTCCGGAATTTTTATCGTTTCCTCGGAAATTGCCAAAGCCGTTCAATCTCCAGGATTGCTTCTCTTCGTTTGGATCCTAAGCGGTATCATGACGGTCATGAGTGCGCTTAGTTATGCGGAGCTTTCCGCGGCAATGCCCAAGGCAGGAGGACAATATGTCTTCCTCAAAGAATCGTATGGCCGCCTTTGGGGTTTTCTTTATGGGTGGACGCTCTTTCTCGTCATTCAATCCGGCACGATTGCCGCCGTGGCTGTAGGATTTGCCAGGTACCTGGCTGTTTTCGTTCCTCTCTCCCACGTTTTGTTTCAAACTCAATGGCTGGGACGCGTCGTGGTGATCGACTTGAAACAGGTGGTTGCTGTCGCGGTGATCCTGCTCTTGTCCTTCATCAATTGTTTTGGCATCCGTCTGGGAGCCAAAGTCCAAAATGTCTTCACCCTCCTCAAGATTTTTGCTTTGTTAGCGCTCATCATACTGGGAGTAAGTTTTACTGCAGGCCAGTGGTCTCACTTTTTGCCCTTCTTTCCGGACTCCAGGGGAATTCAGCAAATTGTGAGTCAGTTCAGATTTTCAGCGTCTCCCTTATGGGATTCGGAATCCACGATTTTCAACCTCGCACTCCTCCTGGGGGTGGCCATGATTGGCTCCCTATTCTCGGCGGATGCCTGGAATAACCTGACGTTCACCGCCGGTGAGGTTAAGAATCCTGCCCGAACATTGCCGCTGGCTCTCTTCAGTGGAACGCTTCTGGTCACATTGCTTTATGTGCTGGTTAATATTGGATACCTGCATGTTTTGCCTGTAGGCGAAATCGCCAAGACAGACAAGATTGCAGCCACAGTGGCCAATGCGGTGCTGGGGCCCGTGGGCAATCAGCTGGTCTCATTTGCCATTTTGGTCTCCACCTTCGGTTGCTTGAACGGTATTATTCTGTCGGGACCAAGGGTCTATTATGCGATGGCCCGGGATCGCCTTTTTTTTGCAAAAATTGCCGAGATTCATCCTCGTTATCGAACGCCCATCAAATCCCTGGCTCTGCAAGCGCTTTGGGCTTCGCTATTGACTCTCAGTGGCACGTACGGCCAGCTTCTCAGTTACGTCATTTCCGCCGCTTTGCTTTTTTATGTCCTGACGGTCTATGGAGTGATTGTACTGCGCCGAGCCCGTCCAGATCTGGAGCGGCCCTATGCCACGATCGGTTATCCTTATCTTCCGATTTGTTACGTGGTGCTGGCGATCATCGTCCTCGTGTGCAACCTGGTGGGAGACCCAAAGAACTCCTGGCCTGGTCTGGCCATTGTTTTTCTGGGCCTGCCGGCTTATCTGTACTGGAATCGAAAACAGGACCGTCCCCTGGATGCATGACGGCGGGCCTGGGACCGTTGATGAGACGAGACGCGTACCGATCGCAACCCTCGCAGAGGAGCGATCCGGGAGATTATTCGAAACCTCGCTTGGATGTCGAAGGCGCGCAGGGTAACTGCAGGAAAATTCGCGATCGGAGGAGTACATGTCGATATTTGCGACCAAGTCCATTGAGCGAATCAAGCTGGAAGCCGCTTCGAGCGGCGAGCACAGCCTCAGACGCGTCCTTGGCCCCGTAAATTTGGTCACGCTCGGGATCGGTGCGATCATTGGCACCGGCATTTTCGTTTTAACCGGGCAGGCGGCCGCCGCCCACGCCGGGCCGGCCATCGTCCTTTCGATGGTTTTAGCAGGGGTAGTAAGCGCCCTGGCGGGGCTCTGCTATTCTGAATTTGCTTCCACCGTGCCCATTGCGGGTTCCGCTTACACCTACGGTTACGCCACCTTGGGTGAATTCGTAGCCTGGATCATCGGGTGGGACCTCATCCTGGAATATGCCTTGGGCGCGGCTACCGTCGCAGTTGGCTGGTCGGGCTATTTGATCAGCATCCTGCGGGATCTGGGGATTCAGTTTCCCCCGGCGTTGAGTGCCGCTCCCGGAACTCTGGTTGCGTTGGCTGACGGGAGTACGGTTACGGCGGTGTTTAATCTGCCGGCGGTTCTGGTGACAATTGCCGTGACGGTCTTGCTGGTGATTGGCATCCAGGAGTCGGCTAATGTCAACAGCGTCATTGTGATTGTAAAGGTGTTCGTCGTTATTGCCGTAATTGTGGCCGGGGCTCGTTTCGTGAATTCCGCCAACTGGCATCCGTTCATTCCTGAAAATCTCGGAAAGTTTGGCGAGTATGGCTGGAGTGGAATCTTTCGCGGGGCCGCCGTCATTTTCTTTGCCTACATTGGATTTGATGCGGTTTCCACGGCAGCCCAGGAAGCCAAGAACCCCCAACGCGATATGCCGATTGGCATTTTGGGATCATTGATTATTTGCACCCTGCTCTACGTGCTGGTCTCCGGTGTCATGGTTGGGTTGGTACCCTACACCCAGCTTGGGGTTGCTGCCCCAATGGCAGTGGCGATCGATGCAGCCAACAACGCGGCTTTGGGAACTTCCTGGCAGGGCTTCTTGAAACTGATGCCTGTTATTGTGAAACTTGGGGCCTTGGCAGGACTCAGCTCGGTGATGGTGGTGATGATTTTAGGCCAGCCGCGCATCTTTTTTTCCATGGCCAACGATGGCCTGCTTCCCGCCTGGGCAAAAAAGGTGCATCCTCGATTCCGCACGCCCTATGTGACGACCATCGTTACCGGGTTCGCTGTCGCCATTGCCTCTGGATTCACTCCCATCAAGATTCTCGGGGAGCTGGTGAGCATTGGAACGCTGATGGCGTTCGTGATCGTCTCGATTGGAGTCATTTTCTTAAGATACAGACGGCCGGAGCTTGAGCGGCCGTTCAAGACACCTCTGGTGCCGCTGATCCCTGCGCTTTCGGCTCTTGTCAGTTTGGTTCTGATGGCGAGCTTGCCAAGAGAGACTTGGGAGCGATTGATCATTTGGATGGCGATCGGAATCGCGATTTATTTTTCCTATGGATTTAAGCACAGTGCATTGCGTTCTCAAGAATCTGCCGACAAGCAATCCAAGGATTCCTGATCGCGGCAATGGCGTGGAGTTCACACAACAATATATTTTCAAAAAAGGAAGAAAGGAAAAATGGGCATGTCCTCAGTCATCGTTTCGACGAAGTCTAAAAGGCGGTTTTCCCACCTGGCCATGATCGGTGTGAGTTCTTTTCTCCTCTGCCTGGCGGCCTTTCATGGTTTAACCCTTGCCAAGACTCCGGTGACGGAGCTCCTGGTCTATGTTGGTACTTACACGACTCCCCCCAGCGAGAGTAAGGGAATCTATGGCTTCCGGCTGGATTTGAGCAGCGGGAAATTAGCTCCGTTGGGATTGGTGGGCGAGACCATCAGCCCCGGATTTTTGGCCGTGAATCCCAATGGCAGATTTTTGTATGCGGTAAATGAAGTCGGAGAGACCGACGGGAAAAAGGGGGGGACCGTGAGTGCCTTCGCTTTGGATCACGGTACAGGGAAACTCAAATTGATCAATCGTCAACCCTCAAAGGGTGCGAATCCATGCCACTTGAGTGTCGACAGGACCGGAAGAACGGTATTAGTAGCCAATTATGGCGGCAGCGTTGCAACCCTTCCCGTTCAACCGGATGGAAGCCTTGGTCAGGCAAAGACCGTTTTGGAACATCAGGGATCCAGCGCTGATGCATCCCGTCAGGAAGGGCCTCATCCTCACGGGATCTATTTGGACTCGGCCAATCGCTATTCCGTCGTGCCAGACTTGGGCGCTGACAGGATTTTTGTCTACCAATTCAATTCGACTCGCGGCAACCTGGCCGTGAACAATCCGCCATCGGTGTCCCTCCAGCCAGGAGCGGGACCGCGTCATTTTGCCTTTCATCCTCAGGCTCACTTCGCCTATGTCATTAACGAATTGAGCTCCACCATTACCGCCTTCTCCTACGACCCGGTGAGAGGGATTCTGTCGGAAATCCAAACAATCTCGACCTTACCCGCGGATTTCAATGGAAAGAATACAACGGCAGAAATCATGATCCATCCCTCGGGGAAATTTCTTTATGGCTCGAACCGGGGTCACGATAGCATTGCGGTCTTTCAAATTGATCCGGTAAAAGGGACCCTGTCTCCCATTCAGGATCAACCGACGCTTGGCAAGACGCCTCGATACTTTGGGATAGAACCTTCCGGCAAGTATCTTGTTGCCGCGAACCAGGATTCCAACAATCTGGTGGTGTTCAATATCGATGCGCAAACTGGAAGATTATCTTCAACCGGGGTCGTGGCTGACGCCCCCAAACCTGCCTGCGTCGTATTTGTTGCGGGGAAGTAGAATCGATAGGGTTGAGAGTCCCGCGGATGAATGGGACGGGGGAACGAGACGGCGACTCGATCCCCCCAATTAATTTTACTGCGATGGAGCCTTTGGGGCAGGTGATTCGAAATCCGATGGTTTCAGCCCTTGCTTAAACTTGTTGAACCCGAAAAACGTGGGGTCATAGTCGCGCACGTAACGCACGTCACTTTCATTGGGAATTTGGCTCTCGAGACCGAGTCCCCAGTAACAGGCGTTCACGAATAGGCGGCGTAAACCCTCACTCTCCAAGTCAACCGCAGCGCCCATCGTAGAACAAATAATCCGTGACGTCTTTCCAGAATCCCCCGTATAGCCTCGTACCCAGATGAGCGGCATCATTGGGTCATTCTTTGGCCCTTTCACTGGTTCGTCGTTGGGGTGCATTCCCTCCAGGACCTGCCCATAGACAAGCACCAGCGCATTCTCTGGAAGATGAATCACGCGATAAACGTCCGTCGGCCCCCATAGGGCCTTGACTCCTTTCAGAATGGGATGATGGGCCTGGACCGGATTGATGAGGCCTCGCGTGCTTTCTTTGCCGTGGCTTCCGTGATGAGCAATCCAGGTTTCGCCCAGCACCTGCTGACCGAAGCCGCCGGGCCATTCCTTGGATCTCCAGTCGTAGCGCGCATAAGCGCTTGGCTTCTCCGCTCCAATCGCGAAAGCGTGGGTGGCAGTCCGAATGCCCAGGATCGGTTTGCCCGAGTTCACAAAATCGGCAATTGGCTTCATAGCCGAATCCGGAAGATCGCGGAAGCGAGTGAAGAGGATCAACATGTCCGCATGATCGAGCGCCTCGAGTCCTGGAATGTACGTCTGGTTGTTTGGGTCAATGACGCCCGTTTTGGGGTCTTGCGCGAAGAGCACCGTGCAGTCAAACCCATGACGCTCTGCCAGAATTCCGGCCAGCATTGGCAAGGCCTCTTCGGAGCGATATTCTTCATCGCCAGCCACCAGCACCAGGTGCCGCCCTTTGCCGGGGCCATCTTTCCCGGGGTAGAAGAGCCGGTCGCCAGCTCTTGAGGGAGTGTCAGCTGCCAGCAGAAGAAAAAGAAGTGGGATAAGGCTTCTGATGATCAAGTGCGCCCCCTTCGAGTGAGGTAGTCCCGGGAATTGCCAGCCTTCGGTGCATGCCAGGCCAAGAATAAGGGCATTCTCACCAATTGGCAACGAGAACGGCACGCCTGGTCTTGAGAAACCTCATCTCGAAGCTGATGAAGATGTTCTCCCTCATCCGGGATCCGTGAGGGAATAAATCTCTACCGGTTCTCCACTAGATTGGCTATTCTAATAAAATTCGTCAGGCTGTCTTGGTTCGGGATCGTCATCTAGCGGCTATGAACAGGTTTTCTACTACCGATGAATCTATATCTAATCCAACCTGGGAAAAAATCCACGTTGTTGTATGCCGAAAAGGAAGGGGTTTCGGAGAGCGAAACGAAGGCCACGAAAGGCTTGTTAGACCGCTGGCTCGATTGGCTGACTCTTCGCAACAATCGGGTTGCCAGCTTCTGCAAGAAGCTCACGATCGTTGTTCACGAATATTACATTCGAGTAGAATACAAAATTGATCCGATGGAGCATGTGTTTAAGCAGTTGCGGCATGCTTCAGAAATCAAACTGCACTTTTCTTCGGCACTCTCCGTGAAGGAAGCGGCTGCCAGCTTTGACAAACTTTGTGCGAGGCAGGGGAAAAAACACCAGTTCTGGTTTGGAGTGGATCTCCTCCTGTCGGTGGTCGCCATCCTTCTGGCACCGTTGACGGTACCGATTCCAGGTCCCAACCTGTTTTTTTATTACCCTGGAATTCGAACCATCAGCCATTTTCTGGCCTGGAAAGGGAGCCGACACGGAGCGGGATTAAAGGCGCGGGAATTTTCCCCACGCGAAGAAATTCTCGAGCTGGAGAAGATTCTCCAAGATAAGGGCACGCCGGATCAAACGGAACGAATCAAGAAGCTTTCCGATGGGCTTGGGCTGGAACAATTGCCGCACTTTATGGAAAGATACATTTAGACGAAATTCCCAATAACGAGTGCCGAATGCCGAATGTAAGTGGAGTCATTTTCGATTTGCAATCGTTTGCTTGCCATATGGCAAAAGACTGTATGCAATCAAATAATAAATCGAACACAGACAATATCAAATCGCAAATCCTTTTCTTTTCCCCGTGGTTTAAATCGAAACGTCTATGATTTCTGAATCTGCCAAGAAGGTGTTGCGCATTGAAGCCGAGGCGATTACCGCTCTCATCGAGCGAATTGATGTGCGCTTTGAACAGGCTGTCGAAGCCATGTTGAAATGTCGAGGACGTGTCGTGGTGACTGGAATTGGGAAATCGGGGATCATTTGCAAGAAGATCGCCGCGACCCTGGCTAGTACCGGCACCCCTGCTTTCTTTCTTCATCCCACCGAAGCTAATCACGGCGACCTGGGGATGATTGTCGAAGGCGATATTGTGCTCGCCGTGTCGAATAGCGGGGAAACCGAAGAGCTTCTCCGTTTGCTCGAAACTCTGAAACGGCTAGGGATTTTCCTGATCACCATGATCGGCAATCCCCATTCGACCCTTGCCCGGTATAGTGACATCGTTCTTGACGTGAGTATCCGCCAGGAAGCCTGCCCGCTGGGGCTGGCGCCGACAGCCAGCACCACGGCGGCGCTCGCCCTGGGAGATGCTCTGGCGATGGCCCTTTGCGAGAAGCGGGGATTTAAAGAGGAAGATTTTGCGAACCTCCATCCAGGGGGCAAGCTCGGCAAGAAATTATTGCGAGTGGAGAATCTGATGCATAGCGGCCCTGCCATTCCCCAGGTGGATGTCGCGACCCCGATGAAGGATGTGATTTACGAGATCTCAAAGAAAGGCATGGGGGTAACCGCCGTCGTAAGATCCGGAGGGCGGGTCGCGGGGATCATCACGGACGGAGACTTACGGCGGCTGCTCCAAAAAGACGAAAACATTTTGAAAAAATCGGCCAGCGATTGTATGCATCTCAATCCCCTCACCATCCAGGCCCAGGATCTGGCGACTGCAGCGCTGCAAATCATGGAAAATCGAAAAGTGACTTCACTGTTGGTGACTGAGGAGGACGGGACACTGGCGGGGATTATCCACATTCATGACTTGTGGCAAACGCAGATGTTTTGAAGGCTGCGGAACCCGGGATTCAGACGACAATTTTCGATTTGTGATCGGTTATTTGCTATTTGAGGATATTCGGCATGCTGACAGTGTAGGTTTGTGGTTTTGCAGATCGCAACCAGCCAATAAACGATAACAAATCGTCAATGATTCTGTTTTCCTCCTGTTCCCCGTGGTTTCATTCTACAATCAGCAATTGCCATTCCGCGTGAAGCCGCCTGCCGTCTCCTACTCTTCTTCGATCATGGCCCGCATGTAATCGCGATTCATCCGGGCAATACAATCCACGGAAATTTCTTTGGGACAGGCCGCTTCGCAAGCACTCGTATTGGTGCAATGACCGAAGCCGGCCTCATCCATGGCTTTTACCATCCGGAGTACGCGGCGGGCTCGCTCTGGCTGACCCTGGGGTAATTGGCCGAGATGCGTGACTTTGGCCGCCACAAAAAGCATGGCCGAGGCATTCTTGCAAGCGGCGACGCAAGCGCCGCATCCAATACAGGCGGCGGCGTCCATGGCTTTCTCAGCGGCAGGGCGGGGAACCGGCACGGTGTTGGCCTCGGGGGCTTGGCCGGTGGATACGGAGATGAATCCCCCGGCTTGGATGATATGGTCGAAGGCCCCGCGGTCAACGACAAGATCCCGCAAGATAGGGAATGCCGTAGCTCGCCACGGCTCGATGGTAAGCCGGTCTCCATCCTTGAAGTGCCGCATGTGGAGTTGGCAGACGGTCGTGCCGCGGTGCCCCCCGTGGGGGAGTCCGTTGATCACCATTGAGCAGGTCCCGCAGATGCCTTCGCGGCAGTCCGAATCGAAGGCAATCGGTTCAAGGCCTTGACGAATCAAACCCTCGTTGACGACATCCAACATTTCCAGGAAGGACATGTCCGGAGTCACATCGGTGGCCTGGTATTCGACAAACTGACCCCGCGACTCTGAATTTTTCTGGCGCCAGACTCTTAGTGTAAGTTTCATTGCGGTCGTGGAATTCCGGGTGAAGCGTTCATTTATAACTTCGCTGACTCATGGCGACTTCTTCATACACCAAAGGTTCCTTATGAAGCCGCGGTGCATTTCTTTCCCCTTGATATTCCCATGCGGCAACATGGGCAAACTCGGTATCATTGCGGAGGGCTTCGCCATCTTCGGTCTGAAACTCCTCGCGAAAGTGTCCTCCGCAGGATTCGGCGCGGGTTAAAGCATCGAGACACAACAGCTCGGCAAATTCGAGGAAATCAGCAACCCGGCCGGCCCGTTCCAGTGATTGATTGAGTTCAGCGCCGTCTCCCAACACGTTCACGTTTTCGTGGAATTCCTGGCGCAAGGCCGGGATTTGCTGCAGCGCTTCGCGAAGCCCTTTCTCGTTGCGCGCCATGCCGCATTTTTCCCACATCAATTTGCCCAATTCGCGGTGGAAGGACGCCACAGTCCGCTTCCCTTTGATTGACAAAAATTTCCCTACCGCTGTTTTCACTTCTTGCTCCACCTGCCTGAACGCCGCATGGTCCGCCGGGATACGAGTCGGCTTATTGGACGCGAAAAAATTTCCAATGGTGTAAGGGAGAATGAAATATCCATCCGCCAGCCCCTGCATGAGGGCGCTGGCGCCCAGTCGGTTGGCGCCGTGATCGGAGAAATTAGCCTCGCCCAGCACAAAGAGCCCCTCGACATTGCTCATCAGGTTATAGTCGACCCAGAGCCCGCCCATTGTATAGTGCACGGCCGGATAAATGCGCATGGGCGTCTGGTAGGCGTCCTCTCCGGTAATCCGTTCATACATTTCAAACAAATTGCCGTAGCGTTCGCGAATGGTTTCCACGCCGAGACGCTCAATCGACTCGGAAAAATCCAAATAGACCCCTTGTCCTCCCGGGCCCACGCCGCGTCCCTGGTCACAGACTTCTTTCGCGGCGCGCGAGGCAATGTCTCGTGGTGCCAGATTGCCGTAGCTCGGATATTTGCGCTCCAGATAGTAGTCCCGTTCTCCTTCCGGAATTTGCCTCGCAGGTCGTACATCGCCGTTGGTTTTCGGCACCCAAACCCGCCCGTCATTGCGCAGGGATTCCGACATGAGCGTGAGCTTGGATTGATGGTCGCCGCTGACGGGAATACAAGTCGGATGGATTTGTGTGTAACACGGATTGGCAAAGGCGGCGCCCCGCTTGTAGGCACGATACGTCGCGGTCACGTTGCAGCCCACGGCATTCGTCGACAAATAAAAGACATTTCCATAACCACCCGTAGCCAGGACCACGGCATCCGCTGTATGGGAGCTGATTTTTCCGCTCACCAGATTCCGGGTCACAATCCCTTTGGCGGCTCCGTCGACCACCACGATATCCAGAAGTTCGGTCATGGGGAAGAGCTGACAATTCCCCAATCCAATCTGGCGCGAGAGTGCCTGATAGGCCCCCAGCAGGAGCTGCTGTCCGGTTTGCCCCCGGGCATAGAAGGTCCTGGAAACTTGAGCCCCGCCGAAGGAGCGGTTGGACAGAGCTCCTCCATACTCCCGGGCAAAGGGGACGCCCTGCGCCGCACACTGATCAATAATGGCGGCACTGGTCTGGGCGAGCCGATACACATTCGCTTCGCGGGCGCGGAAATCTCCTCCCTTGATCGTGTCGTAAAAAAGGCGGTACACACTGTCGCCATCGTTCGGATAATTCTTGGAAGCATTGATGCCGCCCTGCGCGGCAATACTGTGGGCTCGCCGGGGCGAGTCGTGAAAGGTAAAGGCGCGGACCTTATAGCCCAACTCAGCCAGGGAAGCGGCGGCCGAAGAGCCAGCCAAACCCGTCCCAACCACAATGACCTCAAATTTGCGCTTGTTCGCGGGATTGACCAGCTTCATCTCCAGAAGATAGCGGTCCCATTTGCTGGGAACCGGTCCGCTGGGTATTTTGGAATCTAGTTTCATACTCAAAACACTCGATCTCGAGAGAGGGTCTCTCAGATTACCTGATCCACCCAAGCCACACGGCAAGCGGCATCGATGAGTTTCCCAGGAAAATGATTAACGCCGTAATCTGTGAGGCACGATCGATGGCCATCGTCGTTCTCTTGTTCTTGAGGCCCAACGATTGGAATGAGCTACTGACGCCATGACTCAAATGGAGGCAAAGTAATCCCATGGAAACAATATAAAAGAGGCTGATTGAAGGTTGGGAGAAACCGGCGATGGCCATCCGGTAAACGTCGTGTCTTCCTTTGGCATCTTCCAACCGGAGATACTCGGGATTGGTCAGCCCAAGCGTAAACTGCATCAAGTGGTAGATCAAGAAGGCAAGCAGAATCAAGCCGCTGAGAAGAAGCGTTCTTGAGGCCAGATTGGTATACGGCGGTTTACGAGTGGCGTAGCGGACATCCCGGGCCCGGCGGCTCTCCAACGAAACCTGGATGGCCGTCGTGATATGAATGATGGCCAGAACTAGCAGACCGAGGCGAAAAGTCCAAAGCAAGCCCGGCTTCGACTTGAGAAATGCGCCGTAGGCATTTAGGGGTTCCGGACCGAGAAAGATCTGGAGATTCCCGAGCATGTGGACAATGACAAAGAGAAACAACAACACGCCCGAAATGGCCATGAGATACTTTTTGCCGATGGAAGAAGAAATGATTAGACCCATGCTCATGAAAATCTTCTTGTGCCCTGGTATTGGCTCAATGAAGGCAATATGTCATCGTTCATTGCCCATTGGTCATTTGGCATTTAGATTGAGTGTTGCTTCATCCTTTTTTTGGCGGTCATTACTGAAGAGGTCACAATTTTTGACAATTGGATTGTCTCTTCAAGGATGCTGGTCATCAAGAGAGAACGAACCAGTCCACTTTTGCTGATAATTTTCAGCCAAACACCAGTTTCGTTTAGTTCTTTAGCCACGATTCCTAGCTTATGCAAGAAATCTGCGCTGCTTTCTGCTGCCCTTGCCTCGCTATAGTTGGAAGCGGGAGAGGTTCCTGATCGCAATAACTGATTGGCCACGTGCCTTCCGGCAGGCGTTTTAGGAAGGCAGTTGGAAAGCTTTATGATTCTGACGGCAAAATCAACCAACCGGGCTTCCAGTTCGTCCGCCTTCTCTCTACCTTGACTCATTGACCCAATGAAATCGCTTCCACTAAACCTCAATCAAAATGTCAAATGACCAATGACAAATGGTAAATAGAGATTTCTATATCAATCGTAGTATTCCAACCCCAAGTGAGTGATGAGGTCTTCGCCGCGCAAATAACGGAGCGTATTCTTCAGCTTCATCAATTGAATAAAGAGATCATGCTCCGGGTAAAGTTCCGGCGCGCATTGGGGACTTTTGAAGTAAAAGGACAGCCACTCTTGAATGCCGTGCATCCCGGCCCGCTGGGCCAGATCGAGGAGAAGCACCAGGTCCAGGCACAAGGGGGCGGCCAGAATGCTGTCGCGGCAGAGGAAATTCACCTTGATTTGCATGGGGTAACCGAGCCAGCCAAAGATGTCGATGTTATCCCAACCTTCTTTATTGTCGCCGCTGGGCGGGTAGTAATTGATGCGAACCTGATGGTGAAATCCCTTGTAAAGCTCAGGGTAGAGCTCGGGCTGTAGGATATGGTCAAGGACGGACAGCTTGGATTCTTCTTTGGTTTTAAACGACATGGGCTCATCCAGAACTTCGCCATCGCGATTGCCCAGGATATTCGTCGAGAACCAGCCTTTCAGCCCAATCATGCGTGACTTCAAGCCGGGAGCAATGATGGTTTTCATCAACGTCTGGCCGGTTTTGAAATCTTTGCCGCAAATCCCCACCTGACTTCGTTGAGCCAGCTCGACCATGGCGGGAATATCGACCGTTAAATTCGGGGCGCCATTCGCGAAGGGCATTCCCATCTTAAGAGCCGCATAGGCGTAGATCATACTGGGCGAGATATTGGGGTCATTTTTTTTCAAGCCCTTCTCGAACTTCTCCACAGTGGAGTGGACGTCGCCAGTCTTGAAGAAAACCTCGGTGCTGCCGCACCAGATCATGACCATGCGATCGAGATCGTTGGCTTTCTGAAAGGCCCGAATATCGGCCATGACCTGCTCCGCCAGGTCGTATTTGGTTTTCCCCTTCTTGACATGAGTTCCATGAAGCCGTTTCACATATTGCTTGCTAAACACGGCATCCCAAGGTTTGAGACGTCCCAGATCAGGCTTCAGTGTTTGAAGCAGGGACTTCTCCAGTACGTTGGACCGGACCGCGGTCTCATAGCAGTTTTCTCCGTGGATATCCCATCCGCCAAAGACTAAATTATCGAGGGGAGCGAGAGGGACAAAATCCTTGATGAGTGGCGTGCGCTTTTCAGTTCTTTTTCCGAGCCGGATGGTCCCCATCTGGGTCAGCGATCCAAATGGCTTGGCGCCATGTTTCCGGATGGCCTCGACTCCGGCAATAAATGTTGTGGCCACGGCTCCCATTCCCGGGATGAGAACCCCCAACTTCCCCTTCGCAGGTGCTATCTTTGTACCTTTCTTGATCACAGGTTTTTTCTCCAAGAGTGTGATTATGAAGACAGAGTGTCCATACAAACCAGGTAAAGCAATCGTAAATATTGCTATGAACGAGTGAGATTTGCAACGGATTATTGGAGAAAGCTCACAATGTTAGCGGGGTGCTAACAGGAAAAACGAGCTCGCAGTGCTTCACCACAGGGAATGTGGGCCGAGGCTCATCCCATCATTCTCGAATGGGCTTTGCAACGCCCCCGCCGTCCAGCCAAAAAGATATGGAACAAACTCAGAAAACAAAACAGAATTAGCTTTGCTTAGACGCCCGAAAGTCAGAAGACTTGGGATAACAGGTTGTTTTGTCGAGTGCGGTTCCGTGGACTATTAGCAGGTTGCTGAAAAACTCCCTGTAGCGGCGCTTTATGAGCGCCGTCGTTCTGCAAGTGATTGAATTTCGACGGTCATAGACCGCCGCTACAGCTCCCGCTCTTTGGTCGACCGAGTATTTCAGCAACCTGTTAGGTGGAGAATTACGGATTGGGGGTCTCTTCCATTGCCAGTGCAGTCCGTCAATTGCTGGTGAACTAAAGTGTCGATCGCGGATTCCATTGCCTTAATTCTTGTTTTAGTCGGCGGAATGATGAGCGGGAGTTTTTCGCTGCCCATGAAACGTATCCAGATCTGGGCGTGGGAAAATATCTGGGGTGTTTACTCTCTCATCGCGCTGCTTGTCACCCCGTGGATTGTTGCGGCGCTTTCCGTTCCCGATTTGTTGGCTGTTTATGGGGCCGTTCCCGCCCGTACCCTCTTCACCACCGCACTATTCGGCTTCACCTGGGGCATCGGCAGTGTGCTCTTTGGAGTTTCCATTCCAATGGTCGGGATGGCGCTAAGTTTTGCTATCGTCGTCGGATTGGGCGCTGCGCTGGGCTCGCTCATCCCCTTGGTCTTCTTGACTCCAGGTCGGCTGTACACACTTTCGGGGGCGCTGGTTGTTGCCGGCCTCGTTTTGACCCTTTTCGCGGTGGGACTGCTGGCTATTGCCGGAAAGGGGCGTGAGAAAGCGGAGAGTAAGAAAAGTCAAAAACGATCTGGTGACACATCGTCTTCAGTTGGTTTGGGACTATTCCTGTGTGTGTTGTCGGGTTTCATGGGACCCGCGCTGAATTTCAGTTTTGCTTTCGGAACTCAAATTTTGGACCAGGCCAGTGGACACGGCGCCGCGCGCATCAATGCATCCCACGCCGTCTGGGCAATCAGTCTGCTGGGCGGCTTGATCAGCAATGCCGGGTATGCAGCCTGGAGGTTACACCGGAACAGCAGTTGGAAATTATTCTGGTCGCCCGGCGCGAAGATTAACTGGCTGCTGGCATCCCTCATGGGGATCCTGTGGACAGGGGGTGTTCTTCTGTACGGCCGCGGTTCAATTCTGCTGGGGGAAGCGGGACCAGCCATCGGATGGCCGATTTTTCAAGCAACTATAGTTATCGTTTCCTCCGTGCTTGGCGCTCTCACAGGTGAATGGCGTCACGCGGAAAGGGGTTTTGTACGCTTGAACAATACTGCTCTGGCAGTTCTTGTGATCGCGATTGTAATTCTGAGTATCGGCAATAGAGTCTAGCGAGAATGAAGATCATCAGACTTGAATCATTTCTGTGTAACGCAGGGCCTCGCAATTACCTGTTTGTGCACCTGAGCCCCGATACGGGGCTCACAGGAGTAGGCAAGGCTGACGCAACGGGAGGTCGCTCGAGTGATGGGGTTGAAGACGGGTGCGACAGTGTGCATTCAATTGCGGAGGTTGCACGAAGCGCTGCGGCACAATGCCCTCTTGGAAGGTCAAGTTTGTAAGATCGCCTCACGACTCAATTTACTTTTTAAGGGCTGACCCTCACTTCCCGGAAGGGGTCCCCATCGGGGACCAATGTCAGTAGCCCCGGGTTGCGCGGCAGCGCTACCCGGGGGCAATTCCACGCCATTCAGACGCGACCCTGAAGGGGTCGGACAACAATCATTTTCAAATCATTCCCGGGGGGTTACAGCCGAGCGGGGATTCACAGGTCGCACCTGACGGAGCTTTTTCGAAGGTGGGCCTCGCTTTCTATAAACAGGGCGCCGCTCTGCGGCTTAGTCGCCGAATCGCCCATCTTTTGATTGAGCGCTCCCAAGGTTGTAGGCTCCGTAGGAGCCCTCTGTTTATAGAAAACGAAATCCGCCCATTTGAAGAGCTCCGTGGGAGCGGCCTGTAGCTTTACAGCCGATTGCCGGAGCTCACAATGATTCATTCTAGTGATGTCAACCGCCAGCACGGCCTGGGGGGTTAAGCTTTACCTATGATGATTTCGGGAATCGGACAGGCCAGAGTGTCACCAAGGGTAGCGAATCGGGGACCAGCAGGGACCAGAATCAGATCTTTTCATTTTTCAATCTGATCAACAACGGCAATCTGAAGGGCAAACTCTTGTCACGACAGGCAATCATCGGCACAGCGGTCGCCGGACCGGGGGTTCTTCCCATCATTCTGGTTTCAGATTCAAAATCATCGCGCTCCTTGCGGGCACGGTCCAATGGACGAGTTTCCCTCGTTGCAATCCAGGCATCGATGGAGCGGCAGGATATTCGGCAATGAGGGTGAAGCGCGATCCCCGGGTGAGGCCGATCGACTCGTCGAGCCTGAAGCTGACACTCTTAGGGTCGGAATTCGGGTTGAACAGAAACAGATAGCCCTGATCTTGCAGCAGATGAGCGGACCCGTCGACTTTTCCAGCCTCAGGCCAGTCGGGCAAATCCTTCCGGACCATGAGGTAGGCCTCGTGAGCTCGGCCCCACTCCAGCCATTTCTGGATTTCCCTCTTATCGGCTTCCGGCAAGCCGCTCTTGGCCGGAATGTAGTAGAGCTGGTTTGGGGAACTGGAGAGGGCGCTCAGCAGGATATAATCGATATCCTGACTGGTCCAGGGACGGCCGTGCGGTGGACCCATCAACGGTGGACCTACAAACACCTGCGGCCAATCGATGGTGTGCGGGAAGAAATGATGGTGAACTCTGATCCGCGACCAGCGCCGAATCTTGTCCCCCAGCATCATGTTGATGGATTGACCGCTCAGGCCCGGGAGGCTCTCAGGTTCGCCCAATTCGTCGATGGTGAATACGGCATCCACATTGCGCTGGGAGAAAACGCCCTGGTCCATGGGAGGGCGGCAGACGGTAATATAGGTGTCCGGCTTGGATTTCCTGACATTGGCGATCAACTCGCGCAGCGCGCGATCACAGGCGTAGGTGGCATCGCCACGGAGATGATCGTGTTCTTTGCTGGGACAATCAACGCGGGTGATTACTCCCCCACCTCCGAAAAAATCTCCATCCATCACCCAGGCAGGGAAATAACCAGTCTTCATCCCGTCCAGGTCTAATCGATTGATCCAGTCCCGAAAGGGCTGGTTGGCGATGCAGTTTCCCTGGATATTCTGGAAAAAGAACTTCCCCGAAAGAAAAGTCCCTTTCAGCCGGCGCCTTTCCGGGAACATCGTCCACTCGGGTTTTTCCGGCAAAAAAGGACGTCCTTTTTTCTCCCACCAGGGATGCGAATTGTTCATGGTTGGCCAAAAGGCCATCTTCAGTCCGATGCTTTGCGCGTATTGATACTTTTGGGAGGCCATTGCCCCTGGCTGATATCCGTCCTGAAGTGTAAGGCGATTCATTTCGTCAATTTCTCCTCCCCAGGGGATGTTGTCGGTGATCCAATCG
Source organism: Terriglobia bacterium (assembly GCA_046331665.1). Taxonomy (GTDB): domain Bacteria; phylum Acidobacteriota; class Terriglobia; order Versatilivoradales; family Versatilivoraceae; genus CAWBAT01. The sequence continues at coordinate 46,443 of JAXLQK010000023.1, read as the reverse complement.
ATCCCAAGTCCTCGAATCACCTCCATCGCGCGCAAGTCAGACTGCAGAGCCTTTTCATCGCGGTATTCGAAATGTTCCATTTCGCACCAGTAGCCGCAGGCCATGGGAACGAATCCGTGGCGCGGCGGCCCTAATATACGTTGAGTCATCGCGACCATGGCTTCGGACTCCGAATCCAGCGGCAGACCAAACACTTCGCGATCCGAAGCTTTTTTCTTGTAGATGCCGAAAGAAAGGGGCTCTGTCTCCAGCCATTCGTTCGCCTTGACTTTCAGGCTGGGAGCGTAACCAAGGCTCAAGGTGGTCCCCCACAGCTCTGAGTCATCGAACGGCATTTCCAAACCTGCAAAAATTCCACCCTTGGGCGTTCGACCAAACCAAGTCACCGTTTTTTGGTGAGGATATCGAAAGAGGCGGAGGCTGCCATTGGCAAAATGGAGCCGGCTCACCAGGACACTTTTCCAGCCGAAGGGGGTTGAGGAACGGACCACTAGCTTCTTTTGCAGAAAGTGATCAGTTTTCCCCAGGCTATAGATTGATTTCACTTCCAAACGATCCGAGCCGTATACCACCTCGATACTTTCCGCGGTCACTTTTTGGAGGGATTTTAGCTTCAGGTTGTCCGATGCAAGCCGAAATTCCTCGGCATCGAAAGAGAAACCTTCCTCCATCATACCCAAAGGTTCTCCGGTGAGTTTGTTTAGAAGTCCTGAGAGTAGACCTGTATTTGCATTGAAGGACGCGCGCAGAAAACTGTTTTCGAGCATGGGTTGTGGCCCCGCCAGGCTGATGGAGCCGCCCAGGAGCATTGAGTAAAAAAGGAGGGCTGAACACGCGATGCGAAGGATCCTCCAAGATGGCTTCATCGAGTGAAAAAAGTTTGAAGCCGAGGGCCGCGTCTTTTCACAAAAGAAGGAGATGCAGGGGAAGTAGAATCTTGGCATTTGAAAACGGGCTCCAGGTGGATTGATCTGTTGAGTGGCTTCAGGGTCTGCTGATGCGGCAAACCATTTTCTATTGGTTAAGCTGAGACTCGCGAAAGGTCACCCCTTGATTCCTTATAGCGAAGACCTCATCAAGCGAGGGGTTCTCGCGAAGGGGAAAATCATATCAGAAGGGCCCAAGGATTTATGAGGAAAACCGGATTCAACGTCGCAGGCCGATGGCGTGGGAGATGAATTCAGGAGATTGTTTCGGAAAGCGGATTCTTACAGGCAGTCGAATTCCCGCAGCATATATTGATAGAACGGGTCGGAAATATAGTTCCGCACCCAATTCAGCGTGTGGACACAACTTTCGTATTGTTCCGATAGTTTTCGGAAAGTCACACAAGCCTGTTCTGCGCGTTGCGTTTCAGAAAGGATCAGATAGGAACGCCGCCCCTGATCTGCATAGTAGTTCAAGCTAATGCATTTGCGGCCCCGGTGGAGGCTTTCTGGAAAGAGTCCGAGAATGAAGAGAGAAAAATCCCCAACCTGCTTGTAGATCTCGTTCTTGTCAAATTCACCATGCTCTTCAACTTTGCGAAGCATGTCTACGATGTACTCCAGCCGGCGGCCGTGTTCGTCTCGCATCCTGTAAAGTTGGTCGACATGAATAAAGTCCACCAGAAGGTTTGACAGGTAATTGTGAAGTTCACGGTCCGCGAGTTTCGTCTGTTGCGAACCCCGCTCCGTGAGAGCCTGAAAGGTCTGCCGAACAGGATGATCTGATGGCACTTCAGTTCCGGGGACCATGAGTCCTCCCTTTTTCCGGCTGTTGGCAAATTCTTATATCCTTATATCGTTTAGGGCAGTCAGGATGATTAAGAATAATTGGTTCGGCTCTTTAGCGGCGAAAAATCCGTTGTTGTAGCGGCGCTCTATGAGCGCCGAAGAAGTGAGATCAGACGAACCACTTGGGATTCGGCGGTCACAGACCACCGCTACAGAAGTGAGCTGGTAGCCGTGATTGAAGGTTGATTGTGGACCTTCAATCGCGGGCCTTTCGCCGATAATTTACGAATGCAATCCCGCGATTGCCTGGATAAGATCGGCAATCGCGGCTACCTTATTACGAAAGCCGAAAACCTAATTTGGACAAACTTGGTCACAGACCGCCGCTACAGGTTCAAAGGCGTTCATGGGATGGAAGCAATTCGCGCAGAGCGGAATACCCTGTAGTCGAGCGTCCTGAAGAGATTGTCTCTTTCTTCAAGGGCACACAAGTGAGCCGTGTCGACTCGATTCTGCAGGAGCCCGTCGCGCAGGATCCGGAAATGCATCAGGTGATCGGAGAACCGGCGTTCGGCATACCCAGCCGAATGACTTGCCGTGATGTGGAATGCCCAATCACTACTCTGGGCCAACAGGAGCTCGCGTCCTGCCTGGTTCAACCCGCGAAGAATCCAGCCTTGCGCATTTTCAAACTGGTTGGCGAGCTGGATCATGACTTGCTCCGCCCAATGTTGGTGCTTGTAGAGCCACTCGGTCTTTTCATTGAGCCAAACCTGGTAATAGCCTTCGTCTCCCCAGCTCGAACCGGTGGGAGCCAGCGGTGCGGGGTCGGGACTTTCTGAGAGTGCTTCAGATAAACTGACCAGGCGCACGTTTCTGGTGTTCCGGGCGGCCTCCCGCATCAATTGTTCCAGAAAGATGGGACCTTCATGCCACCAGTGACCGAAGAGCTCGGCGTCATAAGGAGCGACGATCAGCGGGTCAATCCGAAGTGAATGTTTTAGACGCTCTAGCTGTTCCCGGCGTTGATCCAGGAAATAACCAGCATGTTGGAGAGCGCGCAACTGCGCTCGCTGGGGATCATAAGGAGCCCGCCGGCTCAAATCCTCTCCCCCTGTAATACGATAGTACTTGATGCCGACATTTCTTCGGACGCCGTCTGGATGGAGAAAAGGACGGATATAGTCATACGGCGCATCAAATCCGAGGTCCCGGTAAAATTCCCGATAGCAGGGATCTCCGGGGAACCCGATTTTGGAATTCCAAACCTGGAGAGCGGACTCCAAATCCCGTCCAAAGGCAATGGTGCCAGCCGGAGTTCGCACTGGCGCATAGACACCAGAAGCGGGACGAGGATTGCCAAAAATAATCCCGTGGGTGTCCAAGGTGAAATACTCAAACCCAACTTGCTTGATGAGGAAATCCATCCCGGGCTCAAAACCGCATTCCGCGAGCCACAGTCCCCTTAGCGGTTTCTGAAAGTGGCGTTGGTAGGTGATTCGAGCGGCCTCCAGATGCGCTCGGCGGACCTCTTCCTTCGAGATCAAGGGGAGAAAGGGGTGAGTGCCGGGACAGGTAATGATTTCGACGATCCCCTGTTCCTGGAGTTCCACGAAGGCCTGAAGAAGTTGACGATGATAGCGGAATTCATAGCAGGAATAGGTTTCCTGGAAATTGCGTCGGTAGAGAATCGCAAGTGGATGCAGGTCCGGGTCATGCCGGGTTCGTGAAATCTCCCGCTCTGCCAATTCGACGCGGCTGGTGAGATAGCGGTGATAACGGGACTGCAGAAACGGGTCGGCCAGCATTTCGGCGAGCGTCGGGGATATCGAGAGAGTAAGCCGGGATGTCACCCCGTCGCGGACCAGCCTTTGCAAGAGTTGGATCAGAGGGATATAAGTCTCGGTGATGGCTTCAAACAGCCAGTCCTCTTCCAGGAAGGAATCATGCTCAGGATGGCGCACAAAAGGCAGGTGAGCGTGAAGGACCAGGGCCAGTCTGCCGCGGCACATGGGTCAGGAGGCTCGACGTTGCAGGACAAGCATGGCCAGCGGGGGCAGCGTTAGGGTAAGCTGACACGGCCAGTTGCCTCGGGAGACTTCCAGGGCTTGAATGGCTCCAAGATTGCCAACATTGCGGCCGCCATAGTAGGCGGAATCGCTATTCATGATTTCTTCATACATCCCCGGTCCGGGTACCCCGATTTGGTAGTGTTCTCTTACCAGCGGCGTGAAGTTATAAATAAAGACCAGAAAATCGGCGGGGTTCTTGCCCTTGCGCAGGAAGCTGACGACGCTGTTGTCATGGTCATGAAAGTCAATCCACTCAAACCCGGCGTAATGGAAATCTACCTCGTACATCGAAGGCTGAGAGAGGTAAAGGTGATTCAGGTCATGGACATACTTCTGTAATTTTTGGTGGGATTCCCACTGCAACAAATTCCAGTCCAGGCCGGCATCGTGATTCCATTCATTCCATTGCCCAAACTCGCCGCCCATGAAAAGAAGCTTTTTCCCGGGATGCCCATACATATAGCCATAAAGCAGGCGAAGATTGCTAAATTTGTCTTCCATGAAATATCCAGGCATTTTGTCCAGCAGGGACCGCTTCATGTGGACTACTTCATCATGGGACAGGGGCAGGATGAAATTCTCCGTAAAGGCGTACATCAAGGCAAAGGTCAGGTTGTTCTGATGAAATTTCCGGTAGATCGGGTCTTTCTCGAAATACGACAACACGTCATTCATCCAGCCCATGTTCCATTTCATGCTGAATCCCAACCCCCCCAGGTACACGGGGCGTGAAACCATGGGCCACGCCGTGGATTCTTCGGCGATGGTCAGGACTCCCGGATGGTATTGGTGAACAACTTCGTTGAAGCGCTTGATAAATTCGATGGCTTCCAGGTTCTCGTGCCCCCCATACATGTTGGGAATCCAATCACCCGACTGGCGCGAGTAGTCGAGGTAGAGCATGGAGGCTACCGCGTCCACCCGCAGGCCGTCGATGTGGTATTGGTCCAGCCAGAACAGAGCATTGGAAAGAAGAAAGTTGCGAACCTCGTTTCTACCGTAATTGAAGATGAGTGTTCCCCAATCCTGATGTTCTCCCAGTCTGCGGTCTGCATGTTCGTAGAGGTGGGTCCCATCAAAAAAACTTAATCCGTGAGCATCCTTGGGGAAGTGCGCGGGGACCCAATCCAGTAATACTCCCAGCCCCGATTGATGACAGCGGTCAACGAACGCCTTGAACTGTTCTGGGGTTCCGAATCGGCTGGTTGGGGCAAAATATCCTATGGTCTGGTACCCCCAGGAGCCATCAAACGGATGTTCCATCACCGGGAGGAGCTGGAGGTGGGTATATCCCAAATCACAAGCATAGGAAATGAGGCGATCGGCCAATTCATCGTAAGTGAGATACCGGTTGTTCTCTTCGGTAGCTCGCATCCAGGAGCCCAAATGAACTTCATAGATGGAAACGGGAGAATCCAGCCAATTCCTGGTTGGCCGCTTCTCCATCCAATCCCGGTCCTGCCAGACATACCGGCTTGTGTCATGGACAATGGAGGCAGTTTTTGGCGGCTTTTCGAAATAGGCTCCATACGGATCAGCTTTGATGGTGAGAGAGTTGTTCCATCGCGACTTAATCTCAAACTTATAAATACAGCCTTCTTCTAAGCCGGGAATAAAGATTTCCCAAAGCCCACTGTTCCCGCGGACTCGCATGGGGTGCCGTCGCCCGTCCCAATGATTAAAATCTCCGATGACACTGACCCGGGCCGCGTTGGGGGCCCAAACAGCGAAATGAACTCCGCTGACCCCTTGAATCGTGTGGAGGTGTCCTCCGAGCTTCTCGTATTTTTTGAAATGGGTCCCCTCGCCCATGAGATGCAAATCAAAATCGGTGAGCACCGGGGGAAAGCTATAGGGGTCGATGAATTGCGAGAGCTTTCCTTCCTGATCTGCCAGCCGGATCTCGTAAGGGAAGGGCTGCCGGCGGTCGGGAAAAACCACTTCGAAAAACCCTTCCCCACGAATCTTGGGCATGGGGACCGGGACTTGAGTTTGGCCAGTTGGAACAATCCAAGCCTCCCGGGCTTCGGGCAAGAAGGCGCGAATGACGACGACAGACTGGGGTGTCGCCCCATCCTCCGGCATCACTTCCACGACATGCGCACCCAGAATGTGAAACGGATCTGAATGCTCAGAGCGAATAATCTTATCCATCTCGCCATGCATCGAATTGCCTATCATTCAGCCTCTCTGGCTACCCCAAAATAACTCGTTGGCCGATTCGTTGTTACTCGGCCCGCCTTGATCATCGGTCCGGCAACGTCCGGTAGCTGATCCGGCCGTCCCCCGCGAATTTGTGTCTTGACCGGAATTTCGAGATCGCCACGTTCACGAACTTCCCGAGTTAACCCCGTAAGCTTGGCCAAGGCGGAGAGGCATTGCGAGGTTTCCGGAGACTCGGCGTGATCCGGGAGATTTTCGGCCAACTCGGCGTGCGGCGTCTCCACCTCATTGGAAGTGCATACAGAAACAGTCCCAAATTCTTCCGAGTGTAAACAGAGCTCAGCGCAATAGCGCCGACCCGGGCGGGCAGGGAACCACCATTCGGAAGCACCGCCAGAGTCGTAAACAGTACCATTTCTGTGGCCGATTTCCATCCACTTCAAGATCAAGCGGAACAAAGAATGTTCTTCACTCGGGAAAGGGGCAAGGACCTCTTCAAGCCGTTCGGAGGTGACTTCCCAATATGCAAAGACCCGGTGTGGACTTTGAACCATCAGGTGAAGAGTAAGGATCGGGTAACGTTGGGGAAGCCCGTCTCTGCCTTTAAGTGAAGCAAAAAATGCCGGGTCGAACTTTGAAGTCGGCAAGTCAGGAGAAGAAACACGACCTCCAATTCCCGATTGTAGTGAAGTCTGGGGCGGTTCCTCCATCGGAGTTGACCTCTTCCCTGGAGTGAAACAGGTAGTAATTCAAGCTATGAAGGTAGCAGAGGGATTGCGGAAAGGCAAGCCTGCTTGACTCTTACGGCCTCTCCTTCTAATCTAGTTTTGCAGTTGCAGAACATGCACTCCGAAATCCCCTTCATTCCAGTAACTCCAAAAGTGTCTGGCGAACCGAGGTTCCCATGCGGTCTTCAACCCCGCTTGACCAGCGTCAGGCGGAGGCAGCCATCCGATTTCTCAGAGCGCGATTCCAAAAGGGCAGGCTCAAGAATCCTCCGAAACTCGCGGTCATTCTGGGTTCGGGTATGGGTCAGTTTGCAGAGTCTCTGGAAATTGAATGGATAATTCCGTATGAATCGATACCGCATTTTCCAACGCCCCAGGTGGCTGGCCATGCGGGCAACCTTGTCTTGGCGAGGCACTCCGGGGGCTGGCTGTTTTGCCTGCAGGGTCGGGCTCATTTGTATGAGGGCCATTCGGTCCACACGATCACTCTGCCCGTGCGAGTTTTGGGGGCGCTCGGTCTAAAGCAGTTAGTTGTGACCAACGCCGCCGGGGCAGCGAATCCTCGATTAAGACCAGGACAGTTCATGCTGATTTCCGATCATGTCAGCCTGTTTGTTCCCAACCCCCTCGTCGGGCGTCAGCCGCAAAGCCAAGGGTTCTCTTTCCCCGATATGAGTGAGTGTTATTCGCTACGATTGCGTCAAATCGCAAGTCGTTGGGCCAGGAAATTAAGACTGAAGGTGCAGGAAGGAGTTTATGTAGCCGTTTCCGGGCCAAGCTATGAGACGCCTGCAGAAATCCGTTGGCTCCGCCGCCTTGGCGGCGATGCCGTCGGAATGTCAACGGTCCCGGAGATCATGGTAGCCCGGCAGATGGGCGTGGAATGCCTGGGGGTCTCATTAATGACGAATCTTGCTGCCGGGTTGTCCCGCCAGCCCTTGAGCCATGCTGAGGTGATCTCCACGGCGGCAAAACGGGAACCTGCCCTGCAGCAATGGCGTCATTGTATTTGTGGGGAAATCTTAAGATTGGGTTAGCTCATGTTGATTGGAATTTGCGGCGGGTCAGGGTCGGGAAAAACTACGGTTGCCAGGAAGCTGGTGGAATCGCTCGGGGAAGGGCAGACCGTCGTGCTGACCCAAGACTCCTACTATCGCGACTACCCTACTCTTTCTTTGGAGGAGCGTGCGGCGATCAACTTTGACCATCCTGATTCGGTTGATTTCGAACTCTTGATCGAGCAGGTGCGAGCGTTGCAACGTCATCAGCCGGTCGAATGCCCTGAATATGATTTCTCCTGCCACCGCCGATCGAGAAGCACGCAAAAATTGGAGCCCAGGCCGCTGATCATAGTGGAAGGGATTTTGATTTTTCATGACTCCGGATTGCGGGATCTGTTTGACCTCAAAGTTTTCGTAGACACTGGAGCCGATCTGCGTTTTATCCGCCGAATGAGGCGCGACGTCCGTGATCGGGGCCGAACCGTAGAGTCTGTCGTGGAGCAATATCTGCGGACTGTTCGTCCCATGCATCTCAAGTATGTGGAGCCCGGAAAAGAGCTGGCAGAAATTGTCCTGCTCGAAGGAGGGAAGGATCCATCGGGTATCGATCGGGTTGTCCAATGGATTCATTCGCACTCGACATCATAGAATGCGGTACCAATTTCAGTTGTTTTTATGAGAGCACATTCCCGTTACCATCGGAATGCATGGCAAGCTTTTCACATTTCCTGAGTTGAGGAATCGATCAAGAATATGAAAGTAAGCATTCATCAAAAGAAGCTTGAGTACGAAGGCTACGTTAAGGTGGAAAAAGCCGAACTTCAGTTTGAGCGATTCAACGGGACCATGAGCCCGGTCATTTCCCGTTTTCGTCATTTTCGAGGGGATGCCGTTGCCGTCATGATCTATGAACCTCTTCACCGGCAAGTTCTCTTGATTAATCAATTTCGTTATCCAGTCTTTGCCAGGTCCGGTGAGGGCTGGTTCTGGGAATGCGTGGCCGGAATGACCGAAGAAAACGAACGCCCCGAAGACGTAGCCAGACGTGAAGTGCAGGAGGAAACCGGGTTGCGCCTGAAACGATGCGAATACTTGACCGAGTATTTTTTCGCGCCGGGCGGGTCTTCAGACAAAGTGATCCTCTTCCTGGGAGAAGTCGATAACCCGCAAGCTCCGTTGGGAACTCACGGACTTCTGCACGAAGGTGAGGAGATTCAAGCTCACTGGGTGGCTTTGGAAGAGGCCTTATCTTGGATGGATTCGGGGAAACTCTGCGACGCCAAGGCAATGATCGGTCTGATGCTGTTGGAACGCCGTCTCCGGCTGGGCAACGAAAAGAGTCCATCCGGCTGAAAAGTGCGGTGAGAAATCGATACGGACTTGGATGAAAGCGATGGACGCTCGCCTAAGCTTTCTGGACGCCGATCTTGGGGCACAATTGCTCCAGGGCGCACTGGTTGCAGGAAGGCTTTCGCGCGAAACAAATTTTCCGTCCGTGATGAATCAGGTAATGCGAAAAGCCAATCCATTCTTTTCTGGGAATCGACTTCATGAGATCGATCTCAACCTTCTCCGGTGTCTTGGCCCCAGTGAGACCCAGGCGGTGGGTGAGCCGAAAGACATGGGTGTCTACAACGACACCAGACTCGATCCCGAAGGCAGTTCCTAAGACGACATTGGCTGTTTTGCGAGCGACCCCCGGTAAGGAGAGCAGATGCTCCATGTTCCGCGGAACCTGGCCGTCATACAGATTCACAATTTTTTGACTCGCGGCGATGATGTTTTTGGCCTTGTTCCTAAAGAAGCCGGTGGAGTGGATCATCTTCTCCAATTCAGAAGGGAGGGCTGACGCAAAGGCCTGGACGGTGGAATACTTCCGGAAGAGCGCAGGAGTCACCTGGTTCACCCTCACATCAGTGCATTGTGCCGAAAGAATCGTGGCAACCAGGAGCTGAAAGGGATTTTGATGTTCGAGCGCACAGCGCACGTCTGGATACTCCTTCTTGAGTTTCGTCAGAATCTGTTTCACCCGGACATGGAGTGAACCGGACTCTTTTCTCTTGGGACGGTTCTCGATAGGCATTAGCTGAATGAGGACTCCTTGTCTATTTGCGGAATATTTCCCCTGGTTCTTTCGCTTTGATCGATCTGCAGTGTACCATGAGACCTCATTTGTCTTGATCCCGTTTCTCCCGTAGGATAGGAGCGGAATATCGTATCACTCAATTTGAACTTTTCGTTCCCTGACGAATGCCCTAAGCTAAATGGACCCTTCTTGAAATTGAAGCCTGAAGCGTCATCGTTCGGGCTGAAACAGTAAGGGATGCAGGCGCGTTCGAAGGTTTCTAAATCTTAATGAAAAAGGGAGGGATGGACTTCAGACCGGGATAGGGTGAATCGAATGGCCGGGATCCTCGTCAAGGCCGTACTTTCCGGTTTGAACCGTTCAAGGCTTGATGCTTCTAAAGCAATATTATCTGGGATGTTTGGCGCATGCCTCTTATTTGGTGGGTGACCGGGAGAGCGGGATGGCAGCGGTGGTGGATCCGCAAAGAGACGTGGACCAGTATTTGGCGGATGCGGAGGCCGAGGGAGTTCAAATTCGATATGTTTTCCTTTCGCATTTCCATGCCGATTTCGTGGCAGGTCATCTAGAACTCCGGGACCGGGCCAAAGCCCAAATTTGCCTCGGTTCCAGGGCGGTTGCCGACTATGACTTCTTTCCCATGAAGGAAAATGATGTCCTCCCGTTGGGAACGCTTCGTCTCCGCATCCTTGAAACTCCGGGCCATTCGATTGAATCCATCAGCATCGTCCTTTATGAGGGCGAAGAAAATGGCAAAGGTCCCACGGCTGTTCTGACCGGGGATACTCTATTCGTCGGGGATGTAGGCCGTCCCGACTTAAGGGCGTCAATGGGTTATTCTCGCGAAGCGCTTGGAGCCATGCTCTATGAATCCCTGCATGGCAAGCTTCTCCAGCTTCCTGATGAGACTCTCGTGTACCCCGCTCACGGGGCTGGATCCCTGTGCGGAAAAAATTTGAGCACGGAGACATTTTCAACGATTGGGGTGCAGCGGCAATACAACTATGCCCTTCAACCGATGAGCAAGGAAGACTTTATCCAACTCGTTACGGTCGATCAGCCCGAAGCGCCCTCCTACTTTACCTTCGATGCGATTCTGAACACCAAGGAACATCAAACTCTTGAGGAGACCTTGGAAAAAGTGCTGACTCCTCTTCCCTTGGAACGGGTGTTGGAACTGCAGTCGATGGGGGCTCAAATCGTGGATGTGAGAGAGGCCTCTGATTTTGCGGCATCGCACCTGAAGGGAAGTGTCAATATTGGATTGGGGGGCCAGTTTGCCAGTTGGGCGGGCACCATCCTCCAACGAGATACGCAGATCGTTCTGGTGTCTGCACCTGGTCTGGAAAGGGAATCAGCAACGCGACTGGGACGAATAGGCTTTGACTTCGTGGCCGGTTTTCTAAAGGGTGGGATGGAAGCGGTGACAGACAAGCCAGAATTGCTTGGACGAACACTCCGGGTCACTGCGACAACGCTCATCGAAGAGCTGGCGTCCCCTCATCCCCCGATCCTGATTGATGTCCGGACGGAGCGGGAGCGCCGGGAAAAAAGGATCGAGCCCAGTCTCCATTTGCCGCTTAATCAGCTTCCTGAGCGGGTCAAAGAGATTCCCCCAGGGCGGAATCTGGTCGTGCATTGTGCGGGAGGATACCGATCTTCCCTGGCGGCCAGTTTGCTCAAGCGATCGAGGCCAGCCGATGTAAAGGATCTATTGGGTGGAATTTCGGCCTGGGAGAAGTCCGGCTTCCCGGTCTTCGATTCGGGAGGCAAGGTGAGCACCTCCCTCAAGCCCAAAGACTATTCTGAGAAGATGATCGAGTTGGAGGGGTGGAAAGTTCGCCTCACGAGCTATGGGCTGGGCGATCGATACTACTGCAAAGCGGACGATGTAGAGCCCGGAGCCTGTATCACCCGAAGCGAAGCTGGGACGCTGGCTGAAGCCGAACAAACTGCCATTGGAAAGGTGCGGGAATACTTCTCTCGAGCCTCGCGTTTGGAGGCTTGATGCCATGTCTTTGGGCGAAAATGATTCGCCGACCCTGCCCGGAAGAGAGCATTCCGGAGCACAGCCGGTTGTCGCTCCTTTTGATTTCCAGGTAGCTGATATCCCTCGGTCTTTTCTGTGCCAAAAGCGCTTTGACCCGCCTCCTTCGATTTCTTCAAAATCAAGCCTTTTAATGGGTGACCCCTTTTCCCGCTTGCCAACTGGGGGCTGGCTTCCGTTGCGCCCCTAACACACCTTATCCCTTCCTGAGAAATACTCAAGGCTCAATCACAAGGTGGGTCAATTCTTCATGATCGCTACTGGGTCGGTTTTTGCATGATCGGTCACACTTTTTTAGGAAAAAAAGATTTGACCCTGTTTTTCCCGTCCCACGGTGTAAAGTTAAATCTAATGTTAAGATCTGACCCCAATTTTCCCCAAGATCTGACCTCAATTTTCGTACGATTGTTATCCGGGCCGTATTTGTAGTTCTCCGTCCCGAAACTCCCCGTGATCTGGGTCATCCGGTTCTCGATGTCATAGGTTAAGGTCGAGCCGGGCATGGCCGTGAGATTGCCGTTGTTGATCTGAATGAAAAATGAAAAGATCTGACTCTAGTTCCCCCCTAGTTCCCCAAGATGGGATTCTAATTTCTTAGTTACCGTCATGCCAGAGGAGGTCTAGCTTTATTGCACTTGGATTCTGTTTGTCCAAACGTGAAGACATTAGCGAGGATCGTCAGAGTTTACCTTTTCTATGAATTTCCCTCCCAGAAGTCCTGTCGTAATAGTCACACCTAAGGAAAAAACAAACCCACTAATGATTGACACGGGTATTGAGAACAGCCGGTAGGTCCAGTCTTTGGTATACCAGGAAGGGGTTAGAAAATCTGAGACTACAAAAGGAATGCCGCACCATACACTAGTCGCAATTAATCTGCGACTGAATGAAGAAGATTTCAAGTCCTTAAATAGGCGAGATCTTTTTAAGAAGTTCATTCTTTCAAGGTTCTATCGTCAAGATTATCTCGCAATTGGAAAAGGGGAAAGATGGGTCAGATCTCGACATTAGATTTAACTTCACACGATGGGTGCCGCGAGATAGGGTAAAGGCCATGGCAAGACCATTGCGAATGAGCCGACCAGGGACATAGTATCACATCACCGTACGAGGCTATGAGCGTTGGGAGCAATTCCGGGATTGGCGGTGAGATTGGGGGTGGGATCTGATTCTGTATCTACGGCGGCAACAGGGAGTGATGGGACTGAAAGAGGTGGGATCGTGTGTGGAAATAGACCACGGGGCGTTGAGCAGGGTGCTGCGACGGTTCGAGCGCTGGTGTCACAAGGACGAAGGTTTGGCCCCACGGCTTCGACAACCTGAATCGCTTTTATCTAATGTTGAGAACTGACCCCAAGTTTTCCCTCTGAGAAATACTCAAGGCTCAGTCACAAGGTGGGTCAATTCTTCATGATCGCTACTGGGTCGGTTTTTGCATGATCGGTCACACTTTTTTAGAAAAAAAAGATTTGACCCTTTTTTTCCCGTCCCACGGTGTAAAGTTAAATCTAATGTTAAGATCTGACCCCAATTTTCCCAATCTTCTCTAATCGGTGGGCCATTTCAAAAGCGCAAAGTGGACCAAACCAGATTAGCAGAATCGGCAACTTCTGAATGTGAAAATTATGGTATAAAAGGATTCCCTACTAATTGATAATTTCCTCCCATGTTAGAAATTCCCAATTCTTAGTTTGTCTTCTTTTCAGTACTCCTCATGAAACCCATTTAGGCCATATCCCATTCCCAGCCTTTTCAAGAATTGGTGTAATGAGCATCCATTCAAATGGGGTTATGATCGGGTAGACAATAAGTGGGAGTTGTTCAACACTAAGAATCAATGCTGCAAAAACCAGTACGTGGGCAGCCATCAAAATAGTAAGTGCCAGCCAAAATAGGTTCTTATCCCAAAAACGACGATACCATTTGATTGGATAGCCGAATGTTATGGCTGAAGCCACCCCAAGAGATATCCAACGCCAGTAGTTTCGGTGACCTGGGGCAGAATGCCCTGCGTAATAAAGGACAAGGCAAACTAACAGTATTGCAAATATTACCTCGATCAACAATTCAAGCATTCGTCTCAGGTATCGTTTCCAACGAGTTTTTGATTTGTTCATTCGCATTTCCCACTTAAAGCAGCTTCATATTCATCTATGAGCGCTTGGAAGGCAGCAATGTCAAGCTGTGCTAACCATCCCACTAAAATAGAACCTTTAAGCATGTTTCGAAAGACACTAGATTTGTATGGATAAATCAAAAAATCTGTGCCAAATGTCCTACTAGGCGTTGTCAAGGCGTACTGGAGAGCCCGGTTAAACGTCAGTCCGCCATAAAATACCGCAGATGCTTCACCGCCAACACCAGCAGGTATTCCTGTTATCTTGTTCATTAAACTTGTGAAGAAAAGGTTTAGGCAACCATCCTTGCTGGTCACACTGTTAGCAGTAGCGTCCACATATGAGTAAAAGTCTTTAAGAAAACCACTCAAAAACGTTTGGCTCATACCAGGGGGTACCGTGGAGCCACTAGAAGGATTAGGAGAATTAGGTGGTGTTGAAGAATTCCCTCCACCCCCTTCGCGACCTCCAGCATCTTCACCGTCTTTTGGAGCTCGACCCGGTCCTGCACAAGGTACGTATACAATATCACCTCCGATGTCTTGAAAACATGCTCCACCTCCCTCAAACCAATAGCCACCACCACCACCGTATCCACCCCCACCGGGCAAGGCAATCATCAGACCATTTGGGTCAAAGTATGTGACAGAGCTATTCTCCGTATAAGCATATCGATTCCAACTTCCAGGTCTGCTCGAGTTCGGACTGCCGCCATACGGATCCGGAGTCAAGAATCGTCCCATCGTGCTCGCATAATACCGGTTGCGGGCATAATCGAGCCCCGTGTCCTTATCCCGGAAATAGGTTGCAAACTTTTCCCGATTATTGTCTGTCCCTAGGATTTCTTCCCCAAACGGATAGTTGGTGGACCCCTGATTGACCGAGACGTTGACGTTACTCCGGTTTCGAACCGAACCGAGCCGGTCAACCACCACCGCTGCGTCCGTCACCGTTCCTGACGAGCTGGTCTGTTTCGAGCGAATCAGTTTTCCCGCAAAATAAACATTCCGCTCCACCGTCATATTCCCGTATGTTATTCCCCCACTGGTGTACGGTGCATACACTCCCAATAGTTCCCCATAGGCTCCATAGAAATAATAGTGCTCGATCGAAGTTCCCCGGGTTTTACGGATTCGATTATTGTCCGGGCCGTACTTGTAATTCTCAGTCCCGAAACTCCCCGTGATTTGGGTCATCCGATTCTCAATGTCATAGCTCATCGTCGAGCCGGGCATGGCTGTGAGGTTGCCGTTGTTGTCATACGAATATCCAGAAGTTGTAATCCGGTTATTGGTTGTGCTGATGCTAAGGGAGGAGGTTGGCGCGCTGCCCTTGGTGACGCTCTGGCCCGTCCGATTCCCGAAATCATCATAGGTGAAACTCAATCCCCAAGCCGTGCTGGCGGTTGCCGCAGTGCTTAACCGGTTCAAGTTGTCGTAGGTGTAATTCACGGTTGAGCTTGCCGTGCTGTCAACTACCTGATTTACATTGCCATTCAAGTCGTAGGAATAGTTTTGAGTGATAAGAGCCGAGCTGTAGCTTGTGGGCGCAGTGCGGGCATCAAGGCTCGTCAATTGAAGACTGTTATTGTAACCTAAGGTTTCGCTGTAATAGTGGTCTGCCCCGGTAACATATTCATACCAATATTTCATCTGGGCCATTTCTCCGGCTGGGCCATAAACAACGTCTTTGACCCAATCTCGCGTGTCCCCATTAAGGGTCATCCTGTTTGGCCGACCCATCGTGTCGTAATAATAATTGTAGACGGGTCCAAAGTTAAAACCAACCCCCGGTTCGTAGGTGCCGGGGTAAGAGAGAGAGGTGACCTGACCTTCGTTGTTGTAAGTATATTGGGCTTCAAGATAAGAATTAATCGCCCCCATGCGCTTTTTTGCTAACAGACCACTGGCATCGTAACTGAAGTACAGATCCGTTAACACCAGAGTGTTGCAATTCAGAGAAGGCCCCGTAACTGCCGATACTCTTCCCCAGGCATTCTGAGAAGTGAAGTTGCTGCAGGGCTGGAGTCATAGTAATAGTTGGACTCGCTTATAGGTTTCTTCGGCCCCCGACGAGACCGGATAATGCTGGATCTGGGTAACCCTTCCGAAACTGTCGTAAACATAGGCCAGCTTCTGGTTCTTGGCGTCAATCATCGTGGCCAGAGTCCCATCGGCATTGTAGGTGTAGCTGGTGGTACCGCTTTCAGGATGGGTCACGCTCGTCAAGCGTTGAGTGGTCGGGTCATACGTGAAGGTCCTGGTCTGGGTGGTCCCGTTGCCATAGACACTAACGGTCTTGATCCTGCCCAGGATGTCATAGACATAATCCGCCGTGTCCCGGGAGTTGGATCCTGAGGGGTAAGGTTCCGTCACCTTGATTAGCTTTCCTTGCGAATCGTAAGTATGCTTTTTCCATTTGCCGGATGGGTCTGTGGTGGTGGTGGCGTTGCCGGCAAAGGCGAAGGTTGTATAACCGCCATTCGGCAGATCGATTCTGGTTGTTCTCCCCAAGCCGTCATAGGTATAGGTCGTCCAATAGACCGTTCCTCCTGGAGCATAAGGCTGAGAAACTCGTTTTACCTTTCCGAGCGGTGAACAGGCACAGGAGTCATATTCAGTATCCACCACGGATTGGGTTCCAACTCCATCTCCCTTTTCCACCTTGATGGTCCGGCCCAGCCCGTCCGTGGTTGTTTTCGTCCAGCGGCCATTAATGTTGGCGGTTGTGGTGCGGTTCAGATAATCGTAAGTGTAGGTCGTGGTTGCCCCATGAACAGAAATACTCGAGGAAGGCCGCCCATAAGAATCGTAAATCACCCGGGATTGAGCATTATTGGGCTGAGTTACGGTTGTCACCCCCAGGAATGAAGTATAGGCCAAACTTGTCGCCAGATTGGTTTCGGTATTGGGGGTGATCACGGTTGGCACTGCGTAATTGCTGGCTGAGTCTACCGTGATGGTTTTTGAGTGGCTCGCGTTGTCAACCGTATAGGTCACGGTTCCGGCAATGTCGTAATAATTGGTCATCGAGCGGCCAAAGCTGCTGGCTGTAGTCACATTCCCTCGATAGATGAACCCCGTTCCATAATTCACCGTGTCCTGTTGGCGAATCCCATAGCGGTCGGTAATGGCTCCATAGGAATCATAGGTGTTGGTGAGTAAAGTGAGATTCTGCGTCCCATCGTTGACCGTGGAGTTTGTCCGGCGATTAAAGATGTAGCGGGAAGTGTAATTGGAACCGATCAAGTAAGAATGGGTGTAGGTCCGGACCGGCGTGGTCAGATTCCCATATTCATAAACCTTGGATTGGGTCACATTCCCGTAAATATCCATGGTTTGCTCGGTCTTCGATTGTTTCTGGTAGCTTTGTCCGGGATCCAAGGTAGTCAAGACGGCACTGACGTAGGGATTATTGGCAGTATCCCGTGTCCAGGTATAATCCTGTTGTCGAAGCGTTGTTCCTCCCGATCCAGATGTTTCGACCAGGCTGGCCAGCAGGCCCAATTGCCAGGATCCAATCGTGGTGTTGAAATTCCATAGCTTCTGGCCTACTCCACCGGGATCGTCCACGGTTGTCCAGGCGCGGACCGGGCGGGATGAATCCCCAGGATCGTGAGAGATGACGTAGTTGGTTTCGGCGGCTCCAGGAGCCTTCAATAAGTAACGATTGGAAACCTCGCGCGCCGTCACATTCCCGGAGTAAGTGAAGGCCTGATAAGCCCAGCGCAGGTATCCGCCTAAAGGCAAGGTGACTTTTTCAAGCTCGCCCGAGTTATTGGCTCCATAAGCAAAGGTGTGGGTCAAGCTCAAATTGTCCATCACTGTCTGCAGAACCGAAGTGGTTCCGAATGACTGGGGTGGGGTAAAAGGAGAACTGAGGCTGAGGGTGTTGTAAGTAAAGCTAAACGTCTCGGTGGTTCCGATGTAGTTCGTGATGTTCGTCAAATGAGGGATCGAATCGGTGTTGTAGGTAAAACTGTAAGTCCGATAGCTTCCCCCATTGAGAACGGCCCGCACATCTTCAATCTCCTGGACACGAGCACTGGAATTTACCCAGCTTGCCCCATTCCCCTGGGCGTAGCGGACGATGACCTGATTGCCGTTGCTGTCCTGGATCTTGGTGGGGTACAGGGTTCCTGAATCCTGCTCGCCAGTGGCTGAAGTGCATCCCATCACCCAAAAGCTGCCATCGGGAAAGTAGAGACGGTTGTAGATGCTCTCGTACCAGATATAGAGACCCTCTTGAGAACTCCACACCCCGTTGTTGTAAACATTCAGCCAATACTCGGCCCCGGTCGAGTCCACGAAAACATAGTGATGCAAGGTGTAGGGATCAGACCAGACCGGAGTCAACGAACCGGCCTGGAGTTTCCAGCCAAATCCATAACCAACGTCTTTCCCGAGTTTCCAATCCCCGCCCGAGTCTTTCCGCCACAACTTCGAGTTGTAAGTCAGAGTAAAAGGCACGCCCCAACCTCCACGACCTTGAGCTTTCAAAAGAGGCAGACTGAAGTTCAAATTGCCGGAGAGTAAATTGATCTGTTCATTCCCGGCTCCCCAATAGGCTCCATTCCTTTTGACTCCTTGCTGTAAGGGGGTGGGATCATTTGAGCCATTGGTCCCGCTGGAAGACGGAGGGGTTGTCACGGCCACGGGGGTGTCGCTGTAATTCCCATGATAATCGTAGGGGCGGAGGTGGTAGGTGTAACTGGTGTTTGGAACGACGGTAGCGTCGTAGTATTCAACATCTGTCGTCGTCCCTTTATAGGTCGTGTTTCTCCAAATGTCGTAACGGTAAACGCCGATGCCATTCGCATCATCTGAGGCTACAGGCCAGCGCAACTTGACAACCACGGGTGTGGTTGAGACTGAGACCGAGACGGGATCTATGGCGGGAGGGGCCACACGGTCCAGTGGACCAAGGTCTACACTTTTTATGAATCCTGCTCCCGAAATGACTCCCACACCAGGTTTGCCTGAGGCAATTGTACCCTCAGCCATGCTGATAACGGAGACTCCATTGAAATAGACTTTGAAGTTATTCCCTGCAGCGACTGAACGCATGACGACAGGAGAAGTGACCGTAATGCTATTGGTATAGGCCAACATCTGCAGAACCCCTCCCGACCGACGATAAAACGATACCGTTCCCGTAAATTGCCCGGTGGAGGAGTTATAAGCTGTGGTCTGCCATACCACGGCATAATATGTCCCGGCTGCACTCGGACCATAGTTGGCATCGGTAGTGGCTCGCAGGAAATGGATAAGATTATTTCCAACCGAGCCTAAAGAGAGATTCGTTCGGACTTCATAATCACTGGTGCCATCCGGGACGGTCACTTTTGAAATCAACGAGCCACCTGGATCGTAAAGAACGCCAAGGCCATTTCCGCCGCCTTGTAATGTACCGTTCTTAGTCCATTTTGTGGTATCGATCGTGGTGAAAGGGTCGGAGTAGTAATAGAGGTAAGCAGCCTGAACAGGAGAAGCGAGAAAAAGGGTCGTTGAAATTGCGAATATGATAAGACCAAGCAGCGTTTTCTTCCGCCGGGCCGAACAAAGAACATTCCTGATTGGACAATCGATATGGGAAATTAAATCAAATGAAAAAGGCAAATAATGGAAGATCTTGGATGTCGGCATGAGAGCGCCTCCGGACATTCGAGAGGGAACCTACGATGAGATGATAGGAAGGAAATGATGGGAATTCGAAAATGAGAAAAGCAGGGCAGGATCATAGCCTTGGTCGCTTATTAGAAGTTATCGATCAGGAAATCGCGCTTGAACTGGCGAAACTGCTGTTCGACGGTCAGACGATTGACTTTCCCTGCCTCAAAGACTCTTAGGTCATACCCTCCTGGCAAGGCATTCCGATTTGACCCGAAATCAGGGCTCGATCCAGGAGTCTGAGCTGCCTTCAAAATAGGTGCAAAAGCCTCCCGGTCAGTGGCCTGGATTTCCATTAGGGCAAAGCGTCCGTCGTCGCTTTCGACATAGTGAAACGAAAGGATCAGATGAGGTGATTCCTGCTGAAGTGCCGCTTGATCGAGGACCGACTGCAAGTTTTGAGAAGTCATGGCTTGGCTGCCAGGATCGACCACGTAGTCTGGAAGATAGGCGGGCCGGCGCGGATCTTCAAATGTCCCGCTGCCAATCAATGGCACGATGCAAAACAAACGCTCGTACATCTTCTTGGGTTCAACCGGTTGTTGGGCAAAGGCGCTCTGGGTGATCATCCCGAGCAGCCATACCCCAAGCAAGAATTTGAATTTCATGGGTCCTCCAAGAGATTGAAACTTAGAATTGCTACGGTAGAGCTTTTGGAAGAACAAGAGAAAAAGAGTTCACTAGAACTGGTGACGAGAAAGATCGGAGGCGGGGATACGGGGCAAGCAATCCCGGGATGAGGGATGAATCAACTTGGTCTGACAGCCTTATTGGCTCTTGATCTTGCGGAACTGATGGGTTGCTCTTGGTTTCGGGCCTCCAATTTGTTGACCTTCAAAAAAACCTCTTTGCTCTGAGCATCCTGATTTCCAAATCAAGTGAATCGCTATGTCCATCATTTCTAAAGTAAGAAATTACTTGCAGTCTTGAATGTGCGCGAAACGGCGCAATGTTTGGGTGAATTCAACCAAGAAGAGAAACCCATCTTGAGGCCTTGTCACTATTGGCGTTTATTAGTCAACAAAGAAGGAAGGAGTTGTGACACGCGGCAGGATTAGAATCTATCCCCTGCTGAGGAGCTATGAGTTTCATTTTCTCTGCCGTAGACAGGCTCAGAATTCGGAACTCTCCCAATAATACGAATGTCAATTTGACAAGTATCCACCCTCACGTGAGAATGGTGTGCGTGTGCGCGATTTTCTGTTTTCCGGAATCCGGGTAGAAATTCTTACTTTTCGTGGGTGAAATGAGAGATAAGTTAGTCAAAATTCATATCCGCTTTAACCTCGGCTGGGTGGTGGCAATCCTTTTATTAGTCTATGCCCTTACCTCACAATTTGCCGCCGAATTTCCCCATTGGGGCCGCATTGCTCATTGGAGCGTCGGGGTCTCGGCAAGTTTGTTATTTCTGGGATCAATTCTGTTTCATGAACTTTCCCATGTCCTCGTAGCCAAAGCTTTGAAGCTTCCCGCTCCAAAGTTGTCCCTGTTATCTTTTCGAATGGCTTCCCAACTCATGGCGGACGTCCGGAAACCCATACATGAATTCCTCATCGCAGGGGCCGGGCCTCTTTCGAGTATTGGACTTGCCCTCCTTTTTTGGATGGGATGGGTTCTCACAAAAAGTTACTCGGAATTGTTCGGTGCACTAGCCGAGTGGTTGGCTGAGATGAATTTGATCCTGGCCATTTTCAATTTGGTGCCGGGCTTCCCGCTTGATGGAGGGCGAATCTTAAGAGCCGTCTTGTGGATGGCTACCGGAAGTTTAACCAGGGCCACACAATGGACGTCCAGGATTGGTAAAGCCGCAGCGATCCTTTTTTTTGGAGCGACTTTGGTCCTGGTGCTCTTCGAACAGATGGTTTTTGCCCTTTGGATGGGACTGATCGGTTGGTTTGTCTGGGTCTCCAGCCGTCAGATGGACCAGCTTGGGCGCATCCGTACCTCTCTGGAAGGCCTCACCGCCGAAGACTTGATGGTTCGAGATTGTCCCCGGGTATCCTCCCGACTTTCGCTAAAGTCATTTAAGGAAAACATATTGTCGCATTTGCAGCAGGATACGGTGCTCGTCCTCGAAGGAGATCTCCTGCAAGGCATCGTTACTCCTTATGTATTGGGGAACTACCCTCAAGACAAGTGGGATAACTCTCTGGTGACCGATGTTATGATCCCAGTGACCAAGCTTCGTTGGGTAAGACCTGAACTTGACATCCTTCGGATCTTGGAAAGGATGGATCGCGAAGACATTCATCACGTGCCGGTAGTAAGTCGAGGCAGTCTCCTCGGCGTATTGGGGAGGCATGAGATCTATTCCCGGCTTCGATCACAATTTCAGGAAGTACCCAGCTAGGCGCTTGAATTTTCTTTCCTTGAAACATCTCCCCTTGATCCTCCTGTTGATTCTCATTGTCTCTGGCACGGCTGATTTGAGAGCCGAGGCGGTGGTGGATTATCAGCGCCATTTGAACCCTAATTTCCATAGAGTTGCACGCAAGGATACACGCTACATCATTATTCACTCCACAGAAAGCCGTCTGCCGAGTGCGCTGCGGACGCTTTCGCACGGGAAAATCAGGCACGGGCGCTATGTGACCCATGGAGGGCATGCCAACTACCTGGTGGCAAAGAACGGAACGGTTTATCGTATTCTCGATTCCCGCTACTGGGCCAATCATGCGGGCGTGAGTATGTGGGACGGGCTGGAGGATCTGAGTGACTACTCCATTGGGATCGAACTGGAGGGCTACCACAATCAACCTTTCAGTGAAGCGCAATATCAATCACTACGCCGGTTGATCAAGGACCTTCAAGAAAAGTATGGAATAGACGATCAACATGTCCTTGAACACTATCGCGTGGCGTACTCAAAGCCAAATCGCTATCACAAGACCAAGCAACGGGGTCGGAAGTTGGACCCCGGACCTGGAAATTTCGACCGTCGCAAGGCTGGCTTGGCCGAATTGCCTCCAAAGGATCCTGACGTCATTGCCGGGCGGCTTCGAGAGAGTCCAGAGCTGATCAAGGCCTCCGGCACAACCCTGGTCGTTGCGGATGATATCGAAGAAGACGAAGGTGTTGCCGGGAGTAAACCTGAAGAAACGAAGCCATTGAGGATAAGTCGCGGGCAAACAGCCTGGCAAGTGGCGCGGAGCCAGTATAACGCTCCCACGACGCTTTATAAATTACCTCATGGAGAGACCTGGCGCGGTGATCAGGTCAGGGACTGGAATAAACTCGTCCCCGGGACAGAGGTCCAATTGGGCGTGCCTGTGACTCTGCCCGCCAGTCGGGAGGAGGCCGCAAATGTGGCAGTACAAAAGGGAGCTCGGTTCCCGGTCACGAGCGCGACCGATACTCCCTGGAAGATTGCAAATGCGCTCTATCGATCCTCCTTCACATATTATGTTTTTCCAGACGGCCGTATCCTGGCCGGGAATTCCTTCAAGGATGGATTCCAAGTCCCCAACGGAAGCGTTGTGCTGGTCGCCTACCGGGAGATTCGGAAACCCCAAACGAAAAATCAAAATGGAGAAGATTTGCGGGAAATCTATCTCGATTCCCATACGCTCTACGTTTTCCCCAAGAAGGTGATTCTGTCCGGGGACCAGGTAGAGGATTTCAGCAAACTTCCTCCTGAGACTCGGGTATTTACGAAACTTGAATAGGCCAATTCATCAGAGTTGGAAATGGACGGAAAAGCGCAAACAAGAACCCATATGGACTCAAGGAAGACGAAATTCGCGTAAAAAGATCACAACCTGCTGAGTAGTTTAACAGGTGTCTCCTTAATTGATTAATGCAGATAAACCCTGGCCTCTAACCGACCGACAAGATCCCCCGGTATGCTCCAAGCTCCTTGTGTCCATGAAATTTATGATATAGTTACCTTTTTCACAAGGCGCGGTGGGTGCCAGATAAATGCCCTCAGCTAGCCCCGTCCCGCAATCAAAGGAAAGGCATAATTTATGTTCAAGGAAAGACTGTTTACTCCAGGACCGACCCAGTTGCTGCCAGCCGTCCAGACGGCGATGTCACAGCCCATCCTGCACCATCGAACCGAAGGGTTTAGAGCCATATTCAAGGAAGTGCTGGATGGATTAAAATATATCTATAACACGCAGAATGATGTCATCTGTTTTACGGCCTCAGGTACAGGCGCGATGGAAGGGGCTGTAGTCAATTTATTAAGCCCGGGGGATAAGGCTATTGTGGTCAGTGCCGGAAAATTTGGGGAACGTTGGACGGGTTTGTGCAAAGCCTTCGGGATTGATGCACAGGTCATTTCCATCCCGTACGGCCAAGCCGTTGCACCCGAGCAAGTGGCTCTCGCTTTGAAACAGAACCCGCAAGCACGGGCTGTTTTCGTTCAATACTCGGAGAGTTCGACCGGTGCGCGTCATGACATCCAGGCCCTTGGAAAGATTGTACACGATGCTCCCAATACGGTTCTGGTGGTGGATGCGATCACCGGTTTAGGGGTTATGGAGATGCCGGTCGACGAATGGCACCTGGATGTAGTGGTCGGTGGATCCCAGAAGGCGTTAATGCTGCCTCCCGGCTTGGCGTTTGCGAGTGTCAGCCAAAAAGCCTGGGCCCAGATTGAATCCACCAAGTCCAAGAAGTATTATTTTGATTTTGCCAAAGAGCGAAAAAACAACCTCAAGGGTGAATCCTCCTACACTCCCGCGATTACCTTGATTGTTGCAGCTAAAGAAGCCATTCAGTACATTCGATCCATTGGACGTGATCATCTCATACAGAATGCCGGATTGCTGGCGGCAGCCACTCGAGCCGCGGCCAAGGCGCTTGGGTTGAAACTGTTTGCCGAAAGCTCGCCGAGTGACGCCTTGACGGCCATTTGTTCTCCGCAAGGACTCGATTCCGGAGTCCTCATCAAGGAATTTAAGAAAAACTTTGGGGCGACCGTGGCCAACGGACAAGGGGAAATGAAGGGCCAGTTATTCCGCGTTGCCCATCTCGGATACTATGATTTTATTGATACCGTAGCGGTCATTGCCTGCTTGGAAATCATTCTGAAAAAGCTTGGGGTCCCGGTGGAACTGGGACGCGGCGTTCAGGCGGCGCAGGAAGTTTATTTGAAGAACCAAAATTAGTCTCCAAAGGCCATTGAGCTCAAATGAAAATTCTCATTAGTGACAAGCTTTCAACCCAGGGGATTGAGTTGCTAAAACAGCAGTCCGCCTGGCAGGTGGATGTAAAAACTGGCCTCAGCCCTGATCAGCTCTTGCAGGAGATCGGTCAGTACGATGCGCTTCTGGTGCGCAGCAATACGAAGGTGACGGCCAAGGTCATTCAGGCGGCCACCAAGATGAAAGTCATCGGTCGGGCGGGAACCGGTGTCGATAACATCAGTTTGGAAGCGGCTACGAATCGCGGCATTGTCGTCATGAATACTCCGGGGGGAAACAGCATCAGCGTTGCGGAACTCGCCTTGGGACTCATGCTGGCGATAGCACGCCACGTGGGTCCTGCCAGCAGTTCAACCAAGGCGGGGAAGTGGGATAAGAAGAGTTTTTCAGGATTTGAGCTGCGGGGGAAAACTCTGGGAATCGTTGGATTTGGCAAAATCGGCATGGAGGTTGCCCGCCGCGCCAAGTCGTTTCAAATGAATCTGCTGGTCTACGATCCTTATGTGTCCAAAGGCCTCGCTCAGGATTTGAACATCCAATTAGTTCCTTTGGAGGACCTCCTTCGCCAGTCCGATATGATCACTCTCCATGTTCCGGCTCTGGATTCCACTCGGAACATCATTAATGCACAATCAATCGGGCAGATGAAAAAGGGGTCTTATGTGATCAACACGGCCCGCGGCGAGCTGGTGAATGAGACAGACCTGCTGGTAGCCCTGGAAAGCGGTCACATTGCCGGAGCCGCGTTGGATGTGCTCTCCGTTGAGCCGCCGGATCCCAATCATCCGCTGGTGAAACATCCGAAGGTCATCTCCACGCCTCATATTGCTGCTTCCACGGCCGAAGCCCAGGAGGTCGTCGGCCTGGAGATCGCCGAGCAGGTGCGGGATTTTCTGAAAGAAGGAATCATCCGGAATGCCGTTAACTTTCCCTCTGTTTCTTTCGACGAATACAAGCGGATTGGTCCATACCTGCAGTTGGGGGAGAAGTTGGGTTCCTTCCTTTCTCAGATTTGTGAAGGACGCATCAATGAAGTGGGGATCCGCTATTATGGGGAAGTCTTCGATATCAATACCCAGCTCATCGCCAATTCCATCGTACTGGGCATCCTGAAACCGATCCTTGGGGATAGCGTCAATCTCGTCAATGCCCGAAAGATTCTGGACGAGAGGGGAATCGCGCTCCTTGAATCGCGAAGCCAGCGCGTTCGAAGCTATTCCAATTTGATCTCGCTGCGGCTCAGAACAGATGTTCGAGAAGAATGGATTGAAGGGACCGTTCTGACTCAGGGCAACATCCGCATGGTGTCCATCGATGGCATCGACATTGACGCGCCCTTGCATGGAACCCTGCTTCTGATCCGGAATAATGATACTCCCGGTGTGATCGGCCAAGTCGGGACATTATTGGGAAATAATCAAATCAATATCGCCAACTTTGCTCTCGGTCGGGGCGAAAACCATCACGCCGTGGGCGTCGTCAACGTCGACAGTAAGATTCTCGACCCTCTGCTGACCGAAATCCGTGCCTGCCCCAGTATCCAGTTTGCGCGCGTCGTGCAATTGAGCTGAAGCGCAGCTTCTTCACGAGATCTACATTTCACTTGATCCCAAGCCTCACCCCAAGACAGCCCTCTGGACAAGGCCGAACTTTGTGCCAATCGGAGTGATACAAATTACATCACAGCCTGGGGCTGCAAAACGAGATTCCATCCAGGGCTAT
Source organism: Terriglobia bacterium (assembly GCA_046331665.1). Classification (GTDB taxonomy): domain Bacteria; phylum Acidobacteriota; class Terriglobia; order Versatilivoradales; family Versatilivoraceae; genus CAWBAT01. The sequence continues at coordinate 19,973 of JAXLQK010000023.1, read as the reverse complement.
AGGCCACCGGCGCCGGTGGCCTATAGCCCTGCGAGGCATGCGGCCGTACCTGGTTGTAATGCTGTCGCCACCGGGGTTCAATCACAATCTGAGCTTCCTTCAACGAGCAAAAGATTTCACCATTCAAACATTCATCCCAGCTTGCCATTAAAGGTTTCACAGTACCCATTCTCCCAGGGGCTCCCCGGCTCAATGTACAGCGTTCCGGTTCCCAGCTTGCCTAACCACTCCTGTAATTCCTTGGCCACAAATTCCGACCCATTGTCAGATCGAATCTTTTCCGGGATCCCACGCTCCAACATCACTTCCGACAGAGTGTCAATCACTTCCCGGCAACTCATCCGCCGTTCCACCCGTAAGGCCAAGCATTCCCGAGTATACTCATCAATCATCGTCAGAATCCGCAGCTTCCTCCCATCGTGAGTCCGGCCGTGGACAAAGTCATAACTCCAGATACGATTGGCTCGCTCCGGTCTCAGTCTCAGGCAGAGCCATCGTTAAACCAGAGCTGTCGTCTGGGACGCTGTCTCTTCGAACCTTCAACCCCTCTCGCTGCCAGATCCGCTCCACTCGGTCTCGCCCCCACCTTCCAGCCACTCCTTGCAGCAGGCCGTAATCTTCTTGTACCCATAGCGCCCATACTGGCTGGCCAACCCGATGACAGCCCCGGCCGCCCGTCCTCATCGGCTCTCTGATCGATTCATATCGTTGTGTCCCCCGCCATTGCCCCAGCAGCCGGCAGGCGTGCTCCTCACTGAGCTCCGTACTCCCTTCGCACGCTCCACCGCACAACGCCGCCGCTCAGCTTTGTAGTTTCCTCCGCCACGTCCTTCAGCACTTGCTTCTCCAGCATCAACTCCGCCACCAGCCTCTTCAACCGCGTATTTTCTTCTCCAAATCCTTCATCCGCTTGGCTCGCTCTATCTTCAGCCTCCTCCATACTCTCTTCGCCATCGGTAATAGGTCTGCATGTGGATCCCAATTTCCCTTGCTAACACGCCGCGCCTGCGTTTTCCCCATTCCCCAACAACACTTCCACTTGTCTTAATATGTTCACCACTTGTTCGGTTTATACTTTCTTTGGGGCATGTTTTTGTCCCTCCGTGAGATATCAGGCTGCTCACTTCGGCTGGCACAAAAATACCTTCCGGTCGGGTCAACACCCCGCCTCGTACACCGAACTGGCCTGTATCTTCTGAGGAATCAAACGATGCTCCACCGAGTCGGACTAATCGGGAGTTGTGTCGCGTTATTTATAATGATTGGGTTGGCTGCTCAGACCGAGCCGGTTGACGATTTTCGTATCTGGGCTCGGACACAGGCCCACCCAATTACCATTGATGATCGCGAGACGGGTTTCGACGACTTGGGTCCAGTGGCGATGATCATTGGGAGTGCAGGTCGTAGCGTTTGGCGAGCTGATTCACGGTTCACACGAACCCTTAGCAATTGGAAACCGCCTGATTCGCTATCTTGTGACCCAGCAACGTTTCACCGCCGTCGCGCTCGAAACATGGCTCTCAACATCCAAACGCCTCTACGACTATGTGCTCGGAAATACCACAGAAACTGATTCTGCCGCCGCTACCGCGTTCGGTTACGGGTTTGATACCTACGAGGAGAACCGCGAGCTGTTGCGGTGGCTGCGAAGCTCATAACGCGACACGACCCATGTCCCAACGTGTAGCGATCTACGGCATTGACCTAACCGGGCAAGGTTTCCCGAATGCTTATCGAGCGCTTGAGGAGGTTCTCGCGTTTCTCGATCACGCTGACCCGAAACTGGGAATTGCAACACGCGCAGATTTTGCCGACGTGGTAAAGTTCCGCGTCGATCGGTTCACAATGCTGTCGCAGGCAGAGCAGAATCGGATCAGCCTGAAGATCGACGACCTCGTCGCACTGCTCGCTCTTAAGCGGCCACAACTCACAGCGGCAACTTCGTCGAACAACTACGAATGGGCACTTCGCCATGCGATCAATGCCAAACAGGACGATGACTACCTTCGGCTTGCCCCTCCGGGTTGGCAGGGATGGGCCTCAGAATTTCCACAGAAGCCCAACCTCTTGTTCGAGTCTCGCTTTCGCGACATGCTGACAATGAGAGAAGTTGCGATGGCTGATAATCTCAGGTGGGTTCTCGAACGCTCCGGGCCACAGGGTCGTGTCGTCTTATTCGCACATGACAATCATGTCAAAATGCACGAACTTCGATTGCGATCCAGCGAGCCAGACTTTAGTTCTTGGGACGGATTGCAGCCGGCTGGAGTGTTTGCGCGCTCGGAACTGGGCAACGATCTCGTAGTCATCGGCACCTACTATGGAACCGCAGAGGGATTCGAGACGACAAACCACGTTCTGCCTCCAAATCAGCACGCGATGGACGGTCTGCTCGCATCATTGGGCTTGCCGACTTACTTGATCGATCTCCGTGAGCTGCCCAAGTTGGGACCACTGGCGGACTGGTTTCTCTGTTCCCACGAAGTTCGCGACGGCCTAGCGGGGATAAATCTGGTTCGAGCGTCTGAAGCGTATGACGCCATCCTGTACATAGACCGACTCACACCGTCCCGGCGGCCTACCGACCTGCAATCGTCCGACCGCTAATCGGGCGGTGGTCGAGCCTGGAGCCATTAACCTCAATTGGAGTAATGGTCGGTGAATGGCTTAACAGAGAAGACTCGTGATGAAAGCTTTCCCGATATAAGTAACGTCAATAAATCTTAGTTCTGAAGAACTGTGGCATTGGCGACATGCGTAAATCCATCCTTTCCGTCTTGTTTGTCCTCGCTTCAGTGCGACTCGCATCCTCTTGCGTTTGTCTAGGTACAGGAACTCCTTGCAGTGAATTCCGCTCGTCCAAAGTGGCATTCGTCGGGAAAGTCATCGTTGACAGTGGTGAGGGGTATGGGAAGGGTCCCGCTCGGGTCATGGTCCAGGAAGTTTTTCATGGCTTGCCGAAAGACGTTCGCGAGGTGGAGGTTAACACGGATTTTCTAACTAGTTGTTACATGCGACTTAGGCTAGGTGAGCAGTATCTGCTCCTCGCCAGTCCGATAGAAGGACATCCAGATCGCCTTCACGTCAATACCTGTTCTTTTTCCTTTCGCGTTGGAGGTAATGAACTGTTGTTGGATGCTTTGCGCCGGATGGAAATGGGGGGTTCTCCTAGCTTGATTGGAAAAGTCCAAACAATGACAAGTAGATACTCTACCAAAGAGGGCCCGGTCGGACTGCAGGTCATAGCATATTCTGGGATCAATCGACTTACCACGACGACTGTGCAAGGCGGGGAATTCGCCTTTCTTAATGTGCCCTCGGGAACATACACTCTTCACGTCGAAAGCGATCAGTACCTGGAGGAGAAAGATGCTTTTGGGCCCCACGAACCTTTAAGGGTTGATGGTAACTATTGCGAGTTCGGAGAATTGTATGTGTGGCCGGCTGGTCAGATTATTGGGAGGATTACTGACCATCTCGGAGTAGCAATCAAAGGAATCAAGGTACAAGCCTTTTTATTCGGTAAAAACGAGAAGTTAGACACTAGCGCCCTCAAGGAAGCACTCACTGATGAGGATGGGAACTATACTCTGCTAGGCATGCCCCCCGGAGAATTTGCCGTGGCCGTAAATGGCGAAGAGTATCATGACAGTCTCCCTTACCGGCCGACCTTCTACTCTTGGGCACATCGTCGTGAGGATGCGACCCACATATTATTGAGTGAGGGTGAGCGCAAACAAGACATCAATATTCAACTACCTCCAGCGCGTAAACCTGCCATTTTGAATTTACTTGTGGGCTTAGCGAACGGGACACCGGTCGAAGGAGTATCAGCCAACATTCTTGACACATCAGGAGTCGCACGGTTCTCATCTAAAAATGCATCGGATACTAAAGGAATACTTTCGCTTCAAGTGTACCTTGGCGAGACATATGAAGTCGAAGCCTTCAAAGCTGAGATCCAGCATATGGAGGAGAGATCTGCGCCATTGCTACTTTGGAAAGGGAGAGCTGGGCCCCTGTTCATGGACGCACCCGAGAAAACACTCCGTGTAATCGTAGCTGTAGAAAATAAGGATTGATCCAAGAAGGCAGCGATTAGTCAGGGGGATCGAAGGAGACAATCATGAAAAGGACCCAGACAAGTCTTTGCATGATTTTCCTGCGCCTGATCCTGGGGAGTGTTCATTTCTTTGCGTGGAACAATCTAGGACACATGGTCGCATTAAGTGACCAAAACCTTGCACACGGGGCAGGGGTCTATAGGGAGGATAAAAGTGCTTCGTCAGATTTTCAAAAAGAACTCCAAAAACATTGTAAGTAAAGTCATTTTGGTCCTCCTATTTGGACCCATTGTGTTTTCCTATCGATCACACTGTCAAGAAAGACTCGCTAATCTGACTTATTTTGTTGCACCTGAATACCCCCGTTTAGCCAGGCAAGCAATGCTTTCAGGGGACGTGCATCTTACGGTTACTTTGAATCCAGATGGGGTTCCGAAAGAAGTTACTTTTAAAGCTCCACACGACTTGTTAGGTTGGGCCGCCAAAGAGAATGTCCTTAAATGGAGATTTGATTCAATATACCCGGCCTCCATTCGGACTAGGTATGTTGTATTTCACTATGGTTTTCGCGAAAAGCCCAGACATTGTGATCCAAGTACTACTGTGGGGATAGACATCGAAACACTCAATGTCTTCGTATCTGTTGATCCCGAACCAGCGAACGAGGGAGACGCATTTTGAGTTGTAAAGACTAATTTTCAAGTTGATTTGGACAAAAAGGGTCACCCATTAAAAGGCTTAGTCAACTGAAGAAACACTTTTCCTTGAAAACTGAGGTGCTTTTTTTGGCAAGCTCTTCGGGTATCGACCTGCCGAGGAGCCTGCGATCCGATCATTCTCAGTTTGCGAAATTTGAGTTACTTTGGCTTCCTGGCCAAAGGCCGGGAAGCTGGATTGTTTCCCTTGCGGTTAGCTCGTCGGGTCTTCTAGCGCATCCGTTATTTCACAGTGTGTGTCGTATTCATCACGGAAAACGCATCGTGAAGGCAGGCCGGCAGTAGGGTCAGATCTTTGCAATTAACAGATTAAGCAAAAATGATTGAGGAGCTCAAGGGAGAGTGCTGGGAGGATTTCCGGGAACGGCATGGGGATTGGGGCCGGGATCTGGTCCTGAGGTTGGCTCGCGAGCAGGGTGGAATGAAGTCAAAAGAGCTGGGGAAGCAGGCGGGTGGGATTGATTATGTGATGGTGAGTGTCGTCCTGCAACGATTGCAGCAACTACTGGAAGAAGATCGAGAGCTGGCAAAGGTCTACCAGAAGGCACTCACCAGAATACAAAATGCAAAGCTCTGACCCTATTTGGGCCGTCTCCACGAGATCTACATTTCTCTTGATTCCAAGCCTCACCCCGACAAAGCCATCTCACTGCGTCGACCCATAGCCACGGGGGGCGTACTATCGAGCTGTGTACGTCACGGTGGAGCGAGTGCTCTACCCATACCGGTTAATGGAACGCGCGCGGGGGACGGACAGTCCCACGCTCGCCTTCCACCTCGCGTCGGCTTTTGGGGGTGCAGGAGCCTGCTGCCGCTTGGTTGCGATGCCAGGTTGCGGGGCATCCCCACCAACTGCCATCCGCGCAGAGAATCATGAGGTTCCGGGAGCAGCTTCTCTGTAAACTTAAAACAGGTAATTCTCAAAAAGGGCTTGATATAGGGGAGGGGGGTATATATACTTGAAGTGGCAGGTGGGTGATGCCGGATGGCGAAATTGGCGAAAGCCAAGGTGGGATGAACGGAATTTGCCCGACATGAAGGAAGCAACGAAAACACTTGAGAAATTGGATATTGCCGTGAGTGGGATGACTTGCGCCTCCTGTCAGGCTCATGTCCAGCATGCCCTGGAAGAGCAACCGGGGGTGATCGATGCGTCCGTGAATCTCCTGTTGCAAAAAGCAGCAGTGTCTTTCGATCCGACACTCACTTCGCCGACGACACTCGTTGCCGCCATTCAAGCCTCAGGTTACGGAGCGGAGCTGACCAAGCCCGGTCAAAGCGCATTTGAAGAGCAAGCGGCCCTTGACCTGAAACAGGAAGAGGAGTTTTTGACCTTGCGGCGAAAGGTGATTGCCAGCGGTAGTGCCGCGGTAGTGGCCATGCTCGTCTCAATGCCGCTGATGACAGAACCCCACTCTTCCCAGCACTTGAAAGATCCTCTCATGGTGTGGGCTTCGACCCGGATTTCCCCAGTTCTCCGGGAAGGCCTCCCCTGGCTCTACCGGATTGACCCACGGGATCTGGCCGTCTTCCAATTGGTCCTGACCGCGGGTGTCCTGTTTTGGGCCGGACGGCAATTCTTTACCAGGGCATGGGCAGCCCTTCGATCACGCAATGCGGACATGAACGTATTGGTCGCTTTGGGCACGGGAGCGGCTTTTCTCTATTCTCTGGCCGCGACATTGACGCCCCAATTCTTCCTCGCGCACGGGCTGGCTCCGGACTTTTACTATGAAGCGGTGATCGTGATCCTGGCTTTTCTGCTTCTGGGGAATATGTTGGAGGCGCGCGCCAAACGCCAAACCTCGTCGGCGATCCGAAAACTTGCGGCTCTTCGGCCGGAGACGGCAACGGTGGTCCGAGAGGGCGTTACTTCGGAACTCCCGATCGGAGATGTCCAGGAGGGAGAGCAGATTTTGGTCCGTCCCGGTGAGCGCATTCCCGTGGATGGTACAGTGATCTTTGGATCCAGCAGTGTCAATGAATCCATGCTCACAGGCGAATCCCTGCCCATTGAAAAGCACGCCGGAGATCTAGTCATTGGGGGAACGGTGAATCTGCAAGGTGCATTTCGTTATTCTGCGACGCGGCTGGGTGAAAACAGTGTCTTAGCCCAAATCGTCCGCTTGATGCGCGAGGCCCAGGGGTCGCGGGCTCCCGTCCAACGTCTCGCAGATCGCGTCAGCCGCGTGTTTGTTCCCGGAGTCCTTCTTGTCGCTGCGGTCGTATTTTTCGCCTGGCTCTTGGTGGGCGGGGATGCCGCACCAGTCAGAGCGTTGACGGCGGCGGTTTCAGTGCTCATCATTGCCTGCCCTTGCGCCATGGGCTTGGCGGTTCCGACTGCGCTGATGGTTGCGACAGGAAAAGCCGCCGAGCTGGGGATTCTCTTTAAAGGCGGGGAAGCTCTTCAGCGCGCCCAAAAGATCAGTACTGTAGCGCTGGATAAGACCGGGATGACGGAAGCCAGCATACAAATTACCGACGTCCACCCGGCTCCTGCGAACCAGGCGCTGCCAATCCTGATTACGGAGTCCGAGTTATTAATTTTTGCCGGTTCGATCGAAAACCACTGAACACCGGTGGCGCCATTGTCGATTTTACGAAAACCCGGGGGCTGTTCTCATCGTGAACCCGAGCGATTTAAGGCCTTCCCGGGTATGGGGTGCGGAAGGAGGTGTCGGGAAGGCGTAGTATTGGGGAATTCAGGAGTTTTGATGAGATCTCTGGGGATGATCCGTGTGTGGAAGGTTAAGGCCGGCCCTCCGGAGATTTTTCAGAGGCGGGGAAATCGTCCGTTCTGATTGCCGTTGATGGCACAGCAGGGCGATAGCAGCCCAGAACGTTTGAAGGCTAACGCGGCTGGCGAGGCCATCGCTAAATTGCAGCGTGCCTGTCTAAAAGTCGTCTTGCTGACAGGTGACAACCTGCACGTGCTGCCAGGGCGACTGCCAGCCATCTGAATATTTCGATTTCGTCGCGGAAGTCTTGCCGGAAGGTAAAGTGCAGGAGATCAGACGCCTGCAGAAGTCCGGAGAAGTTGTGGCCATGGTTGGCGACGGAATTAATGATGCCCCCGCACTCGCCCAGGCCGATGTTGGCATTGCTATAGGAACCGGCGCCGATATCGCTCTGGAGGCGAGTGATATTACCCTCCTTCGGGACGATCTGGAAGGAGTAGCCACGGCCGTCCGGCTTTCCCAACAAACGATGCGTCTGATGAAGCAGAATCTTTTTTGGGCTTTCTTTTACAATGTCATTGCCATTCCGATAGCCGCGGGCGCCCTTTATTTCCCGTGGGGTATCCTGCTGAATCCAATTTGGGCCAGCGCGGCGATGGCCCTCAGTTCCTTTAGCGTTGTCATGAACAGCCTCCGCTTGAGAAGATTTCATCCCTCCTAATGCCGGCACACCAGCAGACTCTGATGGACAATCGGCAGGCGGATCTCCCAATGGGTGAGTGATACAATGATGAATGATGAAAAGAACACGCAGGAACTAGTAACTTGCGCTTGTGAGATCAAATCAAAGGTAAAATCCAGGCGCAAAGCCGTCGCGGTTGACCCCGACCTGAAGTCCGCCAACCTGAAGAGATTACGCCGGCTTGAGGGACAGATTCGCGGTTTGCAGAAAATGGTCGAGCAAGATCGTTATTGCCCGGATATCTTGATGCAGATCTCTTCGGTCCAGGAGGCTTTGCGCGGTGTCTCTCGAAATCTGATGCGCAATCACCTGCGTCATTGCACATCGCATGCCATCCTTTCGGGGAATCTGACAGATCGAGAGTTAGCCTACCAGCAGATCCTGGATTTAATGTATAAGCACGTGAGAATTTGACCCAATCACTTCTTCGTAAAAACGAAATCAGAATTGACAGGCGATCTCCACCTTGTCTTTGATGTTACCTCGAACAATTGGCTTATCAAGATCGATCTGACTCTCCACCTTCGATATGGGACTCACCCATAGTTGGTCCGAATTTGTCCTCTTCTTGTTTGCGCTCGGCCTGTTTCTTGCCGCCGGCGGCTTGACCACGGCACTCGCCATTACAGGCCTGAAAAGGCAATTCAGTGAAGTTCAATCCAATCCTCTCGAATTTTCCTGCCTGGAATGGATTCTCGCCTGTGTCCTGGCCGGATTAGTTGTAACCTCCTGGGTTCTCCTCCTGACGGCGGAATTGGGAGTCTTTCGAATCCGCTATTGGATTTCTTTGCTTCTGATTTATGACCTCTGTCTAACGGGGTTGTTGTTTCATTTCAAGAGAAAGCGCGGATTGACAGATTTTTCCTGGAGAGTTTCTTGGCACCGCGCCGATGTTTTGATCTTTCTCTGCGCCGGGGCGGCATTTTTGGTGCTGAACCGGCCGGCCGAATATGTCTTAACAAATCGCGATCCAGGAGAGTATGTCAGTATTGCCTTAAGGCTGGCGGATAGTGGAACTCTCCGTATCAAGGACCCGGATTTTGTTCAATTTAATACGCCGGCAAAGGAGGCGTTATTCTTAAGCAATCCGCTCCGGGAAGCACCCTACCCGGAAATTCTTCCTGGCTTCTACCTGCTCGATCCCAACCAAGGAATTCTGCTTCCTCAATTTCTTAGTCTTTTTCCATTGTGGCTGGCGGTTTCCTTTAAACTGTGGCGATTCGGAGGATTGTTTGGGTTCAACATCCTTTGTGGCGTCCTGGGAATTTTGCTGATGATTCCATTGGGACAATGGCTCTTGGGATCACGAAAGGCCGGGTTTGCGGCGAGCCTGCTGATGATGGTCAATCCCGCCCAGCTTTGGATTAGCCGCAGTCCATTCACTGAAATGCTCGCGCAAGTTCTTCTCCTGGGCGGTCTCTGGTTCCTCGCCATGGGAATGAAGAAGCGGGTTGCCGGGCTGATTTCCATGGCGGCACTTTTGTTTGGTTTGAGTCTCTTTGTGAGAATTGATTCCTACCTGCTTGGGATCGCGGCGGTGATTTTTTGGGGGGGATGGTTACTCCTTCGCCCGGGAGCCACTGATCAGAATCAGGCGGAGTGGCAGAAAGGCCTTAATCGATTTTCGATCTGGTTCGGTGTCTGCGCTGCCTATTCCTTACTGCATCATTCCATCTTTGCCTTCCCCTACGTTAGAAATGTGGTTTCCGTTCTGCGGCCCTCATTTGTTGCCATAAGTGCCTTAACGATATTGGCTGGAGTTGCTGTGGTCCTGGCAGCCGTTGGAAGCAAGGTTGGGCAGGGGTACTTGAGATCAATCAGGATCACAGAGCGCCTGAGTGTTATCAAACGCCTCACCATGGTTCTGCTGTTGATCGCCGTAGCCTACGGATTATTCCTTCGTCCTTATTTACCCTCTGCGCGAGAAATTGTTGATTTGCCGCTGCCTCACGAAGGACAGATTTCCTTATCCAATGAGCTGAACCTGATTCGGTTGGGATGGTATCTTTCGCCACTCGGTCTGGGATTGGCTTTACTCGGCTTTCTCGTCTTGTTGAATGATCTCTTCGATTCTCGTCAAAGAATGTTGCTCCCCTTCTTTGTCATCTTTGTGGTCTTTTCCGGGTTTTATCTCTTCAAGTCTCGTGCCTTCCCTGATAACTATTGGGTGATTCGAAGATATATCGAGATTACGATTCCGGGCTGTGTGCTGTTGATCCTGATTGCACTGAATTGGTTGTCTCAGGCTTTGGAGCGCCGGGTGAGGCGGCGGGCAGCGACCGCTTTCTGCGGCCTGCTGTTGGTATTGGTCTGGGCGGGCGAGTTTCAGGCTGTCCCGGGATTATGGCATCAGACCGAACTGGAAGGGACTTTGAATCAGCTCGGGAGATTGGGAAGTATTCTCAAGGAATCAGACGTGATCCTGTTGCCCTATGGGAACACTCAAGATTTCTTGACCGGGCCCCTTAAATCGGTTTTTCACAAAACGGTATACAATCTGGCCTCTTTCGAGCCGGGGACAAAGGTTTTCGAGGAATTGGTTGGACAATGGCTCGGGGAGGGGAAACGAGTCTTTATTGCGGCCGGCGACGATCAAACTCGAATGCATAGTTCACGGCTGGCATTTGTCCCTCGGGATCGTTTTTATTTTCAAACTCCTTTCATGGAGCGCCAATATGATCGGCTCCCTCGTGCGATGGAGAGTCTGGAAAACTTGATTACTGTCTACGAAGTAAGAAGAAGGCCCCCGTCGGGAAAATCGGAGCCGGTGACTTTTGATATGGATTTCCATTTTGGGACAAAGACGAAGGGCTTCTATCCAAGTGAGGCTGGCGGGGAGTCCATTCGTTGGAGTTCCGCCGAGGCAAGCATCGAGCTGCCGGGGGTTCCCCTGACAGGAGAAGCGACCCTTCTTTTGAGTGCACGTCAAATGCATCCAGAGGGGACTTCCAAGGGCCAAGTCAAACTCTTTCTTAATGACCAGTTTCTTGGGCAGTCCTCTTTTTCTCCAGAGCCCGGCATCTATCGATTTTCTGTCCCCCCAGGGGTGCTTCGTGAGACGCAGACCAACACGCTGCGGTTTCTTTCCGACACTTTTTCCCCAGTCGCGCTGGGAATCAGCACGGACATTCGTGATCTGGGCTTCATCCTGGACTATTTGAAGTTGGTCACAGCCGCCCCGGCACCGCGGGCAGAGAATTTATTTGTCGATCTCGGCTCGGCCTCGGACATCCATCAGGGTATTCTGGAGGGGTTTTATGAGAGAGTCAGTGGGGCATATCGCTGGACGGCGCCCAGAGCCATCCTAACCCTCGTCCCTCCGGTGATTCCAGGCGCCGGAAAAGTCCTGCGTATTCGTGCAGTCAAATCGTGTCCGGAACAACAGTTGAGGCAGTTCCTCACCGTTACCCTCAATGGTACTTCGCTGGGGGAGCAGGAACTCGTGGGGAGCGGAGACCAGTTCAAGGTCTATGAATTCCCGATTCCCAGTAGCCTTGCCACCCATGGGATTGAGCAGATTGGAATCGTAGTCGAACCGGCATGGAATCCTCAGAAGTCCGGAAGAGCCGCCGACCAGCGAAACTTGGGATGCGCCATCGATTGGATCAAAATGGACTGACCGACCAGCTGATTTTTCAGTCAACAAAAACCAACACTCCCTTATCCGTTCCGAGGTCCCGCCCGGAAGGGGTGATGATGGTTTTAGAGTTCACATAAATCTTCTGGTTGTTTTTAATGGCGGTGCGAACGTCGTCTTCGCAGACGAATGGAGTGGCTGCAGGCCTGGGGGCCGGGGCAGGGGGCGGAGGAGCAGAAGGCGGGAGAGGGCAAGCCGGGGGGGGCGGAGGAGCCGAGGCCTGCGGAGGCTCGATCCAAGAGCCCAAAGGTGGGCTCGCCGGCAGGGGAATGTTCCTCTGGCTGAGCAGTTTATCAATCACTTCAGAAATCTCGTGGCGAGTAGTTTCAATCCTGGGTTCACGGCTTTTTGAGATCGTTGGGGGGACGGGAGCCGCAAGTCGTGCGGGTCTCCATCCTCCCGTCTCATAAGCAACCCGTCGGATATTGATGAGATGGAGGGGAGAGAGATTATCCGAAGTGATATTTCCGCCGAGAGAACCACATCCCAACGTCATGGATGGGAAAAGACCTGTCGTATAACCCACCGCGCCCAACGCGGATTGCGAGTTGACGATCACGCGGAAGACGGGCTTTTGTAAACCGAATTGGCGAATGATCTCGTCATTCTTCGAATGGATCGACAGGGTGTGTCCCAACCCGCCGTAGTTCACCAGTTCAATGCATCGTTCACAAGCAGCCTGCCAATTTTTCTCGACATAGAAGGCAAGAATCGGGGAAAGCTTCTCCATCGAGAGTGGGAAATCCCGCCCAACGCCTTTCAACTCCGCCACCAGCACTTGGGTGCCCTCAGGCACTCGCAGGCCAGCCATGCTGGCAATGACGGCGGCCGATCGTCCCACAATTTTCGGATTAATTGCGCGGCTGGGGGTGACAACGAGTCTTCCCAAGGTTTCGGTTTGTTCTTCATTCAGGAAATAACCGCCATTACTGATAATTTCAGAAACGACCTTGTCTTTGATGGCCTCATCCGTGACGATGGCTTGCTCGGAAGAACATAACGTTCCATTGTCGAAACATTTTCCCGTAAAGACATCCTTCACCGCTTTGCGGATATCTGCCGAGGGCTCAATATAGGCCGGAACATTCCCGGGACCGACCCCGTAGGCAGGCTTACCGGCGCTGTAGGCGGCCCGGACCAATCCATGTCCCCCGGTCGCCAGGATCAACGCCGTGCGCCGATGCTTCATGAGCTCTTGTGTTCCCTCGGTGGTCGAGACCGTGATGCATTGGATCAGGCCTTCAGGCGCACCCGCGGCGCGGGCGGCTTCGGTGACGATGCGGGCGGTTTCCTGGATGCACTTGCTGGCTGAAGGGTGGGGGCTCAGCACGATCCCATTCCGGGCTTTCAACGAGATCTGGACTTTATTGAGGGTGGTTGAAGTCGGGTTCGTGGAGGGAATGATGGCGGCGATGACCCCGACAGGGGTGGCGATTTCGAGGATCCCTTTTTCATGATCTTCGCGGAGAATCCCGACCGTCTTGAGATCTTTGATCGCATTGTAGACAAACATCGACCCGAACTTGTTTTTCAGGATCTTGTCTTCGTATTTTCCAAATCCGGTTTCATCGACCGCCATGCGGGCCAGCGGTTCGGCCGCGGCCCAGCCTGCTTGCGCGACTGCCTGGACAATGGCATCCACCTTCTCCTGGGGAAAATCCGCATACAGCTTCCAGGCTTCGTAGACGGATTCCACACAGGTTCTTGCTTGATGAATGGATTGGAGGTCTTTGTCCATAATTCGGCTGGGAATACTCAGCGGCGAAGGTGTTCGGTTTCAGCCGGAGGGCCTTTGAGGCGGCTAGTTAACCTAATCCACCCTTGGGCTTTTTGTTGGGCCCCGGGATCACTTTCTCGGCTTCGTCATGGGGGCTCGGGATGACATGCACGCTGACCAATTCTCCCACCCGTCGCGCGGCCGCCGCCCCTGCATCCGTAGCGGCTTTGACCGCACCAACATCCCCACGAACGCAAACCGTCACGTAGCCCGCTCCGATATATTCTTTCCCTACAAGAGTAACGTTGGCGGCCTTTACCATGGCATCGGCAGCTTCCACAGCGCCAACGAACCCCTTCGTTTCAATCATTCCGAGTGCGTCTCCTGGCATCCTGTGATCCTCAATCAGTTCAATTTTAGACTTGGCAGGAAAGTACCATTTAACCCTCTTGGCGTCAAGGCTCTGTGTCTGCCTCCACAGACTTTGATGCGAAATGAATCTTCTTTTGTTCCCGCTTTTTTCATAACAAAGGGTCAAGTCGGGACGATAAGGTCGGAAGGCCGGGTTGTCGTTCAGTCCAGTGATTACAAAAGTATTACAATTCGACGCCATCCTTTTGAATAAGATGTCGCTTGATGGAAGTGAAACTATAGAAGATGAGGACCTTGCCATAAATGCACTCGAACCCGATTCCGATCGTCAACCCGATCAACCACCACTTGGAAGATCGCGTTGAGTTTTTCAAGAGTCTCCCATTCTTGGGAGTTCATCTCGCCTGCTTGGGGGCGTTCTTTACAGGGGTTTCTTGGAAGGCGATTGCTTTATGCTTTGCGCTGTTCTATCTCCGGATGTTTGGAATCACGGCGGGCTATCATCGCTATTTTTCACATCGGTCGTATCGAACGGGGAGACTTTTTCAGTTTATCCTAGCCTGGATAGGATGCTCGGCGGTTCAGAAGGGTCCCCTTTGGTGGGCCTCTTACCATCGGCATCATCATCAACACTCCGATCAGGAAAATGATGTTCATTCTCCCGAGCGCAAGGGGTTTTGGTGGTCCCACGTGGGATGGATCCTTTGCCGCAAGTATGAAACAACCGACTACAATGCGATCAAGGATTTTGCTCAGTATCCGGAATTGCGCTTCCTCAACAAGTTTCACGTCTTGCCCGGAATCGTCCTGGCCGTGGGTTGTTACCTTTGGATGGGTTGGCAGGGATTAGTCTGGGGGTTTTTTGTCAGTACGGTCTTGCTTTACCATGTGACGTTTATGATCAACTCCCTTTGTCACATGTTTGGCAGCATTCGATACAAGATCACCGATACGAGCCGCAACAACTTGCTTTTCGCTCTACTCACCATGGGGGAAGGATGGCACAACAATCATCATTATTATGCCACCTCTGCCAACATGGGATTCTTCTGGTGGGAGATTGATTTCTCCTACTACCTTTTGAAATTGCTCTCTCTCTTCGGGATTGTTTGGGACCTCAAGAAACCCCCAGAAAGAGTCTTGCACGCCGCCTAACTCCCCTTTATGATAGGCGGGTCGGCTTTGAAGTCTGATGGGAGGACTTGGGCCGTTTCCCGGCAACATGCAAACCAAGCTGCTGACTTTCTTCAGGTGGCTATTTTTTGGCAGTCTCCTTCTGGTTTCCGGATTTGTAAGTTGTCTCACGGCAATGAGGCTGGCCATCCGGGGGAATGAAGTCCTGGTGCCTCCATTAGTCGGAAAGACTGTCGAAGAGGGCGCCCACTTACTGTCGTCTGCCTCGCTCCATCTCAAAGTGGAAGGCCGCCGTTTTGATGATAAGGTCCCGCGGGACCGGATTCTCTTACAAACTCCGCCGCAAAGTTCGCAATTGAAGCGAGACCAGACGGTACGGGTGGTTCTCAGTCTGGGAGAAAAGAGGCTCCCTGTCCCTTCGCTGGAGGGCGAAACAATACGCACTGGCCAGATACTGCTTCTCAAACGAGGCTTTACCTTGGCTACCCTTTCAGCCATTGATTCGGCCACGCAGGATAAGGACGTCATCATCGCCCAGAATCCCCCCCCGGAGGGCCAATTTGCGAAATCGCTCCTGATGAGCGTGCTGGTTTCAAACGGCCCCAGACCCAAGACCTTTTTGATGCCGGATTTGTTTGGGATGGAGTTCGAAACTGTTTCGAAAAAAATTGGGGAGTCAGGGTTGAAACTCGGAGATGTGAGTACTCAGTCCTTGCCGCAAATCCCCAAGGGAACGGTCCTCCGTCAATCTCCTGCCGCTGGGAGCAGGCTTGCCGAGGGGGATACGATTTCTTTGGAAATTACCCGCTGAATTAGGGATGACTCAAAAGACGCTTCCCTTTACTAAATTCTCGGATAAAATAGGGGAGTTGTCGGTTAAATGGTGGCGATTCCAGAATTGTTGTCTGGAATCAGGTGTCTGATTATTCTCCTAGCTGTGTCTCCCG
Organism: Terriglobia bacterium; assembly: GCA_046331665.1. GTDB lineage: Bacteria > Acidobacteriota > Terriglobia > Versatilivoradales > Versatilivoraceae > CAWBAT01. The sequence goes on along the minus strand of JAXLQK010000023.1, from coordinate 3,966 downwards.
TCCAAAGCCTAAATCATGTGACCGAACCTATCTTAAACAAAGCAAGATGGCTTACTCCGTCTGCTAATTGGTCCTGGAGGATTTATTGATGAAACGGGTGGTGTATTTATGGTTGCTCCTCTTATTGGTGAGTTTTGCCTCCTGGGGCTGCTTCAAGAATTCGAAGCCGGACGTTCCCACGCCAACCGGTGAAGCGGAGCCCGATAAAATCCTCTATGAGAAAGGGATTCGGGACATCGCCAAAGGAAAGTATGAGGTGGCTCGCCTGACACTTCAAACCTTGCTCAATACTTATCCCGATAGCGACTATAAAGAAAAAGCCAAGCTGGCCATTGCTGATTCCTATTACAAGCAGGGTGGCACGTCCGGCCTCGTCCAGGCGGAATCCGAGTACAAGGATTTTCGCACCTTTTTCCCGACCAGCGACGACGCTGATGACGCTCAGATGAAAATTGCCATGACGCATTACAGTCAGATGGAAAAACCAGATCGCGACAATACACAGGCCAAGGCCGCAGAGCGGGAATTAAAAGCGTTTTTGCAGGACTATCCGGATAGCCCTCTTCGGGAAGAGGCCGCACAGAAGCTGCGCGATGTTCAGGAAGTCCTCGGTACGGCAAACCTGCGAGTGGCCAACCAATATATGCTGACCAAGCGCTACGACGCCTCCATCCGCCGCGTGAAATGGACGATTCAGGATTATCCGGATTTTAGCCGGATGGATGATGCCCTTTGGGTCCTTGGCCAATCCCTGGAGAAAAAGAAACAGATCCCTGCCGCCGGATACTACTATGGGAAAATAGTCAGTGAGTATCCCTCAAGCCCCTTTGCTGAAAGCGCCAAGAAAAGGCTCGAAGAGTTGAACCTGCCGATTCCAGAGCCCAGCCCCGAAGCCATTGCGCGCGCGAAATCGGATAAAGAGAATGAAAAGAGGCAATCGTTCCTGGGCCGCGCCGCCGGATTGGTCAGTAAGAAACCCGATGTTTCGAGCGCCCGTAAAGCGGGCCGGCCAGCCATCGAGCTTGGACCGGAGAATCGAATCAATTTGGACGCCACCGCAACTCCGCCCTCTACCTCCACGACTCCGCCTCCGACCGCTCCTGGAGACATCGGTGGAGGAGTCTCGGCCGAGATCGTGAAGCGTCCGGCCAGCACGCAAAGCGAAACAGCCAACAAGAACACGACCAGCGAAAAGGGTGCTACTACCGATACCGCTCCTGCGAGTGAGAACTCCTCGGAAGGCAAGAAGTAACCGGTTGCCGCCAGAAAATGCCAGGGAACAAACGGGGATTTCATGGGAAGGGATGAGTCTTCATTTCCCGACCCTGCCTGAAGGGTTCTGATACATCACTGCCAGTCAAGAATTGGTGCTCCCCTTCGGAATTCTGATTGTCAGCCTGGATTTCCTTGCCAACTTACTTCCTACACAGCCAAGATGAGCCAGCCCAAACACACTTACCCCATAACTCTGTCAATGATTTAACTAAAGTTTATGTCTTATAGAACGATTCTTGTTATGAGAAAGGGTCTCAGATAGGTTCACTCAGGAGAATTGCATGTCCAGAATGATACTTTTGGCGGATGACAGCATCACGATACAGAAAATAGTGAACCTGACATTCTCCGGTGAGGGGATTGATGTCTTGACCGTGGGGAATGGTGATGCTGCGCTGAAAAAAATTCGCGAGCATCGGCCCAGCCTGGTCCTGGCAGATATCTTCATGCCAGGAAAAAACGGCTATGAAGTATGTGAAGCCATCAAGAATGATCCCGGCCTGCAGACCATTCCCGTGATTCTCCTGGTGGGCGCGTTTGAGCCTTTTGACGGACAGGAGGCATCGCGCGTCAAAGCGGACAGCCATTTGACCAAACCGTTTGAGATCAAAGCACTCATCTCGGCCGTTCGCACGCTAATCGAAGCCGCAGAACAGCAAACCACCCCATCAACTGAAATTGACGTCAGCGCTCGTGCCGAATCCATGGACACGGAAACGACGACGGAGCCGGTAACCACACGGGTGGCCAGTGAAGAGACAGTCGAATCACCCAGTGAGAGCGACATCCCTCTATCTTCGGCCACTGAGGAGGAAATTCCGGTTGTGACTCACCAGGAAGTGGCAGAGCCTGTCCTCGCGAGCCTTCCACAACAGGAGGTATCTCCCTGGTCCCGCCATGAAGAAGCTGCTGTCGAACGGCAACCCGTTGAGGATTCGGTTTCCGAGGCAGCTGCGCCGGTAATCCCTGATGGAGATTCCAGTTATGCGGCAGTAGCCAAAGTTGAAGAAAAGGTCGTTCCAGCGATAGAGGAAACTGATCCGCTTGGATTAGAAATCGCCGAAGACAATCTGGCTCTGGCGAGCGCTTCGCATAGCCAGGAAAGTGACGGAAAATCGCTGTTTGTCGATATCTGGGAATCCGCAGATGCTCCGGCCTTTGGGGCTCAACCGTCGTTTGTGGAAAGCTCTCCACGCATTTCTAGTTCCGCCGAAGTTGAATCCAAGATTCAAGAGACGGTAAGAACAGCTGAACTTGAACCGGAGTCCACTCCTGAACCTGTGCCCCCAACCCTCGAAATGAGCCCTGCCTTTGTGATTCCTCCGGTTGCGGCTGCGGTGATGGTCCCCGATATTGCTGAACCCTCTCCATCGGCTACGTCCGGTTCTTCTCTGACGCTTTCCTTGGAAGCTCCAGAAACGGAAGAACTGATTGAGCGGATCGCGAACAAGGTAGTCGAGAAGCTGAGCCGGGAGGTCATCGAACGGATTGGATGGGAAGTAATCCCTGATTTGGCCAGCTTGATGATTAAGGATCAGGTGGAGACACACTTCAAGACAACCAACGAGCGATAACCCCTCTTCTTTTCCAAATCCTATTCAATCCGCCGCCTTGCACCCACTCGTTTCCCGGCCACGTTCTTGCCCTGAATTTCCCTTCACTTTTGGACTCATCGGGCTACAATAGGCGATGCTGGAAGGTGCGCCAGCAGATCGTTTCCTCCATGCTGATGGGATTGGCGTGACTGGAGGAGGCGACTGCCCGCCGGATCATTGCTGTGATCCAATCTTCCCCTGCCGTCATTAAATTCGATTTGGGTTTGAAAGAATTTTGCAATGACCAACACGTCTGAATCCTATTCTGATCTTCCAAAAAGTTACGATCCCAAGAGTGTCGAGGAGAAGTGGTACCCATTCTGGGAGAAGGAATCCCTTTTTGTAGCGGATGTCCATTCTGAGAAACCTACTTTTACTATTGTCATCCCTCCGCCGAATGTAACGGGCTCCCTGCATATGGGGCACATGCTCGTCTATACCTTGCATGACATTGTCGTCCGGTGGAAGCGAATGTCGGGATTCAATGCGCTCTGGTTGCCCGGTACCGACCACGCGGGCATTGCGACTCAAAATGTCGTTGAACGCCAATTGGCGGCGGAAGGAAAAACCCGGCATGATCTGGGGCGGGAAGCCTTTGAAAAAAGAGTGTGGGAGTGGAAGGAAGAGAGCGGGAATACCATCCTTCGTCAATTACGCCTGCTCGGCGGGTCTTGTGATTGGACGCGGGAACGATTTACCTTGGACGAGGGCCTCTCCCGGGCGGTTCGTGAAGTTTTTGTTCGCCTGTATGAGGAAGGATTGATCTACCGGGGAAAATGGCTGATTAACTGGTGTATTCGCTGCCGGACGGCGCTTTCGGACCTCGAGGTCAAATCAGAGCAGGTACAAGGAAAGCTGACCTATATTCGCTATCCATTGAAGGATGGGTCAGGGACGATTACAGTGGCGACGACCCGACCGGAAACGATGCTGGGAGACACGGCGGTTGCCTTCAATCCCTCGGATGAGCGCTTTCGTCATTTGATTGGAAAAACCGTTCTCCTCCCCATTCTCCAACGCGAGATTCCGCTGATCGCCGATGAGTTTGTGGATCCCGAGTTTGGGACTGGCTTGGTAAAGGTTACCCCGGCGCACG
>JAXLQK010000022.1:0-105996 GCA_046331665.1 Terriglobia bacterium | reverse complement strand
AAGTTTACTTTCATCTGACTTCAGAACTACTCCAAGAAAGCTCCTCATGGGGAAAGCGGTGATATCGACTAATCTATCTTTTTCGCGTGCCGACCCACTGAGGTGGTTTGGATTTGTTCCTTCAGTCTTGGTACATCTCATAGTGGCAACTTGCGAAGCCGCAGTGCATTGGTAATCACGGAGACTGAACTAAACGTCATTGCTGCCGCAGCAATCATGGGACTTAGAAGCAATCCCAGAAAGGGATAGAGCACGCCAGCTGCGATGGGAACTCCCAGGGCGTTATAGATGAATGCAAAAAAGAGGTTCTGACGGATATTTCCCATGGTCGCCCGGCTGAGTTTGCGAGCACGCGCAATGCCCAGAAGGTCTCCCTTGATCAAGGTGATCGCGGCACTCTGCATCGCAACATCCGTGCCCGTACCCATTGCAATACCGACATGAGCTTGGGCCAAGGCCGGAGCATCGTTGATGCCATCACCAGCCATGGCGACGATGTGGCCCTGTTCTTGGAGCCGCTTAACTACTGCACTCTTCTGCTCAGGTAGGACCTCAGCCTCCACCTCATCAATTTCCAGCTTTCGGGCAACCGACTCGGCAGTGGTGCGGTTGTCTCCCGTGAGCATGATGATTCGTATACCTTCCGTATGTAATCGACCGACTGCCTCATGGGAGGAGTCCTTGATCGGATCGGCCGTGCCCAATAGCCCTACTGGCTTTCCGTCAATGGCGATGAACATTACCGTTTGCCCATCTCGGCGAAGCGTTTCCGCCTGAACTAGCAAAGATGCGGAGTCAAGACCAAGCTCTTCCAAAAGCTGTGGATTCCCAAGCACGACTCGTAGCCCAGCAACTGTCCCCAGTACGCCTTTGCCCGTTATGGAACGAAAGTCTTTTGCTTCCTGAAGCTCTAAACTTCTCTCTTGCGCTGCGGCCACTATGGCTGCAGCTAGAGGATGTTCACTTCCGCGCTCCAGGCTCGCTGAGAGTCGAAGCATTTCCAGATCATTCTGGCCAGGCTGAGCTACGACTGACAGGACCCGGGGCTTCCCTACCGTCAGCGTTCCTGTTTTGTCCACCACGAGTGTGTCGACCTTCTCCAAAAGCTCCAAAGCTTCGGCATTCTTGATGAGCACTCCGGCAGTGGCACCGTGACCCGTTCCAACCATGATGGACATCGGTGTTGCCAGTCCCAGGGCGCAAGGGCAGGCGATAATCAGCACGGCTACTGCATTCACCAGAGCGTGTGTCAGTCTGGGTTCTGGTCCGGCGAGGCTCCAGATAATGAAAGTGACAATAGCTACCAAGATGACAACCGGAACAAAATAGGATGACACTCTATCCGCTAGCCGCTGAATGGGAGCACGACTGCGCTGGGCTTCACTGACCATCCTCACGATCTGGGCCAGCAACGTCTCGCTTCCTACTCTTTCGGCCAGAATCGCACTAGGCTCCCCGTGCCATTCACGGTGCCTCCCGTCACCCGGCTCCCCACTGCCTTTTCTACCAGTATCGATTCTCCGGTAATCATCGATTCAACTCCACTGAGCTGTTTCCTTCCTGAACCATTCCATCCACGGGCACTTTCTCCCGGCCGGACTCGAAGCCGGTCCCCAGGAACAACGCGATCCAGAGCAATGTCTTCTTCGCTTCCATCCTGGCGGAGCAGACGAGCGGTCTTGGGCGCCAATCCCAATAGGGCCTTAATCGCGCTGCTAGTCTGGCTTCGTGCCTTCAACTCAAGGACCTGACCCAACAGCACCAGAGTTGTGATCACAGCGGCAGCCTCAAAATAAACCGAGACCCCACCACCATGTCCACGGAATGATTCGGGGAAGAGTCCAGGAAAAAGCGTGGCAATGATACTGTAGAAGTAGGCCGTCCCTGTTCCTATGGCAATTAGGGTAAACATATTCAAGCTGCGATTCAGAATAGAGACCCAGCCACGTTGGAAGAAGGGCCAACCGCCCCAAATCACGACGGGAGTGGAAAGAGTAAATTGTACCCAAGCCAGTGCCTGTCCTGAGACCGCTTGCTGTAACGTCTGTCCGGGAATCATCTCTGACATGGATATGAGAAAGATAGGTACCGACAAGAAGAGGCTTCCCCAAAACCTGCGAGTCATGTCTTTCAACTCTGAATTGCTGTCCTCTTCCAAGGTTGCCACGCGTGGTTCCAAGGCCATGCCACAAATGGGGCAGGAACCAGGCTCGTCCCGAACGATCTCCGGATGCATCGGGCAAACATATTCTGTCTTGGTTGGTGGGGCCAGACTGACGTCAACTGGTTCAAGCGCCATGCCGCACTTTAGGCAAGCTCCTGGCCGTGGCTGGCGGACTTCGGGGTGCATCGGACAAGGTGCTTGTTCAACAGGAGCCTTGGTAGTTTCTGCAGGTTGTCCCTGGTGGCTGGATGTTCGAGGGGCTTCAGCGCTTATACCTACAAAATACTTTTTCAGGATTGAGGCGGAACTTCTCCAGGCAACTTGTGCTGCAAAAGTAAAGGTTTGGGCAGCGTGGGAATGACTGCCAGCGGCCTTGGCACGGTTGATGGTCATACCGCAGACTGGATCTTTCGCAAATGTCTCCCCGGATCCTTCAGACTGGTGGGTCCCAGTGACCGGGATCGGTTGAGTCTTCTCATTCTGATTCATATGAGGTTTCCATTTCTCATCTAGAGCTACGAACGTGATGACTGCAAGCGGATCAACCCGTAAAACGTATAGGTACGTCTCCTGGACAATTTCGAACTCAGCACTCAACTTTTATTCGGGTTTCAGCTCCACAAATGATCAGGACCTCAGGCCAAATCCGGAGGAGGTATCTCAGTGGGCAATTTATCTGGCCCCAATCATTATTCATGAGCCAATTCTATTGCATATATTCAAGCATTCAGACTTTGGTCTTGTGGACTCCGAAAACAATCTCACCACTCCAGCTGTGGCAGATCCCCCAATATGGGGTAAATCACATGTTGAATTTCTCTATATAGCTCAAGTCACTCACCGTCTAAATCTTATGTAAATCGTTGAATTTCTTCACAAATTGCACCTTGACAAGGAGTAAGGTTAGCGATGGCAGGACGTGTGCAACTTATGTGGCTGAGGAGGGAGGACACATGAGGTGTTCTCCTTTATATAATAATGATGAAGCGCGTTATTCCAATTTTACTGACGATCCTTCTGATGGGTAGCAATGCTGGAATCACCGCGGCTCTCTGCGCTCGCGCTCCAGAACAGTTATCTAGCTCGGCTCCGAATGATTGCAAGGTAGGTCCTGCTAACATGCCCACGCCGATGAGTTGCTGCCACCATGGGAATTCGGATCAAAGTCCAAGTCCCACTACCAAATCCTCAGGGTGTTGCCAGTTTTCATCATCTCTACCAAGTCATTCCAATGCAACGTTGCCTGGAACTACGTCGGAAGAGTTTAAGTCGCATAAACAGCTTCAAGCCTCAGAAGTGGATCTGGTTTCTCTTCCTTCCCAATCGCCTGTCAATTTCTCGAGTGCATCAACGTTAGTCTTCCGCCTTGATCGCTCGGACACCTATCTTCAGTCGTCCACCCTTCGAATCTAATTCAGTCACATACCCGTTGCTTGTAGCCCGAGAATTCATATCTCGAATTCCAGGCTTGTACGGGTTCCAGCACTTTTCCCCAGTATAGCGTAATGCAGGCTTGGTGAAGAAGTTGCGCTCTGACCCGAGCTGCCCTCATAGCTACTGACTGAATTCGATTGTTCATCTAGTAAAGGAGAAAGAATATGTATTCACCCAAAGAATCGAAGAACTCACTGATCCGTGTTAGCTTGGTGATCATGATGGGAGTGGCAATCTTTGCCGGAACCCCCATTACCGTCGATGCCAAAGACAAGATCTCCAAGCAGGCCCTGAAAGAGATGATTGCAGGAGCGAAGACTGCTGCGGACCATCAGGCCATTGCAGATTACTACATTACCGAAGCCACCAAAGCCCTTGCCAAAGCTGACGAGCATGTACAAATGGCAGCTTCATATGAAGCCTGGAATAGGCAGGCAGGTGAGGGATGGAGGAAGTTTCGTTATCCTCCTGGGACCGTTGCGCATTGTGAGCAACTTATCAAGGACAACAAAGCTATAGCGCAAGAGCTAACCGATTTGGCAGACGAGCATGCGGCGATGGCCGCAAAAATCGCTGGAGTTCCGTTCACACCCAAGGTCAAAGAAAAGACCACCGAGCCCGCCATGAAAGAAAAGACTTCCGGCCGAGCTATCAAATTAAGAACCACCAACCGCGCCATGATAGAAATGATCGCAGGAGCGAAGACAGCTAAAGACCATCAGGCCATTGCAGATTACTACAATACCGAAGCCGCCAAAGCCCGTGCCAAAGCTGACGAGCATGTACAGATGGCAGCCTCATATGCAGACTGGAATCGGCAGGCAGGTGAGGGATGGAGGAAGTTTCGATATCCTCCTGGAACAATCGAGCATTGCGAGGGGCTGGTCAAGGACTACACGGCCACAGCGGAAGAGCTGACAGCTTTGGCGAAGGAGCATGAAGCCATGGCTGCAAAGCTAAAGTAACTGAGAAAGATGCACCGAGCGGCTCCCGGGATTTGCTCTCCTGGGAGCCTGCCGACTCGGTTTATTGGAATTGAGGTCCAGGAGACTGCAGATGAGCAAGCATAGACTTCAGCCAGGGAGATTCAGCCTTTGCCAAGTCAAACAAGCAAAGTTTCAAGTGCCTGATTCTGTGACACTAACTCGGTTGCTCCTTGGGACTGTCATTCGTCTCACCGTCAAACTTGTCATTGTAACTGTTTACGCCAAGATACTCACAAGTGGGGCAATCGCCCCTCACCTTAAAATCATAGGAAAATAAGGCATCCATCTTCAATTGGTACAGATACTTTTTTCATTCTTGACTGGCCGGTGAATTGCTAATCTCTCTCCATAATCGGTTCTGTAGGAGGAGCCATGAGTCTTACGTTCATAAAAGTCCAGATTCTTTTGATCAGCTTGGCGATTGCCATTCTCAGTATAAGCTCTCCGCTCCAGGCCCAGATGGGTAGTGGAGGCATGCAAGGCAACGGAGGAAGCACCCCGCCCAACCAATCATCGCCCACGCTGGGCGGCAGTTCGTATTCTCTCCTTATCCCCTATGTGACACGGGAGAACAACCGGCGTACTAACCTGGGTTTGAACAATTACAGCAGCCGCTCGATGATGAAAGGCGACAACCCGGATGCTAACGTTCTATTGGAACTTTATGATCGCGACGGAAATATGGCAGGCAGTACTTCTGTGGTTGTCCACTCCAACCAAATGTTCCAGATCAATGATGTGATCTCAGCCTTTAATGGGAATGTAGGGACGGGATGGCTGAATATCTATTCCGACGAACCGATTGATGCCTTTGCGACTGTCATCCTCAATTCCACCAACAATCCGGTCATCCAGTTGCCGGTCTACGCGCAAATGCAGAAGCCAGGCTCTTACCGAGAGGGACAGGCCTCAATGGATATGCATAACCGCTTGTTCGTTCAGTCTTCCGTGAAGACCGGGACATTTGAGTCCTCGCTGATCGTTGTCAACATGATGCCGACTGGAGGCGACTTCACCATTAAGATCTATGACAACTCTGGCCAATTGATATCTACGAAGACGGAAACGATCAAGGGGTACGGGATGTATATCGATGATGACATTCGCAGTTCTGTGCCCGGTTCGTACGGTCAAATTGTAATTGAACCGAATGCATCGCTCTTGTTGATGGCCAATTCCTTGGTGTTGAGCGCCAACGGAACCGCAGGTTTTTTCCCGGCCGTTTCCATGCCCGCAGCCAACATGATGCAGATGGCAGGGCAGTGGCAGGCTTCTCTGACGGGAACGCTCATTAATGCCCAGGTGAAAATGACAATATTTCAGGAAAAGGGCATGATGTATGGTTCCATGGAAGTCACGGGCGGTACGTTTCCTGTAACGGGCCCCATGACTTTCAGCGGAGAGATGGACCCCACAACCAATGGCTTCATGTTACAAGCCAATGGTACTTCCCCTCTGTTTAACCTCACCATGTATATGCCTTCATTTTCAGGGATGCCGATGCAGGGAATGCCGACGCAAGGGGGACAGATGCAGGGGAAGTTTGTTTACGTCGATGAGCAGAATCGGAAGGACGTGGGGACGTGGACAATGACCCGAATGGGCCATATTTTTAGCAACTGAATCCTCCTTGAAAACCTTCGGAACCCGGTGCGCCAGACCGTGCTTTCCTCCTTCCACTCCGCCTTTCGTTTACAAGTTTACTTAGGATTACTCTACTCTACCTTCTCGAAAGGGAACACATTTAATCTGGACATCATTCTTTCTGAACATTTGGCCGGAAGTTCCTTCTCGTTCTCATTTTTTTCGTTCACGTCGCCTTTCTATTGAGGTTGCTTGTCTCCACATCAGCTCAGAAATTCTGGAACTCCCGTTTGCTGATAAACTTGCGCACTCCTCGCCTCCTCAAGTAAACATCGCTGTCAGGCGCGAATGTGGGTTGCTCCGCCCTTGGCTCACAATGACTTGAATTCCTCCATTCTGCCCTACACGGCCTCTCTTCCACCAGATTACCTGTTCCCATCCTTGGTTAAAGCCTGCAACCCCGACTCTTTACGAAGGCAGTGGGGTTGCCCAGAGCGACTGCAAACGGAATCTATGAATCAAACTGAGCAACATTTCCCACTTTCTCCGAGTGAAGATGCTCGCCGCACTGTATTGATCCTCAAGGTATCCCACATCGATCTCGCACAACCCAGCCAACACAAAATACAATGAAGACCCGGTATCTTCCATTCATCTCCTTTTCAGGATGCGAAGGCTGTTGAAGATGACAAGCAGTGACGCTCCCATGTCTGCCGCGATGGCCATCCAGAGTGTCGCCAAACCGCCCGCTGCTAGAGTCAGGAAGACGACTTTTTCCCCAATGGCAAAAGCAATATTCTGGTGAATCACTCTATCGGCAAGGCGGCCGATGGCGATGGCCTCGGGCAGCTTGCTCAGATCGTCCGCCATCAGAACCACATCAGCCGTTTCCAGCGCCACATCCGTTCCGGCAGCCCCCATCGCTATTCCAACATTGGCGGTCGCCAGCGCAGGAGCATCGTTAATCCCATCACCAATCATTCCAACCCGTTGCCCGTCCTCCATCAGACGTTTCACTTGAGCAACTTTTTCTTCGGGTAGCAGTTCGGCGAAAACTTCGTCCATTCCTGAATCCTCGGCAATCTTTCTTGCCGTTGCTTGATTGTCGCCGGTAAGGAGAACCAGTATTTGGATTCCTTGACTCCTTAGCTTCTGAACGGTGCTTCTAGCCTTAGGACGAATAGCATCGCCAACACTGATCACGCCAGCCAGCTCACCTGGGCAGTCATGGTGGGGACGATGCCCAACCGCTACCGCCGTGAGCCCTTGCTGCTCGATCGCGGTTAGAATCTGTTCAATTTCAGGACTGCAAACGGCCATTTCTTCAACTAGCTTATGGTTTCCCAAAAAATACTCGTGCCCGTTGATTTTGCCCGTCACACCCTTCCCGGTAATTGAACGAAAAGACTCAACCGTAGGACAAGAAATTCCAGTGTTCCTGGCATGATTCACAATCGCCTTAGCCAAGGGGTGTTCCGAGTGAGCTTCCAGGCCACCGGCAATTCTGAGGAGTGACTCGCTTTTTGCCGAGTTGAGGGGCAGGACATCGATCACTCTCGGACGGCCTTCGGTTACGGTTCCTGTTTTGTCGAAGCAGAGAACGGTCAACTTCCCCAGGCTCTCAAGATAGGCTCCGCCTTTGATTAGGACCCCCTGCCTGGCAGCACCAGTTAGACCAGAGACAATGGCCACGGGTGTGGAAATTACCAAAGCGCAAGGGCAAGCGATCACGAGCATGACCAAGGCCCGATAGAACCAAAGAGCCCATTGTTGTCCGAAAAAGAGAGGTGGACAGATGGCGATGCCGAAGGCTAGGGCTAACACGACAGGAGTATACGCAGCTGCAAAACTATCAACGAACCGCTGGGAAGGTGCCTTCTGACTTTGGGCCTCTTCCACCAGATGAATAATCTTGGAGAGCGTGCTCTCCCTAAATGGCTTGCTGACGAGGATCTCTAACGATCCTTCACCGTTGATGGAACCGGCGAACACCTCATCCCCCTTCGTTTTGTTCACGGGAACCGATTCACCGGTAATCGGTGACTGATCGACTGAAGAATCTCCTTTCTGAACTCTCCCGTCCAATGGAATCTTTCCTCCAGGCCTCACCTGGATGATGTCGCCAACCCTAACCACTTCGACCGGCACTTCGCGAAACTCGCCAGCGTCTTTGACCCAGGCTACTTCGGGAGCCAGACTCATCAGATTCTTTATGGCCCGCCGGGCTCTGTTGAGACTGAAGGATTCCAGCAGTTCAGCCACTGAGAAGAGAAAGATCACAGTGGCAGCTTCATCCCAGGCGCCGATGCTTAGGGCACCGAGGGCCGCGATACTCATCAATAGGTTCATGTCAGGAGAAACGCGCTTCAGGGCCGACCAAGCTTTGGGGGCGATGAACCATCCGCCACTGACGACGGCAAGGAGGAAACCGGTCTTTTCAAGAATCTCCCCAACACCAGTCCAATGAAGTGCCAACCCTGCTGCGACGCCAACGCCCGAGAGAATTGTCAGCCGGAGACGCCAGCCGCTTGAGGGAGCGCTGCCTTCATCCGTCTCTCCAGCACTGGCGGTCATGCCGACTTGATTCACTGCGCAAATCAAGTCTTCGCCAGTCGCGAGCTGCGAGTCATGGACGACCAAAACCGTCCGGTTCAAAAGATTAGGCCGAACCTCCCGTACACCAGTTAATCGCCCGATGGCTCGTTCAACAGCTTGAGCCTCTTCAGCACAACACATATCTCTGACGGAAAGCTTTGTCTGTTCCATGCGAGTCACGGGTCTCACTTCCGTAATCGGCTGCTTCATTACCGCTGAAGTTCGAAGTCTACTAATTGGTTGATCAAGCTGCTGCTTTCGCGCCGTTCGGTCTGTCGCTGCACGACGCTAGCGATGCTTTCCTCTCCTGTAAAGAAACCAACCCAATACAAGAAACACAAACGAAAAGGTACCAGCCCAGCGCATCATACTATTTTCGCATGAAAATCGTATTCGGCTGCTTTCCTGGGGTGTCTCCTTTGGATATGTTTTAACGATGCAATTGCACCACCAATAACGATGAGGCCCACAAAGAATGCAGCAATGGAACCAACTCCGATCCACTGCATCCAACTCAGCGAAGGTTGCCGCCTTTTCATAAGGAGCCTCCGCAACATTGGGACTGTCGCCTGATCTCTTATCCGGTCTTTGGCTGTCTTGGATGCCCGCCGGCGGTTGCAGGCTGAAGTCGGTTCGAAAGCAATTGACGAAGCTTCATCCGAGCTTCTGCCAGCGAGGTCTTCGCAAGGCTGATCGTCCATTCCAGCATTGCGGATATGTCTCCATGGGAAAACCGTTCAACGTCATGCAGGACAAACGCAAAGTGAGAATTCAACGGGAGCAGCCTAATGGCTGCTTCGAGGGCAGGAGGGTTGAGTATCTGAGCATCGAGAGTCCTGCCGGGGAGTTCGCGTTTCTGTAACGGTTCAACTTCATGGGGTGTTTGAGATCTCGGCACGCTTCCTCCACACTGCCGGCGCACCATATCAACCTTAATGCCCATGAGCTGGGTCTCGTCGTTCGTCGGCCTCGAACGCTGGTGCGACAGCCGAGCGAGCGTGATAAAGGCAGCTGCGGTTACTTTCTCTGCCGCTGGAACGTCACCCAACGGGCGTAAGCTGAGCGAATAGACACGGCCGGCGTACCATCTATAAAGTGAGTCGTTTGTATCGGCACGCGCACTCCTGGAACTGTTCATGTCCTTCGTCGCTCCCTTCATAACCCGCTAACGACTTCCGTTTTCGTTTGCCGGGTCTGACTAAATCGCTGTCTCGCCTTTTTCTCCGCTGCGAATTTTGACGACCTCATCCACCGTATATACGAAGATTTTCCCATCGCCCGCGCGCCCCGTGTGAGCCTTCGTGCAAATAACGTTGACGACTTCATCCAAAAGGGAGTCGGACACCACGATTTCCAGTTTGCTTTTCTTGGAGTATTCAATCGAGTCTTCCACCACAGTGTCCTGGGCCTCCCTGGCTCGACTCTTTCCGAAGCCTTTCACCTCAGAGACAGTGACTCCTGGCAACCCTTCCAGCTCTTTCAACGCATTGATGACCTTGAGAGCAATAAGGGCTGAATAATCGCTTTGATTTCTTTCATAATTTCCCCTCACAACTTCATATTTCACTTCCGACTGTTTCCTGAAACTTCACCCATAAATGGCAGGTAAGACTAGTAGGGTGAGGATCATGAAGTAATGAGCCCGCCGATCACGACAGTCGCCAACGGCCTCTGCACTTCTGCCCCGGCGCTGCGCCAGGGCCATGGGGACAACCCTAAAACTAGCGACCACGCAGTCGTCAAAACCGGGCGCAGACGGATCATCGCGCCCAGCAGCTTGTTGCGCATCCAGTCCTCTCCTCTCTCATCTGTTTCAATATAGAAACCGAACACCACTCCATTCAACACCGCCACCCCGAATAAGGCGATGAATCCCACGCCCGCCGAAATGCTAAGCGGCATACCTCTCAGAAAAAGGGCGACAATCCCGCCCGTGGCAGCCAGAGGAACATTGAGATAAATGAGTGCCGCTATCCTGGCAGAATTGAAGGTTGAATAAAGCAGAACGAAAATCAGAAACAAGGCTAGAGGAACGACGAATGCCAAGCGTATGCTGGCCCGCTTAAGGTTTTCAAATTGGCCTCCCCATTCAATCCAATATCCTGCAGGAAGTTTCACCTGGTTTTGGATGGCGGATTGAGCAGCGGCCACGAAGCTGGCCAGATCCCGGCCCCGAACGTTGCTTTCAACGGCAATGCGACGATGAATATTTTCACGGCTGATCTGGGCTGGCCCCTCCTCAGAGAAAATGTCCGCCAACTGGGAAATGGGAATGAGCCGGCCCTGTGAGTCGGCGACCTTGATGTTACCAATAGTTTCAGGTCCGGTTCGGTCCGCTTCCGCGAAACGCACCTGGAGAAAGAAGCGGCGCTGACCTTCCAAAACCTGGCCCACCACCTTTCCCCCCATCGCTTCAACAGCATCGAGGATTTGGGCCGCATTGATACCGTAACGGGCAATTTGGTCGCGCTTAATGCGAACCCGCAGATAGGGCAAACCAGCGATCTGCTCCGCCTTTACGTCGGAAGCTCCCGCGATTTTGGAAAGAACCTGAACAATCTCGTCTGCTTTCTTTTTCAGCTCCAGAAGGTCCTCACCATATAACTGAACAGCGACATCGGAGCGAACTCCAGCGATCAACTCCTGCACCCGGAGCTCAATGGGCTGGGAATAGCTGAAGATATTTCCCGGAACATTTTTCTTGAGTTTCTCATCCATCAGGGCAATCAATCCCTCCTTCGTGCTGGCAGAACGCCATTGTCCGATAGGTGTGAGGATCAGATAGATATCGCTGGTCTCCACACCCATCGGATCGGTGGCAATCTCGGCCCTGCCCGTGCGGGAAACCACGGTCTCTACTTCGGGAAATTGCTTAACTACCTTTTCGATGAGGGTCGTAGACTTGATGGACTCCTCCAGCGAGACACTGGGCAGACGCCAGGCCTGCAGGGCGATGGCCCCTTCATCCAGCTCGGGAATGAACTCGGCGCCCATGAAGGGGATGAAGATAAGACTGGCAAGAAAGACAGAGGCCGCAATCGTGGCGGTCAACACGGGCCGATTAATGGACTTCTGCAAGACGGGGTGGTAATACCTCTTAACCCACCGAATGATCCAGGTCTCCTTCTCGCTGACCTTTCCTCGTTTAAAGGCAAAAGAAGCCAAAACAGGCATCAGGGTAAGCGAGAGTACTAGGCCTCCAGCCAGGGCAAACACTACGGTCAAGGCCATTGGTCGAAACATCTTGCCTTCGACCCCTTCCAGGGTCAGGATGGGAAGGTAAACAATGATGATGATCCCAACTGCGAACACAATCGGGCGGGCCACCTCTCGCCCCGCTTCGCGAATAATATCGAGCACTTTGCCCGCCCCTTTCCTGCCTTCGGAGAGATGGCGGACAATGTTTTCGATCATCACCACCGAGCCGTCGACGATCAGTCCAAAGTCAATGGCGCCCAAACTCATCAGGTTTCCCGAGAGTTTAAACTGCACCATCAACACAAAGGCGAAGAGCATGGAAAGTGGAATTGCCAAAGCCACAATCAGGCCGCCACGGATGCTTCCCAGCAGAACCAGGAGGATGACGATGACTAAAATCCCGCCTTCGCTGAGATTCTTAATCACCGTGTGAATGGTTTTGCGAACCAGTTCGGTACGGTCATAGTAGGTTTCCACCGTGACACCGTTTGGAAGCGATTTTTTGATTTCTTCCAGTTTTTCATGAACACGCTGTGCCACCACCCTGGAGTTTTCCCCAATCAGCATCATGACGACTCCGGTTACAGCTTCTCCTTTCGAATCGCGTGTCGCAGCCCCCTGGCGAATCATGGGGGCAAAGGCGGTTCGCCCCAGGTTACGGATGTAAACAGGGGCGCCATCTTTTTCGGCGGCCACCACAATGTTATTGATGTCCTCCAGAGTCTCAACCAAGCCTTCGCCACGAATCAGATATTGCTCCTGGTTTCGTTGAATGTAGCCTCCGCCAGAATTGGAGTTGTTCCGCTGCAGGGCTTCAAAAACCCTTTCCAGCGGGATCTTATAACTGATGAGTTTGTTGGCATCTAATTGAACTTCGTAAGTCTTTAGCTCGCCACCGTAACTATTTACTTCAACGACTCCTGGAACAGAGCGAAGCTTAAAAGCGATGTCCCATTCCAGAATGCTGCGCAGGTCCATGAGAGAATAACCTTGGCCCTTCACTTCAAACTGATAGATCTCCCCCAGCCCGGTACTGATGGGTCCCATTTCGGGTGTCCCAAAACCAGAGGGAATGGCTTCCCGCGCTTGCGGTAGTCGTTCCAACACCAAACGCCGGACAAAATAAATATCCATGCTCTCATTAAAATAGATATAAACGGCCGAAAGTCCGAACCGGGAAACGGACCGAATGTCGGTAATTCCAGGCAACCCGCTCATGGCTGTTTCCACGGGAAAGGTTATGAATTTTTCCACCTCAATAGGCCCTAGCCCCGGGGCTTCCGTCAGGATTTGAACTTGATTGGGGGTGACATCGGGGACGGCGTCAATCGGCAATCGCAGCATGGAATAGAAGCCCACGCCTATCAGTAGGAACGCGAATACAAGAATCAAGAATCGATTTTTTAGTGCAAAATCTATAATGCGATGCATTCGTTCAATCCTTTCCGAACCTATTCCTCGCCACCAATGCGTTCCCGCTGCAAGCTAGATTTCAAATAAAAACTCCCTTCCGCTACCACCTTCTCCCCTGGTTTGAGGCCAGACAAGACTTCCACCCAACCCTGCTGTTGGGTACCCAACTTGACTTCCCTTGGAACAAATTCAGACTCACTCACCTGCACAAAAGCCGTGGTATTCCCATCGATGTTTTGAATCGAACTTGGTGGGATGGCCACAACCCTGCGGGTGCTAGAAGTCGGGACGCGAATTGTGGCAAACATATCCAGCTTCAATTCGTGTTTTCGATTTTCAACAACGCACCGGACCTTGGCGGAACGCGAGGTGGAATCGATTAGATCGCTCACGTACATGATCGTTCCTGTGAAAACTCTGCCCGGGTAGGTAGCAACTTCAATCTGCACGGCCCCCCCCTCCCGAATATAGGAGAGATCCTTTTCGTAGACATCCGCCAAGACCCAAACGGTATCGATATCAGTAATGATGAAAAGTTCACGGTCCGGCCCAACTAACTCTCCTTCTGCAACGCCGTATTTCGTAATGATTCCAGCAAAGGGTGCACGCAAGACATTGTGAGAAGCCGTGCGATGAGCCTGCTGGTGGTCTGGCCCATGCAGTTTTTCAATCTCTACTTCCGAGAGGCCAAAACGATGCAGCTTCTCTTCATATTTGGCGAGTTCGGCTCGTTGCCGTTCCAACGCAGCCTGGGCGTTGTTATACTCGGCCTCCTTCAATTCGTATTCCTTCTGGGCAATCGCCTGGTTTTCCAACAATGATCGGGCTCGCTCCAGAAACTTTTGGCTCACCTCCAGGTTGGTTTTCTCTTTTTCCTCTTGAGCCAAAGCACTGAGATATTCATTAATAAGTTCACCCAACTCAATGTTGTCGTAGCGCAGGAGTGGGTCTCCTGAATTGACGCGATCGCCCAGGCGAACAAAGACTTTTTCAATTAGGCCTCGGGCCAAAGGCCGAACATGGGCCAGTCGCGTTTCGTTGGGAGTGACAACGCCGGTGGTTTGCAAGCTGGTGACCATGGGCCGTTCTGTAGCTTCAAAAATCTGGAGACCGACGTTGGCTTGGGCCACTTTCTCAACAATAACAGGATGAATAGGTGGGTTATCTTCATGGCCTCTCTTCTGAGTCTCTGCCGGAACTTTTGAAGCAGGCGGGGTCTTGGAGTTCCTCAGAAATCCAACGGACAACATAATCCCTAAAACGATTCCGACCAGGAGGGTGGTTAATATGATCGAGGGACGAATAAGTGACTTAGCTTTCCCTTTTGAAGAAGTGCGAATGTCCATTATTGACCCTCCAGTCCGATGGCGCTGCCCAGCTCATACAGGCTCATCCGATAATCGTAAAGCGCCTGGTTATAAATCCTTCGGGTTTCACGATAAGCCCTTTCTGCGTCCAGTAAATTGATCAGATCAATTCCTCCCAAGCGATAGGCAGCTGTCACGATTTGCTGGGATTCGTCGGCCTTTTTGATTGATTCCTTCTCAATGTAAGCCACGCGTTCGCGGTTAATCTCAACCGCATTGTAGGCTTTCCGAATCTCCAGCAGGATTCCATGTGTAGTAGAAATCGCGAGATTCTCCACTCGGTCTCTTTCCGCCGCAGCTCTTGCGATGCCGCCTTCATTGCGATTAAAGATTTTCAGGGGGATCGTCACCCCATAGACAACTGAATTCTCGTTGAGGTTTCTCTTATAGCCGGCTCCCACTGTGATGTTTGGGGAACGAATGGCCCGCTGCAGGAGCGTCTCTGTATCCGCACGCCGTTGTTCGAATACCGAAGCCATCAGATCTGGCCTTTTGGCCAGCGCTTGGCGTTCCAATTCCGCTAGACTTAAGAGGGGAGGGACGCCATCTTCAAGGGGGTGGCTTTTGGGGTCTGCCGACAAAGCTTCAGAAAACTTGAAACTGTTGTTTGCCTGGGGAATGCCCATCACTGTCAGTAAGGTGCTTTTTGCATTGGCAAGTGCCAGGCTTGAAGAGAAAACATCATCGATGAATCTGAGCCGTTCCACCTCCACCCGTTTTAGCTCAATTCCCGAGATGTCTCCCTTATCGAAACGCACTCGATTCAATTCGATGATGTGATCGATCTCCTGAAGTATAGTCCTGCCCAGTTCCAGATTGCTTTGTGCCAGAACCCCTTGGAAATAGGCTCGGCGAACTTCAAGTGTCAAACTTCGAACGCTATTCTCATACTCGGCTTTTTGTGACTGGGTTCTCAGTTCTGCAACCTTAATCCGGAGCTTGCGTTTTCCGGCAGTCTCAATCTCCTGGTCGAGGCGGGATGTGATTTCCTGCGTTTGAAAAAAGGGTCCCGGATTGGAACTAAAAAGCTGGTAGTCTTCTGCGTTTAGCGAAAAAGCTGGGTTGGGCCTTTTAGAAGCGTCCAAAATGTCGGCTTCAGTTATCCGAATTTCATATTTGGCAGCCTTTAATGACGGATTGTTCGCAATTGCTATTTCGAGTGCCTTCTTTAAATCCAATTGTTCCGGAACTTCTCCGTTGATTTGACCAAAACAATCGACCGGCAAAAACAACATTAATAGCAGAAGCCATTTCATGATCCCCTCCTCAGAAACCGAAGCGCAGAAGTTTATGGAGAAATGAATTGGATCTTGGAAGAGGCAGTGCGTAGGCAACCACGCGCCTGTGGCTAGCATAATCCCTTCCTGGGATTCAATTCGAAACAGTGTCGGAGAACGACAATAGGGAAATACGAGAGGAGACTACGCCCGGGGAGGGTGAAAAGCAGGCAATAAATCGACCGAGGGAAATGCTTCGAGAGGCTTTGAATCTATAGAGGAAACACTCAATAGCTGGACTGGTCGAAAATCATCCGCCACTACGAAATGATGGCAGCAACACAAGCAATCGTGATCCTTGTCGGCAGAGTCGGTGGGAGAAGATTGCTGAGAGCTGGATGTCTGGCTCAGAGTCAAAGGTATGGATTCCAAAAATGGAGTCGCTCTATCTTCACCACACGCATTAGAGGCAAACAGGTCTTCAAACCCGATACAAAAACAAATCAGGGAGATCATCACGAGAGCAACGACCCGTTTTAATGTGAGACTGGAAGAATAGTTCATACGCTGTCAGCATACCATTCAATCAGAAATTCAGCCAAGGCAAAAATCAGTTTGTACCTGAAGCTGTGCCGCCTCTCAGAGTTTCAAGCGATCCAAATGGCCTGCAAACAAACCAAACCTCAATAACACGATGAAGGAGCACCAAATCTCTATGGGTTCAGCCACCTGTTGCTCTTGTCATCAAAACGCCGGACTGAACTCCACAGTTGTCTCCTAATTTCTCACCCTACGGAACCTTTTCGGCGCTGGCCCAAGCAAAAACCCGGGGAACTCCTTGCTCCTTCAGTTCCAGGCTCTGTCACCGCTCAACGAATGGACAGAGACACTGCAGAGGGGTGCTGTTGGCAGGCCATTCCACTTCATCTGCTCCTCTTGCCCGGGGCCTTACTTCAACACGCCCAGTGCTCCTTTTAATCCTGCAAAGAAAAATCGGGGAAGCCCCAGCCTGAAATGCTTGGGATATTGCTTCATCCAAAAGCCCCAAAGGACCACGCGGTGAGAAGAAATAATCAACGACGACGCCCGAGATACGATGCAATATAATAACGATCTGAAGCACTCTTCGGCGAGAAGGCGCAGCCGTGTTGTTTTGAGGTTCTTCTATCTTCCTAGTCAACTATGAAGATATTGATTGTAGAGGATGAAAAGAAGGCGGCGGCTTACCTTCGCAAGGGACTGACTGAAAACGGATTCGTCGTCGATATCGCGAATCGTGGGGAAGATGGACTTCGCTTGGGGCTAACGTGTGGTTACGACCTCATTATTCTGGATGTGATGCTTCCCGGAGTCGATGGTTGGTCTGTACTTGCGGAGTTGCGTCGTGTTGGAAATGTGACCCCCGTTCTTTTTCTTACGGCCCGGGATGAAGTGCCGGACCGCGTGAGGGGACTGGAATTAGGAGCCGATGATTATCTCGTAAAACCCTTTGCGTTTTCAGAACTCCTGGCTCGGGTGCGCTCAATCCTACGGCGAGGAATACTCCGGCAGCCAGAAACAGCACGCATTGCTGATTTAGAGATCGATTTTCTGCAGCACAAGGCGACACGTGGCGGCAAACGCCTGGAGCTGACTCCAAAGGAATTTATGCTGCTGTCCCTGTTGGTCCGCCGAGCCGGTGAGGTGCTGTCCAGAACCCTGATTGCTGAACAGGTCTGGGACATGAATTTTGATTGCGGCACCAATGTCGTCGATGTCCATGTGCGGCGCCTCCGATCAAAAATTGATGACCCGTTTGCGCGAAAGCTCATTCATACGATCCGTGGAGTCGGGTATGTCCTGGAAGAGCGCATTTAAACTTGTGTCTACCGCATTGAGACCATTCTCAAGGCCATGGTCTCTGGCCGCTCGGTTGACTCTCTGGTACGCGGCTTCTGCCTTTGCGCTGGTTTTGTTGGCTACAGGATTTCTCTATTGGGGATTAGTAACGAACCTTGACCGCGAAGATGACCAGATTCTCGTCGATACGATACAAGCACTTCGAACACTCCTTCGAGACCGACCGGGAGACGCCGCCGCACTCAAGCAAGAAGCGGAACTGGAATGGGCTGCCCACCGCTTTGTGCAGATCTACGTACGCATCCAAGAGAAGGGGACGCATTCTATCATTGAGACCCCCGGAATGGGTGACGAGCTGGCACCGTCGTTATTTCCACGATCAATTGCAGTCGATGTCGTTCCGGAGGAGAGCACACAGATTGTCTCCCGTTCGGGCAAACCATTTCGGGTCCTGGCCGCCGAAGCTACGATCGGTGGCTCCCCTCATCCCACTCATGTGATTCATGTGGCCTTGGATCGTTCCCATGATGAAGTGCTGCTCATAAAGTATCGCCGCTTGCTCTGGCTTGTTCTGACTCTTTCTCTGTTTGTCTGTTCGGCGTCAGGCTATGGCATTGCACGACGAGGAATGCGGCCGGTGGAAAGGATCGCGAGCGCTGCGAGCCAGGTTCGATCGACAACCCTACAGAAGCGGATCGATGTTAGGGGGCTCCCCGCCGAGCTGTCAGTTCTGGCCGAAACCTTTAACGATATGCTTAAACGCCTCGATGATTCGTTCACTCGGCTTTCCCGCTTCTCAGCCGACATCGCACATGAGCTGCGCACCCCCGTCAACAATATGCGTGGGGAAGCGGAAGTTGCCCTGAGTACTGCCCGCTCTCTGGACGAGTATCGAGAGGTTCTCAGTTCCAGTCTGGAAGAGTGCGACCGGCTTTCCAGAATGATCGACAGCCTCCTGTTTCTGTCCAGGACGGAGAGCTTTGAGAACCCAATCACCCGAGAAATGGTGATTGTCCGGCTGGAGCTCGAAACCGTTCGAGAGTTCTATGAGGCAGCAGCCAGCGAGGCGGGTATAACCCTAAGAGTGTCATGTCCAGGGGGTCTCGTCGCCGAACTAAATCGAACCCTTTTTCAGCGAGCGGTTGCCAACCTCGTGTCTAACGCGCTGGCGCACACGGCCAAGGGAGGGTCGGTCCACATTGGCGTCACCCGCGGCACCGATAGCCTCCGTGTTGTTGTTTCAGACACGGGTTGCGGTATCCCTGCGGAACACTTGGCCCATGTGTTCGACCGATTCTACCGCGTCGATCGCGCGCGTTCTAAAACCTCTGGAGGCGTGGGGCTGGGTCTGGCGATCGTAAAGAGCATTGCCATGTTGCATGGCGGACTGGCGGAAATTTCCAGTGAAGCCGGCCGTGGCACCGAGGTATCTCTCCTCTTCCCCCAGATGACGAAATCGTAATCTTCGCGTCATCCTGCCGTCATCTCTCTTGTCGTAAAATTCCTTCTATCAAGTATGCATTCTTATTCCGGCGACACCCAATTGTACTTCAATGGGACTTCTATAAATGCTCCACAGAATGCGCTGGTCTCTCTTGCTGGCGATCCCGCCGCTCTCGGCGTGCATCCACTATCACCCAAAACCCATCGATCCGGTCCAACTGCAGGTGGAATATGAAGAGCGCTCATTGGCAGTTCCTGGACTACGCGCCTATCTGGAAGCCAACATGGCATCCAAATTTTCCGAGTGGCCCCCCTCCAGCCTCGATCTGGAAACGTTGACACTCATCGGATTTTATTTCAACCCTGAGCTGGATGTGGCGCGTGCCAAAGTCGGGATTGCCGAAGCCGGCCAGATCACGGCTGGAGCACGTCCAATCCCGGCCGTTTTCGCAGGGGGTGGCTACACGAACTTAATGGCATCTCCCTTGCTCCTCAAGTTCGCTTTGGACCTTCCCATCGAAACGGCCCACAAGCGAGGCCTGCGGATCGAACGGGCCGGCAATTTGACAGAAGCTGCCCAGCTGGAATTGGCGGAAACGGCCTGGCGGATCCGCTCGCGGATCCGTGCTGCGCTTCTCCAATACCTTTTTAGGGGCGAGGAGCTCATTATCCTTCGTTCTGAAAGGGACTTGCGTGGCATGAAAGTGACTTTAATGGAAGCCAGGTTGAAGGCTGGGGAAGTCTCTCGACCAGAAGTCGAGTTTACCCGAGAGGAGCTTGCTGCCGCCCGGGAGATCTTTCTGGCGGTTGAGTCGAATCTGACTCAAAGTCGGACCGAGCTGGCTGAAGCTTTGGGTCTTCCTGTGACCGCTCTGGATAAGACTTGGCTGAGCTGGGCGGGATTTCAAAATCCTCCCGATGAGAAATCGATCTCTGAACTTACCGTACAGCGTGCCGGGCTGCTGAACCGTTTAGACCTTCGACGGACATTGGCCGAGTACGCCGCCATCGAGAAGTCGCTGCAGCTCGAGATCGCGAAACAATACCCAGATATTGTTCTTTCCCCTGGCTATTCCTTTGATGACGCTGCGAACAAGTATGTGCTTGGGCTTTCCGTCTCGCTCCCGATGTTTGCACAAAAGGGACCCATTGCCGAAGCAGAGGCACACCGACAGGAAGCGTCTGCCCGCTTCCTGGCTCTACAGGCGGCGGTGATGAGCCAGACGGCGAAAGCCTGGACGGAGTACCGGGGAAGCCTTGGGGAGCTTCGCGAGGCTAGAGTTGGAGCTTCTTCTGCAGAGAATCTGGAAACTGCGGCCCGCCACAAGCTCGAACGGGGTGAAACCGACCGGCTGGTTTTGACAGAAGCATCTATCAGGCTGATGGCCAGACGAATCCGCCTCGATGCAGTCCGGAAGGCCCAGGTTGCTCTCGGAGCGCTCGAAGAAGCGGTTCAGCGGCCCTTGGAGCCAGCCAGCGGACTTCGAATTGCCTGAATCGAATCCGCGACCGCACGCAGAAAAGGGACAGACCATGATCAAACACGGAAGTACCTTCTAGGTGTGGGAATTCTTGTAGGAGTGGGCTTCTTGCTAGCGTGGGCTTTCATTACAGGCCGAAAGGGAAATAATACGCGAGCGAGAACAGGAGAAGCGGTCAAGACGGCTTCGCGGGTCGTTCGGGCTGCTGGAGGCTTGATGCATTGATCTTGGATCGCGGGCTAAAAGCGAATAGACCTAAAGATTGAGACACTAAAGGCAGCAAGCATAGCCGGTGAGAGACTCGCCTATGGGAGGCTTGAACCTGATCCTTCTGAGGTGTATGCCATGCGGGCGCCGATTACCGGCGTACTGGAGCCCACCAAAACCCGGGCCTGGCCCAACATCGGAGAAAAGATACTCGACGGCACTGTGATCGGGCTCATTCAACCTCGTTTTACAGCAGTAGAGAGAGTCGACCTTCAATCCCGATTGGCGGCGGCCCAAAGGGACGTGCGAGCATTCGAAGCTTCTCTTGCTGCCGCCCACGCAGCCCTCCAGCGCGCGAGGGCGCTCAATGCTGACGACAAGAACATATCCGACCGGGCTCTTCAGGAAGCGGAAGCTCGGGCTGCTGGCGAAGAAGCCCGGCTTCGAGCATCGCGTGAAACCCTGCAACTGCTGGAATCGTCTCTGGCCGTGAATGCGGAGGATGCCTCTTCATTACCCCTGGCCGTCGCCCGCGGGGGTGAAGTAACAGAGATCCTTGCTCAACCGGGCGAAGCTGTTGAAAGCGGGCAAGTCGTGCTACGCCTTAGCCGCTATGAACGTTTGATCGCGCGCGTGGACATTCCCGCCGGAGAGACAGTAAAGGGCCCCGTGACCACCGCGCGGATCTTCCAGCGCCCAGGTCAGGAAGATAGTCCGCTCCGAGGTGAGCAGCCTTTTGGCCAGTACCGTTGATCCCAAAAGCCAGGGACAGTCCTATTTGTTCCAGGTCCACACTATTGGACTCGATCTGCGTCCAGGTACAGCCGTGACAGCTTATCTGCCTTAACCGGGGAAACCTGTCAGGGGTGCTTATCCGCGATCCGCGCTGGTTCGCTACGGTGGAAAGCCTGGGCGTATGTTCAGACCTCAGAAGAACAGTTCACGCGGCGTGAGGTGGTTTCGGAATATCTCCGTGAAGAGGGTGGTTGGCAATTGCTGGCTTTGTGCTTGACCGCAACCTGCGCGTGGTAGTGACGGAGCCCAATTATTACTTTCGGAAGAGCTTAAATCGATTCAGATCATAGAAGAAGAACAGAAAGAAGTGATCCTAGCATTGGGATTGGATCAACTGACCATTACGGACCCGAAAGTTAGCCTCAATCTCACTTAGTGCCAACACTCGAGTGTATCCATGCTCAGAAATCTCGTTGAATTCTCAATCCGGTATCGAGGGGTGGTGATTACGCTGGCCTGCTTGATTGTGGGTTATGGCGTGTATCTGGCATTTCACACCAAATTCGATGTATTCCCCGAGTTCGCGCCCCCCAGGTGGTCGTTCAAACGGAAGCTCCCCGAAGCCTTTCACCGGAGGAAGTGGAAGCCCTGATCACGCGGCCCATCGAAAATGTCCTGAATGGCACGGGCAGCCTGGAATCCCATCCGCTCTCAGTCCATTCAAGGGCTTTCAGTGGTGACCGCCATTTTTCAAGATGGGACTGGGATTTATAGAGCCCGACAAATGGTGGGCGAGCGCCTTGCGGAAGTGGCCAGTCAGATGCCTGCCGGAGTAAGGGCTCCGGCACTGGCGCCATTGACGTCGGCCGCCAGCATGATGCTGCACATCGGCCTGACCTCTGAGAAAAAGTCGCTGATGGAATTGCGGACCATTGCCGACTGGACGCTTCGTCCGCGCCTGCTGGGCGTGCCCGGAGTGGCTAAGGTAGTTGTGTTTGGAGGGGAGGTACGCCAACTTCAGATTCAGGTGAAACCAGAGCGCCTGCTGGCCTACGGTCTGGCCATCGACGACGTCCGCCTCGCTGCCCAGAAGTCCACCGGCGTGCGTGGCGCAGGTTTTATTGACACAGTATCCCAGCGTATTGTCCTCCGAACTGAAGGCCAGTCGCTCACGCCTCAAAGAACTTGGTCGTGTCATGGTCACCCAATCCGAGGGCGAAGCGTCCGCCTCCAAGATGTAGCCCAGGTTGGCGGAAGGGGTTGAGCCGAGGATAGGGGATGCGGCCATTCCCGGGGGCGCCAGGTGTCGTCTGGTTGTCTCCAGCCAATATGGCGCCAACACCAGGGATGTGACTCTGGCCGTGGAACGCGTACTTGAAGGGATGAAACCTGCTCTCGACGCCGAGCAGGTCGGTTTCGATGCTGCGCTGGGCTATTCCGCCCCGCAGGCTTTATCGAAACCGCCATCGCCAACGTCAACACTTCTCTCCTCACAGGTGGGGTACTGGTTACCGCTGTCTTGTTCGGCTTTCTCTTCAACTTGCGCATTGCCTTCATTTCCATGACGGCCATCCCCTTGTCGTTACTGATGGCTGTCATCATCCTCGGCCGCTGGGGTGACCCTGAACGCACTCACACTGGGTGGCTTGGCAATCGCGAGTTGGCGAAGTCGTGGATGACGCGATCATTGACGTGGAGAACATCTCCCGGCGGCTTCAGGAAAACGACTCTTGAGCAGCCACGCTCGGCCTTCCTGGTAGTGCTGGACGCCTCGATAGAAGTACGGAGCGCCGTTGTCTATGCCACGTTTGTGGTAGCCCCGCAGGTGTTCGTTCCTGTGCTAACCGTATCGGGAATCCAGGGCCGCCTCTTTGCGCCGCTCGGTCTCGCCTATATCCTGGCCATCCTGGCGTCGCTCTTGGTCGCCATGACGCTTACCCCAGCACTCCTACGCGCTGTCATCCGGGAATCATCCAGATTACCGAACCCTTTGGGTTGAAAAAGTCAAGCGTCGGTACCAGCAGCTGCCAAGTCGTGAGGGGCCGAGTCCCAGCGAGTCATTCTGATCGCGGCAAGTTTGTGCTTGGCTGCGGTGGCCACTATTCCCCTTTCTTTGGTGGCACCTTTCTGCCGGGCATGCGGGAAGGTCATTTTATTGTACACATGGCTGCCCTCCCAGGTACGTCCTTGGAGGAGTCACTGAGTCTAGGACGCGAAGTAACTCGTGAACTTCTCGCCAGTCCGCATATCCGCTCCGTGTCGCAGCAAATTGGCCGGGCCGAAAGGGCCGACGACACCTGGGGACCTCACTACAGCGGGAGTTTTAGTGGATCTCAAGCCCCTGGCGGGAAGAGCAGAGTTCGCTCAGTCAGAGATCCGGGGAGTTTTGCAGAAGTTTCCCGGAGCGTACTTTGCCATTAAAACCTTCCTTACCGAACGGATCGAGGAGACCATCTCCGGAGTTGGCGCAGAGGTGGCTGTCAAGATCTTTGGAGATGACCTGGACGTCATGACCCAGAAGGCGCGGGAGGTTGTACATCTCCTTTCAGGTATCGAAGGCGCTGCAGACGTGCAATTGGAATCATTACCCGGCTCACCTCAGATGGTCGTTCGGCTACGGTCGGACCGCCTGATGCAGCTGGGATTCCGTCCCGTTGAAGTGCTCGAAGCGGTCCAGACAGGCTACCAGGGGAGCGTGGTGGCTCAGACCTATGAGGGGAATCGAGTCTTTGATGGTGGTGATCTTCCAGATCCCGTATCGAGAAAGGATCCCTGAGAACCTTGGCAAACTTATGTTGAGAAATGCCGAGGGCGCGAAGATTCCGCTGCATGAGGTGGCCGAGGTCTATCAGCAGCAGGTCGCTATATGATCCTCACATTGAACAGCGCCGTCAGGCCGTCACTTGCAACGTGCGTGGCCGCGATCTCACTTCGATTGTCGCCGAGGCCCGGAAAAGGTCAGCTCAACAGTGAAATTTCCGCTTGACGTCTTTGCCGTGTTTGCCGGGGCGGCTGAGGCACAGAGACAGGCACGGCGGGAAATTCTCTTGCACTCTGTTTTGGCTGGGGCAGGATCATTCTATTGCTCTATTGTCTTCGGAAATGGCGCAATCTGTGCTGGTTTTAGCAAACCTGCCGTTTGCCCTGGTTGGTGGTGTTCTGGCGGTCTTCTTCAGTGGAGGCTGGCTCTCGGTGGGATCCTTGGTAGGATTTGTCACTCTTTTCGGCATCACGACGCGCAATTCGATCATGCTCATCTCACACTACGAGCACTTGGTGACGGTGGAGGGCATGTCCTGGGGTTGGGAAGCTGCACTGCGTGGTGCTGCTGAGCGTTTCGTCCCAATTATGATGACGGCCCTGGTAACGGCGCTGGGACTGCTGCCCATCGCCATCGGCAGCGGTGCGCCTGGCCGGGAGATCGAGGGTCCAATGGCTATCGTTATCCTGGGGGGGTTGGCAACTTCGACGGCGCTTAATCTCCTTGTTTTGCCTACCCTTGCCCTAAGTTATGGACAGTTCGATAAGGGCGTTACATCTGATTTCCCGGTGCGATGATCAGGCAAGCCCAAGGCTCTTTCTCAATTTAGAGTCATCGCGGCATTATCACCACTCAATCAGTTAGCTCGGCCGGCTTGCCACATGGCACCATTCGACTAGGTTTTCGGACGGCTCAATGGTAACGGCGGGGCTCTTCCCCCCGCTTGGGAATACGATCATTGTGGAGATCCACTGTTTAAGCGTTTCCCCTTGGTGTTTTGGCAAGACAGGTTCACTTGCAGCTAACACAACGAGGTCGGTGGAAGCTGAGGATTAAACACGAATCGTGATTCACAAACGGCCTAAGTGGAAAAGCTGATTTGATTCAATTCTATCATCTCGGAGGATATATGAGAGGTTTACAATCGTTTCTTTTGTTTACCCTATTTTTCGTCTCGGGAATCGTATCTGTCGAAGCTATCGCAAAAGATAAGCCATCCGCACCAGCTAATGTGGTTAAAGTGGGTAACCCTGCACCGACAGATGCCACCATAAAAGAGGTTGATGTTAGCGCCAAAAAGTACGAATTCAACCCGGCATCCATCGAAGTTCCATTAAATACCCTGCTAAAGATACACCTCAATGCCATAGACCACGAACACGGATTCGAGATTAAGGGTATCAAGGACAGTTGCGTCAAGTACAAACCCAACGAACCGGTGACCGTTGAGTTTTATGCCGACAAGGCTGGGGAGTTTGAATTCCACTGCTGCAAGTTTTGCGGCTTCGGCCATGCCAACATGAAGGGCAAACTGGTTGTCAAGTAATTCAATTCCCTAGAAGTGCGAACTGTTCAAATTGCAAATTGGCAGGCTTGGCACTGTCCATCTATGTCACCTCAACTGCCTTCTACGAGCTTGTCCTCATCGGAAGTCCGAGCACGTCAGTTTTACAACCACTGGATGGGGGGATCAAGCTTTACTTCGGTTGTAGGCCGGCTCATATTCAAGCTCAGTGGAGTGGTTTATTCTCACACCTTTATCCGAGTTGCCGGCTTGAATCCCGGGGATAAAGTCCTAGAAATTGGTTGTGGGATGGGAACGATCCTGACTGATGCTCAAAGGCACGTCAATTCAACCGAGTCCTACCTGGGGATTGACCTTTCTCACCAGA
Organism: Terriglobia bacterium; assembly: GCA_046331665.1. Taxonomy (GTDB): domain Bacteria; phylum Acidobacteriota; class Terriglobia; order Versatilivoradales; family Versatilivoraceae; genus CAWBAT01. Next base: position 79,680 of record JAXLQK010000022.1, on the reverse strand, counting down.
TGGTCCTGCGAGGCAAAGAGAAAACTCCGGCCGTCATCCTTAAGCCGGTGGAACTGATCGTGGGGAGTGCCCTTTCTCTTCCGCTCAAATCCGCGCTATTTGATGTTGTTCTGATGTCCCATGTCATTAAATATTTGACTGACGATCAATTGGATGTGGTCCTCGAGGAGTCCGCAAGGGTACTCAAACCTGGAGGAAGGATTGTGCTGTGGGAATTCAGCCCTCTCTTCTCCCCCTTAATCACTCGTCTTGTTGTAAAGTATTGCAGTGCCCAAAAGCTTCGTCCCACGAGTGGATTGAGGCGCGCAATGGAAACTGCCGGCTATGATGACCTCAAACCATTTCGAATTATCACTCCCTGGCTTCCCTGGTCTAACATTGCATTCGCAGGGAGACGAAATGGTTGCAGCGGGAGAGTATTTATTTAGTTCTCTTCGGCTAGCCCTTTCATACTAATTTGGCGTCAAAATAGAATGGCATTATTGCGGCAGAAGGTGGACGTTCTTGATCCTGCGCCGTGAAAGAGTTCTTGCGGAGGACAACGGCAGGTTCGAGTCTGTCCATGAGAGAATGAAGGTTTAAGAAGGCGATTGCTATTTTCGGGTATTCGCTCGATTGCCAAGAGTTTCAGACTTGACCGCCAAAGCCCATGACTCCAATACATGTAGGTCTTTCTCGATTTACGGTTTTACGTCAGATGGGTCTGGGGCACCTGAAGGATTGAACCCCTCCATCTGGGGCCGCAGGGATTCCGCACTGGCGTCGAAAGCCCGGCGTAGCTCAACCATTGTCTGTTGGCTCCATTGCATTAAGCGTTTCTCATGAAGATACCGGCATTCCTCCAATCCTGATTCGTATCGAGTTTTCAGCTCCAAGTTGAAGCGCCGACGCAAGAATCCCTTGCCCAGGTAGCTCTCCAGGGGCAGCTTCAATGTCAGGCCGTTTTCTAAGGATGAGGTATCGATAATGGGGAGGTTGACTGGTTCTGGCAGTCCGTCAATTTCCACATGGACACTAATCTTCGCCCTCGTACTCAAGGCTCTTCGCGTCCGCCGACGCAGGTCCTAACGCCCGTGCCGCTCGCCAAGCCCGCAGAAGTGGCGGCCAAATTGAAAGAATTTAAGGCCAAGGGATACCTGATGCACGAGACGTCAGTCTTACCCGCCAGCCTCGTCGAACGAATCCTCAAGATGCACTGCTAGGCGACGATATCGGGCATCCACGAACGCAGGGCTGCCCGCAACGATCATATAGGTGCAGATTGCCAAATCCGTATCGAAAATCGAAAGGAGAAACCGAGGAATCACCTGAAGGGGATTTGCCATTATTCCGGACTTTCACCTTCCAATCGCAAATTGCAGTTCTGAGTCAGCGACCCTAGTTGTATAGATGCCAATCACTTCTCCGGCCTCGGCTTCTGCAAGATTGGCTTCAGACTGAGTAAGTTCGACAATACTCCCAAGTCGTTCCTGATAACGTGCGCGAGCCAGCTTCGCAGCTTCCCGTGCAAAGGTTGACCTCGACTTGACCATCTCCAGGGATCGCAAGGCATTTTGCAGATGAAAATAAGCCGTCCTCGTCTCCAGCTCAATCTTTAACTTCAGCGTTTCATACCGGCTGTCGAGGACTTGCTTGTGAGCTTCAGCTTCTTCAATCTGTCCTTCCAGCCTCCCCCAAGTCAAGAGAGGAATTGCAAGACCGGTGCCTAATGCCAATAACTGACTGGCTACCACGTTCGTGAATCGCGCGTAGCCACCGCTGAAGAAGAACGAAAGCATGGGCTTTCGCTGGCTTTGAGCGAGACGAATTGATTCTGCGGCGGCTTCCTGTTCGGCTCTGAGCGCCAAAAGTTCGGGACGCTTTTGGTAGGCTTCTTCGATCAAATCCGCCAGAGGTTTGGTCTCCAGTAGCGGCTGGTTCAATTCTTCCAAATCGTAATCGGCTTCTTGAGAGGCTCCCATAGCCCGTCCTAGCTGTGCCAGCCGGACCCGAACGTCGTTTTCAGCTTCGAGCACTCGAAGTTGGGCTTCAGACAGGCTGAAACGGGCCAAGTCCAGATCCACGCGGGAACGGAGTTTTCCCTCATAAAACGCCTGGGCCTGGCGTACATTGAATTCGCGGCTGCGTAAAATTTGCTGCGAAACGTCCCTCAGCCGGCGCGCTTGCAACAAACTGTAAAAGGCGCGAGACGTATCAAGAGTGACCAATGCCTTGACAACGTCAAGGTTAAACGCAAAAACATCGCGACGCCGTTGCTGCTCGGCGACTGTGTACTTGGTGCGCCCAAAATCGAAGCCATGGTGATAGACGTTCAGTCCTTCAGCCAAGTTTCTGTACAGTGGAGAGTTAGCCAAACCTACTGGATGTAAACCATTGAGCGCGCCGGAAAGACCTAATTTGGCCAGCCCGCTGGAGTCGAGTTGCGGGAAATAATCCGCTCTGGCCTGCTTGACTCGGGCTTCCGCCTCTGCCAGCTCTTGCTGAGCCTCCTTGATAGTTGGATTTTGTTGTAGAGCCGTCTCGACGGCCTGCTTCAGACTCAGTCGGACAGGAGTTTGGCCCCAAGCCGAAGGCAGGGTGAAAAGCAGCAATCCGGGCATGAGCCACTTCATCTTTTTTGTTGTTTCGATCCTCATCGTTTCACCTTTACTGGGGCAGCATCGGTCAGGTTCGATGCGGCCGCAACTACCACGTCCTCCTCGTCCGACAAACCTTCCACGATTTGAATCCACCCAGGGGATTCAAGTCCGGTCTTCACCCGGCGTTGTTGGGCCTTTCCGTCTATGACAACAAAGACCGAACGGTCGTTACCCTGGGTGCGCAGCGCCGCCACGGGCACCGTCAAAGAGCTTTCGAACTTCTGCAACTCCAGCGAAATCCTCGCCGTCATACCCGCCCGCAAGCGGTTGTCACGATTATCGATGTCGAACTCCGCGCGCATGGTACGGCTAGCTAAGTCGAGGACCATTCCGGTTCGAGCCACTTTGGCCGAGAAAGACTCCCCGGGATAAGCCTCAGTCAACATGGTCGCTTTCGTTCCAGGTTGCACGTTCCGGACTTTGGGCTCAGGGACATCTGCCACCACTCTCACCTTATCGAGGCGCGCGATCGAAACCACCGGTGCAGCTTGCGTCCTCGAACTGGACGCGGCTTGAATCAGGGCGCCTGGATCCACGAAACGCTGGGAGACCACTCCGGATATCGGAGCTTTGATGCGCGCATAGGCCATGAGCGTGTCGAAGGTTTTGATCTCAGCTCTAGCAGATTCGATGACAGCGCCGGCGACCTTAACCTGAGCCTTGGCCGCCTGCAGCCTGCCACTGGCAACGCCACAAGCCGCACGGGCTTGATCGACGTCGTTTTCGGGCAATACATCCGGGTCTCTGTCGTGAATGGCTTTCAAGCGTTGGTAATTCAGCTTCTGGAACTCCACGTCAGCCTGCGCCTGTTCCACATCAGCCTCAGCCTTGAGAGTGTCCGCCTCACCCTTTACCAAGGCCGCACGTTTTTCTTCAAGACCGGTGAGCATTTCGGGAACATCGATTTCGGCGAGGAGCTGTCCGGCACGCACCCAGTCGCCGATGTCTACCGAAATCGATTTCAAATACCCACTGACTTTCGCATAGAGCGTCACCTGTTCGTAGGGAGTCACAACACCTACAAGGCTTAGGCGGTCGACTAGCTCTCGACGCTGCGGCTTAGCCACTGAGACTGTGACTTCTTCGCCAGAGACTTCACGGATCCCAGGCGAGCTAGCGGACGAACAGGCTGAAACGAAAAGTGTGGCTACGGCCAGGATGACGATGAAAGACTCTTTCATCTTTTGAACTCCAGATAGAGTAAGGGAACCACAAAAAGCGTCAGAACGGTGGAAGAAGCCAGCCCGCCAATGACGGCTCGTGCCAGAGGCATGCTGGGCTCGGCCGGATTCAAAGCCAGAGGTGCTAAAGCGAGCAGAGCGGCGCTGGCGGTCATCAGAATGGGGCGAAGCCGGGCTTGCCCCGCTTCTACGATCGCGTCTTGCACTGAGCGCCCTTGCTCACGCAGTCTGTGTGCAAACTCGACGAGCAGCGTGCTGCTGGAATGCGCGATGCCAACCATGAATATCGTTCCCATAAAGGACTGGATGTTCAGCGTCGTCCCGGTGAGAAAGAGCATCCAAAGTACCCCGATGAGTCCAAGGGGGAAGGCCAGCATGACGATCACCGGATCGACGTATCCGCGAAACTGGGGAACCATCACGAAGTAAATCAGGACGACGGCCAATACAAAGCCGAATGTCAGACCCTGGAATGATTCACCCATCGCAGCAACCTCGCCCCGCATTCCGGACGAAGTAACCTTCGGGCCACTGCCTTTCCGGACAGCTTCCTTTCAATCTCCGTGGATACCGCACCGATGTCCCGGCCGTCGACATCCGCGAAAACGTCGATGACACGACTGATGTTCAGATGATTCACCTCAGTCGGTGCTGAGCTCTTGGCAAGTGATACGATATTCCGCAGCAGAACCGGCCTGTCGCTTGTTTGCTGCCGGCCGTCCCAAACTATTTCGGCCGGTTCCGGAGCCGGGCGGAACAGCCTGTTCATGGCCGCGCCCGTGCGCCTCTGCCGAATGCCTGTGATGGGAATATCGAGAATCGTGTCGAGAGAGCGGATGTCATCCTCCCGATACTGTGCGCCGACGAAATAGTGGTTTCCGTTTTTCTCGTCAATCCAGAAAGCCGGGTTGAAGTTCACACTCGAATTGAGGGCGGTGACAACGTTCTTCACAGTCTCCACCGCGTCCAGGCCCAGAAGGGCGGTCTTCGCCCGGTCGATATTCACATTGACCTGTGGATAGTCGATGCGCTGTTTGATGCGAACGTCGGCTGTCCCGCGGACCGAGGCGACAATCAGTTGAATCTCTTCGGCAATCCCTCGGGCAACGGTTAAGTTGTTGCCCTCGACCTGGATGTCAAGCGGTGCAGGCAGGCCAAATGTGATCGCCGATCGAATTAAACCACCGGTCTCGAAACTGAATTCAAAGAAAGGGTACTTGTCGCGCAACTCGCGCCGCAACCTGCGCACGTACTCAAGCGAAGAGACCTTGTGATTCGCTGTCAACTGCACCATAAGGCTCGAGTCCATGGGGCCTGCGTTAGGCGTATAAGCGGCCGGCCAGTCATAGAGAATTCCCGTGTTGGAGATCAGCATCTGCAGATCGGATGGAGGAATCCGCTCGCGGATGAGGCGCTCGACCTCGGACACATAGCCTTCCGTCTTCTCAATCCTGGTGCCAGATGGAACGCGCATCTGAATGTTGAACTGACCGGAGTCCACTTGGGGAAAGAATTCCTTGCCGATGTGCGGAAAAAGCATGATGGAGCCGGCGAACAACAGGACCACCGCCCCGATCGAAACAAAGCGCCAGCCGAGTATCCGGCGCAAGCTCCGGCCGTACATCTCCCTCACACGGACGAATTCGCGATCATACGCGGTGAACCAACGGTACTGGTGCTCGACGCCTTCTTTCTGCCGTAGAAATTTCCAGCAATAGACTGGCACCACAGTGAGCGCCACGGCATAGGAGGCGAGCATCGCCAATGTCACGCTCACGGCCAATGGTGAGAACAGGAATTTCCCAATACCGGAGAGGAAGACCACAGGTGCGAATACGACGACCGTCACGATCGTCGAGACAAAAATCGGCATTCGGACCTCCAGCGCCGCATCGTGCGCTGCCTCGCGAGGAGGCTTGCCCATGGCGAGATGCCTGTTTGTGTTTTCCAGCACCACGATAGAGTCGTCCACGAGTCGGCCGACCGCCAGCGCTAGGCCGCCAAGGGTCATCACGTTGAGGCTGTTTTCGGTGAAGTACAACCCGATAATCGCCACCATGATCGATAAGGGGATGGACAGCAGGATGCCGGCTGTAGACCGGAAGCTACCGATAAAAAGAAGTACCATGAATCCCGCCAGGAACGTGCCCAGAATCACCTCGTGTTCGAGGCTGGTGATCGCTTTGCGGACGTAAACCGACTGGTCCAATACCACGTCGAGATTTATGCCCATGGGCAGGCGAGTCAGAATCTCCCTAATCGATTGCTTCACAGCCTCCACAACCCCGATCGTGTTGGCGCCTGGCTGGCGGTAAATGGGGATATACACTTGCCGCTTTCCATTCACGTGAACGACGTTCGTCTGGATCTGATGGGAATCTTCCACCTTTGCCACGTCGCCGAGATAGACCGGCGAGCCGCTCTGGTCGACCTTGACCGTGAACTTGTTCATCTGGTCAACGTCCTGCACCATGCCATTCGCGTTGATCTGATAGTCGAAATCTCCGATCTTCGCATCACCCGTCGGAATGAGCGTGTTGAACGACTGAAGTGTTTGTACGACGTCCATGGGCGAGAGACTTCGGCTTTCCAGGCGGTCCCGATTCACGTAGGCAAGGATTCTCCGAATTCGGCCCCCGTAAACTGCTGGCGCGATCACGCCAGAAATGCCCTGAAGCCGGTTCCGCAGATCGAAATAGGCCACATCGTAAAGCTTAGTTTCATCGAAGCTCGGGCTGCTTACACTCAAAAGGGCGAGCGGAAGCGTCGCGGTCGGATCGAACGGCATCACCATGGGAGGAATGGTGCCGGGGGGAAGGTAATACATGTCCGAGATCGCCAGGGATGACACCTGCGACATGGCGGTGTTCGGGTCGATGTCCGGACGGAAGTAGTCGCGCAGCACGCTGACGCCGATCATCGAGCGCGACTCCTGCCGGGCCACTCCATTCGATTGGCCTGTCCAACGCTCCAACCGAGTGGTGATGTCCTTTTCCATGATCTCGGCCGGCATCCCCGGATAAAGGGTCAGGACCTGCACGGCCGGGGTCTTAAAAGTGGGCAGAATGTCGGTAGGAATGCGAGTCAGAGCAACGATGCCCAATAACAGAACGGTCAAAGCGCCTACGGTAACGGCATAGGGATTTCGCAGAGCACTGCTAATCATGAGTACTTTCTCAATCTGATGGAGTCAACTGAGCTAGGGAGAGTGTCATGGCACATAAAAAACTCGATGGCACACCAGGTAAACAGACTTCGAGGATTCAGCCTGGGTAACAGACTAAAGGAGCGTGATCACCCAGTCCTTCTTCGCTCTTCAAAGTTGATGAACGTTGTCTATGCCTGCATGCGCGTTTGTCTGGGACAAGTTGTCCACCCAGGGGTGGGCCTGAGCTAATAACCATGCGATATCACCTGCATCGCCGAAGCCAGGTTCAACAGCTCGCTCTCCCGTAGGTCCGAGACCACCACAAACAGCACTCCACGTTGTTCAAACGCCGCCAAGCTATATCCCTGGGACGAGGTGCGCCACAGAATGCTTCCATCGATCTCCGCCTGCTTGAGAGCGGCAAGGCTGATGCCGCGCGCATTGAGCTGGAAGAGGGACACCGTCCGTCCCTCCTTGCGGTAGAAGACCAGTGCGGCTTTGCGTTTCTTAAGGAAACAGAGCCTCCCCCCCAGCAACTGGGCTGAATCCACAGCCGGCACGCGTACTCCAAAATCCGTTTTGTCCCGAAACCAGGACTCGATTTCCTCGGGGTTTGACGAATTCACTTGAGACTGGGCTTGCAGATAACGTGCGTGATCCTCCAATACAGTGCGAAACAGTTGCTGGGAAGACCACCAATAAGAGAACCATCCCCCGACCAGGCAGAAGACCAAGACGGTAACGATGACCATTCGCTTTCGCACGGGCCACAGCAGGCTGAACGGTCTCGAAGTTAATCTCTTGTTAATTTGCCCGAGAATCTCAGTGTGCAATCGCTGAGGGACAACCTCGCTCACCAGCTTTTTCTTGAATGTCTCTGACCATTCTGTCTGAGCGCGGAAGTGCTCCTGACATTCGAAGCAGTCGTGGAGATGCTCCAAGGCCTTTGACGTCTCCATCGTCAGGGGGCACTTTTCCGGTGATGGGTAGAGGATTTTTCTGATCTCAAGGCAATTCATAGGGTTCCTTAGCTTCACGCCTGCTCAGAGCGATAGGCCGCCAGCCGCATTTGCATTTCCTCGCGCGCTCTAGCCAGCCGTGAGGCGACAGTACCGAGCGGGATCTCCAACATCTCGGCCACTTCTGCCAGAGTGAAATCTTCAATATCGACTAACAGGATAATTTCCCTGTGAGTCGAACTCAGTTGGCTAAGCGCCTTCCACTCGTCATGGGTTGTCGCATCAGAAAGGGTCGAAACAGTTGGCATGCTTGTCAAGTCCGCCTCCACAAGCTCCGATTCTTCCCAGCGGTTGCTTCGGCGAAAATGGTCTCGGGCAATGTTGGTTAAAATCTTGAACAACCAAGCTCGCAGGTGCCGCCGGTGCCGCAGCACCGATGCTCCTTCCAGCGCCTTCCGCGCTGTATTTTGAACGAAGTCCTCAGCGAGGCTCCGTTCTCCGCACAGACGGTAGGCCAGGGAATAAAGAGAACTCAGATTCTCAATCAGGAGTCGTGATACCAAGTCCTCCGATTCGCCTGCTTCGCTCGGACGTGAACTGAACCGTGGGGGAAACCGCAGCGGTTTCATTCGTGATTTGTCCCTCCACTGGTTATAACGCACCGTCCCCTGATTTTTATCCACTGAAAAGAAATTTTTCGAATATTGTCCGGCAGGCGACAAACGATCATGATCTCATTGTTTACCATATTGTGTAGAATCTCGTGAGGTTGGCCGACTCAAATGAAGGCGAAGTTACCAAAAATCTTCTGCTTCATGGTAGGCGTTTCTCTTTTGGTGACTTTCTGTGAAGCTGTTGAGTTTTCTGCCCCTGGCCAGGACCGTGATCTCTTGAGCGCTGGCGCTGGCCTCCCGCCTTTTGACATCACGAAGCGCTCCATTCCTAGGGAAGCCATCCTCGATGGCGGGCCACCAAAGGACGGCATTCCTGCTTTGGACCATCCTCGTTTTGTCACTGCCAAGGAAGCAGCTGCGTTTCTCAAGGACAAAGATCGGGTGATTGGCGTCTATCGGAATGGCGAGGCTAAGGCGTATCCGCTAAAAGTCATGATTTGGCACGAGCTGGTCAATGATGAGATCGGAGGTAAACCCTCTACTATCTCTTATTGTCCCCTGAATGGAGCCGGCGTTGTTTATGATCCCTTGGTCAGTGACAGGCAATTCACTTTTGGCGTGACGGGCAAGCTTTATAATTCAACTGTGGTGCTCTATGATCGCCAGACTCAGAGCCTTTGGTCGCAAGTCACGAAAGAAGCCATTGCCGGCCCTTCTACCGGAATAAAGCTGGAGATGATCCCAAGCCTAACGACAACCTGGAAGCATTGGAAGACCCTGCAGCCGGAAACTCAGGTTCTTTCACTCAACACCGGGTTCCGGCGAGACTACGATCAGAACCCCTATCAAACTTACTATGCGTCAGACGAGTTGATGTTTCCAGTCCCCAAGTACATCAAGAACAAACTGCGCAATAAAGAAAGAGTCATTGGTCTGGAGTTGAATGGCGTATCGAAGGCTTATCCTTTCTCCAGACTAAAAAAAGGCAACCCCATTTGAGGATGAGATCGGAGGAGAAAAGGTCCAAGTCTACTTTGATCCAAAGACTGAGACCGCTATCATCAACGACTCACAGGGCAATCTGATGACCGCTTTCACCATTTTCTGGTCTGCTTGGCAGGCCTTTCATCGAGACACACAGGTGCTTGAATAAGTTGCATGACCAAAGGGCATATGTGTGGCCCGGCAACTCGGAATGTAACCGCCACAAGTGATTGCATCAGTCCTTTCGAAACGAGCGGCCGCCCTTTCTTGGAAATCCTAAGTGCTTTATCGAAGTTCAACCTGTATAGACTCCGGACATTCGCTCTTTGGATCAGCGCCGCCGACGATGGCTGCACGGGTGTAACCCAGATCCCTGAGTTCTGCCAAGCATTGGTCAGTTCTAGCTGCTGGAACACTCGCCAAAAGACCTCCAGCCGTCTGTGGATCAAAGATCAACGGATAGTCGGGATCCTTGGAGACGCGGTCAAAATCCCGTATCACGCGGCGCAAGCGCAGGTTCTGGGGCTGCAAGGAACTGAAAATTCCGGCTCTACGGTTTCTCGGGCGCCGTTGAGCACAGGCACCGCTCTCAAAAAGAGTCTCGCATCCACCACTGACGCCTTGGTCATTTCGGCCAGATGGCCGAGCAGACCAAAGCCAGTCACGTCAGTACAGGCCGTGGCCTGGTTCCGTTGCAGGCATTCAGCTGCCTGTCGATTGGACTGGATCATCGACGTAATGGCAGAGGCAATCCATCGCCCCTTGGCTTTAAGGCGCATCTGAGCTGCGAAGAGTGTCCCGGTACCTAAGGCTTTTGTCAAAATCAAGTGGTCTCCCGGTCTCATTCCACCTTTTCGCAGAATATGGTTTGGATCCACAAGGCCACTGACGGCAAATCCCAATGCAAGTTCTGTTCCTTCACTGGTATGTCCGCCGACTAGGGCAGTATTGGCTGCATCCAGTACTTCCGTCGCGCCGAAGAGTATCTGCTCGAGCGTTTCCTCGACCACTTCCTCACGCCCGAAGGGCAAGATCGCCAGGGCCAGGGCTGACTTTGGTTCACCTCCCATGGCATAGATATCTCCAAGACAATGATTTGCCACAATCTTGCCAAAGATATAGGGATCGTCGACAAGGGTCCGGAAAAAATCTATCGTCTGAACTAAGGCTTTTCCTGCAGGGATCTCAGTCAGAGCAGCATCATCCAGCTCATGAAGACCAATTAGGATATCCTCCCGGTTCTTCGAATTGAGACGAGCTAGAACTCGAGTGAGCACTTCAGAGCCAACCTTGGAACCACAGCCACCGCACCGCATGTCGACAGTTGATATTTCTCTCAAGACGTCTTCGTTGGCCAGGCCACCGAGCATCCTGGAAGGATCCTCCTGCGATCGCTCTGGGAAGACACTGTACTTTGCCATGAAACGGCGATCTATCCAGTCCTTCAATTTCCAAACATAACGACCCTCTAACGACCAGTTGCCTCGAGAGGCGATGGCGTATTTGTCGCCGGTGGTAATTAGGCTCAGAAACTTTTTCTGCGGGATGAAAGGTTTCAAGGGGCGACCGAGAAGGGCATGTCTGAGGTTATTCTCCAATGGTTTGCCTTGACGCACCGCGAAGACACCTGCTTTTTCACGAGGATGATTCACAACGGCAGCAATATCTCCAGCGGCGAATACCCCCGGATGAGATATGGACTCAAGTGTATCTGCCACCCGGATAAATCCGTGTGCGTCAACTTCCATTCCAGACTCTCCGGGCCAGGAAGCGGCGCCTGCTTGCGTGACCCAAAGGATTTCGTCAAGCTGGAACTCAGTGCCGTCTCCACAGCGCAACGAGCGTACTCCCACTTCAACGACCGACTTACCCAAATAAACATGTACGCCGCGCTCCGCCAAGACCCGACGAAACTTGGCTCTTACTCGCTTATTGTGCGTAGGAAGGATATCGGTGCTGGAGAAAAGATAGAATTCCGGAACGGCCTGAGCATGCTGCGTCTCAAGCATACATTCAATTGCGTATTGAGCAGCCAAAGTGATTTCTACGCCGCCAGCTCCAGCACCGACCACGCCGAGCTTTAGCCTGCCTTGAGCCTTGAGCACTCGGTTCTTCAGTCGCTCCCATCGATCGATAAAGCTGCTGATTGGCTTCACTGGAATGACGTTCTCAGGGGCTCCAGGGATATCGGACATCATGGGAGCGGAACCGATGTCGATGGATAACACATCATAAGCGACAGGTGGGCGGTTGCTGCAGACAACTCGTTTCTTTTCGAAGTCAACACCCACAACTTCATCGTGCAATAACCGCGCTCCAGCAAATCGGGAGAGGGGAGCCAGATCGATGTGGGCATTGTCAAACTCGTAATGTCCCGCCACCAAGCCGGGCAACATTCCTGAGTAGGGTGTGTGAATCTCGCGGCAAATCAGCGTCAAGCCGACCCCCGGGATCGGCTTCATGCCGAATCCCTTCAGCACCGTGACGTGACTGTGCCCGCCGCCCACCAATACCAAATTCTTAACCACCGGGAGGTGGGATCGGTTTCCATCCATATTCATCCTTCATTCAAGTTTTGATGATCGATTCATCGCAAATTGGCAATTGAATCCCACAAAACAGTTTCATACTGCTCCCGTCCGATTGGCTTGATTCGGGCAATCACATCCCCAGGAAGCTTGTGGCGCCTTATTGCGAACTGAAGATGTACATTAACGATCGAAAGGAGAAATTCAACCCTGAGATAGACGCAGCCCCTCGAAATGGAGGCAGCTCTCTACTTCGGACTCTGTTTTAACGAACTTCGCCTCATGTAGATCTCAGTGCCGTTTCGGAATCGAAACTGAATATTATCCATGAGCTGTCTGATAATAAAGATTCCTCTTCCACGGTCCATCAATAGATGGTGAGCTGACACGGGTTCGGGAATTGTGGACGGATCGAAACCTGAACCAAGGTCTTTTACGACAATTTCCAGACTGCGATCTTCTCCCATTGCGACCCCAAGCCTTACTGTCTTGGTACGGCTGCAGCGATTTCCATGTATGATGGCATTGGCCAGCGCCTCATGCATGACAAGATCAAGATCTCTCAATTTATCTGCGGCTACATACCCTTTTTGATCCAGTGCGTCCACTATCCTGCAAATCACGTCGTCAATGCATTCTAAATTAGAAGGGATGACTTGATCGATCATGAATACAGGTCCATCCAACTCAAAATCACAGGGTGGTGGAACTTCCTTCCTTTCAAATCCCTTATTGATCGGGTCATAGATAATTTGCATAACATCCTCATCAGAGTGGGATTGCTTCATATGAAGACTTTTTCTGGGAATTGCTTGCGTATGTTTGATTTAGTTTGCAACCGTCCGCTCTAAGACTGCCAACAAGATGGACAGAGATATGCATCCAATTTCGCGAGCCACATGAAGAGCAAATCAGATTCGCTGAGGAAGCAAGCGCCAAGGTCCGGCTAGCATCGCAGTCGACACAAAGAACAATTCGATTTTCCAGTAATCTGTGTGCGGTGGCTTTTGGCACTATTGTTGACTGTGTCCAAAGTCTTCTATCCATTTGTGCCTTCCCAATAAAGAGCAGCCTGTTTCATGACAGTTGGTGAGCTGCTGCAGCTAATTCTTACAAGGAGCCAAGAATAAACTTGTCGGATTGTCATCCCGTTGACAATTTTTAAATGAATTCAACTCTAAGCTGGGTGAGTGTCAATAAGGTTTTGGAAATGAGTGCATCGATTGAGGTGTCATGTCGATGACAAGAGCCTTGGTAATTTCAGCCTCAGACTACATGCTTCCCCTTCTGGGTCTGCTTGAAGAATCCGGCTTCGATGTTTATTCAGTTAGCAGTTGTGAACAAGCCCGCCAATTCCTAGGCTCGGAGCCGGAAGTACAGGTTGTTTTTACCGATGAGGAGGCGCCGGGAGGAGGCTGGGGTAGGGTGCTTAAAGATGTTGCGCAAATTTGCATGGCTGCGGAAATTATCGTTTGTACGCGCTTTGGTGACGAGAGACTGTGGTGTAATGTCCTTGAGCGCGGTGCTTATGATCTACTCGTAGCGCCTTACCAGATGAAAGACGTCCAGTGGGTTGTGGAAGGCGCACTCAAGGGGCGGAGAGACTCTTTACGGTCGAATGGGCTAAGTACAAAACAAAAAGGTTAGAGTTGCAGGTCCTTTCTTATGGTCCATTATCACTTCAAATCGGGCTTGCTCACAGAGTTAAGTTACAAAACCATCCCTCACTTGTAAGAAAATTATCGTCTCCGTCACCTACTCAATGAACGGGCTGCACATAGAGCTCGCTTTAGGAGAATCAAAGCAGGAGGCTAATTTTCTGAGAGGTGATTAGTCATGAGTATCATGGACGCTTTTCGAATGATCATTTTGGGCAGCTACTTAGTCGGACACATAATGCTTCTCATGTTCTTGCTCTGGGGGGTCTCACATGACGGGGCGTAGGATACATGTCAAGCTATCTCAAGCAGAGTTGCAAGGTGGAAAAGGAGCCTATTTGCTGGAATTAATGCCATTAGGGTAACCAAGTGGCTCATTGGTTTCATTGGGAAAGTTCAGGTGGGTTTGTCAAATAGCGCAAGAAGATCGGAAACAGTCACATCCTCAATGCACGGATCACAGGCTGAGCTCCTAAATCAGCTCCGGAGTAAGGAGCCTCATACTCTGGCTGCGGTAGTCGGTGAACATACCCGTCCTCTTTATCGGGCCGCCCGTGGAATGGGTTTTCATGAAGAGGAAGCTAACGATCTGGTGCAAGATGTATTCACGACTTTTCTAGAGACCCTCGATCACTTTCAGGGGCGATCGCAAATCAGAACCTGGCTTTTCGGCATCCTTCATCGTAAGGGACTGGAAAGGTGGCGGGAGCGCTACAGGGAACAGCAAAACGACCCAATTGACGAGGTTTTTGAGTCACGATTTGATAAGCAAGGAAACTGGACGCGTCCGCCGGAAGATTTACAGCGATTAATGGAATCCAAAGAGATTGGCGAGGCGATTCGACGATGCATGGAAGGTCTTCCTGCCGTGCAGCGAGAGGTCTTCGTCTTGAGAGAAATGGAAGAATTTGAAACTTCCGAGATATGTAAGATTTTGGATATTAGCGTCACTAATCTGTCAGTACTAATCCACCGAGCCCGTAACAGGCTCCGGGATTGCATTGAAGCCCGAGGATGGAGGAAAGCAAAATGATTTGCTGCAAAGAAGTCGCCAAGCTGCTGACCTCTGACCAGCTTTCCCAAATGGGGTTTATCAAACGAATTGAGGTCACTCTCCATATTTGGATGTGCCGGCACTGCTCGCGCTTTGCAAAACAGATCAACCAATTACGATCGGCTAGCCGCAAGATTTCTTTCGTACCTGAGGACGAAAATAAAAGCGAAGGGTCTGAGGAATCCCTCGAAGCTAGACTATTGCGCAATCTCACCGACAAAAACCGCTGACAAAATCCTATAAAATGTTTAACCCTTCCACTGGCTATCTTCACTAGAGATAGTTGAATTGATCAATAATTTCTTCGACAAAATTTCCACAGGATTCCTTTCAAGACACACCGAGCTCGATTCCCTCCCCAGCTCTGTGAGCGTTACGCTTTGGCGAGTACGAGGTGTACATCCCGGATTAACCCTCCGAAACCGAAGAGCCAGAGTAATCGATCGCTGCATTAAATTCCTTTGGAAGGAATCTCAAAGTCATTGACCTTCTCCGAAATAATAAAAAAAATTTGTCAGATGGCTGACAAACAAAAAACTCAGTCCAGGGTATGCTGAATACCTTGGCAGGTCTTAAGGATCGGCTTCTAGGGTGCCATGAGGTTTCACATCCAAAGAGCCGGTTCTTGGTCAGCGGGTGCCTAATCGGGTGGCTCCCGCTGTATTTAATCTGCAATTTGTTTCGCCGAGTAGTTGGCGCATTCGTGACACGTATACCCGTCTCCATTAAAGATGAGGTTTCTGTCCTTTCCCATGTCGGCCCTGGCGGTCCTTTTTTGCGAGCGTTAAGCGATCCCCGAAAAAATTCCCCCAAAACGGCGTGCATGCCACGACTGGCAGGACTGCAGGGGTCTTTATCAAAGCTCAATGGACGCTAACCCTTGCTCTTGCCAAAGACGGGGCTTCTTTCTGGGGAAGCAGGTAGGTTATTTCTGGCAGACCTTAGAATTCCCGCAGGAACATACCTTCGCATGGGTCTCGGCTATAAACCACTCCTTCGGGCGCCACTTCTGGATTCCCTTGGTCTGCTCCTAACTCTCACGTTTCAGCAGAGATTCCTCAGGAGAAATTTTCGGGAAGCCAGCAACCGGCAAGATTCCAGCTAGAAGAACAAGCGCTCTCACTATAATGACTCTTATTCCTATTGAGCGCCTTCGCGGTCGTGACAGCTAGATTTCCATGCTCCCGAGTGTAAGAATTCTTGCCCTCGCGACACTCATCCTGCAAAAGCCGGAAAAAGACCTCCGGCGAAAACCAAATCAAACAAAGCGAGGATAATCAATGAAACTCAAAACCAAAATCTCTAGTCTCTCTCTCAGCATCGCGATGTCAGCCTTGATGCTCCTTCCAGCCTCCGTGCGTGGAGCCGACGCGGCATTCCAAGGCGATCATGTGACAGTTCAATCGGCCCGATCGTTCGATGATGTAACCAAGGCTGTCATGTCACTGGTGTCCAAGAACGGCATGATGGTGATGGCCGAAGTCGACCAAGGCAAAATGCTCTCAATGACAGGTCTCTCTTTAAAGGCGAAGCTTTTTCTGATCGGCAATCCCAATGTTGGCAAGCAACTCTTTGAGCAGAACCACGGCGTCGGACTCTACATCCCTCTCAGGCTTTTCGTATACGCTGACGGCAGCGGGAATACGTTTATCGCTTACGACAGGCCGTCTTCCTTGTTGGGGCAGTTCTCCAGCGAGAAGATTGGGATGGTCGCGAAGATGCTTGATGAGAAGGTCGAGGGCCTGGCAAATATGGCTGCTCAGTGATCCGAGTGTGCGAGGGGTACGACGTACCCCTCACTCCATCCGATATATAGAGGTGTCCATGCTTCAACGAGATCTGAAGTTCTTGATTACCGCGATTCCGATAATAGCCCTGGCGGCAGTAGCCCCCACGCCTTCCCCGGCCGCTCAGGCAGGCTATGCCACGATGAAGGACCTTGCTTTGATGCTCATGTTACCAGCAGCAGCTCTCCTGTTGGCGATGTCGTTGTGGCATCAACTGCGTGGTAATACCCGTCTTGCGGGAGCAGTCTGGCGCGGCGCTGGGGCTGGCGCACTCGCGACATTGGCTCTGGAGGCCATCCGCTATCCGGGATTCCGGCTGGGGTTCATGCCGGGGAACCTTCCTGAGTTAATGGGAGTGTTGCTGTTGGACCGTTTTGCTGCAGGACCCTCCACGGCCTCGAACGTGGCTGGGTTTACCTATCATTTCTGGAACGGAGCGAGCTTTGGAATCCTGTTTTCGGTGATCATGGAGGGATTAAGTCTCCGCCGGTTCAAGACTTGGGCCGCGATCTATGGCTGGTGTGCTGATCGGAATTGATTTCTTGCCAGCCCCGTGGTCGAAAGCCTCGGTGGGGGATTCTTCGGGCACGACTTCGGCCCGCCCTTCGTGTTGACCGTCGTATTAGCTCATATTGCTTACGGAGTCGTTTTGGGCATCCTTCTGGGGTGGGCGCCACCCAGTGGTTGCGGCGTATTCAGTTCGAGCAAGTCTGCCGCGGGCCGGATCTCTGGGCGTTGCCAGGAGGTGGTGTCTTCTCCTGGTAAATGATTCCAATTGTCGCGTTGATTACAGAAAAGGTTTTATTAGTAAGTTACAGGAAACAGAAACCCAGAGAGTGTGCAGCATGAAAACTGGACCCCACCTTTACCGAGAGTCACAAATGATCACTGGCTTGGAAGGTGTTTCCTGAGAATGTATGAGGGGGCAGACGTCATGGAATTGAGAGATTGCAGGTTCCACTGGAGTGGAGACGACTTCCGCTTTTCATTTTTTTCTGATGGCCCATGCCGAGCTCAATATCTGCACAACGTCTTGCTGCCAATTGCCCAATTGCGAATTGAAGTCTACGAGATCAAACCTGGGGTCAGAGCCCAATGGGTTGTTGTGCAGCAGAGGGATGGCGAGAGTGAGACTTGCAAGCTTTTTGTGAAAACGAACGAAGGTTTCCAAGAGAAATTGCCTCACGAGGTTCCCAGTACCCTCAAGAGTGAGATTCTCAGAAGATTTCCGAGGCTTACGTTGGAGCCTCGCTCATTGGACCAAAGACTGGGGCGGAGCTTCCAATCAGTCGGGTCGGTGCCGAGTCGAAATGACATCCCGCCTATCCCTCTTGCAAGCCTCCGACCAAGTCGGAGAGGTTGACGCAGCACTTGCGATTAACGGAAAACTCTCGGCCGTCATCGGGCTCCAGCCGAAACTCATCTGGAATGCAACTTGCAAAGGCGTTCCTGTTGATCGTTGACCTTCGTATAAAGCTGTATACTCCGAAACTGTGCCGAGCCAAGCGAGTTGATGTTTCAGTTGAGTCTCTGCGACACTTCGTGCCGGCCCCTCGACGCATCTTGGGATCGGGGTCCCCGGCGGGACTAAAGGCCATGGATCTCGGAACGGACAGCGGCGCTATTATTGGACGGAACTCATTCTGGTTTTGGAATCTGTCCCACGTTCTTAGGGCCGATCCAGACCAAGAATGTTGATTCCATTATCATCGCGCCTCGCACGCCAAGAATATCGACACCTTACGCGGTTCCTTCCATGCAGGACAGAAGGAGTTATTGGCGATATTTGAGGGCTAGATATGGTAAACGGCACGATCCTGGTTTTCGTCAAAGCTCCCGTGGCCGGTCAGGTTAAGACCCGCCTTATTCCGGCATTGGGGGCAAAAGGGGCCTTAGAGATGTTCCGAGCTATGGCTCTGGATACCATGCAGGTGGCCCAGCAACTCCTTTTCTTTTCCGTGAAAGTGGCCTACCAGGCTCACGAAGCTTTCCCGGACCCTTCTTGGTTGGCCAGTGAAGTCGAGTGGTTTGCACAGGAAGGTGAAGACTTGGGCGAACGACTAATTCACGCAACCCGTCAGGTTTTCCGGGACAGCCTGGGTCCCACGGTTATAATTGGCACCGACTTGCCCGCTCTTACCCCCACTCTATTGCAAAAAGCGTTTGCGCTGCTTAAGTACAATCCGATAGTCCTAGGGCCGAGCACGGATGGAGGATACTATCTCATCGGCCTCACGCGGCCAATTCCAGTTCTCTTTCAGGGCATCACCTGGTCTAGTTCTAAAGTGATGGAGCAGACGCAGCGAATAATCTTACGAGAGGGTCTCGGCGCCGCGACTCTTTCCCTTGAGCGCGACATCGACACTCCGGAAGACCTGGCAGAATTACGGGTCGCTGCTAAGGATTTCGAGCATTTTCCACGAACCCGCAAGTTCCTTCAAACATGGCAGATTGAAATGCACTAACAGGATCTGAAGTGCCCTCCAGTGTTTCAACTTTCTTCCGCCTGTTTCTATAGATAATCCTTATTGCCGCTTGATCCAAATGTCATAAAGAGGAACCAGAATCATGACGGAAAATGAAAGCCCCAGCAACGCCCCCGAGGCCAGCATCAGGTAAACCAGATTTGGAAAGGATCTGGCGAGAAAGCGAATACCGAAATCGATCAGTAGATCACAACTATGTTGTAATACCCCAGGTTGATATGCGTGTCTAAAGCATCCGTACCCATCGCCTCTATTATGGAGGCCCACGCCCTTACCCAACCCGAACTCCCTTACTGCGGGCCGAGATTTACAATGGATAGAAATCCAGCCTGATTGTCGTGTTTCTGACAAACATCCTGCCAAAGTTCGTCGTAAGCTGGAACGCGGGTGAATAGAGGGGAATATCCCCCTTTTCTTTCTTGTTGCTTGGTTGGCAACAGGAACCTATGAAAAGGAGGCAATGATTTAGTGCAGGATGTTTCCATGCCTCTTCAAGAGACTCAAAATCACTTTCAGGGACGGTTGCGAATCAGGAGGTGGCTTTTCAACATCCTTCACCGCAAGGTTCTAGAGTACCGGTGTGAGCGTTAAAGGGAGCAGCAAACGACCCGATTTACGAAGCTTTTGAGTCACGATTTAATAAGCAGGGAAACTGGACGCGTCCGCCAGAAGATTTAGAGTCCACGGATGAACTTAAGGGAGTGCGTCAGAAAAAGTTAGAGCGGTTCGAAAAGGCTGCTTGAAAGCGAACGGTTTTGGGAAGCAGAAATCGGAGCAAGAATCGCATGAACCGCCCAGAGGAAGCGTAGAACCGCGATGAACGACATTCTTCAGTTTCTGATACGTTATGGTTACGCAGTCCTATTTGTGCTGGTTCTTGCCGAGCAGGTCGGCCTGCCAATTCCGGCTGTCCCGGTATTGCTAGCCATGGGGGCGCTGGCAGGGCTGGGCCGCTTCCCACTGTTGCCTGTCGTTCTCGTGGCAGTGGCTGCGGCAGTTACTGGAGACGGGTTCTGGTATGCGCTAGGACGATTCCGCGGGCGCTCCGTGCTCAACCTGCTCTGCCGCGTAACACTGGAGCCTGATTCGTGCGTTCGCCGAACCCAAACCGCCTTTCAACACTATGGCGCACGCCTTCTGCTGTTCGCAAAGTTTGTTCCTGGTCTCAGCACGGCTGCGCCCCCGCTGGCGGCAATGAGCAGAATGTCGTTTGTTCGCTTCCTGCTTTGGGATGCAGCCGGCGCGCTCACGTGGGCGGGATCATTTGTAGGAGCCGGCTACCTGTTTCGGACGCAATTGGAGAACATTGCTCTCTATGCTGCCCGATTTGGAGTTGGCTTATTTGTCCTTCTGTGCTGCGGACTGGCTTTCTACCTGATCCGGAAGTATGCAGAGCGCCGAAAGTTCCTGCATCAGATTCGCATGGCGCGCATTAGTCCTGAGGAATTGATGCGTAGGATAGAAACAGGCGAACAGCCCTTTGTGGCCGACTTGCGCCACCAATTCGACCTCGAAATTGCTCCGATGAAGATTCCTGGCGCCTTCCAACTCTTTCCGGAAGATCTCGGTCAGCGTCATCACGACATCCCTCGCGACCGCGACATCATCCTTTATTGCAGCTGCCCCAACGAAGCTACCAGTGCTCACGTCGCACTTGAGTTGCGGGGGCGAGGCATCTCCAAGGTCCGGCCTCTTGCGGGCGGATTTGAGGCTTGGCGTGTAGGCGGCTTCCCCGTCGAACCCTTAACTGTATCTCCTGCCCGCCCTCAGGAATAGACAGTACAGTTGAAATGGGAAATAGATCGTAGTGAGGTTCTGGAGATGATGGATTCATATGTAAGCCATGAGCTCACTCTCGTAAGGCGGACGAATTTGTTGGGTACTTGGAAAGCTGCATTCGCGGCGGGCTCCAACTCTTCCCAGAATTGACAGTCAACAGCAACTCAAAATGCAAGACAGCCTGTATACTAGGGTTCGAGTTGGTTGGAAACTCCGAAATTGTCTAGCAGGTCGGACATCGCGCCAAATCCGCCCGGCCGAGTTGGATCGTGCACTTCTCCAGCAACGAAAAAGCGAGATTTTGAGGTGAACAGGGAGGCTCTCAAGTGAGTAAGCGTGAAAGCGGACCTAATAAGGGTCAAATGAACAAGAACTTCTCACAGGTAGTCTTGAGAGTATTTTTGCTTGTCACAGCTTTTCAACTTTTCCGAGGTCACCTGATGGAGTCGTCTCAAACAAAAGATCCCACCTTAAATAGCCACGCCACTTATACCAATCGGCTCATCCACGAAAAATCACCCTATCTTCTTCAGCATGCACACAATCCAGTGGATTGGTATCCCTGGGGGAAGGAAGCTTTTGACAAAGCTCGTAAAGAGAACAAGCCGATATTCCTCTCGGTGGGTTACTCGACGTGTCACTGGTGCCATGTGATGGAAGAGGAGTCCTTTAGTAATCCTGAGATTGCAAGAATCCTCAACGAGCACTTTGTAAGCATCAAAGTCGATCGGGAAGAGCGTCCGGACGTGGATCGGGTCTATATGACTTTTGTTGAGGCGACGACGGGAGGTGGCGGGTGGCCAATGAATGTCTGGCTCACCCCGGACTTGAAGCCGTTTGTGGGAGGCACCTATTATCCTCCAGAGGACCGTTGGGGGCGGCCGGGATTACATTCTCTATTGCTCCGAATCGCTGAGACCTGGAACAAGAATGGGGAGCAGATCCACAGACAGGCTGAAGATGTCATTCGTCAGTTACAAAAGGATGCGAAAGTGATTGCCGACAAGGGCGAACTGGACGAACAAGCCATTCTGTCGGCTTATCACCAAATGGCCACTGAGTTTGACAAAAAATGGGGAGGATTTGGCGCTGCCCCGAAATTTCCACGGCCTGTGAGTCTTTATTTTCTCTTTAGTGACTACGCGAGAGAAGGCCCAGATTCTGAGATTGGTCAGAGCGCCCTGAAGATGAGCCTGCTCACCCTAAGAAAAATGGTTGAAGGCGGCATCCATGATCATCTGGGTGGAGGCTTCCATCGATATTCCGTAGATGCGTACTGGCATGTCCCTCATTTTGAAAAGATGCTTTATGATCAGGCGCAACTGGTTGTCGCTTATCTTAACGCGTATCAGATCACGAAAGACACTTTCTTTGCCGGGATCGCTCGAGACATTCTACAGTACGTCGCGCGTGACTTGCGAGATTCTCGAGGCGGTTTCTATTCGGCCGAAGATGCCGACAGCCTGATTGCCCTTGGCAGTCCGAAGCGTGCAGAAGGCGCCTTCTACATCTGGACCTACGAGCAGATTACCAAAACCCTGAGTGAGAAAGAGGCCCAGATTTTCTGCACTCAGTATAGCGTGGAAGCCAAAGGAAACGCTCCAGCAGACAGTGATGCTCATGCTGAATTTGCCGGTCAGAACATCCTGGCTGAACATCAATCGATCTCCGAAACAGCCAAGCAGTACACTCTCTCTGAAACCGAGGCTCGGCAGCTTCTGGAAGACAGTCGACGGAAATTGTTCGAATACCGCTCCCGCCGTCCTCGTCCTCAGCTTGATGACAAGATCGTCACTGCCTGGAACGGACTCATGATCTCAGCGTTTGCCAGGGCCAGCCAAATCCTGAATGATCCTCACTACTTGCAAGAGGCCAAGGCAGCGGCCACCTTTCTCCAAGCGGAAATCTATGAGTCCAAGGATCATACCGTACGCCGGTTTTACCGGCAGGGAGCCGGCAAGGCCGGGGGAATTCTCAGCGATTACACTTTCCTGATTCAGGGATTGATTGATCTCTATGAGACATCATTCGAAACACGGTGGCTGGTCTGGGCCATGGAACTTCAAAACACCCAGGACGCTCTTTTCTGGGATCCGAAGAATGGAGGTTACTTTGATACCGCTGGAAAAGACCCCACCATTCTGCTGAGAACGAAAGAGGATTATGACGGGGCTGAACCGGCGCCAAATTCCGTGGCCGCCCTGAACCTCCTCCGCTTGGGGCATCTGTTCGGCTCAAGCGAATGGCAGAAAAGGGGACAGCAGACACTGCGGGCCTATGCTTCACAGCTCCGCTCAATGCCGTTCGGCCTGCCCCAGATGTTGGTAGCCCTCGACTTTCAGTTGCGCACACCCAAGCAAGTCGTGATTGCAGGACAGAAGGATTCGCCAGACACTCGTGCCATGCTGCAAGAAGTTCATAGTCACTTTCTTCCCAACAAGGTCTTGATCCTGGCGGACCAGACCGAGGGGAGCAAGTTCTTCTCCGAGAAGATTGACTTCATAAAATCCATTAGGATGATTGGAGGCAAGGCGACGGCATACGTTTGCGAAGACTATGTGTGCAAGCTGCCGACGACGGATTTGAAAGTGATGTCTCAATTGCTCTCAGCAAAATAGCAATGCGCAGGTCTGGCTCGCGGCGATCGGAATATGTGACTTCTCATTTTAGGTCGCGGAATCGCAGGCTTGACGATCGCATATTGTCTTCAAATTGGCGGGTCAGTTTCCTGATCTCGATGCAGCTCTGGCGCGGGCGAGAGACTCCAGTCCAACTCGATCTTTGATCACAATTGAACGATGGCCCAAATCGATGAACCCTTTCGATTTTATGCGATCCAACGTCTCGGTGGTGGTCTGCCTGGAAACGCCAACAAGGCTAGCAATGTCCTGGTGAGTTAGTCGGATTTTTTGATCTTTACTAGCTTCGGAGGACTTGCGCTCCTTGTCAGCCAAACTCATGAGTAATTCACAAACACGGGTGGTGACATCCTTGCAAATCAGGTCGACGACTCGGGTTTCCATGGTGCGAAATCGAAGTCCAATGAGCTTGATGATTCGAAAGGCTAGATCGGGTCTGGACTGAACAAAGCTCTCAAAGTCTCGCTTCTTAAATTCGCACAGGAGTACCTCGTCGATAGCTTGAGCCACATGGTCGCGAGGACTATCGTCCACAAGCGCAACCTCGCCGAAGATCTCGCCTGGAGAAAGCATGGTCAATGTGATCTCCCTTCCATCCTCAGTTATTCGGGAAATGCGAACGTGCCCTTCTTTAAGCAGAAAGACAGAATTAGCGGGATCAGAGGGGAGGTAAACAAAACTTCCCTTGGGCTTCTTTTCCATGAGAGAGATACGGACCAGTTCCTCTTTGTCTCGTTGCTGAATCCCCTTAAACAAATTCAGTCGCTCGATATACCACAGCTTTGTTGGTTGCATGCGTCACCCGCGATTGGCTAATTGTTTTGCCGGGCTCGCGTCCGTTTCGGTTTGTTTCAAAATGTTATTTTAAACGAGCTACTGGCGTTTGCATAGTTTCTTCGCATCGAATTTGAGAATCATCGACTGGGCTTGAAGTCTCAGTCCTCTCTTAGCTGACTAATAGGGCTGGCGAAAGAGCGTCAATTTACACACAGGTTCAAGAGTCCTGTAGGAAATGTTTCTCGATGATTTAAAAATTCAGAAATTGTCGCCCTCCTGACAAACTTTATCTTACCCAATGTTATGCTTTTAGTGGTTAGTTAGAGGGCGGCGCGGTTGCAGGTTGTGGATTCTGGGGGAGAGGCTGAAGTGCGAGAGATTCGTCGGCACTTTGGGAAGGAAATTCGGTTATCGCTCGACAACCGTCTGGACTCCTACAGACAAGCTGAAATGGAAAGGCATATTGAAAAGTGTGAGCGCTGCCGACGTGAACTGAACGCACTGCACTGGACAAAGCACCATTGTGTCCGACACGTAGCAGTCCAGCAGGGTGCCGCAACGCCGGGGAAAGGAGTTCTCCCGCTACTTAACCGTAGGGCTTTAAGCAGTCGGAGCCACTGTCGAGGAAATTCGAGGGGGAATCGCACCTGGAGTCTGCTTTCAGGCATCGCTGTAGCGAGCATTGTTATCGTTCTCTTGCTCCACTGGAGCCGTGCTCTGGATTTTCCCCGAGACGTGGCTAGGGATTTTCAGATGTACAAGGGAGCCAAACTCCGTTTGGAACTGAAGACTCCCGATGCAAAAGAAGTAGAGAGTTTCTTCGCTAAAAATGGTATTGCGTTTCACCCAGAAGCCAGCGGGCCCTTGATGGTGCGCTATCCTCTGGTGGGTATCAGTCTTCATCAGATTCTCGGTCGTCGAGGCACGCTGTGCATTTATCAGAAAGATGCCAACCGGTTTTTACTCAGTGAAATGTTCCCAGGGAATGCAGCGGAATTACCTGACGGTGCCCTTACGTGCGGAAAGGGGCCGCGTCAGCTCTACATTTATCGAGAGGACAACGTCACAATGGCCTTCTGGCAGGATGGAAGATTAATCTGCGTTCTGGCATCTGACAATGATGTTGAGGAGCTCATTCAAATGGCCCTCCAAAAAGCGCGTCGGGCTTAGGACAAACACTGCGTTTGCTGATCCTGTCGAAACATAAAGAAATGTCAGCCACCCGACAACTGATCCAACGGATATCGGCTAGATTTGCTATGGGCGCAATATTCTTGGAATCGAATTCGAACAGGAGGAATTGTATGAGCTGGAAGCTGAAAGCCTTCTCTTGGGGTTCTTTTTTGACTTTGGCAGTTACCATCAACATCATCTTGGCGCAGACCTCAGGTAGCACGAGCAAGACGGAGAAACTAGCCAAAGTGACTATCGAAGGCGAGTTGGGTGTGTTGCGTGATCCGTTCGGCTCCCGCTCCAAAAACGAGCCACCTCAGTTGACGGTAAAAGTATCGAAAGCCATGGCTGGTGACGGGAAGAATTTGGGCGGAATGGAAGGAAGGATTCTCAGACTTATACGAACCAGCAAGAATGAAGGCCTCCTCAGTAAGTACAACAAGGGAGATAAGGTCATCATGGTTGGAGAGTTGGATGATGAGAAAGATACCTTGGAACCTGAATCCATCAAAGCGGCTGTCCCCAAGGGATCCGATTCAAAGGAACCGGCGGGGAGCAATTGATATCTTTACCTTATACAAGTACGGTGACCATCAACCCTTCCAAAACCTACTTTTCCCAGAGGTCACGCAACGTATTGGGGTGGGGGTTGATCGGCCTGGCACTGATCGGGCTTCAACTCTGTCTGTCTTCCATCTCCGGTGAATTTAACAGCGGACGGGAGCTACTCTCTCAGCCCATTCTTGCTTTCGTGGTTATCCAGTTTCTAGCCGGCGGTCTTTACTTAGTCGCCATCTACAAGCTTGAGGTCTCAACTAGCAGTAGCCTATTAGTGATTTGGATTCTAGGGGTGGGCCTCGTATTCCGGACCATGGCAATGAGTTCAACGCCAATCCTCGAGGATGACTATTACCGTTACCTGTGGGATGGAGCTGTGACGGCCCGAGGACTCAACCCTTACTCCTTTTCTCCGGAGCAGGTCCTCGAAGGCGACCCCCTCAAAGGGGTATTGCCAGCCCGGTTTGCCAAAGTAGCTACGGATTCAGGGGGGCTACTAGAAAAAGTTAACCATCCTCAGCTGCGTTCAGTCTACCCGCCAGTCGCTCAGCTTTTCTTTGCTATAGCTCATTGGATGCAGCCATGGACCTTGTTCGGTTGGCGTCTACTGTTACTGGCAGTGGATATTCTCACTGTAAGCATGCTGGGTTACTTACTGAGGGGTCTGGGCCTTCCGGTTCTTGGGATCGTCGTCTACTGGTGGAATCCGCTGCTCATCAAGGAAGTTTTCAACTCGGGTCACATGGATGTTATCGTCCTTCCATTTGTAGTTGGGGCAGCATTCCTGGCAATACGTGGTAACTCTGTCTGGGCTGTTGCTTGTCTCGCACTGGCGACAGCCACCAAGCTCTGGCCGATTGTGCTACTGCCAGTGATCTTATCTTCCACAAGCAACACCTCCAGAAAATTCATTGTGGCGCTGCTTGTTTTCCTGCTGCTTGGAGGTCTCTTATATCTCCCCGTTTGCCTTGCAGGACTCGATACGAGTTCAGGTTTTTGGGCCTACGGGACCCGATGGGAAATGAATGATGCGCTGTTCATGTCGGTCCTATGGATCGTCCAGACTGTGGTCAAGATGACTGGAGTAGCCACGGCAGCAGGCGAGTTTGTTACTCGAATACTCTTTGGAGGAATTCTGGTTTTGTTCGTCGGGTGGCTGTTCCGTCGGCGCTCTGCTGATGTAATGGAATTGTGCAGGAGGCTCCTTTTGGTGGTAGCGGCATTGTTCCTGATGAGTCCGGCCCAGTTTCCCTGGTACTATATCTGGTTACTGCCATTCTTAACCCTTTTTCCTCGGCGCTCGTTGCTGTTGCTAACTCCTCTACTTTCCCTTTACTACCTGCGCTTTTACTTCAGTGCCAGAGATCAAGTAGAACTTTTTGATTATAGAGTGGTCTGGCTTGAGTTCGTGCCTGTATGGATTCTCATGGTTCATGAGTGGCGGGTCCATCGGAAGCTTCGACAACCTGCTGCCATAGTTCAGATGGCTGCCTAAAATGAAAGAGCAGAAGCGAATCTCCGTAGTTATTCCTGCATTCAACGAAGAGTCTTCAATCGCTAAGGTACTCCGGGCGATTCCTGGCTGGGTCGATGAAGTGATTGTCGCCGACAATGGCTCTAACGATCGGACTGCCGATGTGGCCCGCGCCGCTGGCGCACGTGTCATCTCTGAAATGTGCAGAGGATATGGCTCAGCCTGTCTGGCGGGGATCGCAGCCCTGGATAATCCCGAAGTCATTGTTTTTATAGATGCCGACTTCAGTGACTATCCTGAAGAAATGCAGCATCTCATCGACCCTATTCTTCATGGGGAGGCGGATATGGTGATCGGCTCACGTACTCTCGGTCAACGCGAGACGGGCGCACTCACTCTCCAGCAGCGTTTTGGAAACAGGTTGGCTTGTCGGCTCATCCGGCTTTTCTGGAGAGTTAGCTATACGGACCTGGGCCCCTTCCGGGCGGTTCGAGCCGCAACGCTTGCAGAACTCGGCATGAAAGATCGTGGGTACGGGTGGACTGTCGAGATGCAGATCAAGGCTGCTCGTCAGGGAGTTCGCATCCAAGAAGTGCCCGTGAGCTACCGGAAGCGCATCGGAAAATCCAAGATTTCTGGAAGCGTTCGGGGTGTCGTCGGCGCTGGTACAAAGATATTAACTACCATTTTTCTCGCTGCGTTGACTGCTTCGAAGCGGCGCGAAAGGCCGGAATCGTGGAAGTGCTGGGTACCTAATCCGTCGCTCATCTCAGTAATCATCCCGGCGCTAAATGAAGCGGTGCGAATTGGGCGTACTCTTGAAAGCGCCCAAAACGCCAGCCGTGTGGAACTCATCGTCGTGGACGGGGGAAGTCAGGACGGAACGGTAGAGCAGGCATTAGGCCAGGGCGCCAAGGTTTTGACTTCTTTGCCCGGCCGGGCAAATCAGATGAATGCTGGAGCTGCTGCCGCAGCCGGAGAGATATTACTGTTTCTTCACGCCGACACGATCCTGCCGGACGGATACGATATGCTGGTTCGAAAGACACTGACACAGCCCGGGGTTGTTGCGGGAGCGTTCCGCTTGGGCCTCGATGCCAGCCCCTGGGGATTGCGGATTATTGAACATTTGGCCAACTGGCGATCCAAGTGGCTGGGGATGCCTTATGGAGACCAGGGGATCTTCCTCTGCGCAGACCAGTTTCACAATCTGGGCGGATTCTCGGATCTTCCTATCATGGAAGACCTGGAAATGATGAGCCGGTTGCGCCGAAAGGGTAAGATCATTTTAGCCCCGGCACGAGTTCTGAGTTCAGCACGTAGGTGGTTAACTGTAGGGATCTTCAAAACGACATTTATCAATCAGGCGGCTATCGCCGCTTATTACCTGGGTGTTTCGCCAGCCATCATCTCCCGGGGTTACAACGGCAGACAGCCAGGTCAACCGGTGGAGTTCAAGACTTCACTTCCGTTACCGAAGAACTTGAGGAAATAAAGTATGAAAGAAAGAGGTTTTCCAAAAAGAATCTCTGCGGAGTTGCTGCTAGCTACCCTTCTCATCTCATGTCCTGGATTCTTTCTCGCCGATTTTGGACTGGTGAACAGGAGAAATCATTTTAAGCATTAGGAACATCGGAATCATTTCTGGATTGGTCATTCTGGTTGGGATGGCCGGCGTGTTTTTGCTAAAGACCAAGCCCAAATCACCCCCCAGTGACATGAAAACGAAAGAGAAGAGCGCCACTCCTTTCTCTTACGGGGACTATGCAGAACTCCTCAGTACCTATGTAGATAATCGTGGGAGGGTCCCGTACTACTTAATAAAAAACCGCCCAGAGAAGTTAGCGGCTTTTGTTCGCCAATTAGACTGGGTCGACCCGAAGGTCTATGAAACTTGGAATGAGAAAGAAAAAATCGCCTTTTGGATTAATGCGTACAATGCTGCAACCCTGAAGGCGATTATTGATCACTATCCGATCAGCACGTCGTTGTTTGGATCTGTCCTTTTTCCGAAAAACAGCATCCGGCAAATTGCAGGAGTCTGGGACAAGCTGCAGTTTCCGGTGATGGGCAAGCCAGTAACGCTCAACGAGATTGAGCACGAAATCCTTCGGGCGAAATTCAGCGAACCTCGTATTCATGTTGCCCTCGTCTGTGCTTCCATGGGGTGCCCGCCTCTTCGGAATGAGCCTTTCACAGGAGATAGGCTTGATGAACAACTGAACGACCAAGCCCATCGGTTTCTAGCGGACCCCCAGAAGTTTCAGATCGATCGTAGCCAAGGCCAGGTTTTGCTATCTCCTATTTTTGACTGGTATGGGGAGGATTTCGTCAAGAGCTACGGAACTGAAGAGAGATTCCTCGACCACAGTCGCACTGAAAGAGCAGTATTGAACTTTGTCAGCCGATCTCTTGACGAGGCTGGTCGGGAGTACTTAACCAAGGCCAAATATCAGATCCAATACCTGGGATACGACTGGTCCTTAAACGAACAGCCGCCGGTGGAGCGGATCTCATAATCAGCTTACTGAAACCAAAAGAATAGCCCGAAACTCGGAGGAAACTCAGATTCCAGCAACTTCAACAGCCATATCAAAGTGGTGGAAGCCGGTAGTGCTTCTAGCGGTTTTGGGACTCGTCGTGTTTCTGGCTCGGGCCTCTGGGATAGGCCAGCGGCTGGGTGACTTGCGCTCCTGGATCGAATCGCTTGGGGTTTTTGGCCCTGTCGTTTTTGTTTTCCTTTACGCTCTGGCGGTAGTGGCCGCAGTCCCAGGATCCGCGCTGACCGTAACGGCAGGTGTACTTTTCGGTTCACTCTTGGGAGTCGTCATCGTCAGTTTGGGATCCACTTTGGGCGCCAGCCTGGCATTTCTGATCTCCCGTTATTTCGCGCGTGAGACGGTCTCCCGCTGGCTCTCCAGAAATGAAAGGTTTCGGCAGCTCGACCAGCTTACCGAACAACGGGGGGCTATAATTGTGGCGCTGACTAGACTTGTTCCTTTGTTCCCGTTCAACTTGCTGAATTATGGTTTCGGGCTTACTCGCATTCCATTCAAAACCTATGTGTTCTGGTCCTGGCTTTGTATGCTGCCCGGCACCGCTGTATTCGTGATGGGGGGAGATGCTTTTACTCGAACTCTTTCCAGGTCTTCCACACCCTGGAAATTGTTTGCAGGTATGGCCATCCTTGGCGTTTTGCTGACGGTGATTGTCCGATTCGCCAGAAGACAGCTCAAGGCATAGGAAAGTCGTCACGGGTTCAGGTCGTCATGATTATGTACAGAGGCTCAATTATGATCAATGAAGGGTATGGCAAAGTTTTTCCGGATGACCAGTACAACCAGGTTCTGTTATCCAACGTGCATCCAACAGAGTGGAAAAATCCGAAGCCTGCCGCCATGTATAACCTTGTCGTCATTGGAGCTGGCACGGCGGGCCTGGTGACCGCCGCTGGAGCGGCTGGCTTGGGGGCCAAAGTGGCTTTGGTGGAACGTCACCTCATGGGTGGCGATTGCCTTAATGTTGGCTGCGTGCCTTCCAAGGCTATTATTCGGTCATCTAGGGCTGTTGCTGATCTCCGAGACTCCTCTCGATTTGGCGTATTGTCCCCAAACGGAATCGAGAGCGATTTTGCGGTTGTTATGGAGCGTATGCGCCGGCTTCGCTCCGGTATCAGCTCCCATGATTCCGTCCAACGGTTCCAGCGCTCAGGCGTGGATGTCTTTCTCGGAGAAGCGCAGTTCACCGGGCTTGGCACGGTTGGGGTCGAAGGGAAGACCTTGCGTTTTAAGAAAGCTGTCATTGCGACAGGTGCCCGCGCGGTAGCTCCATCCATTGAGGGCTTAGCCGACGCAGGCTATCTGACCAATGAAAGTGTATTCTCGCTGACTGCTTGCCCGCCCCGGTTGGCAGTCATCGGGGGGGGACCTATTGGCTGTGAATTGGCACAGGCCTTCCGTCGCCTGGGTTCGCAGGTTACCCTGGTTCAAAGGGCTCCCCAAGTGTTGATTCGTGAAGATCAGGATGCAGCTGAAGTGGTAGAAAGAGTTCTCCGAAGGGAAGGAGTCAGTCTTAGCCTGAACGCCCAACTCGAAAAGGTCACTCGAAATGGCCGATCCAAGCGACTCTACTTGAAATCCGGCAATCATGAAGAAATCGTGGAAATTGACGAGATCCTTGTGGGAGCTGGTCGAGCGCCCAACGTGGAAAACCTGAACCTGGAATCAGTGGGTGTGCAGTATGATCGCCAGAAGGGTGTGTGGGTCAATGATCGGTTACAGACGACCAACCCACGAATCTATGCCGCAGGTGATATCTGTCTCCCTTTGAAATTCACACACGCCGCTGACGCCGCTGCCCGAATCGTCATTCAAAATGCGCTTTTTCTGGGGAGGAAAAAGGTGAGTGCACTGACAGTCCCCTGGTGTACTTACACCGATCCTGAAATCGCGCACGTCGGGCTGCACGCAAAGAGCGCAGCCAAAAAAGGCATCTCCATTGACACGTTCTCCGTATCTATGAGCGAGGTGGACCGGGCTGTCATTGACGGCGAAGATGAAGGGTTCGTGAAGATTCACGTGCGAAAGGGAACTGACAAGATCCTGGGCGCCACGATCGTGGCCCGTCATGCGGGAGAGATGATCAGTGAAATTACCCTGGCAATGGTTCGTAACATCGGATTGGGAAGTCTCTCGAGCGTCGTTCACCCCTATCCAACCCAAGCTGAGGCTATACGCAAGGCTGCCGATGCGTACAGCCGGACGCGCTTGACTCCTTTCGTAGCTAAATTAATGAGACAATGGTTCAATTGGACTCGCTAGCCCGGGCAGCATCCAAAATGCTGAGTGATCGGAGACGTTGAGACGCCCAGAGCTACAAGTTCATTGGATGGGTAGTAGGGTAAAAGAGCAGTTAAGCCAATTGCTACTGTTGCTTAATTCGAATTTGGGAACAGCATCATTTTCGATAGAGTCACCAGTGCAGTCCATTCACGGAACGGTTTAGGACGAGAAAGGGACATTCGGTTGCGACGTTCCCAACTCATTTCAATATTGACAATTCTGCTTATGGCACAATCTACTTCAGCCAAACCCGAGTCTGCTGGATTTGAAGTCGGACAGGCTTTTCCCGATTTGGCCTTGCCGACGCTCGAAGACGGCAGCCCTGTGTCATTGGCTCAGCTTCGAGGCCAGAAGCTCATCTTGCAGATTTTTGCCTCCTGGTGAGCAGGCTGTCGTAAACACGTGCCCGGGTGGCACGAGGCAACGAAGAGGCTGCAACAGCAGGGCAGGGTGAAGATGATCGGGATCATCGAGGAACAGCATCCTGATCGGGCACGCCTGTTCATGCAGTGGAAGCAGATGAACTGGCCAATTCTGGTAGATTCGCTGAACCTGTTGGGTGTTGAGGTGATCCCGATTACGCTTGCCATTGATGAGTACGGGATCATCCGCGCTATCAATCCTGAACCCACGACCATTGAAAAAACGTTTTTGAATCAGACCTACCTCAAGCCTGCCCAGGTTCTCTCCCAGGCGTCGAGCAGAAAAGCTGATCTTGGAAAATTGCAAGCTGCCACCCGAACCGGTAGCGCAGAAAGCTGGAGGGCTTATGCGGACGGGCTGGTTCTTTGGGGTGGCCCTTCCCGACTTGCTGATGCCATTAATGCTTATCAAAGTGCGCTGGAGAGAGAGCCAAAGCACGCCTCTACCGTCTTTCGTCTGGGAGTGACCTTCCGGAAGCGATACGACTCCCGGGAACAGCGCCGAAATGACTTCGAAAGCGCCGTGGAACATTGGGAAAAGGCCCTGAATCTGAACCCAAATCAGTATATCTGGCGGCGCCGGCTCCAGCAGTACGGACCAAGGCTGGAGAAACCCTACTCTTTTTACGATTGGGTCGTCACAGCCCGTGAGGAGATTCAGGACCGAGGACAAATACCGGTTGAGCTAACAGTGGAGCCCGGAGGCGCCGAATTTGCTCAGCCATTGAAACGGTTCGAAGGAAACTCGGTGACGAGACGATCTCCCGATCCAGATGCCCGGATTCTACGGGACAAGGAAGGATTCATTGAAATTGAATCCATTAGAGTTCCAACCACTTTGGCTTCGGGTAATTCCGCGCGCGTTCACGTCGTCTTCCGTCCAAACAGCCTGATCAAAGCTCACTGGAATAATGAGGCACACGACCTGGTTTTTTGGATCGACCCTCCTCAAGGTTGGGAGGTCAGTGACCGTTACTTAACCGTACCTAACCCCAAAGAAACCGTAAGCCTTGAAACCCGCCAGATTGAATTTGAATTGAGCTGTCCCGAACAGGCCCCGGCAGGAATCGTGACAGTCCCGGCTTATGCGCTCTATTACGTCTGTGAAGATGTCGGTGGAACCTGTCTGTATCGCCGACAAGATGTTAAGATTCAGTTCGAGGTCAGACGATGAGTCTGCTGAAGATCGCGCAGAATATTCTGGATAATTGCGAAAAGCATTCATCTGATCTTCGCTCGAGACGCCCATTTTCTTATATTGGGCTTGACCCGTAACCAATGAATACGCTGCGGGTAAAATTTGCTTTCCTAACCTGCGCAGCAAGAAAGCTTGCCCACATCCTTTTGGAAGGTCAGCGCTGCCAGTTTGATTCCTTCAGTCATGGTCAGGTATGGGTGGAAGGTTTCAACAATATCTTTAATGGTGAGGCCAAAGCGAATAGCCAGAGTGGCTTCTTGAATGATCTCACCGGCATCCGCGGCGAGAACATGGGCGCCAAGCAGGCGTCCAGTTTCCTCTTCGGCCACCAACTTGATCAGGCCGCGAGAATCGCGGGAGGCCAGAGCGCGGGGAACGTTTTTTAGTTCCAGCACAGTCGTCTTCACGTTGTGTCCGGCCTCGTGGGCTTGCTTTTCACTGATCCCTACCCTGGCTATCTGCGGGTCGGTAAACGTCACGCGGGGCAAAGCAAACAAATCGTAAACCCTGCCAGCGCCATTCAAAGCGTTCTCCGCCGCTAGTCCACCCGCATAGGCAGCCACATACACGTACATGGGCTCACCGAGACAATCCCCAGCGGCATAGATGTCAGCGTTAGCAGTTTGGAGATGTTGGTCGACCAGGATCTCGCCTTTGGCGCCCGTCTTGACTCCCGCTGCCTCCAAACCTAGCCCGGCGGTGTTCGGACGGCGGCCTGTGGCTAGCA
Organism: Terriglobia bacterium; assembly: GCA_046331665.1. GTDB lineage: Bacteria > Acidobacteriota > Terriglobia > Versatilivoradales > Versatilivoraceae > CAWBAT01. The sequence goes on along the minus strand of JAXLQK010000022.1, from coordinate 45,054 downwards.
GCAACTGATTTGCGCTACAGATCTCTTCCTTCCCGTCAGTCATCGTATGGACCCGATAGAGCCCATTGGCACGTTCGACTCCCAGGATGGTTGTGTTGGTGCATACCCTGACCTTTTCATCGGTCAGATACTGGGTGATGGCTTGGCCAATCTCGGGTTCCTCGACAGCTCCCAGGTGGGCGCGGCTTTCCAGCACCATCACGCGGACACCGAACCGGGTAAACAACTGGGCAAACTCGAGGCCGATGGCGCCTCCACCTATAATGATCATCGAGTCCGGAAGCTCAGTCAGACTCAAGGCGTCGGTGCTGTCCAGAAAATCAGCCTCCTTCAGCCCAGGAATCAGCGGTGCCCAGGGCGACGAGCCAGTCGCAATCAGGATCTTCCCGGGCTGATAGAATCGGCCGTCGACCGTCAAGGAGCGGCTACCAGTTAAAACCCCCTCGCCGCGCAGAATCGTGATGTTCGGGTATTGTTCAGCCACATGAATGTATTTATCCTCTCGCAGAGCTGCCACCAGCTCATCCTTTTGCTGGACGACGTGTTGCCAATCGGATGGCGGGGGGCAGGTGGTGAGCCCTTCGAATTTCGGATAGGCGGAGTGATAACAGAGCTCCGCTGCCTTGATCAGCGTCTTCGACGGCACACAACCAATGTTGACGCAGGTCCCTCCAATGGTTCCCTTTTCCACGATAGCCACATTGGCTCCAAGCTCCGCCGCTTTGATTGCCGCAGCAAAGGCAGCCGATCCTCCTCCGAGAACCATCAGATCGAAATCTCCACCCGCCGAGGGAACCCGGCGTCCTCCTTCTATCGGTCGGCGTTCAAGCACGATGGCGCGGTAGCCGGCTTCCTCCACCGCCCGAACCATTTCCTTCGTCTACGGTTTCGTCCGCGACAGTCACCGCGTGCCCCGCCTTCCAACTGCCCACCTGAGCTTCTTGAACTCCAGACACGCCCTGCAAAGCTTTGGTGACGTGCCGCGCACAGCCGTCACAGGTCATGCCTTCAATTCGCATTTTGAAATACACTTTTGCATTCGCCACAAAATCTCCTTTTAGAGGCCAACGAATTCTCTACTTGACCTCTTTCGGCTCCGCCCCTGAAGCCGGTCTTATTGATCGCGTCACGCAGCTGCTGTTCGTTCACCTGCGTGTCGTCGTATACGACGGTCGCCTGTGCCTTCTCGACGGCTCACGTCTGCACTCTTGACACCTTTGGTTTGAGTCAGCGCCTTCTTTACGCTTACCACGCAAGAGCCACACGTCATTCCCTTCACTTTGATCTCAGTCGTGACCTTCTTTGGCCATGGCTAAACCTCCGAGCAAAAGCACATTCGCAAGGGTAACCAGGATTTTTCTCATTGCTTTTCTCCTTTATTAAGATTTGCTCAGGACGCGGTATCCCGCATCCTGCACAGCCTTTTCCAGATGTTTGACCGATACTGAGCCTGTCTCGTAATCCACCTCTGCAGTGCCATGCTCGAAAGAGACCTTGGCGTCACGGACTCCCGGGACCACCTTCAACTTGTTCTCGATGGCGATAGCACAGGCCGCGCAGTCCATACCCTCAATGACGATGCTGCTGTGTTGTAGGTTCGGCGTGCCTAGCATGGTTTGAACAGCCGTGGCGTTGCTGTGTGAAAGCAGGAATTCTGAAACGGGGCCTGAGAAGTAAGGAAAGGCCGCGAAGGCAATGACAGCGGCCGTGGCCAACCAGAGCATGAGACGGCCCGAACGCTTCGGGATCGGTCTTTCGCAGACACCTCCTGGCTCGCATTCACCTTTTGCAGGGCGATAGGCAAAGTAAAAACCAAGCCCGAGCATTCCAAAGGTCAACATCAGCAGGTAGGGCCGCCACTCCGCAAAGGCCGTCGAAGCGCCCATGATCGTGAACCCTGTGAGAGCGAAAAAGATAGGCAAGATGCAACAAAAACTTGCCAGAACGGCCGCGACGACTGAACTCGCCATAAACAGGCCCGCCCGATTCGGCTTTTCTAGACTCTTTGTCGCTAGCTGTGTTGTCGGCTGGCGACCCTTGGTTGCGCTGGACCCATTGGCCAAGGCTTCTCTGATGGCAGCACGAATGAGATCTCGGGAAGGCGCGCCTTCGCGCTTGCCGTTGTCCAAGTAAGTTCGACACATCACTCCATAGTTGCCATAGGACCGTGCGGGGAGCTCGACGTCGAGTCCATCAATTCTGAGGGTCGGTGAGCCCAGGAATCTGAGCGTCTGGGCAGTGGAAGGGTCGGACACATTGATCGCGTTGATTTCGGCTGTCACACCCTCCTCTTTGAGCACTTCTTTCAACCGTTCTACCGTGGGCTGGTGGTTAGGGCATCCGTTAAAATAAAAGAGTTCAATTTTCATTTTCACTTCTCCTTTTTTCCATTGGCACGTCCGATCTCTTCCAGGACAGGACAGCCTATGTCGTGAGACGCAGGCATTTTCTTCATCTCGCGATTACACTTTGTTAATGCACTTCGCAGTTCTACTTCGAGTTTTCTGAGCTCTTCAATCTTCGCTCGCACGGTTACCAGCTTCTGATTGAGCAAGTCGCGTACGTGCTGGCAAGCTTGGGTCTTCTCGTCGCGTAGAACCAGCAATTCTCGAATTTCGCCAAGAGAGAATCCCAGTAGCTGTGATCTGCGAATGAAGATCAGTTTCTGGAGATCATCAGCGCTAAACAGCCTGAAGCCTCCTTTACTGCGTGAGGGTTGTTTGAGTAACCCCTGCCTCTCATAAAACCGAATGGTGTCAATGCTGAGACCTGTTTGCTTAGCCAATTGACCAATTTGAATTCCTTGCGTCATATGAGTCTCCTTCCCACATATCACTAGGATGCACCCTGGACTTGACTCCAGAGTCAAGGAAAATCTTTTTACTGGGGGATTCTGATAAGGCGCACTCGCTGAGCGCGCCGCACACGGTCCGGCTGGTCCTTTTGTCCTCTTCAAGCTGCGATCCAGTTGGCAGGTGCTATTCCACTTCGCAAATTGTCAGCCACCTGACAAACAAGGCTGGGAAGATACGGTATGATGATTGTGATTTGAGCATGTTCGGAAGAACTTTTCTGGTCAGAAAGACTGATTTTCCTTTCAACCTCCTCCTCGCGGCGGCGGGAAGAGAGGAAGAAGACGTGAATGTTTCCATGGAACATGAGTATAGGCGCATCAATGTGGGAATGCTTGAAGCTACACAGGGCATCAATAGATAAGATCGTGCCATGAACTCGACAGCGGTCCTCATATTTGCAAGTTTGCAGCAGGCTACGAACAAGTTTTCCTCGTGCCGCCCAAAGACTGCCCGGGAGCTTTTCCGAAGACTAACCATTCGCCTTCTCAGTGCGTGCCGCAAGACTTTTCATGAGGATGTGATCCTTGTAATCCCGCCCGAAGAGAATCATGAATTCGCGAAATGTGGAGTTCCCATCATCTCGCAGGCCGGGCAAACCTTCCGGGATCGTCTTCTCGAGAGCGTGGCGCAAGTCTTTCAGCACGGGTATGACCGTATTCTAATTGTAGGAAATGATTGTCCCCAATTGAATGGTCGGCTCTTGCGTCAGGCCAGGGATAATTTCCAATCCACAGAAATTTTGTTAGGCCCCGACCATAAAGGGGGTCTTTATTTGATTGGGGTTACCAGAGAAACCGTCGCGATGCTTTCTGACGTTCGATGGAATGCGAACACCGACTTCGCCGAACTCTCAAAGGCATCCCGGAGAAAAAACATTCCCTTCGGCATTCTGGAGACCTGTACAGACCTCGATAATCCCGGTGACCTGCAGAGAGTCTTGTATCAGCCGGAAATCGTTTGCATTCCCAGGCTTCGAGGGCTCTTATCCGATCTCGGAAAATATCGACCGTTCGCCTCCCTATTTTTCTCCACAGGCCCTCTGGTCTTTCGGGCCCTGGAGCACGTCCAGTTGGTCAATCAACTTCCGCCTCCCCGCCTGGTTATCTTGCTTTAAATCGATCTAGTCGACTCATTTCATTTGTAGCCATTGGCCGCTCTCATAGAGGAGCCCACGCCCTGCCATTAAATCTTAAGTTGGCTTGGCGACAGGATCACGCTCGGAGAATTGACCCGATGTTATCTATAGGCCTTCTCAATGGAAGGAACCTAGATTGGCTTCATGCTGATCTATTATTTGAAAGCGATCGATCACACTCGCTACAGGCGTGTCAGTTCAATCCGCAAGCCTTTTGGCCCGACCCACCAATGAAACGCACGGGTCCAGAACGAGCGAGAATCGGTCGCTCAAAAGGGAAATACGCATGTTGAAGAGATTTGTTATGTTCCTGGGACTGTTATCGGTGATGAGCTCCTCGAGTCATGGTGACGTATCGAGAGCGTTGATCACGGGTAGAGTGTCAGATTCCAGTGGGGGTGTCTTAGTGGGCGCCAGGGTCACAGCACGAAACGTGGAGACCGGTGTTTCCCGAACGACCACCACTAATGAAGCAGGCGTCTATAATATTCCCGACCTTCAAACCGGCGAGTATACAGTTCTCGCGCAAGGCGCGCAATTGTCCTCTGTTGAACGAAAGGGGGTCGTCCTAAAAGTGGGTGATAAGGTTCGGCTCGACATTTCGCTTCCCCCCGCAAGCAATCAGGAGAAAATCGAGGTAAATGAATCCCTTCCAGAGACGCAAACGGAGTCAGCCACGGCATCCACGCTGGTCAATGAAAAGGCGATTCAGGAACTTCCCACCGATGGCCGCCAGTTGCAGAACCTGGCGTTATTGACACCGGGTGTGGACGCTGGGTGGAATGTATCGACCGCCGCGAATCGTTATGGGAAGGCGCGCGAAAACACGGAGGGCGCCTTTTCGGTCAATGGTGCCCGAAGCCGCTCAAACGATTTCCTCTTTGATGGAATGCCGATGAACTTGCGTCAGTACAGTGTAATCAACTTCGAACCATCGAACGAAGCCGTTCAGGAATTCTCTGTGCTGAGCGCCGTGCCGCCTGCGGAATATGGCCGCACGCTTGGCGCACAAGTCAATATCGTGACCCGGTCAGGCACCAACCAGTTTCATGGATCGCTCTACGAATTCTTCCGAAATGACGCACTCAATGCAAACGATACATTCAGCAACCGTGCGGGTCTGCCTCGGGGGGAAGTGCGCCACAATCAGTTTGGGGGTACGCTGGGCGGCCCGATCTGGAAGCAGAAGCACTTCTTCTTCGTAAACTCAGAACTATTGCGCAATGTGGAAGCATCTGAAACTCGCACTTCGTTTGTACCTACTGCCAATGAACGCAATGGTCTCATTCCCTACGTTGCCCCCGATGGAAGCGCGCAAATCCTCGATCTCTCCAAACGTATCACCCCGGTAAGCGCAAGTCTTGTCGAACTATACCCCCTGCCAAACGCCCGTCTCTTGGCGGGGAATTACACCACTCCTCTTCCCATCCGACTGAACGACTATCAGTTCCACGTGCGCACGGATCATGTGTTGACAGATCGTGACACCCTTAGTTTGCGTGCTTCCTGGAACCTTAACGACCAGATATATGTCATCGATCGCTTCGGCGGGCCCTACATTCCTGGATTCACTCTGCCGAACCCCGAGGAAACAGGAAACGGTACCATCAGCTATTCTCATGTCTTTTCTTCGGTGGTCGTCAATGAAGCGCGATTTGGAGTCAACCGCTATACAAACGCCCTGCAAAACGGGGATATTCGGAATGCTGCTCAGTTTGGCCTCCCGAACGGCTCTGACGCCAACGGAATTCCCTCCATAAGCTTATCCAGCGGTGGGCTAGCGGATTTAGGTGGACTCTCGTGGTACAACCGGGATCAGAACGAGCTGACATTCTACTCCACAGATGTCCTGAGCGTGCTTCGCGGCACGCACAGTTTGAAATTTGGCGGCGATCTATCGCGTTATCAATTCAATACGCGGGGTGCCACCGACGTGCGTGGCTCCATCTATTTTGATGGATCCCAGAATACGCTTATTCCCAATCTTCCGGCAAACGCCTTGGCGAGGACGCTCGCCGATCTGCTGCTCGGTCTTCCGTCCCGTGCAACCATAACCACTGGTCAATTCGGCCGGGGTTATCGGGAATGGGCCTGGTCGCTATTCGCGCAGGATGGCTGGAGAACGGCTACGGCAGCTTACGCGACTTCTGGTCTGCGCGGCATGAATACAACCTCTCTTGGACGGGCAAACAATAGACTGTCTAATTTCGTTCCTGCTGGACGTTACCGCGTGTTCCCGGCTTTGCCTTCGGTAGAACCCGACCGAAAATACCCGCACCGCGCGTCGGCTTCTTATGATGTTCTCGGCATCGACGTACAGTGGTTAGGGGATTCGGATTCTCTACGAGACTCTTCTCCAGGCTTCCACCGTCCAGCAAATCGAAAACAATGCGCCTTACTCGGCTTCGGGCATCACATTTGCGCCGACCCCGCTTTTCTTCAGGACCCGAACACGCCGACATCAACCCTGCTCGATCTCCGCGGTAGCACACAGCCTTCAAATTCCCTATCGGCAGTGCCCCAGGACCTGCGCAATCCCTACAATCTTCAATTCAGCTTTGACGTCGAGCAAGCACTGGGGAAGGTCTGGCTCGTTGCCGGTACCGCGGGACTCGCGGCGTGCATTTGCCATTCGACTATAACATCAACCAAGTTCCGATGGACTCCCCGACACCGGCGGAACGCGCGCAGATTGCGGCAGCCATCGACGCCCAACAGGACACTTCCTCCATCATCAACCCTCTACGCCCCTATCCAGCGTTCAACACTATTGAACTTTTTGTGAACGGAGCAACTCTACCTATCACAGCCTTCAGGTGGAAGCGCAACGGCGGTTCAGCCAAGGTTGGAATCTTCTGAGCGCCTATACCTTTCGAGGTCCATCGACAACGCCACAGATTTTGCATCTGGTGACTCAAGCGAACATGTTTTGGACAGCTACAACTTACACCTGCAGAAAGCGATTTCCAGCTTTGATGTAACTCACCGGTTCACCGCCGCCTTCAACTATACGATACCCTCCCCCGTCGCGAAGCTGATCCTCGGTGGCTGGCAGGCTCAACGGCATCATCACGGTCCAGACAGGACAACCCTTCACTCCTTTTTCAAGCACCAACGATCTCATCGGAATGAGTCGTTTAACCGACTTAATGTGATCGGAGACCCGAATCGCAATGTGCCTTCAGGGTACGCCTTCAACCCTGCCGCGTTCGTCGCCTCACCATCCGGAGTTTTTGGCAACAGCGGGCGCAACATCGTGCGCGGCGATGGTTTCCGTAGCGTGGACCTGTCAGTGTTCCGCAACTTCTACCTCCGGCGGCCTGACACTGCAATTGCGCTTGAAGCGACGAACGCATCAATCAAGTGAACTACCAAGGCCCGGTAACCGATCAGAATTCACCTGCTTTCGGTCAATTCAATGCCACCGCAGTCCCGAGGACCCTACAATTAGGCGAAAACCAAGCTTTGTAACGATTATCATGGCACAGGAGAAATCAGTGCTGAGTGACAGTATCTAAGTAGGATCGCTTCTTCGATGTGGCCTCTACCAGCACATTCTTTCTAAACCCCGTTGATATCGAGGTCTGTCTTGGCTTCTACGACGGAGAAAATGGCTTGACCCGGGCGAACGCTTGGTGGGCGGGGAGAGTGCTGGGCAGGTAAAATGAACTACATCGTTCGGATTGTAACCAATCTCTGTACATTCATCCTGAAACAGTTGCAGTCATGGGTCGAGAAATACCCAGAGACCGCGGCACCGTTCGACAGGGCCCTTGTCGAGGAGGAGTACTACCGCCTCGTCGCCCGGTGTGTTTGTAGCGGCGAATTGAATGCTATTTCGTAAATGGAGAGAGAACTCTTATGGAATCCATCTACTATGTCATCACTTGGTTGTGCCATCGAACCTGCGTACACTGCTACGAGGATCGTTTTAGGCCTTATCAAGGGGACCAGCTTCGCCACGTTCTCGGGGAATCAGAGAGAGTCTTCTCGAAGATCATCGAAAACATGCCTGAGCGCCATACCTATCTGGACCCGGCAGATCCAGACGAGCAGGGCAATCCCAAAGAAAAGACAGGCAGGATTATTCTTGCGGGTGGAGAGGTTTTGCTCGAACCGGTTCGTCAGAAATTGCTCTACCCGATCCTGGGCCTGCTTTATGAGAGGTACAAAGACAATGGTGGAGTGAAGCTGTTTGTCCAAACGACCGGCGATGTTTTGACGGAGGGTATTCTGGACGAGCTGCTGCAGCATCACGTGTGGCATGTTTCCGTGTCTGGGATCGATCATTACCACGAAGGCCTTGAGACCGTAGAGTCCCAGAAAAGACTGCTTGAAAAGCTAACTCTGCTGTTTGAATCGAGAGGGATGCGAGCCTCGATTAACATCGCTGAGAAAGCAGGAATGGAACAACATTCTGCGAGGTACTACTCCTTCTTCGGTGCTACGCCAGATTCATGGATCGGATCCTTGTGGCCTCGCGGGCGGGCCGCCCTCAATGAACTCTCGACGGCTACCCTGAAGGATGATTTTTGTAATAGCTGGTCCGGTGGATTGAATTTTCTGCAATACCCCTATGCTGGTTCGGAAGTTTCGATTGAGCCAAACGGGAATGTTTACCCCTGTTGCATAAAGACCAAGGCGCCCATCGGCAATGTAGCGGAAGAGAAGCTGTATGCTATCCTCGACCGGCTTATTGGGAACCCCATTTACGAAGCCATCAGCATGGGACACCCGGAAAGGATGGGAATCAGCTCTGGATGGCCTTTAGAGAAGTTTATGGAAAAGTCTAAGAGGGTCCTGCCCTCAGGAAAACTCTACCAGAACCTATGCATTGGTTGCGATCGGTTTCATGAGGAGGTCATTATTCCAATGCTAAGAGCAAGGGGATGTGCCCAATGATTTGATTCCAATCGGGTGATCGGCCTTCGCTATTCGCTGAGCGACCAGTCAGAACGTTTTCATCCCCCTTCTCCTTAGCCTCCTTATTACCCTGACCGCCATGTGGGCACTTTTCCCTCCGTCTGCTTTCTGCTGGCGCCTGGATCATTACTGTTCCCGTTGCAGCAGGCCTCGCTGCCGCCAGCTGGTGGGTGCTTAGAGGTGCCCGCTGGTAGTCCAATTGTTCGCCGCCAAAAGCTAATCACGGGTCGATTCGAGGAGGCTGTTTGCGTAAAGGTGAAGCAAAGCGCGGGTAAGGAAAGGCTATGAATGGATAGACGAGGCGATGATCAACTTTACGAGTGCATGAGCGTGGTAATGAAAGCAATAATCCTGGATTAGATGACACAAATTCATTTCATCGCGGTCGATTAAGTGATCTGTGAGTCTCTCCGACAACTCCCAATCCAACGCTCTGGAACTCCGTCATTGTCCCTTTCTTGCGGGATTCACTCTTTATTTTGAGGGGAGGGCCGTCGTGTCTCCTGTTGACGGGGAGTCCAGATGGATTTTCGAGCTGCCTTCGTTGAGTTGCGGTAGACATAGGCGATAAGAATGCCCGAAAGACCGAACTGGATCAGGTAGTAACTACTCTCCAAGACAAGCCATGTGGGCAGGGAAGTAACTCTCTGCTTAGCAGCCTCAGCCAGAACCGCGCTACTGGCGATCAACACGCCCGTCAATAGGCCAAACCGAATGCCTTCAAGAATTGGATGTCCGCCTCGGCAGAGGCGAGGAAACAGATAGGCCAAAATAGCTCCCTGGATTAGCATTGCTGCAAAACCAAGTGGGATAATCGGATCATTTATGCGGCTGAAAATCGCCAGCTCTTCGTAGAGTTTCTTGAATATGATCAGGTGCCAGACGAAACCCATCGCAAAGGTGACCAGGACATAGCTCAGCCAGGCCCCCAAGAATTTACCTGCTTTCATGATTCGCGCCTCCTGCTTGAGCGGGTCTGCCGCCGGCGCAACCTCGCAGCGGAGCTATTCTGTTTTGGCGGGAGAGAGAGCACGAAATTGAGTCCGCGGTCCACCCATTGTCGGAGATTCTCGTCCGACTCGACAGCGCGCTTGCGAACATACACGAGACCCTTGAGAGGCCTCCCTGTGAAATCCATCTCCCGTGCGCCGGGCTGCTCCAAGGCTGCGCGATGGCCTTCTGCCCCAACACGAACTACAAGGTCGGCACCAACCACGCCGCAGCACATATTGTGCCGGACCAAGAATGTTAGGCCACCGAACATCTTTTTCTCGATCACGTCGGTTCGATTTACAAGCAAAGCTCTTACTCGTTGGGCAATGCTCTCGTCATAACTCATGTCTCCTCCAAGCATAGTCAGCCAACTCAAATAGACGTCCTGAAATTCGTAAAGCTTTGTACCGATCGGTACAGTCACTACCACAAGCCCGTTATCGCTACATTGGCTTAAAGCCGCCCAATACAAAAGCCTAATACCCCGGCCCCAAAGAATGCGCTGTCGCTCGGATCTTGTGAGCCAATCAGCTCTTGGAGACTTCGCGTATCAAATCTGTCTTCCAGCATATGATTGGGAACGAGTGCCATAGGGTATTTGGGGCCTAAAGGGATTTAGGACCAGAGTAGACGATCCTCCATTACTTCTCAGATCGTGAGCAGCCTTCCCGGGGCCAAGTAGGGAACGTCTCCATGGTTATAACTTCAAGACTTGTCATGGTGCTTTGCCAGCTTGGTCAATCTAGCACTCCGAATCCTCGCTATAAGCCTGTGCAAAATCCTGATGATAGGGAGATCGAATCGCCAATCACACCGCACACCTTCAATTGACGGAAGATTGAACGTTGAAATGATTGCAAAAAACCTTTCGAGCGGTAAAAGAATTCATTTGGAAAAGGCGCAAAAGGGGAAGTTGGAGTGTTAGAATAAGGATTCAAAGGGGGGACTAGATGGGTGACTATTTGATGCTCAGTTGGCTGCATACCAGGAGAGGATTCACCATTTTCATTCTCTTCGTGCTGATCGCGGTTGTGTCCAGTCTCTTCCACCTTGCATCATACAAGGAAAGCACCAAGCCCACTCCCGTGAAAAACAGCTTGAACCAATCCCATCCTCAAGAACTCCCGAACAAATAGTCAGGTACTGCTGACAGTTCCGGAGAAAAATTCCCCGCCGCCATTCTGTCTACGATTACCCCATCTTAATCCAGAATCGAGAAAGCAGATTCGGGGAAAGGGTTTTTGCCTTTCTTCTAGTGACTTCACGCGGCTATCCACGATAGTCTTCCAAACTGAACTGTGCAACATCGCGCAGCATTGTCCGCTTGCTCATTTCTGCACCGCTGCGAGCCTCGAAATCCCCACTTTGTTCACGGACTTCGCAAGCATTCGTCCCGCCAGCACATAACGCTGTCAAGTGCGAATGCTGGTTGCTCTGCCCTGGATTCCTCGCTCTTCGCGCTAGTCCCCAATGCAGTTTTTGTGGTCCGCAACTCTTGGTCGAAGGACCACAAAAAAACTACATGGGGGGACAAGACAATGAAAATCGAGCAAGCCAAACAACTCTCCGAACAGGCAATTGAGAAGCTCATTGAGACATTGGAATCTGGGAAAAGTGAAGCTTTGAAGGCATATTTGGCCGCCATGAGCCGCTTCCGGAAATACAGTTTTGGAAACGTTTTGTTGATCGCGTTCCAAATGCCGACGGCGTCTTATGTAGCCGGATATCAGACGTGGAAGGCACTCGGCAGATTCGTGAGAACGGGTGAAAAAGGCATCGCAATCCTGGCGCCGATCATTTCGAAACGGGAAACTGCAGCCGAAACACGAAACTTTCAAGGAGAGCAATCGCCAGTGCTGGTGGGTGTACGACCGGTTATTGTCTTCGATTACTCTCAGACTGAAGGGGACCCCCTACCGCAATTCACCACTGTTAAGGGTGACCCAAAGGATTACACCGAAAGGTTAAAGGCATATATCGCTCAAAGTGGAATCACGATTGAATATTCCAGCGACATTGCTCCGGCCAAGGGCCTCTCCGAAGGTGGCAAGATCACCCTACAACCAGATCTCTCACCCGCTGAAATGTTCTCTGTGCTGGTTCATGAATACAGCCATGAGCGACTTCACAAAGATGCCCGCCGTGCTGAAACGACTTGCACGATTCGCGAGACCGAAGCGGAAGCGGTGGCTTTCATCGTTTCTCATGCCATCGGCCTCGATACGAACACTGCGTCCGCCGACTATTTGACGATCTACAATGGTGACAAGCAAGTTCTGATGGATTCATTCAGCTACATTCAACAGACTGCTTCTCAGATTCTTACGGCAATCTCTCCAGGCGAATAGCCAGGGAACCTTTGGATTGAAGGCCTTCGGCAGCATTTTTTCTCAGTCCCGCATCCCACCCCTCAGCCCGCCAACACCGCAGAAGAGATATCCGCAGAAAAACGCTGACAACTCTTCTGAGGCTACCGGCGGCGTGCCCGCGGGCCCAATCAAAAGCCCTCGTCAATCCTCGCTCTTCCGTTTCAGGACTCGTCAGCGCGCAACGAATCAAGAAGGACGATGTGAAAGCGCGCTGCCAGACCCTTCCACTCCATCCGCTCCTCTTTCCAAGGGCCTTTGCTTCAGCAGGGCCAGCTCCCTCTGTTCCAAATAGCAATAACCACGGATTGACGAGATTACATTGATGTCTGTACTGCAACTGCATCCTTGAGCTTAGGGTGACATCAACACGCAAGGAGAGATGGCCTTCGCCTACAAAGTTGGACCGCGAACGCACCTTCACAATGCTTGTGGAAGATGCTATCGTGTTTCACTGACTCGTAGGCGGTGGGCTCTTTTCCCTTCCCACGCCGAGTACGTCAATTGGCCAAAGCAGCGGAGCCGCTTCAAGCCGGACACAACGATAGCATTCATTCCAAGGCTTGATGGGGCGAGAACTAAGCGACAGTCGTCCGAGTGTTCAAGGGCAACATGATCGACGAGAAGTATGAAATTTCCGAAAAACCGGGCGACGAGGAGAAAGGCAACTTGCTGCGAATTCACCCTCTTTATCTCTCCCTTTTAGGGCCTGCTTTTTCCGGTAGGCCTGGGGAAACGATTACGCCGCCGTAGCGTGACTCGAAAGGTTAATTGCGGTAGAAACTGTAGTTACCTGTCACACGGCAAGTGCGAGGCTTGCTCCCCAAATTGTGGAAGTTCCCTCCGTGGCAACACTCGATATGGCAGTCGGGACAGACATCGAGAAAATCAGACAGGCTTGCACGACCCTGCGTGTGATGCCTCTGTGTTCCATATCTCGACGAGCCGCAACATTCGCACCGGCCGCCCTTCGGAATTGACCGCGAAAAGCTGATGCGCTCTCCGTCGTAAGGGCACGTTCGGCGGTTGTGTCCAGCGCGCCCGCAAACACAGCACCTTCTTTGCGGTGACGTATCCAAGCTCATGAGCTCGGCGGCTCCCCAGATCGCGGCTCCAACCGCAACCGCTCCCACAAGAAACTCACACAACGAAATACCTTGCTGCGGTGGCTGTGGTGGAGCTAGTGGCACGGAAACAGCTGCACGGTCCCACTGACACGGATAATTGCGAAACGCTGTCCGGTTGATGTAGTTGTTTTCCATAAACATAAAAGCGTCCTCACTGAGAGCTTCTTTCAGCTCCATTGTATGATTATGAGACCGTGGCTCGTGGTGCTCGGTGGATCTCCTCCAACGGTCTAGGCGAGCATCTCGGCAAATACAGGGCCTGTAGGGCCAGAGGATATCATGAACCGTTCGTAATTTCGCCAAGCAATAAAATTGGCGGGGCCATGCCCAGTGTCGGCAAGCGGATAGTAATGGCCCTTCAGCTCATGAGGAAATGGAGAGTGAGGCATGTGGTTCCGGTAATACATCAGAGGCCCCGGCAGAGGCTGGCTCGATGTACTTGTATTGGTCGCAATTTAGCGTTTCTCTAGATAGTCAGTAGCGGGCTTGGGTTACTGCGCGAAACGACCAGCAGCAGGCGGCTCTTGGCTCGACTGAGCGCGACGTAAAGGAGACACCTTGCATCAGGGTTATCCGGAAAGGTTTTGGCATCGCACGGCATAACGATGACGCTCCCACACTCCAGACCTTTTGCTTTGTGGATGGTGCTAATGGCCTTGTCCGGCGGTTTGGGGTGCGAATAGGTCCGCCGGTGGGTAATTTCGGCTAAGCCGCCGTCTACCGTGTCGAAATCGCCAAGGCGGACCGCGTCCCAGAACTCTCTAAAATAATCCACTTCGACATCTGCAAAGTCGCTGTCCATCGCTCTTAATTCTGAAAGACGGCGGAGCATTTTCGCGACGCCGTGATGGTCGGGCTCGGCTACCAAAAAACGCGCGAGCGCCTGGATCCTGACGGGTTTGCCTCGGCATTTTGCAGTGCAGCCTTCGCGCACCTCTTGCTCGAACCTGTCGCCGAATAGGGAAGGGCTAAACCCCTTCCCTACACTACCCATGAACGTGACGACGGCGGCGGCTAGAGCTACGCGGTCCCCTTGGCCGGCGCGGAGACTATCGACGAGCTTTTCCAGGCTCGAACGAGTGTGGCCTTCCCAGAGTGGGATACGCCGGTTAAAGAAACCCCGGAAGGATCGGGCGGTCTGGTTGTGACGGGTCAGTATCAAAAGCGACGATTGCTCTTGTTCGAATACGTCAATTTGTTTCCGGTCCTGACGTGAGAGCTGATATTCGAGGTTCTTTTGAGCCTGATTTTCGGCAAAGATGATGTTGACGCTTGTCGGCAGGCCGCTTCGCAGATCAACTTTACCGCCCGCTTTTAGCGCATTACGCAACGTCAGGGTCCATCGGCCGAGATCCGGGCAACCGGTTGACCATCGATGCGGTATATCTAGCTGCTCAAATGCGTCGGCCTTGCGAGTCAGTTCGTCCCAGTCCCAGGGAGGAAAGGTCCCCACCGCGGCTCTGTCTCTGAATATATTTTGCATGGGGTCGGCAAACACGCGGAGCCTTGCGCCATAACCCAGCAATGACATGACAACGGAATGCTGGTCACCGCTCGAATCCTGATACTCGTCGCAGACGATGATGGGATGGCGTTGCGCCAGCGAGGCAGCAATCATCGGATAGCGCCTCAGGAGCGCAGCGACCTTTAGACCGAGTTCGGCGTACCCTTCATCCTGCCGCTGTCGAAGCCATTCGACTGTGTCGGCCGGAAGCCCGAGGCCGGCGTGATAGGCGGACGCAATGAGGGCGATGGCGCTGTCAATAGTGCGGATTTCGACTCGAGACCCCGTGCCCTTCGTGCGATCAGAGAACACAGAACAGGCAGCATGAGTATGGGTCAGGATGAGGAGCCTGCCGGAGCCGCCTGCGACCGCGATCTCGCGGGCGTAATCCGCACCCTGATGTGTCTTTCCGCAGCCCGCCGGCGATTCCACCACTACCAGCGGAGCGTCCGATCGAAGAGCAGCGCGGACACTATCGTCGCTCACGGGTGGAGACTCTGGATTTCTGGAAGATCGACTGCTTTTCGGACGGCATTGCAAAACGGCATTAATTGCGGCTGCAGGAGCGGCCAGATGTCGAGACTAAAGACCTTTCCTGCGAGTTCGCGGCCGCCTTCTACCGACTTGAACCAGGTCTGAGCGTGTGACTGATATTGCTTCCTCTCCGCTAATTTGTCCTCCGGGACAGTGCCCGACGCAGCATCAAGGATAAGCATTTTGAGACTTGATTTAGCATTTAAATTTATGGTCTCGAAATCTTTCTCCTGAATCCCGAGTCGCTCCGCCAGCGTCCGTAAGCGCATGCCTGTCTTTTCGTTTTCTGGGTCAGTCAACAGTGCTTGGAGCTTGTCATCAGGCACGAGGTTGACGACGTTTTTCTCGATAGAGCCGGACTCCCAACGGAAGAGAAGCTTGTCGAGCATCTGTGAAACCTTCTGCCAGCGTTTTGGATGTTTCCCCTCATTGTCAGCAAAGCCGCCGAACCGCAAACCGCCGTCAGCGAGCGCTTCGAGAAGGCTAAGGGTGGCTTCATGTCCGCAACCGTCGCTAACATGTATCCCGTGCTGTTCCAGTGATGAGCCGAACGCTTTCTCTAGCAGCACGGTCACGAACCCGAGCTCGGTCGCACCCTCGGCAACGACCGTTAGGCGCGCGAGGAATGTCTCGGGGTCATACTTGCGATGCCTTTCGATCTTTGTCGGATCAAGCGGGCCGATGCTGCCCTTATGGTCGACGTACCAAACGGATGCTTTGGACGCAGCCGAAATGGCAGATGGACTATGTGTGGTGACGAAGACTTGTGAGTTGCACGATTGAAGATTTTCCATCAAAGCCCGCTGCCGGTAGGGCTCAAGTCCGCGCTCAACCTCGTCGACGAGCGTGATCGGAGCTTCACCCTGGTGTTGCTCGGCAATGGCAAGAGCTGAAAGGCGCCGAGTCCCCGCTCCCCAGCTTGCCAGCGGGAGCTGCACGCCCTTGTTTTCTGCGGTCAGGCCGATCAATGCCGTGATAGACAATCCCTGACTCCCGGTGATCGCGAGGTCCAGTCCGTTTGGTAGGCTTTTCTCCTTAAAGGCCTGATCGAGAGCCTCCAGAATGTTCTTAGCGTTGTCTGTGAGTTCATCCTTGACATCGCTTTTGGCAAGTTCGCTCGCCAGCCGGGAGCGCAGCGCTTTGTCCGAAAGCAGGCGATCGAGCGCCGATCCCTGGACGAGCCTGAGGTCGCGATCGTTGCGATCATCGCCGCTGAGGCGCACGAGGCCGATCGCGCGGCGCAGGGCGAGAGCCAGACTGTCGGTTGTGCCATCCGGCTGGACGATTTCGTAAGCCAGTTCGAGATCCGCGGTTCCGCGCGCCCGCAGGCGATAGACCGGTTCGCTATTCGTCGTGGCGTCAGCTTCTGTGCTAGGCACGAGGGCTTCGCTGCCGTTCCAGTCCCACGGCCACGATGGTTTAATTTGGGTGTTGATCTCGGTGACTAGCGGCAGCGCGAGGACGGCCTCGATGACGAAGCCAGCCTCGATATCCCGATCATGGTAATCGGTATCAGAAAGAATTGTTGAATTAGTCGGGCTGAGAAGAAGCCCAACGGCATCGAGGATAGTCGTCTTGCCGGTATCCCCACCGCCGAGAATTATATTGATACCTTTGGCGGGTCGCCAAGAGAGGGTTTTGATACCGCGGAAGCGCTCGATCCCCAGATGATAGATGGTAGGTGCGCTCATTAGACGTTGACCGAAAGTGACGGCTTTGCGAGTGCATCCTGCGTCTTCATATCTCAAACACCTTTAGAACCTCGTTGCCGTAGTGGTTGATGAGCTTTACGGCGATCTTGCCTGACTGGGGCTTCTCAAACGGCCGGCTCACCGTGCTGTAGAGACTGCTCCAGACCGCTTGGTCGATCTCCGCCCGTAGCGCCCGTTTGAGCTTTTCATAGGGTTCTTCCGCGCCGGTGAAGTAGGCGTGGCGCACGAAGAAGCATTCCCCGTTGTAGTTCGTGTCAATGAACCAACAGGCGATGTCGTCGGTGGAGGTGTTGCGGATCTGCCCGGTGGTCGTGTCGTACACATCCACGCCATTGATCGTAGCGACGATCTGGCCGTCCTGCTGCTTCTTGATCTCCACGTCCGGCTCGGCGAAGAGCTTCAACGTCGCATTCTCTTCTTCCAGCAGTCTTAAACCTAGATCGCAGTATTCTTTGTGGAGTTCTATCGATAGCGATCGTATGCCCAGGCGGTAAGCTGCGCGACCTGTTGTCATGCTCCCGGAATATGGATCGAGAACCGTGTCACCGCGCCTCATACGGCTCAATAGCAACTCTGGAACCGATGCCGGGAACGGGGCGGAGTGTCCAAGCACGTTCTCACCGCGGATTATCTTAAAAACCGGCTTGGAGTCCAAACTTGTCGGGAATGGCGCTATACGAGACGGAGGCCCCGGCTTCCTGAAAACGAGGACGTGCTCCCAGCAGTTAAAAGGGACCTGGTAATACGGAGACTTAGTGCCCTGGTTGTAATTCCGTTTCCCTGCGCTCGCGGGGTTTGTACCAAACAACGTTGCTGGAAAGCTCGAACCCCACACGCTGAAACAGGTCTACGATATAGGGTCCCAGAATCATCCTCTTCTTACCCATTGCGGAGAACACGACGTTGTTCTCGTTGTCGAAGTAGTCGAAGATGTTGAAAACGTACAGCGAACCTGGTTTAAGGACCCGAAAGACTTGCCTGGCCGAATTGTACATGTCGTACAGATAGCAGTAGATGTTTGGCCAAAAAGCATAGCTTCGAGCGTTGTAGTACGGCGGGGATGTCACTGCCCCGCCAACTGAGGACTCTGGAATTCCGCACAAGGTCTCGAAGCAATCGCCTTGATAGACCTGAGCCTCAGAAAGATGGCTCTTGCATGCGTTAAGGCGCGGATGACTCAAGCTTTCCCGATTAACCACAAAACGCTTAAAATATGCCGAGTCCCGAAATTGCATGTAGCAGCCGTGCGCCACATCCGGATTGAAGGCCTCGTACTTTACCCTTCGCCCAAGCGTCTCCTCACCGATGTTCGGTCCATCGACCAGCAGGATTGCATCGCCATGCAAGCTGAAGTGTCTAACGAGCATATCTACGACGGACAGATCATCGGCTTCGAATACTACATCGAGCTTCCACTTTTTTAGGCTCCAGTCCGGGATTTGGTCATAATCCGACTTGATGGCCTCCTGCTTAATCAGGGCAGAAAGCGAATACCGGTTCCCTCGATCAAAAGCACTGCGATCCGGGCATATGGGATTCTGACATTCCCAGCTCCGTATCCCGAGAGCAGGATAAGAGTTCCCGGCAACGTTGAAAGAACGACAGCCGGGACACGGGATGACCGTTTCGTCGCGCGCATTCTTATCGAAGAGAAGAAGTAAGTCGATCGGCTCGTCAGTTGTTTTTGGGCCGTCTCCATTGACCTTGGACTGTGAAAGAATAAAGCAATCTCGAAACGAGAAGCCCTCATTAGCGAGGTCAAAACGGGCACCATCCTTGTCGATGTTAGGGATGTGGCTACAGGTCGCTTCCTCGATTTTGTTAGGATGGAAGTACCCGGTATTAAGGGGGACCTCCCGATGTTTTTCTGCATACAGCACCAGGTCCGAAAAGAGTTTCCATTGTCCATCATCGCCGTTCTCCGCAAACGGCGGAACCAAGACCGCCAGGAAGCAATGATTAGCTAGTCGCTCGTACGCGGTTCGAACGAACGAAAACAGCGCGTCGCGTAGTTCCTCGGCTGACTGGCCAGCGCGCAGCGCCTGCTTCAGATCGAGAAAAATCAACGCGCAATCACGATGAAGAGCATTCCCGTGGAACGCCAGGAGGTGTTCGTAAAAATCCGAGTGGTATCCAGTCCTACAATCAACATTGAAGTGCCGATGTAGAGCTTCCGCTGGGAAGGCATTGAATACATAGCTCCCAAATAACGAACGCAACACCTCGTTTTTGCGCTCGTGAACCTCGCATTTCCGAGCGTCTTTGCGAGTCACAGCGCCGGTTCGAAGTTGCTCATGAAGACCCGAGAGGGTTTCTTCGCGGCTGATGGGCTTAAACAGTTTAACAAGGCATCGATCGTAACCACGCTCTTCAATCCAGCGATGAAAGCGGCCAACATCCGCATAGTCTAAGCATTCTAGCAGCTCAGCTTTATCGTGGTAATTCGGGAATACCCGCTGGACAGCAGCAGCGTCAAGGAAATCTTGATGGCGGCCTTTATTGAGGCGCAGCTTCGAATTCACTAGAGCGAAAAGACGCTTCTCTCGCTCCTTTGGTGTATACATTTTCCAGTCTGCGCAGCCGTCCATCACTCCCTGAGCAGCTTCGAGCAAATCTGCCGGCGTTTCCCACTCCACGCCAAGGGTCTCCACGAACTTTTGCAGCAGATGTTGCACGCCTCTTGTCATGTTGCTCACCAAAAAGGACACTTCAATATGCCAAGTTGGCATATTTTAGCTCCACATGGTACTGATGGCAAGGGTATTTTTGAATGTTCGCATGAAAACAATCCACGACGACGCGTACCAGATTCTCATCGATTGCCTACGCACCGCTCGCCAGACCGCTAGCGTGACACAGGTCGATCTCGCAAGTGACCTCGGCACGGACCAGTCGTACGTGAGCAAGTACGAGCGTGCTGAGCGACGCCTGGACGTGATTGAAGTCCGTGCAATCTGCAAGGCCCTCCGCATTAGTTTCCCCGATTTCCTGATCTCTTTCGAGAAGGAACTGAAGAAGAAGGGCTTGTCATGAGCAATCCTGACGAGCCGATCGGCCACCTTCCGGGTGAGGCGACTCCGCAAGAGGCCGTACCCGCTCCTACGCCACCACCGCAGGCATTCGGTTTACATGACAGCACCTGGTCCGACGAAGAATGGTTTGCGCTTCTGCATCAGCTCATAAAATCAGGCATAGGCTCATGGAAAGACGTTACGGCCCTTGTTCTGGGGCACCTGAATCCATCGCAAGTCGGCACTAGCCTGGCATCCTCCCAAGGCTTCAAGCGGAAGTACGGTAAAGGTAGCACGATGAAAATCGTGATGGAATGGGTCTACAACCAAGCCGGTACATGCGCAGACTGCGGAACACGTTTGGAGTTGCAGGCTGACCATATCAATGGGAGAGAACAGTACCCCGATCCGCTGGACGCCGATTTCATCGAAAACATGACTTTGCGTTGCAGAAGGTGCAACGTCGTGCGGAGGCCATCGCACGAATTCGGCGGCCTCACATTCCTGACCGCTGAAGCTGCCCTGATGTGGATACTCCTCGTCATCCGGCCACGCACGTACAAAGATTACCTACGAATGTGCCGGTTGTACGGAATGACCATGAGCGATATCCGAATGCAAGAAGCGTGGGCGATGGCGCACTGGCTTTCTCGGGCGAGACCGCCCGCCTATGGGATCGAAGATGACAAAAAATCCCAATACGACATTGTCCTCTGGCCCGACCTGGCGATCACTCGCGTCGATCCAGGGACCACACTTCCCGACGGCGCAATCCGCATTTACTCGGGCATCCCAGGGAATGCACGTCTCGGATTCCTAACCTTGCAGCCCATCAACAGAATCAAGTTTCACGAACAACCTCTTGAGTTCATACCGTTCTCAACTTACATGCTAGGAGACCGGTTGCCTCAGTCGCTTTGCATTCAATACAGCGCACCCAACCGAGAGAATGGACAGCCTCAAAAGTTGAATCCCTTGCCGCCGCGAGATATGAACCTCCTCGCACACCAAGTCGCTATGCCCGGCCAGAAGTTCTACCTCGCCTCCGTAAAGCATCCCACCCTAACTCCTCAAGACCTGCTGGACGCACCACCGCACGGAAAGCTGGTGAAAACCAATGTTGGCCCAACGGATTGTAAGCTCATGGTAAGGTGACCACAGCACGGGCAAAACTCATATGGCCGCGGTCTTGGGAGTCGAAGCCAGCGCCGTGGCTACCGAATGCTGTTCACTACGGCCGCCGATCTGGTCAATACCCTGATGGAAGTCCATCAGGAGCGGCAGCTAAAACGGCATCTGATTCGGCTTAGCCGGTACTCTCTGCTAATTGTCGATGAGCCGGGTTATCTCCCCTTCTCGACGTAGGGAACCCAATTGCTGTTCCAGGTCTTTGCCGACCGCTATGAGAAAGGCTCCCTGCTAGTGACTTCGAACCTTCCGTTTGCTTAATGGACCAGCATATTCGCAGACACCACGCTGACCGCCGCTATGCTCGACAGGCTGACCTATCACAGCCTCATTCATGAGTTCAACTGGCAGAGTCTGCTTCTGACCGATAGCCTTCAACACAAGAAACAGACTGGCAAAAACGGGGTAAATCGCGCAAGGGCTGCCACTGCGGTTCCATCAGTCTGGCATTTGCTCAAACGTGGCCGACTGCTAACATGATTTGAGGAATGATGGCCTGCGAATTTCCTATTTTGTAATCAAGAAAGTATATTTGTATCCCGAGGTCCATCCACTTGGGAGGGTTTCAAGGACATACTCACCTGGAGAGAATTGATTGGTATCCAGTTTGAATTCGAGGACCGTAATGGATTTTCGGATTGTTGCCATCCCTGTTGTATCCAGCAATACTCTGGCTGGATCTTTGAAGATTCTTACCTGGTATTTCCCAGTTTCACTTCCGAATGGCAAATAGATCGACAGGTTGAGTAGTCCCCTGGGAATCTCGGGATATTTCCCTTTAGGCAAGGTCGGTTTCTGACCTCGCGTGACTGCCTGGTCCCTCAAGTCCAAGACCACTTCTTGGTAAATCTTAGGTGCCGGTTCCCGACCTGCGATCACCGTTTCCTGCTCTTGATTGCTGAGTCCTGGTTCTTCCTTGGGTTTCATTTCTCCTCCCGGTATTTTCGTAGAAGGAGTTTTGCGTGTTATGGGTTCCGGAGGTTTCAGGAATGGAACTCGCCAATGACCGATGCCAAGCCACGTTGCCATGCCAATTGTTATAAGGAGCAAGGCACAAACTCCCAAGACAACTATCCGGCCACGATAGCGTGCCTGGTCAACGAAAGCGCTGAACTCGATGAAACAAGGAGAGCAACAGGTCATGTGGTCGAAATAGCGCTGGCGGTCGGACAACGGCACGTTCTGGCTTCGAAACGCCAAGGTTCGCAAGTCTCTCGTCAGGACAGCCTGTTTCTCTGGATTGGGAATTCTGTTCGAAACAGTTCCTCTCCGATCGGAAACAGTTCCTTTTCCTCTTGCTTGGAAACGAGCTTAGTGGTTTCTTTGATGCCATACTCATACCCTCATTTAGCCCACCGCAGATTTCGATTTTGAGGTAAGGCCTCCGAATATCCTTGGCCGGGCTCGATCAGCTCGACCAGTATTGAATACAACTGCAGCATTTTCAGCTGTGATTCCCAGATCCTTCCCGATCTGTCGCCGGGAATACCCCTGGACTCGCGGCAGGAACATCCGCCGCGTTCAGGAGTCCATGTATCTGATGACCTGTCTCAACAGAATCTTTTTCTCTGTTTTTGTAGGGCTATTTCTACTCTTCTACCTTAAGCGGAATTGCGACAGGTTCCACTTCATCAATGAACTGGATAAATGTCCTTCTCGATAGCTCGATACAGGATGCGAGCTGCCGTCGAGCCCACGAGTAAAGTCTTGATCCAGAATCATGTCAGGCCCTTGCGGTGGATGATGTTTGAGACACGACAAACAGCCCACTCAAGAATTTCAGCAGCTCGCGACGTATCCTCGCTCACGTTGAGCTAGATAAAACCATGAGGCCAAACACGATGGGCAGCGTCTACGAGCCCTTGTGGAATTGGTCGTCCTTTCGATCTAGTTGGGCATCAAAAAGGAAGATCATTTTTTGTCATATTGGATCCCGGTGGCTTTTTATCTTAGACTTAATATCTCCACCAAAACGCTCTATTGCTAAGGAAGCTAGCTAGCCACGCTAAAGGCGTGCTCATTAGAGAGGTCTCTAGGTCCCGGGAAAAAGAGGGGCATTGCCTTCACCTACAGTGACAAATCCGGCCCAATGGAAAGGAACCGAATCGTCTCCATATTTCCCCAGAAGGTCCAACTTTGCATGTCTCAACGCTTCAGCCTTATCTTCACCATCCATTAGGTGAGAGTAGAAACGTTTCATCAAAGCGCTAGTCCCCATATCGCCTGCCTCCCAGAGGCTGGCGACCACAGTTCGCGCGCCCGCGTAGAAAAATGCACGTACCAGACTTACCATTCCTTCCTGCCCCTGCAGTCGGCCGGCGCTGGTGTCGCAGGCTGAAAGCACTACCAGACCAGCATTCAGATTCAAATAGCGGATGTCGCGTTCCTGCAGCAATCCGTCCGTGTCTGAACTTGGGTCTTTCCAGAGAACCAATGAGGATCGATCGGGGAAAGTCGTATCCGAAATGGCGTGCACGGCAAAATGGAGAATATTGAAACGAGCGAGGTCTTTGGACAATAGACCCGCTTTGGTTGCATCTTGGCCTATTAACAAAACACTCTTTTCCCCTGCAATCCTGGCGGCAGCTTCGATTTCCTCCTTGGAGCTTGGAAGTGGAGTAAGTCTGCTGAGATCCTGGTCCGACAATCCACGCAAAGGACTAACAGTTGACATCCTCTTTTCTGCGGAACTGTCTTCTTGACCGTACGGAACTCCTCCCACGCCGAGAAACGGTAATTGAGCCTCTTGGGGTTTCTGGATTGTGTTAAGCAGATAATAGACAGTTGCTGATGGAGCTATAGAGACGAGATGAGATTGCAAGACATACTGGCCTTTCGAATCCACCAGCGATTCCCAGGGGAGGAGATGGAGCTTTCCATCCGGGATTACGGTCAAGCGTTTTACCTGAGCTGGATTCCCGAGCGCAGGGCGAAGTAATGTCATATACAACTGCTTGGCTTTGTCAGTACTGATCCTCTTAGACCGAATGTCCAATAGGTAGCCGTCTACGAGGGCCTCAAGCTTTCTCCGCCCGGTCAGAGAAAGAATGTCGAAGTTCTTCCGTGTCACTACGATGCAATAGGAAGTTGGCTCGCTCAGAACATACTCTAAAAGAGCTTCATCCGGTTTAAGGATGCTACGCAGATCTTCAAGATCAACAGGCTTGCTATGGATTGTTAACTCTTGGAAACGGTTACGGGGCTCAGGAATGGAATTCAACTTTTCCTTGGCACGCCATAGCTGATCGAGAAATGATTCTCGATCACTCTTGTTGTTAGTCTTCTCGAACTGCAAGCGGGCCTGAATCTGATTGATTTCTTTTTCGAGACTTGCAGTCCTTTCATCCGGATTTGGAGGGTTAAGCGAATGATTGCGGATGATATCAGCAGCGGCCCGACCTCGTGCCTGCTCCAGGATTTCAAAGGCTCTGGGCTTGTCCTTCAGGTACTCGGCGGCCAACACAAAGTGACCCACATAGATGGCACTCATTGTGGCAATGAGAGAAGTCTTCGAAAATGTGCTTGGAACATGAGCCAGCATTGACTCGGTGACATCAGCAGCCTGTTCCAACTTTTCATCGGCTTCACGGAATCTTCCTCGTTTGGCGGCCAACTCTGCCAACAAAGCCAAATGTTGAGGCAAATGGTATTGGTCCTGGACTTGACGCATTGCATTCATGGCGAGCGCTGCCCGATCTTCTGCCTTCTGAAGATTTCCACTATCGCGATATACCTTGGCCAGTTCGAACATACTCCAGGCTAATGTGTGGTGAAATCCTCCTTCGACACAAAGGGATCGGGTGGATTCCAAGTAAGCAATGGCTAGAGGAAGATTATTTTCGGTCGCCGATATTTTGGCCAACAAGATCAAGTGATAAGCTTCGTCCAAGTGTCTCTTCAGGGATCGGACTTCCCTCAGTCCTCTCTCCAGCATCCTGGTTGCTTCGGCTCGACTTTTCAACTCAGCCAACGAGCGTGCCTTCCCGGCATAGGCGATGTAGGGGAATCCTGCGTCCTTATCACTCTCAGCTAATCTGATCGCCTCATCCTGAAATTTGAGGGCCTGATCGTACACTCCCAGTTCGCTGAGCCCGTTTCCAACTGTGGTCGCGTACCAGATTTGGGCTCCAAGGTCCCCTAGGGATTCTGCTGAGTAAAGAGCTTCCCTCAAAAGTTCCTGAGTCTGATAGATATCACCTTGGAAGAAAGCAAGATAACCTAGTTTCCCTCGGGCTCTCGCTTCCCAAGCCTTATCTCCCAGCTGAACAGCAAGTGATCGGACCTCTTCCCAGCCATGCCGAGCTGCGGGCGGATCGATTTCAGTATCGACCTCGGCTTTTGTAACCAGCCAACGCAGCTTCAACCGGGCGTCGTTTTGGATGACTGCATTCTCCATTTCTGTTGCCAAATAACGCGAAAGGTTAGGTAGGTTGTGACTTTGGAAAGTCGCATGAATGTTCCCGATCCTGGCATAATGCGTATTTTTTACGTCCCCAGCTTTGTTGAAAAGATTTTCGGCTTGCTCATACAGTGGCCCCGCCTTGGCCCAGTTGTTAAGCCAGGCCAGCCGATCGGCTTCGTGCAGCAACTCCTTGGGCGCCTGATTTTGCCCACACAAGGGTAATCGAGACCCCACGAGAGTTACCAAGAGTAGGAGAAGACATCGAAACTGTTTCGGAACATGCTGACGCAATTCAGTCTTGCTGATCAGTGCTAATTTTGAGTTTTCCATTCAAATGAATAATTCTGGTTCGGTGTATCATTAGATTTCTTGAGCAGGCAAAAGTGAGTTGGATATCGAACACTTCATGACAAGATTCATCCGCACGCACAAATTTCTATTCGTAGTTGCCTCTTCGGTTCTTCTCATGTTCTTATACTTTACTTACCCTTGGCCGCTCCTGAAAAAGAGTCCAGAAATTGAAGGAAGCCCGATGAGTCTGATCTACGTCTTTGCCGCTTCGAAGACCGAGGCACGCTCTGTGGAAAAGTTGATGAATCGGCACGAAAATGATGCTTCAGTCTTAAGTCCCGGACGAATCGGAACAAATGATGTCATCGTATTCATCACAGGCATCGGCCCCAAGAATGCGAGTGCAAGCGCATCCACCGCACTACTCAATCTGAAACCAACCACAATTAATCCATCAGCCCTCCGCCGACCTGATGCGGTACTCGTGGTCGGAATGTGCGGAAGCTTGACTGGAAGTATCGGTGAAGGTGAAGTGATTGTGTATTCCAAGTGTCTATCCTCACAAAGCACCTCTGATCAGCTCCACCCGACGACAAAGCTGGTTGAACGCGTTTACTCGTTACTCAAAACAAAAGCTATAAGTTCTCGGTCCGTCATGGGCATTTCGACGCCACGCATCGCCACCACTAAAAGCGAAAAACTGGCATTAGCAAAATCCGGAGCTGAAGTCGTTGACATGGAAAGCTACGAGATCCTCGCCGTCGCCCTTCAAGCTCAACTTCCAGTGGCTGTGGTAAGGGTCGTATCCGATTCATTGGACCGGCAGATTCCCGACTTCAATCTCGCACTAGAAGAAAACGGAGAGATCAGCTCCCTGAAACTATTGAAGGTAGCATTGGTCTCTCCTATTCTCACGGCGAAGGCGTACCTGGCATCGAGACAAGCGCTTCAGAAGCTAAGTAACGCTCTTGAAATTGTTTTGCACGACGACACATATGCGAGGCCAGACTCCGACGCCCTCTCACGTTAAGACACTTCCCATCCTAGAAAAAAAACTTCAGGCTAAATTGGATCTGTCTTGGCGAAAACGCCGCCACGGGCCTCCCGCCTTGGGTGAAGGAATTATCGACTTCTCGAATGTTGACGTGGTTGAACAAATTAAATGCCTCCACGCCTAAATCGAGCACTCGGTTCTCACCAAATGGAACGTGACGGATTAACCCGAGATCAAATGAAGAGAAAGTCGCTGTTCTATACACGTTCCTGCCCAAGTTCCCCACCGAACCCAAAGGCGGCTGGATCAATCCCACTGTTCCGTCTGGAGAAACAAAGCTTCCTGCCGTGCCCAGGGGCACGACATCAGGTCGGGCCGTCTCCGAACTGTTGATCAGTGTGCTGTCGCGAAAAGTTAGAAGGTTGTAGGGTCGCCCTGATGAGACCTCGATGATAGGCGCAACGCTCCAATTTCGAATGATGCTGCGAACACTTCGCCAGTTTGTGAATTGAGAGGGACTGTCGAAAATGCCACTCATGACAAACCGATGGCGTTGATCGAAATTGGAGTTGCCCCGATCCAAGCGCGTGTTGACATTGTCTTGAGGTTCCTGGAGGGATTGCAAATCGGTCGAATCGTCAATGGCATGCGACCACGTCCAGGAACCAAGGATTTGGTAATGGCGTGAGAATCTCTTGTTCAACGTCATCGTGAGGGCGTGATACACGGAAGAGCCGGAAGATTCGTACTGCTTCACATTGAAGAATGGAACAACAGCGCCCCCGGGTGCGGACGGTAATCCAAAAGCCCTTACAATCGAATCCAACACAGGCTTTGATAGAGCGCCGCCGGAGATGGTGTTAGCCCAGGTGTAGTTTGGACCAGTGGCTCGAAACTGGTTGAAGATCAGTTGACCGAGTGGGGCGGCCGAAGTCGTTGAACTCCCGCCAAGTGAATCCCACAAGCCGGCCAAAGGCCCACCCACGCCTCCATAGGCCGGGTTTTGGCAACCGTTTATGGAGACTCCGGGGAGATCGGGACAGACTGCCAGTGCCCGTTCGTAGGCAATGATTAGATCGTAATTCCCTTGGTTGATATTCCGCGGCCGCAGCAGGTGCGTTCCGTGGGCGTAGTTGTAGTCCACTGCAAAAATGAGGTTGGGAGCGAGTTCCCGCTCTACTAAGTGCCTTGCAGCGCTTGGCGTCATTGGAAATTCTTTGCAACCAGGAAGGTCTGGGGCAAGAGGACTAAATACTTCGCTATTCTGGCTGGAGAACACTGGAGAGAGTGGGTCATAGCTTGCCAGGCGGACCCAACATAGCCAAGGGCAGGATTTGCGACAGCCTCCCCAGGGACCGGTGAAGGCCCGTCCCTGAAAGAGGTCATCGGCACCGGTCAAATGTGGAGCTAGCAAATACGGTGATCTTCTCCCATCGACAACATCTGACAGAAGGGCAATAGCCAACAGTGGATGGCCGTAAAACATACCAAAGGAGCCGCCCACGGATTACGGTCTTTCCATCTTTGGTTGGATCCCATGCGAAACCTGCTCGTGGCGCCCAATTATTGGTATCCCAAGGAATTCCCTGCATTACGCCAAGCAAATTCTGGCCGGCCTCTGATAGCTGAGACCCTGCGGAGAACCGCGGTGTGAATTCAACATCGTAACGCAAACCATAGTTCAGCGTGAAACCACTCGTAATCTTCCAGGAGTCCTGAATGAAGGTTCCAAGGGTAGTATTCTTTAAACTTGCAGTTGCATTCTGCGAGCCACCGAACTGTTGCACGAATGAGTCCGGCAGTCCAAACCCATAGGCCTGAACTGCCGAAAAGGCTGGGGCTCCCGTTGACTTCCATCCAGATGTCAAAGCTAATCCTGCGACTGCTGAGATAATTGGGTCATTGACGGCTAAGGTTGCCGGGAAATAGTAGATCCCACCCTGATTGATTGGGAAGGTGGCCTTGATGGGAAGAACATTGAAATCAATCCCCATCTTCAGCGTGTGGGTCCGGTGGATGTGGAATTCGCATTGTCTGCCAATTGCCAGCGCTTCTCGGTTCGGATTAGCGGAGCAAACTGCTGTTGACCGATCGAGGCGACTCCGGGGATTTCAACCGCAACTTGCGATGAGTTGGCATTGAGGGAAGCTCCCCGTCTGGCAAATTGGAAACGAAATTCATTCAGCCACATTGGGCTGATCTGGCTTGCCAGTTGCGACACAGCAATATCCGGGTTGAGCGGCTAATTGGTTCTGGTGAAGGCATTGAGCGTGGTCACCTGGTTCTGACTATTGCTTTGAAGCCCAGTGAGATCGGACTGGCACTTACACGGATAAAAACTTTGGTTGGTGGAAAACTGGTGGTCAAAGCGCGGAGTAGAAGTAAGTCTCTTCCCGTTGCTTTATAGTTCCCAGTCTCCGTCGCCAGTCCGCGAAATGAAGCTGGAGGTTTGGAACCAATCCAAACGTTTTAGGGCCTCAGAGGTGTTGCCCTGCAGTGCGGCTTTGGCTCAGCAACGAGGAGGGCATAAGGAGCGCCAAAGCAGGGGCCGCAGTCTTGAGATACTGCTCCTGAGCGGATGGAGCATCGTTGTGCCAGCCTCAGGAGCCCGCCTGGAACAAGCAAACTCACCTCATTTGAATCCAGAGTTAATCTTTGTCAATCTCTGAGAGGTTGATGGGGTTTGCCTGTGTTGTTTCAAAGGAAAGGAACACGAAGGTTTTGTCTTTTGCGATTGGGTCCTCCCAAGTTGCCCTGCCTGGGTCCGCGTGTCCCAGGATCGGACACCCTGCTTTGCAGAAGGCGACTGGTGCTGGCTAACCTTTCCACTGCGCAGAAAGCCGAATACATCTCCCGCCATTGATTGGTTCCCTGTTTTGACACAATATTGATGACTGCACTGGAGGCGCGGCCTTCGTATTCTGGAGCATAGCCACTTTCTTGAGAATCTGAAACTTCCTGTACGGCCTCCCTGAGAAAGCGTTGCACGCCCGGACGCCATTGACAGGTACAGCTCAATGACATCCGCTCCATCAATGCTGACGAAATTGGCGCGGGCACGTTGTCCGTTGATATTAAGTCCACTGAATTGACGCTGGGGCAGGGATGGGCTGATTGTCGCGAGTGGTCGCTGAGTCAACAGTGTGAATTGGATGTAGCTGCGGCGTTGATCGGCAATTCTTCAATCGACCTCTGGTCGATGGTGAGATTGCCAGCGATGACCGCGTGGTCTCGACTTGGGTGTTTTTGAAACCAGAATGTTCAGCGCTTCGGCCAGAGGACTGATATCCAGTTTAATCGGCAGATGAGCCTTTGTTCTAAGTCAGCATGAAATCTGAAACGACTGCTGGGCGGAATCCTACAGCTTGGACTCCGGATCGAATGCACCACCGCGCCGGAGGTAAGGATAAGAGATGTATTCGCCAGTTTCACGGCTGTTGGTCTCCCGCACAAGGCCGATGGTTGAGTTCTCCAATATGACTTTGGCTCCGGGAAACCACACCTCCAGAGGGATCCGTGATGGTACCCTCTGCCATGTTCCCCTGAGCGGCGGCGTTCTTCGGAGGAGAAACCAGCGCCAATGCAACCAAAAAAGTCGGGTGGTGCCTCTGAATTTGTAAGTCACTGAATGAGCCTCCTGTTAAAATTATAGGAACACTGAGAACTTAGCTCGCATGACCCTTGATCTCTCTTTCGCCTTTCATGTCCCCTCTACTCATATAGAGGCTTTGAAAAAGCAAAACCTTAAGAAAATATTTTTTCTGAAGGACCTGGTCAGATCCTAGCGCTACTGTCTGAGTTCTTCTGGAAAAGGGGGAGATCGCTGAGATGAAGGCATGTCTCTGGCGATATCGAAGGTGAAAGCCCTGGCGCCATGTTAGTCGCCAGGGCAGAGTTCTGGATTTGAGGGATTCTGGAACGGGGTAGCCGGGTTGGATCGGTGGCCGTTTCAATCGACGATGCCAACTACACTGCATTTCAGGGAAGCGATTGGCTGTTGATTATGCTGACCAATCCAGACATTCGAACCCCGGTGTCGCCTTCCTGATTCGTGCAGCTTAGATTGAGCATTTGGTTCAGTTAAAGCTGATGGCTCCGCCAAGATTGTGACGAAAGTGCCTTTTTATACTCAACGTTATGAACTAAATCAAGCAAATAAGAAGCACTAGAGCTGGGGTCCATTCAGACACGGGTGGCGCAAGTTTGAAGACCATCACAGAGGAGTGGCTTCCTCGCGTTCCGGTGTCTTGCACGATTTCCTTCCTCCTCTCTGTTCATTTCCTTTCGATCCTGTTAAGAGGAGCCTGTCACCATTTCCAACAAGGCAGCAGACTCGGAATTGCAGGCTATATCAGCGGTGGGAAAAGGGTAATTTGAGGGAAGGGAGAGAAGAGTGTAAGCTATGCCTGTCAATTCGTTTGGGTCTTTTAGCCATACGCCCTTGCTATGAAGATTCATTATTTCCAGCATGTTCCCTTTGAAGGTTTGGGCTGTATTGAAGATTGGGCTCGAACCACAGGCCACCGTTTATCTTCTACCCGATTCTTTGCAAATGACCCATTGCCGGAAATTGAAACTATCGATTGGCTGGTGATAATGGGAGGCCCCATGGGAGCTGGTGATGAAGGAAAATATCCCTGGCTCACTCCCGAGAAGCAATTCATAGAAAAGGTGATTGAGGTGGGGAAGGTGGTTCTGGGAGTGTGCCTTGGAGCACAGCTCATCGCTGATGTGCTGGGATCTAGAGTCTACCCCAACCAACACAAGGAAATCGGGTGGTTTCCTTTAGAACTAACAGAGGCGGGGCAGCGCTCAACCCAGCTTGGTTTTTTACCAGCAAAGTTTAACGTCTTTCATTGGCATGGAGACACTTTTGACCTGCCGGTCGGTGCCGTTCACCTCGCCCATAGTGAAGCCTGCAGAAATCAAGCCTTCATGTACACAGAGCGTGTCCTCGGACTGCAATTTCATTTAGAATTGTCTCCCGATAATGTAAAGGAACTGATAAAGAATTGCTCCGCTGAGATAGTGGAAGGCAAGTTCATCCAGAATCGTTCCCAGCTTTTCGATCCACGGGAGGGCTTTGAATGGTCAAACATGGCGATCAAAGAGGTCTTAGACAGGATGCAGAAAGTGGGGACTTGATACAGTACTGTCGACTTGGGAACCGCAAGGTCTCACTGGGGCTGAGATGATATGTGGGCAATTCGAAGATAGAGAGAAAACAAGGTGCAGAGTCTGTAATACTGACCTGAGCGAGCGCCACATCGTTCTGCGTAAAGTTTATGACGATGACCAGCAAGAGAAGGTGCTAGCCCTCTACACATGTCCGGCTTGCGGGCTAAAATGGGAGGCCGAGCCA
This sequence comes from Terriglobia bacterium, assembly GCA_046331665.1. Classification (GTDB taxonomy): domain Bacteria; phylum Acidobacteriota; class Terriglobia; order Versatilivoradales; family Versatilivoraceae; genus CAWBAT01. The sequence continues at coordinate 12,657 of JAXLQK010000022.1, read as the reverse complement.
ACGCTAAATGAGCTGAAGGCATGGGCGATGCTTATGAAGGGAGCTTCTCTTCAAGCACAAGCCCGCTTTCACGAAGCATTGGCCTGTTTCGAGTGGATTCTGACAGTCAACCCATCGTCCGCAATGGGATGGTACAACAAAGGATGTGTGCTGAGTAACTTACAGCGCATTGAGGAAGCTCTACAGTGCTTTGACCATGCATTGGCGATCGATCCTGAAGATGCCGACGCTTGGCATAACAAGGCTTCGAATCTGCGGACGCTTGGCCACTTTTCAGAGGCGCTAGAATGCTTTGATCGCGCATTGATCATCAATCCGCGACTGGCGATTACATGGACCAACAAGGGGAACATGCTGCTGGCCACAGGATGCTATCAAGAGGCACTAGAATGCTACAACCACGCATTGGCGCTCAATCCTCGAAGCGTTATGGCATGGTTAGGCAGAGGCTGTGTCCTGGAAAGGACGGATCGATTGAGTAAAGCGATGGAATGCTATGAGGAGGCGTTGAAGGTCGAGCCTGAGAATGCCGAGGCATGGTACCACAAAGCCAATGCCTTAGCGATGCTGCAAGAGGTTGTGGCCGCAGTAAATTGCTATGACCGCCTCTTGGCCATTGACCCTCAACACACAGCAGCGCAACATAACAAGGAGGTTCTGCTTGCAAAACTGAAACGGGTCCCTTAGGGACGAGAGTCTTAGAGAACGCGCCTACGAAAATTCGATTAGCCCCCCAGAGAATTCAAGTGCAGTTCCCGCATAGGGCATCTGCCTCCACCTGCGAGGGTTTTGGGATGATGCGGGCGGTGAAGGGCGGCAATTCGAGGCTTACTCTTTCCAGTGCCGATAATCCGGCGGTAAGGACAGCCAACTGATGATAATAGCCGGAGAGAGCCGCGCGGGACAGCAGGCGGCCGAAGGCTGGCAGCCACCATCCGATATGCTCCCGGAAAAACTTTCGTCGAGGCCTCCTGCAGATTTCAGCTCCTCTCTTGATTCTTTTCATGAAGGGCGGCAGCCTCTTTAGCCAGAAGGACGAGAAATTCCGCTTGCACAGTGATGTGATCTATCCGCTCTCCTGCACCATCCGAGATTTCCAAACCAAATGCATGGTAGAAACCGGCAACGTCACCCAAGCGCTGCGAGCGATAAGTTATGTCGAGGTTTGGTTCAAACTCGATCTCGCAAGCCGGACACTGGGATGAAATGGCTGTCAGCCCAAATAGTTGACGATATGCCGGCTCAATGCTATCAGGAGCGTTATCCAGAGCCGCGAAGAGATCTTTGGGCGAAATGAATTGGGATTCACTTCTCCAATTCCCAACACGGTATCCGAGTATTGCTGAGCCAGAAACGCAGCTGCGGTCGTAGTGCGCCGCCGGAATGCAGGGTCCCTCAGAACTTCAAACCTTTGACGGTGGTGGGGATCCACAAAGCCCACGGAGACAAGCGACCAGAGTTCTCGCCGGGCGAGCAAGGTGGCTATTTCAATCGATTGCAAACTCATGCCATCTCCATCAGATACTGTTGTAATGTTCTTTAGGTCGTTCGTAAACCGGTTCTTCGACCGTAAGATGGACTACCTCGCGATCTTTTGCGTCGTACCCAATAACGGTGTCATTAAATATCTGCAAAGTCTTCTTCTTGCCACTAGGAAGCGTCACCTCAAACTCACCGATCTTTTGACCTTCGATTAGCTTAAAGCGGAATATGATGGTTCGCGCGACGCGGAGCAGTTGCAGCAAACCGAGCATTCTCCTGGAAGGGCATACGTAGGCTTCGATGGCCGCTTCAACCCCAGGGCCGAACATCTGGCTGAGGTATGGGATTGGAACCCAACGCGGGGGAATGTAAAACCCGTTGGGCTCAGTTCCAAACTGGGGGAGTAAAGCGGCAATCCAATTTCTCTTCTTTTACCATATAGTAAATCGGGTTGTCCGGGTCCTTCGCCCACTTTCCGTCTTTGCCAATCTTAACTAACCCTTGCATTCTGATCTTACCTACGCAGGCGGACATACAGCGAGTTTCAATCGGCATGCCATCGGGTGTGACAACAGCATCCTTGCCCTCGAGCCTTGGGAAGCAAGCCACGCATTTTTCCGAAGTTCGGGTCGTTCCGCGATAAATGGACTTTGTAAGGACAAGCCTCGACGCACTTGCGGTAGCCGCGACAGCGGCTCTGGTCAATGAGTACAACCCCGTCTTCTGGCCTCTTGTAGATGGCCTTGCGCGGGCAGGCAGCCAGGCAGGCGGGGTAGGTACAGTGATTACAGATCCGCTGCAGGTGGAAAAACCAGGTATTGTGTGTCGGCAACGAGCTCCTGCCCGCCCCATTGCTGGTGCTGTTCAGCCGACCGGCGTCCTGTGTCCTCGTATAGGTTGGGCGCGTCCCAATCTTCATCGGCAGCAGATACCCCAGTACGCGCGCGGAATTCTCCAAGGGATATCGCTTGGGTGTCGCCTTCCTGAGCATTTCTGGCAGAAACCGCCTCAAAGATGGTCTTGCCTTCAAAGACCCCGTACGGCGCGCTTTCATTGCGTTGGTGAGCATCCCAAATCTGACCCTCGGGATCGGCCTTTTGGAACGGCGCTAGAATTTTCTGATCCCAAAAATGCGGATACCCACCATAAGGTTTTGTCTCGACATTGTTCCACCACGCCATATGTTCCTCGCGCGAAAAGGTCAGGTGGACTTGCAAGCCATCGTGCAGGTTTGGCAGCCGATGCAGCGGTTGATGTTGAAGACAAAGGCAAACTGCCGCTCTGGATGAGCTTCTTCATAAGAATGCCCCATCTTTCGCCCGAGCTGCCAATTGTAAACCTCAGCCATCGCAGCCTCCTATAGGGTAAGAATGCTTAACCGAAATGCGTAGACGTCCAGTCTGACTGAGACGCTCTGTATCAGCGCGCGTACCCACTGCTCTCCGTTCTGCCTGTATAACGCATGAGTTTGATATATCGGTTGACGAAAGAGGTCCAAAATCTCTCCTCCAGACCCATGAGCGCGTACTCCTCGATGATACATATAGCCATGGCCACTGGATCGCTTCCCTCAACACAGTGCATGATCAACTCCATTGGGTCATCGCTTTCCGGTTCTTTATCTCGCCCTTGCGCGCTTCTTTCTTCTTCGGTCATCGCTCATTCCTCAGAAAAATCGTTCTTAAGCTTTCACCTGCACGTAGCCACCGATGAGATACCGCTCACAATCCGGATTCTCACGTCCGGGAGTACGCCCTGTCGTCGCTGCCCCCCAGAGGCCTTGGCCATTAAGCCCACCGGCTTCTGCCTTGGTAACTCGGACGAGCGTCTCTTTTGGCACGCTGTTAATCGCGTGGTTATCCACGGCGAAACCAAAGACGAAGCCCATCTCGCCAGTCTTTTTGTGAAACAAGCTGTCGGTCTGGTGCATCGGCATCATCCACGCCCGCGTAATGGATTGATGGCTGCCATAGCGATAACTGGCCTGATACCCGGTTTCCTCAGACAACGCCCGCCCATCCTGGCGCGTTTCGTGAGCTTTCACGGTGCGCTCCGTCGCAATCCAACCTGTGTGCTTCATGATCGTGAAATTGAGTGGCAGGCCAGGATTGAATTTTACCCGCACCATACAGCGAAACGCCTTGTAGCGTCCCGGATCCTTCTGCCAGCCAACAAAAGGCCGATCCGTTGGATTAGCGTCAACGTAAACATAATCTCCATCCTCAATTCTCAGCGATTTTGCCATCTGCGGATTCATCTGAATTTCGCGATCCCCAACGCCGGGCGCGCGCTTGTCTTTGCGGAAAGGATCTCCGAAGTTGTCTGCCCACAACCAGTTCCAGTCCACTACGCTCCATGAAGAATGTACCGAATGCCGGCTCTTGGGTGTCGAGCAGAAAAGGCGAAACCCTTGTTCCCAAAGGGGGTTCTTCGTATGCTTCACTTGGTCCCAAGGCAGTTTAATATTGCGCACCTGGCGCAAATCGGCATCCATTGCTTGACGTGGGATTCCGTAATCGTTGGGGCGAATAAAGGGATTTGACGAGACAATCACATTGGGCAAGTAAGGGGTTGCTTCCGGACCTTCCCGATGCACGATGAAATTCTCGCCATACTCAAGGGCCTCTGGAATATCACAGTAGGAATTGAGCCTCCCGGTGTCAGTGTAGAAAGGAATCGAGTCGTGAACCTGCTCGTAGAATGGAACCCGAGGATACGTGCGATAGAGCATCAGGACGGATCCGGGTTCGTTGTCGTAGGCCCCTTCCATAATTTGCTTTGCCGTATAGCTTTTGCCATCGATTGTTCGTGTGGTCGTGCAGGAAGAGAGAACACGATCCAAATAGACCTCTGTGTTGCCGGAGAGCATAAATTTCCAGCAGTCGCGGAATCGCCCGTCACCAGTCAACTCAGTGAGTTTCTCTGAAACCTTGGCAAAGACCATGCCATCATCAACCGAGTCGTAGAGCGGCGCAATACCTTGGGTCGCTTTATATTGGTTGCCGCCCCAGAGTTGCAGGAACGGATTCGAGCATGAACTACCGGCTTCCAGAGACTGCATCTCAACCCACGAGTTAACCGGCAAAACCAAATCTGCATATTCGGCTGAACCCGTCCACTCGATCTGCTGGTCCACGATCATGTCCACCTTGGGATTGACGTTTCGCAGCAGGTGGTAGACCCACTTGGCTTGATTGATCAAGTTAGCATTGTTGTACCAGATCAGCTTAGTAGGGGTGGGCATGTGTGTTTTGCCCGTGAAAATCTTGCGACCTTTCGGCGTATCCACAATCAAGGGCCGATCCCCTGCGCCCCAGTAACCAACCTCTTCACCGTGCACCGTGTGGCGCGTATGCTCGTGGGTGACCTTCGCTTTGGGATCCAGCAGCGGATTGAACGGGTCTTCAAACACATAGGCTCCCGCTCCGGGGCCGGACCAGTTAGAGCCCTGGAACACCGCCCCCTTGTAATTCCCGGCCCAGGTAAAAATCCCGGCGCCATGTTGTCCAATGTTGCCGGTGAGCATGAGGGGCAGGTGGACCGCGCGATTGTGAAGGGTCGCGTGGAAATAGTGATTAATCCCCTCGCCGTGATGAATGGCCACTGGCTTGATGGTTGCGATATCTTTGGCCAGTTGGCGAATCAGTTCTTTGTCAGCCCCAGTGATCTGGCTGACTGTGTCGAGATCGTAATCTTTCAGATGAATGACATAGAGTGAGAAGGCTGTCATCACTTCTACTTTCTTACCATCGATCGTTGTGATCGTACCTTTCCAATCAATGGCAGGTTCGATGCCCTCCGCCTTGAGCCGCTCGCCGAGCGTATCTCGGGTAATAGCCTTCAAGCCGCCCGTTTTTTCATCGTAGACCATGAAGTCTCCGACTCGTTTGCGCTGCGGGTCGGTCAGCCCTTGAATGCGGTAACTTGGCCCATCCGCCAAACTTGGCATTTGATAATTTGGAAAGACCTCTTCCGGCTTCAACCGCTTGAGAGTATCGGTGCGCACGAGTAGAGGCAGATCAGTAAAGCGCCGCACGAAATCGGAGTCATAGAGCTTCTCGTCCATCAGGTATTTCGACAGGTACAGAAAGATTGCCGTGTCGGACAGGCCAGGTCGAACCGGGATGAAGTAATTGGACTTGGTGGCCGGGCAGTTGTATTCGGGGGCAATGTTGACGATCTTGCCACCGCGTTCGATCACCTCCGTCATCCAGTGGGACTCGGGCATTTTGTTTTCAATCAGGTTCTTGCCCACGTGAATGTGCAGGTGGGTATGGCGAAGATCATTGAAGTCACAATCCGAGGTCTGTAGCCCATGGACGAACGGCTGGCCTGGAGCCTGATCGCCTCGCCAAGTGTATTCCGTCCATTCCCGCGCACCCTGCGCCTGGTCGGGCGACACGCCGCGAACTTTGGCGTCAAGCAATGCCAGCATATTGGCAAAGCGGAATAGACCAAATTTTCCGATCACACCATGAACGGGAAGCGAAGAGCCAAGTTTCATCGTCCGCGTCCCCGCTCCGTTCCAATGTTCAAGCATCTCCTCCGCGTAACCATCTTTCTTGAACCGTTCCCGCCCCTCTTCGCCGCTGTAAGTCTTTGCAATGGCGTGCAAACCTTGGGCAGCGTACTTTGCCGCAATATCCCAGGAAACCCGGACGAAAGTGTCGTTACCACGATCATCGAAGCGATACTTGGCGCGGAGCTCGGGATGGTCGGAAAGTGAAGGGAAGCCAGCATCAGCCCATTCTTTCCAGCCCTTGCGAATCACCGGCCCTTTGAGCCGGTACGGGCCATAAATGCGTCGATGAAAAGTGTAACCTTTTAAACAACCGCGCGGGTTCCATGCCGCGGAGGCACTATTGCCGTAAAGGTCCTTGTAGCGGCTGTGATCATAATTCTGTTCACTGCGGATGATAACCCCATTGCGCACGAAAGATCGAATGCGGCACATGTGCGTGTCATTCGGCGCGCAAATCCAGGTAAAACTCCGATCATAACGATACTGATCAAGGTAAATCTTCTCCCAATCCCGAGCGGGATAGCTGGCCAACGGGTTATAGGTCGCCTCCAGGCCGGGTTTGCTGCAACGGAATGACCAGAGCGACAGCATTGCGGTAGCGCTGGCTGCGCCTAGTTCCTTTAAGAATTGACGCCGGCTAGCCAAGCTGCTCAAGCTTTCCTTCCCTTGCTCTTTGAGATTGGTTCCTTTTGCCATGGCTGTCGCTCCCTATTTTGCTAAAACCAATGTGTTCCAAATACTCACGGTCTTTTGCCCATTGCGTTCAGCAGCGCTCCCATTCCAGATGGCAAAGGCTACCGAGACCTTTTCCCCCGGGAGAAACGAAAGGGTGTCACCATTAGTCGGAGCCAAATCACGTATTAAACTTACCTGCCAGATGCCATCCTTCCAAGTAGAAGCCCCCTGGACATTCTGCACGGTTGGAGTTGGCGCCGTGTAGGTGCCCATGCCTGCTGCCTTGGCGACCTCGATACTGGTCTGGCGGGATATGGCGACGGGATTGTTCAAGTAGCGTGCAGGCAGGAAGGTGGTATCATCCAGTGGGCCGGATTTCCAACCCTTTTGGGCGCCATAGTAAGCATCGGCAGTCAGGTTAGGATAGGCTTGAGCGAGCTCGTGCACACCCGTGCGATCCAAGTCCCACATGGCTTTCCAGTGCCAAAAAGAGACTTCCTTGCCAGCCGAACCCATTGCAAAGAGCGGCGGATCAGAACTGGCCGAGAACTGAATAGCGGAGGCATCGGAGAAACCTCGCTGGCGCACTCCCTCGACATCCTGGGTTGCATCCTTCCAGCGTAGCAAGAAGGCAATGCGCCGACCATCGTGAACAGTCTTAACCATCACTTCACTAATGTAACCGTTGACCCACCAGAGTGGCATGAGCGGGACTGATACTTCCGGTGCGCTTTTCCAAAGTTGATCGTCAGGGCTGGACGGGAGTCGGGCTACTTTTTGAGCGATTAGTTCCTTCGACCTTATCGTGGCGCGTTCCTGTATTCTCGGATCGGAAAGGCTCTGCACGTATTGCACAATGCGCCAGACGGTATCGCTAGGAACATTCAGATTGGGCATCGGCGTGCCAGGCAAGCCCGTGCCGAATCTCAGGTAGAGTGCCTGAGCATCGCGTCCGCCTTTAAATACGCCTTCTTTTAGGTTTCGAGACGAGGTAGGAAATCCTTCAGAGGTCCTCCACGTCGGATCGTTTCTCCCTTCCCCGTTCTGACCATGGCATTTGGAGCAGTTAGTCATGAAGAACTGGCGCCCTTGTTCAAGTCCCGCGGGGGTTAGTGGCGGTTCAGGTGGAATGGGAATCGGTTGGTCGGGTGTGCTCATTTCCTTGGCATACTCTTCAGCCTCACGCTTCGTCTTGCCGGCCTTCAGATATTGTTCAACGTAACCATCGTAGTCAAGCTTGAGCACATAGTCAGCGAGCAACCCACGATCACTCTCTGGCAACTGGCCCCACCCAGGCATGCCGGTCCCAGGCATGCCATTGCTAAGTGTTCGCATGATGTCATTACGGACCGGTTGAAGATTTTGTGAGGTCACGAGCCGGAATTTTCCGGCACGAAAGTTTCTCGGCTTGGGGTTGAGTAGATAGGCAGCTTGGCCATCACCGCGCCCTTCTGTGCCATGGCAAACTACGCAGTTCTTTTGATAAAGAGCCTGCCCTGGAGATACGGGAGCAGTGCCCGGTTTTCGCCAGAGGAGGGACAGGCCTATTCCTGTCAGAAGAATCACGAAGACTAACAACGCAACAATATGTCTTCTTGTCATATTGTCCTCGCCACAGGTATGGTCAAGAGGCTAATTTATCCAACTGACGGTTTGATTTAGATTGGGCCTAAAAATTACGATTCAATGCTAATCGGAGGAAGAATCCTCTCTGGGGGAGAAATGGTCTGTCCTATCCCTGGTAGGGGGATTATTTGTCCAACTACACGAGGTATGCTTGCTTGTTTGGGCTGATGCCTCCAGCCCTGGCCTCCCATTTATTTTAGCCTTATGGGTCTTTTTACGAAGAAGACAGGATTCGTTCTATTAGCATTGAAGTCACACCTACGAACAATAATGCTCGACTTGATGAATTGCTGTGACTTAAGTCACATAGATATGAGAATCAAGAAACGGTCGGGTTCGCCGAAGAAAGGGATAAGGAAGAAACGGTGTGGCATAGGAGAAATTCAGCGTGATATTGAAAAGGAGCCAGCGGTGCAATTCCTATTTGTGGAAATTCTGATAACAAGCGACTAGGATCTCAAGAGAAACGACGCCGAATTCGACACATAACGAAGATACCTGTACTTTAGGGGGTCGCAAAATGATTCGCTTAAAAAGGGCCTATGAAATGCCTTCCCAAGCTGATGGTGAGCGCATCCTCGTCGAGAGACTTTGGCCGCGGGGTCTCTCCAAAGAGAGGGCAAACATCGATCTATGGTTGAACGAGGTAGCCCCAAGCCCGAAGTTGAGACAATGGTTTGGGCATGATCCAATTAGGTGGAGCGCCTTTCGTCGGCGTTATGAAGCCGAGCTCAGGTCCGGAGAGGATCAGATCAAACTGCTAAAGCGCAAGGCCAACGCCGGAGCGATCACTCTTATCTATTCAGCTCGAGATGAAGAGCACAACAGTGCAGTGGTTTTGAAGCATTTTTTGGAAAAGGAATGATAAATGTCCCAACTGATTCGCCTCCTGGCGAGGAGGAAATGAAGTTGCTCAAGATGGTTGACGGCGCGACACCATGCCGTGCGAGGCCGAGCCCTGCCATTGCCAACACTTCAAGATTTCCACCCCGGAACAATTCATGATCTTTCCGGTAAGCTTCATTTCTCGAGGCGAAAACCAGTTCCAGTAGTCGCTGTTGCCGTCATGCTCCTTGACGATTTCACCAACGAATCATTTGGCGTCACCAGAAAGCACGAACATCCTATCGAGATAATAGAGCTCATTGTCAATGCCGGCGAACCCGGGACTCTGTCACCACCGTTCAAGCCTCTTGAGTATGTCGGGTTGTATTTCTTCGGACGCGGCGATGCACAGGTACAAACCCATGAGGGGTCCATGGCCGTGATGAACGGTTCCAACTCGGACAACTGAAGATCGACGAGGACCGATATCTCCGGCCCCTGATCTCCAGATTATTTCTTTTGCCTTTTGGATCTGGGTTTGGAAGAAGACAGGATGTCATCAACCCAGGACATGGCTGCCATCATTGACGGCAAACCTAGGGTCGGTAGAGATAAGAGTGCAACATGAACGATCTGGTCGGGTCGAACGTGGACGTCCAAAGCCTTTCGCACATGAGAGTGGACCCCTCCCTCCAGCCTTGCACCAATTGAGATGCCGAGTTTGACGAGAGCCCGTTCTTTTTCGTTGAGAGGGCCTCCCGCATGACACGCAGTACCCAACTTCTCGTAGGCTATGGCGACCTCAGGATGTTCCTTCGTAAATCTTTGAAATCTTTTTGGGACTTTGCGCATTACTGTCTCCTGTTCGTTTCATAGGGTGCTGCAAATTAGTGTTCTTCATTGGACCTTCTCACAAACCTGTAGCTCAGCGCTGCTGCCATGCATGCGGGCACAACCCCCAGTCCAATGAAGATGAGATCGCCTGGCAATCGAAGCCATTCTATGAATCGCATGGTCCTTTCATTTAAAAACTCAAGGCTTCTTGCGTGCCAATATCCATTCTTCAAAACATCCACAAGCTGCAACACTCCACCTGGGAAAAGGTTCGTCGCGATCATGAGTGCCAAGCCAATATTCAATCCCAAAAAAGAAAATCGAAGACACTTTTCTGGATACACCCATTGTGCATCCGTTAGTACCTGGCGAATGGCAAAAGCCATTAAGGCCATCGCCAGCATTCCAAAGACTCCCATCATGGCGGCGTGGCCATGATTCGGGGTCAGGATTGTCCCAACTTCGAAATAACTCACGATGGGCAAATTAATCAGAAACCCAAAGACTCCGGCCCCAACGAAGTTCCAGAATCCAACAGCCATCAGGAAGTAAAATGTCCATTTGTGTGGAATCGAAATCTGTTTGCCGCAGATGTCACATCTTCCCTTGGTCAACTTAATGAAGTCCCAGGCGTCCAGCGTGAGAAGCGTCAATGGGACAACCTCCAAGGCGGAAAACATCGCGCCAAGGGCCATCGTCAGACTGGATTGCCCTGTCCAATACCAATGGTGTCCTGTTCCGATGATTCCGCCCCCTAGATAAAGAATTGCATCCAGGTAAACGACTCGGGCTGCCGTCAAATGCGAGACAATGCCGAGTTGGTAGAAAATAATGGCAACCATGACTGTCACAAAGAGTTCAAAGAACCCTTCAACCCACAAATGGATGATCCAAAATCTCCACGTGTCGACGACTGAGAAATGACTTGTGCTACTGAAGAACATGGCTGGCAGATAAAAAATTGGGATCGCCAGCGCCGCATATAAGAAAAGAGAAGAAATCTCGCGGCGCTCAGGATCCTTTCTGGCAGAGGCTATCCCTCTAAATATCAAGAAGACCCATATACCCAGTCCGACCGCCAATAGAATCTGCCAGGCTCGGCCAAGATCAAGATACTCCCACCCCTGATGCCCAAACCAAAACCAAAGGTTCCCGAAGAGCTGATTTATGCCGAGTATCTCTCCGAGGAGACTTCCGAGGACAACGGTTACCAACGCCCCAAACAAGAAGTGGACACCTTTAGTCTGACCTTTGGGATCACCTCCTCCCAAGGATGAGGCCAGAAATAGACCACCGGCGACATAGGCGGTTGCGATCCAAAAGATCGCTAACTGCAAGTGCCAGGTGCGAACAATGTTGCTCGGGAAGAAACTGGCCAAATTAACGCCATAGAAACTTCCCGGATCGGCACGGTAATGCGCCGTGGCTCCGCCTACGAACACCTGGCCTAAGAAGAGTAGGGCGACGATGACGAAGTACTTTATCGTTGCCTTTTGGCTTTCAGTGGTAATTCCAGGGAGCATTTGAGGATGGATATGCCCGGACTTCCCCTTCCAACCCAGAAAATCGAATCTGCCAACCGCAAACAAAACCAGGGCCGTCCCAGCAAGTAACGCAATAAGGCTCAGCGCGCTCCAAAGAACTGCATCTGTGGTAGGCCGATTGCCAATCGTCGGATCGTAAGGAAAGTTATTGGTGTAAGAGTAAAGTTTGCCCGGACGATTAGTAATCGAAGCCCAGGCTGTCCAGGCAAAAAAAGCCGTGAGTTGTCGCAGCTCCTTGGGATCCTTTATGTAATTATCTGGCAAACCGGCGTTCCCGGTTGATAGAGAAAAATAGTCCGTCCACTTCTTAATTTGCTTAAGATAGGAGGCTACTTCTAGCTGGGTGTAGGTTAGTTTCTTAGTCTGGGGATCATAGCGGTTTTGTCTCAATTGTTGCTCGACTTCTGCATTTACAACGCTTCGTTCTATCTCCACGAGTTCCTTCGAACCGCGGCTGTAACGCTGCCGCGCAAGCAGGTCATTGGAATCGATAGCAAGGGTGTGCAGATACTCCGCGGAGAAATCTGGCCCGAGGTAGGCGCCATGTCCCCAAATCGTGCCGTTTTCCATCAACCCATACTTTAGAAACACCTGCTGACCTGCGAGAATGTCTTCATCAGTGAAGATCCTTTCTCGTGATGGTCCCACGACTTCTCCTGGTATGGGAGGTGCATCTTGATAGGTTTTGTTGGCGAGCCAGATTAAGATTGTGAATCCAAAGATCATGGTCAGGATGACCGTATGTCTCCACCATGGGGAAAGTGTTCCTGATGAAGTTTCTTTCTCTTGCATGATTGGACCCTTATCTCTCATTCCAAAAGCATAGGATGCTTGGGCTTCATCGCACTGCCAATGATTTCGAGAACCTGAATTTTTACTTGGCCGGCTTTCTGGGGGGAGATGTTCCGCTCGTAAGAGGGAAAAAGGACCCGTTCTTCTTTGCGGATGTGAGCTTCCAGAAGGTCGGCAAACTTGTGGAGCAGCGGAGACAGCCGGAGACCTCGAGCCCGCCTTAGCTGCTGAACCAGCTTGCTGATATCCCTGTGCTCTTTGATCAACTGCTCGATGACCCCGCTGGCTTCCTCAATTTGGCTCATGGCAGGAAATATGATCTTCTCTTCCACTTCAAAGTGGGTTCTCAAATCACCT
>JAXLQK010000021.1:0-122632 GCA_046331665.1 Terriglobia bacterium | reverse complement strand
CCTTTCGTGGCGCCAGGGGTACTCACGGTAATGTTTTGGCGACAGAAGGTCGGGACCGGCCAACGGTTCGCCAATCGACGTGGAATGCCCGCCACATTCGATCAGGGCATACGCATAACGCGTGGCAACACGTCGGCAGTAATCGAGAAGCGCGTGAATGAATTCGCCCTGTTCTCCGAGGGCGATGTCCAGCATCCATTCATTTAAGCCCCGCAATTGGGCGGCAAGGTCCATCGGCCCCTGATCGGCTCGCGCACAAATCCAGACTTTGTCCCCGATCTCCTCGGACAAAATACGAGTGGCTTTTAAGATTTCGCACATGGGGAACGTTGTATAAGGATCCGGTATGGACAACGTTGCCACTTCTTCCAACCGCTCAATTAACGGCTTCTCAACCGCCGGGGCAGAGTCCTCGCGATAGACGACGGATGCCCCGCACGCCTGGGCGTTACAGGCCGTCCCGTTCTCGAGCAAAATCATGTCATGTCCAAATTCCTTCCAGGCCTTGAGCATTGCTTCGGCCAAGAGCTCTCCATTACGAAAGACTTCGCTTAGAGAGATTCCGGTTGCGTAAGCCGCGGGTTGAAAGTTGTGAAGATCCACCGGGACTCGATCTGGAATACGAAGCTCAATGGCCGCCAGAACACGTTCTATGGAATTCATGGGAGGTGAGAGTGAAAAGGTTAATCATACAGGCGATGAGGGCGCCACTTTTCATTGGCTGCCAATCACACACTACCATTGTTGAGTCCATCCTGCTCGTAGTCAAGCGAATCCAAGATGCCGAGTGTGACTCCGATCAGGAAGGCCAATAGAAGAAGAGTAGAGTTCCTGCGATCAATGAAAGTCCATAGAGTGTTCCTACACGGGTCAACAATTGTCGGTGGCCTAACACCAGGATCACACCAGCCTTAAAAACCAGATTGGACATGGCGGCAACCAGAATGACCCGCCATCCTGTATCCATGCCGAGTCGGCCTGCGTTGACCAATTGTGTCGTGGAGAGAGAAATGGCGTCCATGTCGGTTAATCCGGATAGGCCGGCAACGAAATAGAGTCCGGCCTGACCCAGGCGCGCTTTGGCAGCTGCCACTGCCAGCAGCACGAGCGCGAAAAGAAAGCCAAACCATAAGGCAGGTCCAAGCTCCGAAGGATTTCCCTGAACGGGCATTCGATTCCTCTCTCCGCGCGCCCAGAACCAGATTCCTAGCGAGAAGAGCAAGAAGACGCTGAGCATGATAAGCATCGGGGGCAAGGCAATCGGAAAAAAGGCAGGGGAAAGGAGCCCGACAATCAAAAGGACCCGGACGAAGACAATGGCCGATGCAAGCATGATGACGATGGATGCGACAGGGCTGATTCCGGGGGATTCCGAGCTGCGGCGCGAATAGCTTACGGTTGTGGCTGTACTTGAAATTAGGCCGCCGAGTACCCCGCCGAGAAGAACGCCTGCTCCTTCACCGACAAACTTGTAGACGATGTAGCCACCGAGGCTAATCCCCACGATCAAGCAAACCATCAGCCAGATTTGATAGGGATTGAGAACTGCGTAAGGGCCGTAAACCTTATTGGGCAGCACCGGAAGAATAACCAGGGAGAGCAGGGCAAACTGCATAATCGCTTTCAGGTCTTCATCCCCCAGCTTCGCCGTGAGCCGATGCATGGGGTCTTTTGCCTGAAGTAGGACAGCCACTCCTCCACCAATGGCGATGGCCACTTCTGTGTGTCCAACAACGAGATAAGCTCCAACGGCGTACATCAACAGCATGGAGACTTCAGTGGTCAAGCCAGGATCGGGCGATTCTCCACGTAGCTCCGCCACATTTCCTACAATGATCATCCCTGCCAAAGACAAGAGCCCCAATGCGACCAGCCATCCTCCCAAGCTTTGGCCGAGCATGGCGCATACCGTTCCCAGAATCGTTACCATGGGAAATGTTCGAATTCCGGCCAGGCGAGAAGCGACATGCTCGCGCTGGAGTCCCACGATAAGACCTAGTCCCAGGGCGATGCACAAATGCTGAAGTGTATTGGTCAGTTCCATGATCTTTACTTCACAATGGCTGGGCTTCGTGACACTAAATGAACCGCGGTAGCCTTGATGACCGCGGTGATCGTATCTCCTACTATGAGACCCATCTCTTCGCAAGACTGTCGCGTGACCAGAGGAATGCAAAGGACCCCGCATTCAGAACACCCGAACCACCGCCTTCAGGGAGGATCGAGGTGATGCGGCCTGACAAATGATTGCGTGCGCTATCAACTTGGGCTTCCTCGTTCCAAGAGAACGTCCTCTCCGCGAATACAAACGTAAACTTCCTGGCCGTCAAGGTCGCCTGGATCAATACAGTTGAATTCGACCGGCCCAGCCCGAACGCTTATCAGTCCATTGTGCTCTCCAATGATTTCTCCTGGAACTAAAGTATCCATTCCCACCGATTGGGCGACAGTGTGATTGGCGGGAAGACTAAAAACATCCTGAACGGGTCCTATCTGTTGGATCCGGCCATCGGCTAAAACCGCCAACCGGTCACCCAAGGCAAGGGCCTCAACCCGATCATGGGTCACCAGCAGCGTCGGAACCGCGATGTGATTCAGGATCTGTCGAAGGTCATTTCTCAAGCGACCCCGCGACGGTGCATCCAATGCCGAGAGAGGTTCATCCAGCAATAGGAGCTGAGGCCGGGGGGCGAGCGCTCGGGCCAAAGCTACCCGCTGCTTCTCTCCGCCGGAAAGTTGGCGAGGATAGCGATCCTGCAGCCCGGCAAGCTGGAATAAGTCGATCAAGGGATTGAGGCGAGTTCCACGCTCGACTCGGCTTCCGCCAGGCAATCCATACTCAAGGTTCTGGCGCACGGTCTGATGAGGAAACAGGGCATATTCCTGAAAAAGGTAGCCAAGTCGACGCCGCTGAGGCTGTTGCCATACCCCTCGTTCAGAATCGAACCAGGCATCTTTCCCATGACGAATAATGCCGCGATCTGGTTTATCAAGGCCAGCTAAACAACGCAAAAGAGTTGTCTTCCCAGAAGCGGAGGGCCCGAACAATACGGTGACCATGGGCGGATCTGCAGGAAGCTCAAGTTCTGCCTCGAGCAGGAAACCACTCGGAAACCTTTTTTCAACTTTTAGTACGAAGTCGTCGGCCATCCTGTGGAGACTTTTCGTTGCAGGATATAAGTGACAATTAACACCAGAAACGAGAAACCCAGCAACAACAAAGAGGTGAAGCCTGCTTGATCATAATTTAAAGCCTGCACTTCATCATAAATGGAGATCGAAACGGTTCGAGTGATTCCGGGGAGATTGCCCCCAACCATTAAAACCACGCCAAATTCTCCCATGGTATGGGCAAAACTCAATACGATGCCCGAGACGATTCCAGGGAGGGAGAGAGGGACAATAATGCGAACGAAAGTTGCCAAACGGGAGACCCCCAAACACCAGGAGGCCTCAATGAGGCGTCGGTCCACCACCTTAAAGGAACTTACAAAAGGTTGCACTGCGAAGGGAAGACTGTACAGAATTGAAGCCAACAGCAGACCACGGAACGAAAAGGGCAACAGTTGGCCGGTCCAATACTGGTAAAATTTCCCGATCGGACTCTTCGGACCGATGGCGATTAAGACATAAAAACCCAACACCGTGGGTGGCAGCACAATGGGCAAGGCCACAATGGATTCAATGACGACCTTCCAGCGGCGGGGTGAGAAGGCAAGCCAGTAGGCGATGGGCATTCCCAGGAGCAATAGGGAGAAGGCTGTCCAAAAGGAAAGTCGCAGACTTAAACCGATTGCCACCCAGTCCAAAGGCTATTCCTCTCCGGGCAGTATGAAGCCGTAACGCCTCAGCAGAGAACGGCCCTCCGGTCCAATGACGAAATCACGAAACCGCTGTGCGGCTGCCGGATCTCTCGCCCATTTGAGAATCACTCCCCCTTGCTCCAAGCGAGGGTATGCTTCTGAGGGAACCTTCCAGAAACGACCTTGACCGCTAACGCCGGGGGAAAGCGCCAGAGAGAGCGCCACGAATCCCATTTCCGCACTTCCGCTTTGAACGAACTGAAACGCCTGTGACACATTTTCTCCGAGTACCAACTTCGGGACTACGGCATCATAGAGGCCGACAGATCGCAGGGCCGCCTCGGCCGCTTTTCCATAAGGGGCATGCTTGGGATTCGCAATCGCCAGGTGATGGACTCTCTCATCGCGAACAGACTCCATCTTCAACTGCTCGATGGGAATGGGGGAATCTTTGGGCA
The DNA here is from genome assembly GCA_046331665.1 of Terriglobia bacterium. Lineage (GTDB taxonomy): Bacteria > Acidobacteriota > Terriglobia > Versatilivoradales > Versatilivoraceae > CAWBAT01. Next base: position 118,371 of record JAXLQK010000021.1, on the reverse strand, counting down.
CCCAAATAACCAGGGATCCAATGGCATAGAGAAAATCACTCCCGGGAAGGGCCAAGCCTTGGCCGCTCAATTGGTGAGGATAAACAATGTCTGCAGAAAAGAATATATCAAAAGGAGCTTGATTGGATAACTGTGAATAAAAGTTTCCAGACGATCCGTAAGTGACCTTAACCATGATGTCCGCGTGGGCTTTCTGAAACTGCAGGGCAATCTCATCCAAGGCAAACTTAAGATCCGAGGCAGCAGCCACCAGGATCTCTCGTTGCCCAGGAGTAGAGGCCTTCTGTCCAGTTTCCTGGGGCCTTGACCAGAGAGGAAGGCTAAAGACGAAAATTGCAAGCGCCAACCTCGAAATTCCTATCATGGAGATCTCCTTTCCCGATCTTGCGATTTTCTTCGGAAATGATTTTGCCTGAGCGCGGACCGAGGCGTTCCGAATTATATGATGAACCTACCGGTTTGACTGGTGTCGTAACCTCCGAGGGCCTCCAGCTCTCGTTTCAGAGCCGAGCGGTTCATCACGTCCAGGAGCATCTGAAGGGGTTGAAGGTCGAAAATGGCTTCTGGAATTACCAGGTCATAACGCTCGCTCTGCAGAGGAACAAAACCTAATCCAAAAACCTGTGCAGCGGCACGCACGGCAATACAGATATCGGCCTCGCCGCTATAAACGCGCCAGGCCGCTGGAAGATGCCCGTAGGCAATACGGTCATAGCCGCGAATGGCCTGGCTCGGAATCCCTTGCTTCTTCAAAATGGAATCGAAGAGAAAACGGCTCCCCGCGCCGGGCTCCCGATTCACCCACTTCAGCCCTTCCCGGTCCCAATCTTTTGCAGCTCTGATTTTCATGGGGTTGCCTCGGGCAACCACCAGTCCTTCTTCCCAACTGGCAAAGGTGATGACCCGATACCCGCCACGAGGAAATATCTTCCTGAGAATCGGCAGATTGGATTCTCCGGTCGTTTCATCCCGGAGATGAGTCCCGGCGAGGTGGACTTTTTTTTGTTTGAGCCACCGCAGCGCCTGGGAACTGGAGCATCCCGCAATAATCAGCTCGAAGTTGTGTGTTCGGCTCAAGTGACGGGCCAGCACCGACATTCCTGGATCACAACCTGCCAGGATGATCTTTTGGGAATCGTTGCCCTCGGCATCCCAACGCCGCACGGTTGCCCGATGAGCACGGTCCACCTTGCAGACCACGCCATCGGCGCCGGGCAGACTCGTGGGAAACAGCGAAGAGGGAACTCCCACCCGTTGCTTCCCGACACGACCCACGCGAACCGGCTGATTGGGATACAGCTTCTCCCCCGGGCTTGGAAGAAGAAGGTCCACGCACTCCTCAGGAGACAAGGCCTGCCGTTGGCCTTCGATCGAGAAAAGGTCCTCCACCGAAACCTCCAAAATTTGAGCCAGCTTCAAGGCAACGACGGTATTGGGAATATAGGTTCCTGATTCGATCGCATAAATGGTCTGCCGCTGAACGCCTGCTTGTCTTGCCAGGGAGGCAACCGATAGTCCCCGTTTCAAACGGGTTTCCTCCAGGTGATTGTGGATGTTCATGGAAAAAGTTCCCTCCTTGCAAAGTTATGCTATCATGTCGTCTTTTTAACAGTATAAAGTAATTTTAAAAATACATCTCTCCGTACACAACAACATCTTGAGGAACCAGGAGAAAAAAGTGATGCCTTTACGCCAGCGAGTACGATGGGGGACAGAGGTTGTCATTCTGGCCCTTTTGATCTCTTGTTCCAAGCTCCAGGCACAAGTCGCTCAGGCGGAGTTAGCTGGCGAAGTTCGTGATCCGAGCGCCGCGGTGGTCGCGTCGGCAAAAGTGACCATGACCGAAAATCAAACGAACCAAACCTTTCTGTTGACCACTGACCGGGCCGGGGTATTTGACTTCACCACCTTGATGCCCGGGGCTTACACTTTGACGGTGGAAGCACCGGGGTTCAAGCGATTTGTTCGGGAGGGGATCCATGTGGCGACGGGAGAATTGTTGCGTCTCGATGTTACGCTGGAAATCGGAAACGATAATGAAGTGATTACGGTCAACGAAGACGCCTCCCTTCTAAGGACGGAGTCTGGAACTCTTGGTCAGCCGATCAGCAACCGGAAGATCGTGAGTTTACCCCTAAATGGCAGAAACTACATTCCACTGGTGGCGCTTGTTCCCGGGGTGGCTTTGCCGCCTGGGTCCTCTTTTCCCCGGATCAACGGGGGAAGACCCAGGGTTAATGAGTACTTATATGATGGAATTTCTGTCTTGCAGCCAGAGCCCGGCCAGGTCGCCTTCTTTCCTGTCGTCGATGCCATCCAGGATTTCAATGTGGTTACCAATAGTCCTCCAGCAGAGTTCGGACGATGCAATGGAGGTGTGATAAACTTGTCAACCAAATCGGGCACAAACGCATTTCATGGTTCAATCTTTGAGTTCTTTCGGAATGAAGCACTCAATGCCCGGAATCTTTTTGCTCCCGCATCGGCCTCCAATCCTAACAAACCTCGATTCAGACGCAGTCAATTTGGGTTTGTCTTTGGAGGACCCATCACACCAGACAAGACCTTTTTCTTCTGGGACTATCAAGGGACCCGGCAGGATATTGGAAGGGTGAGAATTTCCACCGTCCCGACGTTGCTTCAACGACAAGGGATTTTTACCCAGCCTATTGCCGGTAGTATTCCCAAGATTTACGATCCAGCTACGACCGCGGCCAAACCAGGCGGCGGATTTACCCGACAGCCGTTCGCCAACAACAGGATTCCCCAAGATCGGATCGATCCGGTGGCATTGACCTTGCTGCAGCGTTACCCGTTGCCAACGAGCGGGGGGACGGCCAACAACTATCGCCGAGTGGACAACGAAGGAGATAGTCAGGACCAGATGGATTTTCGCGTGGATCATCGCTTCACGGAAAATGACCAGATGTTCGCGCGCTTTTCCTACGCCAGTGATGTGGCGAGTCCGGTGACACCTTTGCCCGATGGGAGCGGCGTCATCTCCAGCGGCGTTCTGGCGTTGACCAAGACTCCCAGCTATTCCCTGGCACTTCACTCCCTTCATTCGTTCGATGCCGGGTTTTTCAACGAAATCCGGTTTGGCTACACGCGGAGATCGATCGATCGCCGTGCGTTGCTTCTAAATATTCCCCCGTCTGAAAGCTTAGGACTACCTGGCATTCCCACCAACAGCGCATTCGAAACGGAACTCCCTACCTTTTTGATCGATGGTGAGCAACAAGTGGGGCCGGCTCCCAATACCGATTCGGTGTTTCGGACCGACGTGACCCAACTCACGGATACGGTGTCTTTCCTGAAGGGGAGACATTCTCTGAAAGCCGGGTTAGATTTTCGCTGGGAACGTCTCGACGTCGTCCAGCCTCCCTCCCCCACGGGACAGTTTCGATTCAGTACCCTCTTTACGGACCTGCCAGGCACAACCGGGACTGGAAATGCTTTGGCAAGCTTCCTGCTAGGGCAGGTTCAAACCTTTTCGATCGATTTGCAGAATAGTGTGCTGCGGCCTCGGGCGGCCATTCAGGAATACTTCATTCAGGATGATTGGAAGGTCAACCAGCGGCTTACCGTCAACGCCGGGCTTCGCTATACGCTGAACTTTCCTTCGACGGAGTTCGATAATCAAGGGGCGGTATTTGACCTCGGCACGCAGCAGTTAGACTATCTCGGGCAGGATGGAATCTCGCGCAGTGCGCGCGAACTGCAAAAACATGACTTTGGCCCCCGCCTGGGAATCGCCTATCGATTGACTGAAAAGACTGTCATCCGATCCGGTTATGGGTTGATCTGGATAGAACAAGCGGGGATCACCACTCCCTTCACCATTCCTCAGTTTCCATTCCTGCAGACCGTGAATCAACGGAATCTGGACAATATCAATCCTGCCTTTGTTCTGGCTAACGGGCCGAGCGTTGCTCCGATTCCACTGACGCCCAATGCGGGATTGGGACAGGGGGTATTTTCGGTGGATTCCGGGCTGGGTTCCGGTTATGCCCAGCAGTGGAACCTGGCGATCCAGCAGGAAATTGCCAGGAATCTTGTCCTGGAAGTGGCCTATGCAGGTTCCAAAATTACCCATATAGGAATCCCGGATACAAATCTAAACCAGTTGACGGTAGAACAACTCAGTCAAGGTTCGCTGCTTTTACAGCGGGTTCCCAATCCCTTCTATGGGACCATTCCCCGGTCGTCATCGTTAGGCGATCCCACCATCCCTCAAGCCCAGCTTCTAAAGCCGTATCCACGCTTTACCTCCGTGAGCCTGTATAGGAATAACGTTGGAAATACGAACTACAACGCATTGCAGGCGAAGCTGGAAAAGCGATTTTCTCGAGGATTCTCATTCCTGGTGAGTTACACCTTCTCCAAATTAATCGACGATGCGGGCTCTGTGTTTGATGCGAGTATTTTAACGGGCCCGGTTGCGAACTATCCCGTGGCGGATAGTTTCAATCGGCGACTCGAACGGGACGTTTCCACTGGCGACATTCCCAATGTTTTTGTGACCAGCTTTGTTTATGACCTCCCATTTGGAGCTGGGCACCGCCTTGACCCTCAGGGTGTCCCTGGAAAACTCGTGAAAGGATGGTCGCTCACAGGAATTGTAACTTTTCAATCTGGCTTGCCGCTGGCCGTGACCCAGGCCACGAATTTTAACGCTTTTGCCGGATTTGGAACGCAACGCCCAAATCGGGTGGCTGATCCCAATCTCCCGGCGGACCAACGAAGCACCACCCGTTTTTTTGACACATCGGCGTTTGTAGTAGCTCCCCAATCCACCATCGGGACCAGTTCGCGTAACCCAGTCCGGGGCCCGAGTTATCAAAATGTCGACCTCGCGTTAATCAAGCAAACAACTCTTCATGAGCAGATCATCCTGGAATTTCGAATCGAGGCCTTCAACCTTACCAATATGCCACCGCTGAACGCCCCGAATGTTGTCTTGGGCACCGCAGGGTTTGGGTCGATCACGTCTGCTGGAGATCCTCGCGTCCTTCAATTCGGCCTCAAGCTCAATTTTTAATGGCTTAGAGCTCCACGTTGCGGGCTTGAGTTGCAACTGAAGGGAACGTATAATAATTGAACATTCAGACAAGTTGATCCAAACGGAACCGGTGAGAAGGAGGCGTTATGAATGCAACAGCAATTCAAATCGATCCCCGGGTTAGCTCCATGTTGGCGAAGCAAGGAAAATTATTGATCAATCACCGCTGGGAAGATGCGGTCTCGAGAAAAACCTTTCCGACCTATAATCCCGCCACGGGAGAGGTTCTGGCCCGAGTGGCGGAAGGGGACAAGGAAGACGTGGATCGAGCGGTAAAGGCGGCACGGCGGGCTTTCGAAAATGGTCCTTGGCCCAAGATGACCCCTTCCGAACGAGGTCGCCTTATTTGGAAGTTAGGTGACCTGATTGAAAAACATCTCGAAGAATTTGCCGAGCTTGAGAGTCTCGACAATGGGAAACCTTTGACGGTCGCTCGTGTGGCGGATGTTCCCCTGGCAGCCGACCTGTTTCGTTACATGGCTGGTTGGGCGACAAAAATTGAAGGCAATACCATCCCCATCTCAGTTCCCTATACGCCGGGTGCGGTCTACCATGCCTATACGTTGCGCGAACCGGTGGGAGTCGTGGCTCAGATTATCCCCTGGAATTTCCCCCTACTGATGGCTGCCTGGAAACTGGGACCTGCACTGGCCGCGGGTTGCACCATCATCCTAAAGCCTGCAGAACAAACGCCCTTATCCGCTTTACGACTCGGAGAATTGATTGTGGAAGCGGGATTCCCGGAAGGGGTTGTGAATATTGTGACAGGTTTCGGCAACGCGGGTGCCGCCTTGGCGAGCCATCCGGAGGTCGACAAGGTTGCGTTCACCGGATCCACCGAGGTAGGGAAGTTGATTGTGCAGGCAGCCGCCGGCAATCTCAAGAAAGTTTCGCTTGAACTGGGTGGAAAGTCGCCGAACATCATTTTAAAAGATGCTGACATCGAGACCGCCATCCAGGGAGCCGCCAGCGCCATTTTCTTCAATCACGGCCAATGTTGCTGTGCAGGGTCACGGCTCTATATTGAACGGCCCATTTTTGACAAAGTGGTTGATGGTGTGGCGGCGCAAGCCAGGAAAATCAAACTCGGTCCAGGCTTTGACCCTTCGACCGAAATGGGACCCTTGGTCTCGACCGAACAGCTGGAACGAGTTGCTGGCTACCTGGAGGCAGGATTGGCAGAAGGAGCTCAGGCTGTTGCAGGAGGCCACAAAGTATCGGGTCAAGGCTACTTTGTCGAGCCAACGGTTTTGGTAAATACTCAAGAGAATATGAAGGTTGTCCAAGAGGAAATTTTTGGTCCCGTCGTGGCCGCCTTGCCCTTCAACGAGCTTGATGAGGTGATGCCTCGGGCGAATGACACGGTTTACGGCCTGGCTGCTGGTATTTGGACTTCCGACATTACGAAAGCCCATAGTTTTGCCAGGAAGCTGCGTGCGGGAACAGTGTGGATCAACTGCTATAACATCTTTGACGCGGCGTTGCCTTTTGGTGGTTACAAACAATCGGGCTGGGGAAGGGAAATGGGCCATGATGTACTCGAGATGTATACGGAGGTCAAGGCCATCTGCGCCCGAATCAGTTAAGACCCCATGCCGCACGGTTCTCTTCGAGGTTCCGCATCGTACAAAATCGTGCCCGGTGGCTTGCCATCGGGCACGAATCCTCCTTATACTCCCTGCGTCCGTGAGCAGTTGTGCACAAAAGCCTTGGAGCGAGGTTAAACTTCGTCATCCTGTTTCCAAAACCCAGGCGGCCATCAAGAAATATTCGGCCCATTCCTGTGAATCAATGTTGAATGACTTAAGGGGAGGATAAAATGAAGAATAAGTGGATTTATCCGATTTTGGGCGTTGCGCTGACGGTATTTTTGCCCTGGGCATTTAAAGGGGACTCCTCGAAAGGAGGCAAATCAGCCTTGATTTACGATTTTGTTGTCAAGACCATCGAAGGGAAGGAAATAAAACTGGAACAATACCGCGGGAAAGTTCTGCTCCTCGTGAACGTGGCCAGCAAATGTGGCTATACACCGCAATATGAAGGTCTGCAGAGGCTCTATTTGAAATTTAAGGATCGCGGGTTCTTCGTTCTGGGGTTCCCTGCCAATAATTTTGGGGCCCAGGAACCGGGGACAGACCAAGAGATCAAAACTTTTTGCACCACGCAGTATCAGGTGACGTTTCCGATGTTCTCAAAGATTTCGGTGAAAGGCCCCGACAAAGCCCCACTCTACCAATATCTGACGGAGGAAAAAACCGACCCAAAATTCGCCGGTGAGATAAAATGGAATTTTGGTAAATTCTTGATTGATAAGAATGGAAATATCGTGGCCCGTTTTGATTCCAAGGATACGCCAGAGAGTCAAAATGTTGTGGATGCCATTGAACTCGCGTTGAAATAGAGATTGTAGAACAGATGCGCCCCACTCTACCGCGGTGACTGAGAAGCCGAAGGACAGAGAAAATTTAGATTTTCCAACCGCCGAGAAACTAAAGCTTCGATCCTTTGAATCCTATGACCGGGCATCAGGTGCTGAGTATGCCTGGGCTGTCCGCGCCCGTGGCCGGAGTTCGACAGAAGCTTTGGTTTTTGCACGGGGGCAATCGTTCACCGTCGGCGGACAGGCCAGTTTCAGAGCGTCAGACCCCCACCCCAGTGCGGTCGAGTATCTCCTTGGAGCGTTGGGAGCGGATCTGCTCAGCGGGTTTGCGGCAAGCGCGTCACGGCGGGGGCTTCAAATTTATGAGACAGAAGTCAGCATTTCAGGGTGTTTGAACAATCCGCTGGTATTCTTGGGTGTGATCGGAGAGAAAGGCCACCCAGGACTTGAAGCCATCACGGGTACTTTCTATGTTAGCGCCGAGGCCGAAGCCTCCTGCTTGAGAGAGGTATGGGAAGAGGTACTTTCCCGATCACCCATCGTCAATACCCTGCAACGCGCCATGAAACTGGAGTTGGAGCTTCAAATCGTCGTTTAATTTTTTCATGTGGGATTCGATGGAAATCTCGCCAGAGGGTTTTCCATCCGCTGTATAGAACCTCTTTCAATCCATGGTGAGAATCGATGACGGAACAAGAAGGATCACTCTTTGCTACTGTGAATCGGAATGAGTTTGTTCCCGGCGAGACGTTGATTAGGTTGGATTTCCAGGTTCGCCCGAGTAGCTCCCGGCCACGAGGTCTCCACCATGCTTTCTGCGCATTCCCTCGGTACCGCTTTAATCAAACCAACCAATGATTCTATTCATTTAGAACACAATCGGCGACATTCCGATCGAGGCATCTTCAATCATCTTGGCTTGCCAAAGGAGAACTATGTATCGACTCAGTGAAAAACAATCGGCACTTGTTGAAGAAATTCGTCACTTGGCGGAAGAAACGATTGCTCCATGGGCGGCAGAGGTCGATGAAAAAGGGCGCTTCCCGCGGGAAAGTGTCAACGCGCTGGCAAGGCACGGGTTCCTGGGGCTTTCGATCGGAAGTGAATATGGTGGGATGGGCGAAGCAATGCGCACTGCTTGTGCCTCGCTCGAAGAGGTGGCGCGCTGCTGTGCCTCCACCGGAATGATCTATCTAATGCACCTGTGCGGTTGTGCCTGTTACAGCGCTCATCCTCGAGACCATGAAGATACGCTGCGGCAGGCGGCCAAGGGCGAGCATCTATCCACTTTGGCGTGGAGTGAAAAGGGGTCGCGGAGTCATTTTTGGGCGCCCGTCAGTCAAGCGGCGAAAAAGGATGGAAGTATTCTCTTACAAGCTCAAAAATCCTGGGTCACCTCAGCCGGGGAGGCTGACGGGTATGTGGTTTCAACGCGAACTGACGGCGGGAAAGAAGCCACCGACACGGTTCTCTATCTGGTGCGCAGGGGAGATGCCGGCCTCCGAGTTAGCGGGTCTTGGAATAGCCTGGGCATGCGAGGCAATGCCAGTGCCCCAATGACTTTGGATGACTGCGAGATTCCGTTGGGGCGGGCTTTATGCGAGCCGAGTCAGGGATTTCCTAGAATGTTAGAGATCTTGCCGTGGTTTAATCTGGGGAACGCTGCCATTTCCATCGCTATCGCGGAAGCTGCGACCCAAGCCACTACCGCTCATCTGACCTCGGCGAAATTGGATCATTTGAACAGTCGTTTGTCAGATTTACCGAACCTTCGCGCCCGACTTGCCCAGATGCGTATTGAAACCGACCGTGCCCGCTCCTACCTTGTGGCGGCCTTGGATGCTTTGGAAGCAAGAGCCGCGAACGCCATGCTTTTTGTTCTGGGGGCAAAGGCCTCCTGCGCCGAAGCTTGTCTCCGTGTGACTGATATGGGAATGCAGGCCTGCGGCGGAGCCGCATTCAGCAAACACCTGAGCTTGGAGCGCAATTTTCGCGACGCGCGGGCTTCCAGCGTGATGGCACCGACTTCAGACGTCTTGCATGAATTTGTCGGCCGTGCACTCTGTGGTATGAACTTGTTTTGACACTGGGCAATTTTCCGCAATCGAAACCCGAATGAAGGAGATGTTGCATGGCGTTCCCTATACTTGTCGGAGCTGTTGTGTATGATCCCAAAGTCGTTGTGATCTGGGAGATTATTAAGGATTTTTTTAGGGCCGAAGGTTGTCCCATGGATACGGTCTTCTATTCGAATTACGAATTACAAGTGGGAGCCTTACTTTCCGGTCATATTCACATTGCCTGGAATTCGCCCCTGGCTTGGATAGATGCGCAGCGACGCAGTGGTTCGACCTGCCGTGCCATTGCCATGCGGGATACCGATCGCGATCGTGTAACCCATTGGATTGTGCGGCGACAAAGCGGTTTCCGGAGTTTGCAAGATTTGCGGGGCGGAGCTGTGGCCATGGGAGCAAAGGATTCTCCTCAGGCGACCTTGCTTCCACTCCATCGGTTGGCCGCCGAAGGATTAAGGCCTTACCAGGATGTAGAGGTCCGTCGTTTCGACCTGATGATCGGAAAGCATGGAGACCACGTGGGGGGAGAATTGGAAGCGTTACGCTGCCTTCAACACGAGAAATGCGACGCCTGTGCGGTACTCGATCTTAACTGGGAAGCCTGGCAGGCAGATGGAACTGTCAACCCGGAGTCATTGATCTCCTTGGCAACAACTCAGCCCTTCGACCATTGCAATTTTACGGTGACGAACACTTTCCCCGCAGCTCGTGAATCGCATTGGCTTGAAGCGCTATTCCGCATGAGCTACGCCAATCCCGAGCATCGGAAAATGATGGATATGGAAGGACTGAAAGCCTGGCTGCCCGGAAGGACAACGGGGTATCAGGCGTTGACGGAAGCTGTTCAGCAATTCCATTTCTTTGAAGACCACGATAAGTGACCCATGAGGGGTGACGATCCTGAATGACGCTTGCCACCTCCCTTCCCCTTTTTCCAGTAACGACGGTCGGCAGCTGGCCGCGCTCTTCGGAAGTCCTTCGGGCCTTGCGGCAAAAGCGGCTCGGCCTAATCTCCGTGGATGATTTTGAAGATGCCGCCGATCGGGCCATCCTCGAAGTCTTGCGAATTCAAGAAGCCGTAGGTGTTGATCTCGTTACCGACGGGGAACAGCGGCGAGACAATTTCTACTCCTTCGTCGCCGAAAAGCTCACAGGAGTGAGGCTCACTTCTTTGGCCGAGATGCTGGAGTGGGTCGAAGACAAAGCCGGATTTGAACGGATCCTGCAAACACTCGACGTGCCAGCGTTTGCTATCTTGAATCCGACCTGCACGGGACGTCTTGAACGGCGACTTCCGCTGGCTTTAGATGATTACCACTTTCTGCGCCGGCACACGAGCCGGCCCATCAAAATTTCACTTCCTGGCCCCTACCTGTTGACCCGGGCTATGTGGGTGAAAGAAGTGACTCGCCCCATTTACCCCACGAAGGAGGATCTGGCTGAAGATGTTGTTCGCATACTGCGGTCAGAAGTCTGCGAATTGCGAGAGGCGGGGGCGGATTTTATCCAATTGGACGAACCCGTGTTGACCGAACTGGTGTTTACCCAGGGACAGACCAGGACTTTTATGTGCGCGGCTCTGGCGGCGCGCAAGGACCCCGCGGAAGAGTTGGAATTTGCGGTAAACCTGATTAATCGCGTCGTCGAGGGGATAACGAATGTGCGCATCGGAGTGCATGTCTGCCGGGGAAATTGGAGTCAGCAAGAGGCGATTTTATTGAAGGGGTCTTATCATCCGCTAAGTCCATATCTCTCTCGCTTGAATCTCCGCCAATTGGTTTTGGAGTTTGCTACGCCACGGGCCGGTGAACTAGAAGCGCTGTTAAGTTTTAAAGAAATCTCCGCAGTAAAAGAATTGGGTCTGGGGGTGACTAATCCACGGTCCGATGCCGTGGAAGCTGTGAGGGAGATCGTATCAAGAGTGGAAGAGGCGCTCAAGTTTGTCCCGGTGGAGCGTGTCTTTCTCAACCCTGATTGCGGCTTTGGAACCTTTTCCAGCCGCCCCGTGAATAGCGTAGAAATCGCTACTCAAAAGCTAAAAGCGATGGTTGAGGCTGCAGCAATTTTACGGCAGCGCTATGGCTAAACGCTGGCTGGTCAAGCTGATATCGTTTATTGGACAGGGTCAGGATTGGCCAGGTTTTAGAAAGGCCCGATGCTCATTGACTGCCGTTTCGCAGGCAAGCAAAAGGGATGGTTGCTCAATCTCCGGTGCAAAAAAAAAGACTTCCACCTAATTTTGACAGTAAAATGGGAGCAACGGATCTCGCAGCAGTCTTAAGCGCCCGGGGAGGAAACCATGAAACGGTGGATCGTGTTCTGTTTGATGGCAGGAATTCTTTCTGTCGGTCGAATGGAAAGCCAGGCAAGAAGTGCTGGAGGCGGGAGATCCTTTCATGGTGGTGGACACGGAGGATACGGATCAGCGGGGGTTAAGCATGGCGGAGGGAGCATCGGTTATGGCTTCCGCTCTTACTCAACCAGAGGCATCTATTACGGGTCGTCTTACTCCCGTGCCTACTACCGTCATCGCATTTTTAGTCCGGGCTTCTTTTCTCCCTTTTATTGGGGAGACGGGTATCTGGAGCCCTATGTTGAAGCGACTTTGATTTTGCCGGAACTTGTGAACGGTGAGCGCCCCTATTACCAAAAACCCCCAGCTCCCGAGATCCAGCCCGACTGTAAGGATGCCTGGACGAGGAATTCGCCTTCCAGCGCTGTGAGTCAGATCATGTACCGGATGTTTGAACAACAGTGCGAAAACAGACATCCCGCCCCTGCGGCACCGCTCAAACACCCGAGATCCCTTATGCCACCTGCCAGAGAATCGCTGCCAGCTCCTTCCGCGCAGGATTAGCGAGCCCAACCTCTCCAGATTCACAAAGATCGAATGAGCATTTCGTCAAAGTAATTCGATTTGAAGAATTAGATCGGCTCTTTTCCATGCCTGCTCGTATTCTTTTTGGACCAAGGCTGCGGCATCCAGCTTATGCTGGGCTTCAAGACTCTTGATAAGGCCAAATAGCATCCTTCCATTGCGCGGTCGGAGTTTTAGTCCTTCCCGGAAAACAAGTTCAGCCTCTCCAGCCTTTCCAGCGCGCAGCAAGGCTCCCCCTAAAGATTCACGAACCGGGTAATACCATGGTGGCGGTTCGTCATAGACCAATCCATCTTCCAGCCGGACTGCCTGCTCCCAATAGGGGATTGAGGCCAGATCGTTCTCCGCCAAACGTGCATCCAGGACTGCCGAAGCCAGGTTTAAAATACTTTCAGCCTGGTTGTTCAGCCAGAGCCAATCCTTTGGAACCGCCAGACGTGCTTTCATGAAGGCGTCTTTTTCCTGGAGAGCTTCTTGGCGTAGTCCTTTGGCCGCCAGGGCAATCCCTTGGCCATAATGCCACAGGGCAAAGGAGCTGTAGAGTTTTGTGTCAGGGGCCTTCAGGGTCAGCACCCCGTCCCACTGCTGAAGGCGGAGAAGGGCAAACAGCGGCGTTGAGACAAAGGCATCCGCCATCATTGGCATTTCGCTGGCCATTGGGGCCATAACTTCCGTGATGGCGTCCGCCGCCCGAATCGCGTCCGCTTTGCGGCCTTGCATTTGTCGTGCGTAGGCAATGAAATGCAAATTATGAACATAGTAGCCGGTATAAGAGCCGCCAATAACTCCGGCGGCCTTCATGTATTCCTGATCTCGCGCGGCGGCATGTTCGTTGAGCTCAGCCGCAAGGTCATAATCACCCAGTATAAGCCAGATATGAGCGGGCATATGGACGAGATGCCCTGCGGCCGGTGCCACTCCCATCAAGCGCTGGGCGCTCGGGATTGCCCTCTCGGGAGTGGGTGACATTTCCACAGCGTGAATATAGAAATGGTTGGCTCCGGGATGATCAGGAGAGCGTCGTAGAACCGATTCCAAAACTTTGACGGCTTCCTCCATCCCCTGCGCCGGCGTGCCGTCTGGCAGCCACCACTTCCAACGCACCGGAATCATGAGACTCTCGGCATAGAGAGTAGCCGCATCAAGATCGTCCGGATATTTCTGGGTTAGTGCCTTCATGGCTTTGATGTAATCATCCGGGCGATAGTCTGGACAGCGTGAAGCGACGGCATCCAGATAAAGTTGCTCTCGCTCCGAACCATTGGTACGTAATGACATCCCGGCCTTTACGCTGGCGCAGGAGTCGCTCATCTGAATTCCACCATCCAAATCAATATTGATGTACGGCCCCTGGGTCATGGCCATACCCCAATACGGCATGACTGCTTTCGGGTCCAGTTTGGCCGCTTGTTGGAAGGACCGCAATGCCTCATAGCGATTGAATCCATAAAGAAGAACAAGTCCCTGGTCAAAAAATTTCTGGGCCTCAGAATTATGAGTCGTGATGGGGTGCGAATGCTGGCCGAGTCCCCCAAGGAGTTTTGGAGGGAGTTCTCTGCCAGAACCGTGTTCATGTTGTGCCGTCAGGACCGGCATACAACAAGAGCGAAAAGGTAAGCCAGAGCATCAAGGGATGAGCAGGGTATTTCTTGAGCCAATTTCTATTGGAGGCAGCCATGGCGCGACTTCCTTTCACGTTAGGATGTAGTTTATTTTGGTGAATCTCTTCGCGAAATTCAAGAGACCGCTGGCGTCGGGGGGCAAACCCGGAAACAAGAGGTGCCAGGTGACACTTCTTCCTCTATAAGAAATGACAAATTTGGAGTAGGAAAAAACTAAAGCCAAGGTTGAGAGAAACAACTAATCCTTGGCTTTATTGAGAGGCTGAGTCCCCGGGATTTTTGGGCTGTTGTGCAACCGTCGGGATTGGCCTCTTGGAGGGACGCTCAACTGAGCAATCTCGTGAAAATCAGGTAGGTACTCCAAGTTTTGGCAAGACCCACAGCTGCAAGACAAACCACACGACGAGGAATATGATCAGGAAGGCCCCTTCTTTCATGTGTTAGACCTCTCCTTCATGATGATCTTCGGCTCTGACATACTCGGGCTCCATCGTAACATCAGACTTGATGGAATTAGAAATCAGGCAATTCTTCTCGGCTTTCTCCAGTAACCGGCGAGCCTTTTCCAGATCTTGATGATAGCGAATCACCAACTTGGGGCGCAGGATTATTTTGGTTATTTGGAAGCCAATCCCTTCCACCTTGTCGAGGCGCCCGATGGCTTTCGAGTCAAAATGGGTGAATTCCAATTTGGACATCTGAGCAATTGCCAGGAAGGTCGTCATAAAGCAGGAATTAACAGAGGCGACAAAGTAATGTTCCGGAGTCCAAATCCCTTGGTGTCCTTGAAACTCCGGGGGCGAAGCGACCTGAAGGGGGACCAAGCCCGGAGCCTCCAACTCCCCCATTTTCTGTTCAGTCCATTCAACTTCAGTCTCGTAGTAGTATGGCAGAGATGCCGTGCTCATAACCTGCCTCCCGAAAATGCCCGCAAGTGTTATGTTCCTCTAAGGAATTGAAATAAAACGACATTTTTACCTACGACTTCTTAGATTCAGAAGATGCGAAAAAGATTCAGAAATTATTTCCGGCCAATTGGCATCTGTTTTACGAAAAATTTGCGAAGAGGGCAGGCCCCCATTGACCTCCTCTAAATCAATTCAATAGAATCACTTCCTAAGGCGGATTGGATTTTGTTCAAATTATCCTGAATCGTTCTCTTCATGAATGAATCTAAAGACAGCGAGAAGGAATATCCCCTTGTGGCGAAGGCAAGAGCGGGGGATCTCGAGAGTTTTGCTGGGCTGGTCGATCTCTATGCAAAACGGATTTATCATATTGTGCTTAAGCTCGTCGAATCTCCCGCTGAGGCCGAAGATGTCTTGCAAGAGACCTTTCTGAATGCCTTTGAAAAGCTCCACACATTTCGAGGGGAATCAAACTTTTTTACCTGGATTGTTCAGATTGCAGTGAATGCCGCGCTCCAGCGCTTGCGAAAGCGGCGCAAGCATCCAACGGTCTCCCTGGATGAACTCTACGAAGATGACGATCATTTTATGCCCAAACACATTGTCGTTTGGGATGAGAATCCAGAAAAGCTATATTCGCGCAAAGAAACGCGACGGATTTTGGGAGATGCGATCAGTTCCCTGGCGGTTCCATACCGAACCGTTTTTCTGCTTAAGGATGTGGAGAAAATGCCAATGGCTGACGTAGCCAAAGTATTGAAAATCTCTGTCCCTGCCGCCAAATCGCGACTGATCAGGGCAAGACTGGAACTGCGGGAGAGTCTCAGTCGGTTCTTTAGAAAAAAAGGCGCGGTGCCGCACAGAGGGCCCCACTCGCATGACGCTTGAAAAGAGGGTTCCCGAGGGGATCAATGGACTGTAAACATCTATTACATGATTTGAATCTCTATCTGGATGGTGAACTCGAGGCGGAGTTTTGCCATCAGTTGGAGGCTCACCTTCAAGGCTGTGAACGCTGCCGGATTGTGCTCGATACCACGCGGCAAACGATCCAGCTCTATCGCGACCAAGTTCCTGTCGAGCTTCCGAAGAACGTAATTGATCGGCTCCGCGCCATCATTCGAGAGCAAGGGAATAAGAACAAAGCATAGCCGCCCACCGAAGGCCGCGATACTTCTTGTCACTCACGTTTTCATGGACACCAAAAGAACGTGGTACAATACTGACTTCGCCTGACAGTTATTAAAATCTCCTAGAGGCTCATTCCGTTGGAACTCCGAAAAGATCCCATCACCCAAAGTTGGGTCATTCAAGAGCAGGGTGAACCTCACTGGCAGCAGATTCATGTTTGCCCGCTTTGTCCGGGACAGGAATCCTATTGTCCGCAGACGATTTGCACGTTGCCGCAAGGGCAGGCCAACTGGCAAGTGCGCGTCGTCCCTCATCTGTGGCCGCTTTATCAGATTGAAGGTGACGCGCAGCGCGCCGGGGAGGGCATTTACGACAAAATGCGCAATCTTGGCGCACACGAAATCGTGATCGAACACCCCGATCATCACTTGCCTCTTTCGCAGCAAAGTGTCGAACATGTTGCCCTCGTTCTACAGGCCTATGTCACCCGTTCGATCGATTTGCGCAAGGACATGCGCTTTCGATATATCAATGTGTTCCGAAATCAAGGAACTCTGGCAGGACAGGATCTGGAACATCCCCACTCTCAGATCATCGCAACCCCATTCATCCCTCGCCGGGTCGGATATGAATTGAGGTCAACCAAACGTTACTTTCAGATGAAAGAACGGTGTCTGATCTGCGATTGTGCGCAACAAGAGCTGAAACAGCAAGTGCGGGTTGTTGAGACCAACGATCAGTTTGCGGCATTTTGCCCTTTCGCTTCGCGCGTGCCTTATGAAACCTGGCTCCTCCCCATTCAGCACAGCCCTTCTTTTGAACAGAGCTTGTTGACCTGGGACAAACAACTGCAATGTGCGCGCCTCCTCAAATCTGTCCTGCAACGGTTGGAAGCGGTGACCAGCGCGTATCATCTGGTGCTTCATACCGCCCCGAGCCTTCCTCCTAAATCGGAGCGGATGGGAAATTGGGAAACACTTGAGGATGACTACCACTGGCATTTTGAGATTCTGCCCATTGTTGCTTCCAAGTCAAAGTCTTACAGCCTCAAAGAGGTCTACTACAACTCGCTATTTCCGGAAACGGCCGCCGAGGAATTACGGAGGGTCAAGCTCTAGGAAAACGGATCGATCATTACCCAAAGTTCAGGACCTGAACCACGCCGAAACGCAGCCCAAGAATCCCAATCCTCATCGCCATGGTCGAACCGATCATTACCCACGCTCATGCTGGGAGGGTGTGCTATTTTCCCAGACAAGCTGGGCAAGGGGCACTCGATCTTATGGAGGCAGGTCGGCTCCGCCTGGAGCCAAGACTATTTTGGGCCCACGACTGGTGTCCTGAATCAATCGCTCGGGTCAGATTGAATTCTCGTCGTACAGAGGGCGACCAGCTTCAATCTGCAAGCGGGCTCAGAAAACGTTGCAGGGTGACCTGTAGAACGGCGCCCGCGCTTGTCCTGCAGTTCAAACCGGAATTTGGACGCCGTAGTTATGGGCTACTTCAGTGATTTGTCGCCAAGTTTCGTCGTCAATGGGAATTCCCGCCTTTAGACGTTTCGCTCTTTCATTTGCCTCAGGTTCCCCAGGAATCAAAATGGAATCAAATCCAGGGGCCAGGGCACTGCTCTTGACGAACTCAATTAATCCTTCCACGTCAAAGTGGAATTCTGAGTCGGGCCGAAAACGAGAAACATTGACGACGATTGCAAGGAAAGCGTTGCCGACTCGAGTGGCATCCTTACGGCTGCATCCAGCTCCGGACAATGCGCCTGCCAGGATGTCCGTGACCAAACCCAAGGCAAATCCCTTATGGCCGCCAAACGGAAGCAAAGCACCTTCCGGCGGTCCGTAAAATTTTGTGGGGTCTGTCGTGGGATTTCCCTCCGCGTCAATCATGTTACCGGGCGGGACCGGCACTTTCTTGTTCAGCATGGTCCGGACCTTGCCTTCAGCAATGGAACAGGTTGAGAGATCCACGAGGATCGGCCAGCCGTCTTTTCTGGGGATGGCGGCGGCAATGGGATTGGCTGAAAGCCTTC
This sequence comes from Terriglobia bacterium, assembly GCA_046331665.1. GTDB lineage: Bacteria > Acidobacteriota > Terriglobia > Versatilivoradales > Versatilivoraceae > CAWBAT01. The sequence continues at coordinate 100,274 of JAXLQK010000021.1, read as the reverse complement.
TTTCCCTGCCTCCCCAAGGAGCAACCAGTTTTCCTCCGCCGTGGGTATTCACAAACAGTAGAGCGGCCATTCCCTTGTCTGCCGCCATTTGCGGGTACTCACCGGCGCGTCCGATATGACAACATTGGCGAACTGAAACGACCCCAATTGCCGCCTCTGCCGCCTTTTGAATGGCCAGGGTCATCGCTTCTTCCCCGATGACCTGGCCAAATCCCCATCCTCCATCCACAATGGCCAAAGTGTCCGTCTCATATACGATTTGCGAGTGGGCACCCAGGGTCACGAGCTTTTGTTCCATCCAACGAACGTATTCCGGAATTCGCAATACCCCATGAGAGTCATGGCCCACCAAGTTGGCTTCGACCAGGGAACCGGCAACCCGAGCCGCTTCCTTGCTATCAGCTCCAGCTTCATGAAAGATCTGGCTGGAAAAGTCTCTTAGGATTGCGGCTTGCAAAATTGGCATTAATCTACCTCCATCGCAATAGCTCGAACAGGCGAAGCTTCTCGTCCGCGGAGCTTTAAGGGTATGGCAATCAATTGAAATACTTCGGAAGGAATTTGTTCCAGACGCGTCAGATTCTCAAGAATCACCATGTTGTGACCAAGGAATTCCAAATGGGCTTCGAACGGAGGACGATCGACCGAGGGGAAATCGACGCCTACCAAATGAACACCGCAATTCACCAAAAATTTGGCCGCTTCACCGGTCAGCACGGGATGCTCCTCAAAATAGTTTTCCTTACCCCAATGCTGGCTCCATCCCGTAAACAAGATGACCTTTCGAACTGATCGCAATGAGAATTCGTATCGATCCAAGTCGCACTTGTCAATTTGAGCGTTGGGTGGCAATGGCGAAAGATTCAACAAAAAAGTCGGACCAACACATTGATTGAGAGGAACGGTTTCAATGGTCCTTCCTTCCTTATAAAAGTGAAAGGGTGAATCCAGGTGCGTTCCGCAATGCAACCCGATTTCCACGGAACTGCTGTTTAGTGCCCGCCTATTTTGGATTCTCTCGTCACCGACAACTTCCAAGATCCGGGTTTGAAGGCAAGGATCTCCCGGGTATACCGGGGTCGTCTCGTCCAGTTCATGACTCAGATCAATCAAGCGCTGTGACATGGCTCTCCCTTGCCGTGGCATTCGGCGTTGAAAAACACGCGGATGATTCTAGGACAGCCCAAGCCCGAATCAAAGGAGTATTTGTGGCACTGCGACGGCGGTCCCGTCCTGACATTGCGTAGCGATGCGACGAGTTGCCGAGAGATTCATTAGACAAACTCCCAATTTTTAAGGAATATAATTTCCCGATTTACAAGACCGTACCCCCCCCTTTTTACGCAAGCCGGTTGATTCGAGGAGAACTCTTGCAGATAGGGAATAAGTCCCGCTTCTTGGCAGGTTTGATTGGCTTGATTCTTCTGCTGACCGTTCAATGGTTGGCTCCAAATTTCTTTACTCTTGGGAATCTCACGAACCTGCTCCGCCAGGTTTCCATTAATGGGATTATTGCTTGCGGAATGACGGTGCTCATCATTTCCGGCGGTTTTGATCTTTCAGTAGGAGCCATGCTTGCGCTCAGCGGAGTGATGGCTGTTCATTTCGCAGCCAATCACTTGATTTTGGCTGCGTTCGTACCTTTGTCGCTCGGCTTACTGGGAGGACTTACGAATGGAGTCCTGGTCAGCAAGTTCTCGATTAATCCCCTGATCGTTACACTGGGAACCCGATACCTGTTGTATGCAGCCGCAAATCTCTTTACTTCTGGCTTCATCCAGTACAATCAGAATCCCAGGTTCCTCATCCTGGGAGAAGCCATCTTTTGGTATCCCTTCCCCTGGAATTGTCTTCCTCCTCCTCGCTTTCATGGCTCAAATTCTTCTCCGCTTCACGAAGGGGGGCTTGTGTCTGTTTGCTGTTGGGAGTAATGAACGAGCAGCTTTCCTTTCCGGCCTGCCAACTCAAAGAATTCGAATCTGGGCCATATGATTTGCTCTTTTGCGCAGCCCTGGCTGGGGTTGTTCTTGCTTCCCGCTTGTGCGTGGCGGCACCGACGGGGAGTGGGGTATGAACTTGTCAAGAATGTGGCGGTTGTCACCGAGTGGACCAGCCTGTTCGGGGGAGCGGGTGGGATTGGGAAGACCATTGCCGGCGTGGTTTTGTTGGGGTTCCTAAGCACCTGTTGGTATTGCCGGCCAGTCCTATGAAATCAACGGATTGCAACAGGGATAATTATTGTGCTCGCCGTGGCCGTAGACATGGTGATTCGCAAGAGCAGAACATGAAGAAAGTTCTTCACCACATCGCGAAGTTCAAAATGATGGCAATCCTGTTGGCTCTGGTGGTAGTGGTGGCCCTCCTGGAGCCGCGTTTTCTTTCTCCATCTAATCTTTCGAACGTGCTCTTGCAGGTTTCCATCGAAGGTATTGTGGCGACCGGCTTAACGCTGGTTGTCCTCACGGGCGGTTTAGACTTGTCCGTCGGCTCTGTTACGGCACTAAGCGGCGTCATTTTTGTACTTTGTGCTCCCTTCGGGATCGGCTGGGCAGGCTTAGCCGCCCTTTTTGCCGGGAGCCTGGTGGGTCTCGTCAACGGATTGCTGATCGGACCTCTGAAGATGAACTCTTTCATTGTCACTTTGGGAGCCATGGCCGGTGTTCAAGGAATTGCCTTGTGGGTAAGCCGCGGGTATCCACTGTCAGGGCCAGGAGGCGATTTTGAGATGCTCGGTGGAGGGTATTTTCTGTATGTACCTCTCCCCATTGTTTTCTATGTCGGTGTTTTGATTTCCTCCCAGTTCCTCCTTGCGCAGACTCAGTGGGGCAGAGACCTCTATGCCATTGGGGCCAATCGAAAAGCAGCGAAATTAGCGGATATTGCGATTGCTAACCGGGAGTGGACTGCATACATGGTTTGCTCATTGCTCGCTGCCTTTTCAGGGATACTCCTCGCATCGCGCCTGAATACGGGATCGCCGATCATCGGACAGGACCTCCCGCTTCAGGCAATCGCGGCCATTGTTTTGGGCGGCACGAGCCTGTACGGGGGTCGAGGAGGAACCTTGCAAACCATGGTGGGGATTTTAATTATTGGTGTACTCTCCAATGGGATGAATCTCCTCAATGTCTCCCCAGCCTACCAGTGGACGATCAAAGGGGCTGTTCTCATCTTGGTGGCTGGAATTGACAGTGTCCGGGGGAAAGTGCGTCTCGTATCCATCTCGTGATAATGAGGTGAGAATGACCAGGTCCCCTTGTTTTCGGGATTCTGTATCCCAAAGGCTTTGGCAAACGAAATTCTCTAAACGATCGACCAATCCAAGTTTCTCCAAGGAGGCGCTTTGCAAAGATATACTCGACGAAAATGGATAACCGCTTCTTCGCTATTGGCTGCTGGTCTGGCGGGTGCGCAAATGAGTTGTCAAAAGCCGAACGGCAGCTCTTCTACTACGCTGTCCCCCTCGACACCGCCTGCCGCTCCTGCGACGGCTAGCCTTTTGAGAGGAGCCGAAGCCGTGATTGAAAAGCTCCCACCCGTCCTCCCCGCGAAGGCCCCCGGCAGTTGGGAATGGCTGGAGAACAAACCAGTGACGGTCGGACTGATGATGATTTCTACGGCAGCGCCTTACCTTGCCGGGTATCGAAAGGCCTTCGATGTTGAGGCCAGGCGTTTGAATCTGAACGTCATTGCCTTGGATGCGAATAATGATCCGGCACGCCAGGCAGCTCAAGCCGATGACCTCATTGGCAAGGGCGTGAGTGTGCTTTGTTTTTGGCCGGTGGATGCCAAAGCAATTGTTCCGAGTGTCAGAAAGGCCTATGAGGCTGGCATTCCGCTGGTGTGCACCAATACCTGGACTGAGCCTTCGGCTTTGGATTACTTCAGGGCATTTATTGGCGCCAGCATGATCGAGGAGGGGATTATTGCCGCACAGCTCATGGCCGAGGTCCTGCAAGGGAAAGGTAAGGTGGCGATTATTGAAGGGAACCCTGGACAAGACGCCACCTATTGGCGATCGACCGCTTTTATTGATGAGTTGAAGCGTATCGCACCAGCGATCCAGATCTTGGATCGGCAGACTGCACGTTGGGATCGAGCCCGGGCCACGGCAGTAGCAGAGAATTTCTTGACTACGTACCAGAACTTGAATGGGATCATGGCCCAGGACGACAACATGGCGGTAGGCGCTCTACAGGCAATTAAGGCGGCAGGGAAATCCGGAGTTGTCCACCTGGTTTCTATTAATGCGAGTAAAGAAGGTTTGGAAGCCATTCAGGCGGGGGAAATCTACGGGAGCTGTACCCAGTCGCCAACCTTTGAGGGTATTTACACTGCAAGGGTCATTCGGGATGTAGCCAATGGATGGCCGCCCGTCCCGCGTTGGATCAGAAATCCGGTGCTTAGGGTCGATCGAAGCAATGCCCATCAGGTTTTTGGAGAGTGGTAAAATTCCGTTCTTTGTTGATTAATTGCTGTGATTAACAGCGGCCCCACAGGGCCGTGCATCCTGCGAATGCAACGCAGCTACGATGAGTCTAAAAGAATCTCATCCATTGGAGTTGAATGGCGTCACCTGCGAATTCCCTGGTGTAAGGGCGCTTGACGACATCAACCTGCGGTTCTCTCCGGGCGAGATTCATGCGCTGGCCGGCGAAAATGGAGCGGGGAAAACCACGCTGTTGAAGGTGATCTCGGGTCTGGTGAGCCCCAAGACGGGGCAGATTCAAATTAACGGCCGCGCACTGCGTGCCATTCGGCACCCGAGAGAGTTTGGCGTTCGTGTAATTCCTCAGGAACCTGAACTGGCGCTGGATCTCTCCATCGCGGAAAACATCTTGCTGGGACATCTCCCCCGAACTCGATGGAAAACCATCGATTGGCCGAAAGCATTCCGATTGACACGCGGTCTGCTCAAACGCGTGGGGCTGGGGGAACTTTCGCCGCAAGAGCCAGTCGCCCGTTTGGCGCTTGCTGAACAGCAGTTGATCGAGATTGCTCGCGCCCTGGATGATGGCGGGGAGATCTTACTTTTTGACGAGCCCACTGCCAGCCTATCGCCGCCAGATGTGGAAAGACTGGGAGTCATCTTAAAAGAGCTTCGGCAGGCAGGTAAAATCATTCTGTATGTTTCACACCGCCTGGAAGAGCTTTTTTCCTGGTGCGACTCGGTCAGCGTCCTGCGCGATGGAAAATTGGTCGGGAGAAAACCGATTTCAGAAACGAGCCCTCAAGAGCTGATTCGCATGATGGTGGGAAGAGAAGTTGCGGTTAACGAGACGCCAAGTGCCTCGAGTTCCCAAGAGGTGGTTCTGAAAGTCGAAGGAATCCAAGCGCAAGGGGCTGCAAATCCCGTTAGTTTTGAGCTGAGACGTGGCGAAATCGTCGGAGTTGCCGGATTGGTGGGAGCCGGACGAACGGAATTACTGCAGACTATTTTTGGGGTGAGGCCGATCAGCGCCGGAAGGATCGTGGTTTCCGGCAAAGAAGTTCAAATTCGCTCCCCCAAGGACGCCATCAACGCGGGTATTGCTTATGTCCCTGAAGATCGCAAACAAGACGGATTAGCTTTGGGGCTCACGATTGCAGACAACCTGGCGCTGCCCAATATGAAAAAATTGCAGCATTTCGGACTCATTACCCAACGCAGTAAGAGAGCGTTGGCCCAGGCGTTAACCCGGGAGTTGGATATCCGCCACTCCGGGACCGAGGGGCTTGCCATGTTGCTCAGTGGAGGGAATCAGCAAAAAATCGTGCTTGGTAAATGGTTAGGACGAAATCCCTCGATTCTCTTACTGGATGAGCCGACTCGAGGGATTGACGTGGGAGCGAAATCTGAAATCCACCGCCGCATCCGGTTGCTGGCCGAGAAAGGGATGACAATCCTTCTGGCCTCTTCGGAACTTCCCGATCTGCTTTCTCTCAGCGATCGAATTTTAGTGATGCGTAAAGGGAAAATTGCGGGTGAGCTCAATCGCGACGAGTTTCAAGAAGAAGCAGTGCTGCAACTGGCAACGCCCGGTTATCGCGAACATCACTAATGCCCGGACCGAGTGAGCTGCATCGTCTCATCAATGGAAAAAACCGGCCAGCCTGTTTTCTCGGCATCGATGGGGGTGGCCGTCACTTTGAAATGGGCGCCATCCTGGACTTCCACCCCATAGCGGTATCCCCGTCGCGTTGCTCCTGAAAAGGTTAAGCCCCCGTCGTTTTGCAGTTGCTCCAAACTTCCGTAGCTCCCCGAATTCGCCAGATACATCCGCTCTGCCTGAGCGATCGAAAGCAAATCACCCTGCACACCAGTAGTGTCGATGATTTGCTTGGGGGGAGCTCCGTTCACCGGGCTTGGTGCCAATTGAGCCTGATACAGGTAATATCCGATCCCCAATACAATCAGTAATCCCAATAACGCCGCCCCTCGTCCCATCCTCTTATTCCTTTAGCAAATGCCTTTTTGTTGGTAAAGACAATCTTCCCGAAAAAACACATTTTCCTACTCTATTCCAGTGGAATAACGTCCGTTTCAGAGTGGCCACTATTAACCGCCTCCCTTGACGGATTCCTGCTTTATAAACTCTTCGGATGAAAAATCTGGCTCTTTAGATTTGGCCCAAGGAACTTAGGCCAAAGGAAGCTCACTTGAAGTAGGGATCCGGGCGACTTGAACCAGTTGCCACGCTACCGCCAAGAATCTTGCTTAGAGTGGAAGGGATGGTATTGGCAGGCAAAAAGCTGAAGGATGCAATTCGCTTCAAAATCTATTCGCGGTCCAGGGACAAGAAAATGAAAGGCAGGCTCCATCATCGCAAGGGCCTGCCTTTCATTTTTTACGAACTATTTGGGGAGTTGGTGGTTATTTTTTTGGAAGGCTTTCCCCAAATCGGTGAGATTGGGATCTTCACCCTTCTTGGGAACTTTGGTGTGGCATTCGGTGCATTTCTTTCCAGTCTCTTTAGCGTATTTCTGCGTAGCTGTGACTGGAACATTCGACCAGACCGCAAAGACTGCCAGGGCTGTAAACAAGATCACGGCACTTCTGACGATCTTCATTGTTTCCTCCTTAAAAAATTAGTTTTGGTAAAGAACGAACACAGACAGGACAAAATGGCAATGCATCCAATTAGAATGGTTTAGCCACTTTCTTCAACCCTTTTTCGGTTTCCTTGCCCACATCTTTTGCTCCCTCTCCTACTTCCTCTCCTGCTTTTTCGGTTCCTTTCGCTACGCCTTTGCCAGCCTTTTTGGCGCCTTTGGCAGTCGCGTCAGCGGCTTTAGCTGTTCCCTTTGCAGTGTCATCAGCAGCCTTCGCAGTTCCCTTGGCTGTTTTATCAGCCGCTTTGGCAGTTCCTTTGGCAGTGGCGTCTGCTGCGTCCTTCGTCCCTTTCGCTGTTGCATCCGCTGCCTTGGTGGCTCCCTTAGCGGAGGCTTTTGCGGTCTTCTCCGTACCCTTGGCAGTGGCATCGGCTGCCTTCACACTTCCCTTCGCAGTGGCATCAGCAGCTTTCTTTGTGCCCTTGGCAGTGGCGTCTGCCGCCTTGGCAGTTGCTTTACCGGTGTCTTTCCCAGCCGCCTCTGTTCCCTTGGCCGTGTCTTTCGCGGCTTTTTCAGTGTCTTTTGCCACTTGCATTCCGAAAGCTGGCAAGGCAGTAATTGCCAGAAGGATGGCGATTACGCCCAATATATAAACCAGATTCTTCTTCATTTTTTTCTCCTTGATCGAATTTAGAAGCAATGTGTTGAGTCCCCCGTCAAATGGGAGAACAAGTTGATACCTCACTATTCTTGATGCATAAAAAACAGGGAAGGCGTATCAGTCTGTGAGATCGAATCACAGGGGAAGTGGAGTGCCACGTTTTCGCTGCATGATGTTGCTGTTCAGAAAGCCGCAAAGGAATGCCTTCTAAGAAAGAGCCTCACCCGCCGGATCGAAGGGTATCATCCGATAAGGCCGGAGACTTTCTCGAACGGTCGGCGTGCACATGGAGGAAAAATATATCATTCACTTCTGATTCACCAGAGTTTTTTTGACGTTTAACGTCTTACCATCAACCACATGTTGACGGAACGGTTGACAGCCGGGAAAAGTGGAGAAACATGCGCCATCAGATCTCTGCGGTTGACAAGGCGGGAAACAAATCTGGTACTGAGAATTCTGACAGAACTGCGGTCATTCAGATGGTTCAGGCAAGAATCTGCTGTACGACCTCTCCGTGCACATCCGTTAGCCGGTAGTCGCGACCCTGGAAGCGATAAGTCAACTTAGTGTGATCAAACCCGAGCAAGTACATGATGGTCGCATGCAGATCATGGACATGAACCTTGTCTTTTACCACATTAAAGCCAAGTTCATCGCTTTCACCATAGGTGAATCCGGCCTTGACGCCGCCCCCGGCGAGCCACATCGTAAAGGCATTGGGATGATGGTCACGCCCATCACTGCCGCCCTGTACCATGGGTGTGCGTCCAAATTCTCCCCCCCAGATGACGAGGGTCTCATCGAGCATGCCATGTTGCTTTAGGTCATTAATCAAAGCCGCGCAAGCTTTGTCGGTATCGAGGCAATTCGCTTTGATATCGCGGACCAGGTTCCCGTGTTGATCCCACGCCTCATGGTAAAGTTGCACGATCCGTACACCGCGTTCCACTAACCGTCTGGCGAGCAGGCAGTTGTTGGCGAAGGAGGGTTTGCCCGGCTCAGCTCCATACATTTCCAGAATGTGTTTTGGTTCCTTGGATAGATCCATGAGCTCTGGGGCGCTGGTTTGCATTCGGAACGCCATTTCAAAGGAGTTGATCCGTGTGGCAATTTCCGGATCACCCATGACCCCCAAGTGCATCTGGTTCAGACGACGGATGGCATCCAAGGAATCTCGTTGTAATTCCGGGTCGACTCCACGTGGATTGGACAAATAAAGAACCGGATCTCCGCTCCCGCGGAATTGAACGCCCTGGTAGACCGTAGGAAGAAAGCCGCTTCCCCAGCAGGAATTCCCGCCGCTGGGCCCTTTTTTCCCCGAACTGAAGACGACGAAAGCCGGGAGATCTTGGGATTCACTCCCCAAACCGTAAGTGACCCAGGCTCCCATACTGGGCCGTCCGAACTGCTGGGTCCCGGTATTCATCATCAGCTGACCAGGGGCATGGTTGAAGGCATCGGTGACCAGAGACTTCACGATCGTCAATTCGTCGACCACCCCGGAGGTATAGGGCAATATCTCCGAAACTTCCGCACCGCTCTTTCCATATTTCGCGAACTTGAACTTCGGTCCGAGTAGCTTTGAATTTGGATTGATAAAAGCGGCCCGATAATCCTTAAGCAATTCAGGTGGAGGCAGCGTCCCGCTGAACTTTTCCAGCTGGGGCTTATAATCAAAAAGCTCCATATGGCTGGGACCACCTGCCATGAAAAGGAAAATGATGTTTTTCGCTTTTGCTGAATGATGAGGCTTCTTTGGACTGAGCGGGTTCGGAGCATTAGTGTTTTCCGTGGCTGCAAAACCGACACTTTGAAGGAGTTGTCCAAGAGCAATGGTTCCCAAACCCACACCGCATTGCTCGAAGAACCAGCGGCGGGTCACTAAGTGAGGCGGAAGATGCCGATTTAAGTTATCCTGACAGTTCATAGGTCACTCCCAGAATTTAATGTGTATAGTCCAAGCTCTAAAATCCAAAGTCCAAGACATCAGATTCATTCAAATGAATTCAAGGTCAAGCTCTAATGGGGTTTCATTGATTGAGAGAAAATCTCCTTCACGCTCCCATACTTAGAGCCGCGCATTTTCGAGTCTCGAAGGAAGTCATCATTCCCGAAATCATACGGCTTATCCTTCTTGCAAAGGCGCAAAGTTCGTTAAATTCTGTGGGCGACAAATAACCCCGGTCTAATGCCAAGTAGAGTTGAGAGCGAAGTTCTCCTGCAGAACCTTTCGCTTGAGCAAGGAATTGAAAAAATTCCCTATCCCCTCCTCTCTCAAATCCCTCTGCAATGTTTGAAAGAATAGAAATCGCGGCTCGCCTCATCTGATCGCGAAGTCCAAAATCTCTTGCGAGTGACATCGTGTTGGTAGCATCATAAATTCGATTTGCCAAAATCCGAGATTCTTTCCACACTTCCATTTCCTCGAATTCTCTAATTTTAGACATCTCGTTGCCTACCCTTCGCCACTAAGTCCCCACAACCTTGGACTTTGGACCTTGGACCTTGGACTTCCATTCATTCCTTCGTAATCGTCTCGTCCAAATTGAGCAGGACACGGGAAACTGTCATCCACGCAGCCAATTGGACCGGCGTTGCTCCCTTGGGCAAAGCAGGCATGTGTCCGTCACTAATTCCAGCAATATCCCAAGGGCTGATCCAACCCTCGACCAGGCGCTGTCTTTCTTTATCCAAAAGGCCTAGTAGTTCCGCTGACTCCTGCTGCGTGGGGTACCTGGACAGACAGCGACGGAAGGCATACGTCAGGCGGTTTTGATCGGATGCTCCTCCATCTTGAAGGGTCCTTAAGGCAAGAGCCTGAGCGGTCTCGACGAATAGAGGCTCATTTAACAGGGTCAAGGCTTGCAAGGGAGTGTTGGAACGGGTGCGACGAACGCAGGACATATCCCCATTGGGGGTGTCGAACACCTGGAGCATCGGGTATGGAACGGAACGATACCGGAAGGTGTATAACGCCCGGCGGTAGCGATCCTCGCCTTTTGCCTCAAACCAGTTTTTGGGTCCATAGCTTGCCGGTGGCAGAAACAAGAAATCCGGGGCGGGAGAATAAACGCTTGGACCGCCGATCTTTGGATTGAGGAGCCCGCTCGCCGCCAACGCTATATCCCGGACAATTTCGCCATCGACACGGAATCGGGGACCTCGGGCCAGCAAACGATTGTAGGGATCCCGCGCATAAAGTTCCGGAGTCACCTTGGAGGACTGCCGGTAGGTTGAGGAGTTTACGATTAATCGATGCATTGTTTTGAGGCTCCAGCCGCGATCCATGAATTCTACGGCCAACCAGTCCAGCAATTCCGGATGCGATGGAACATCGCTCTGCTTCCCAAGGTCTTCAGAAGTACTAATAATTCCAATTCCAAAATAGCCTTGCCAGAGCCGATTGATCATGGCGCGTGCCGTCGTTGGAGCCTGTCGATCGACAATCCACTTGGCGAAGGTCAAACGAGTCGGAGGCGAATTGGGAGGAAGAGGATTCAAAAATGCGGGGACTCCCGGCGTCACAATTTTCGCCGGCTTCAGAAAATCGCCGCGGGTGAGAACGTGCGTTTCTCGCGGTTCGTCGCGAGCCTGCAATACCAGCTGCGAAGAGCTTTCAGGAAGTTGGTGCCACAAACTCTCAATCTTGGCATTGGCTTCTTCCCAGGCCGGAACCGTGGTGCGCCAATAACTGAAGAGGGCTTGTACTTGGGCGGGGCTTCGCTGCTCCTTCGGAATGCTCAGGATTTCCCGTACATTTTGCGGGAGAGGATCCGCCTTCGGATCTGGTGCGGTCGTAATGGAAAGGCGAAATCGACCCAGATTGTTAGACTGATTATCATCGCTGTTCCACCCGCCATGTTTTTCGGTCAAATAAATATTGAGCGAATTCCCGTTCGGGTTGGCAATGGGCTTCTCGACCTGGAAGACTGCTTTGCGCGGGAAATTCCTGCGTACAGGTCCCACATCAATTCCCCACGCGGTTTCTTCTTTCCCGTCTATGGCAAAGGAGACCGGCCCCGTGACCCTGGCACGATCCGTCTTGTCATAGAATATCGGGTCGAGCGGAGTTTCAGGAGGATTCACGTCTGCCGTGGCGCCAACGATCTTTACATTGGTAAACTTTTCGGAACTCTCTTCGGAGTTTGCTTCAACTTCAAATTCAGTCAAGGCGCCGGTTCCTTTGAGGGACCGCCCGGGTCCATCCAGAGGCAAATTGGGATCGTTCATCAGCTCCAGGCGAAACCCCGTGATGTTCTGGATGTCTGTCTTGACCATCAACTTCACGCGATGTTTGGTCGGAGCGTATCCCAGGCATAAGAAAGAGCCATCTTTCATCGGCAGATATTTCTGCCCGCCGGAGGTATCCGCCTCAACGCTGGGGCGGATGACAACCCATTCTGGTTGATCGTGAGAAACCGTCTCTTCCCAACGGGCCATTTGTTTCTGCCAGTCCGGAGTGAAATGCTGGAGGCCGGCTTCCACTTCTGCAATTTCCCGATAAATTTCGGCGCGCTTCATCTGTTGCTCAGGTGTATAAACCGCCGCATTGGCTTCGTAGGAATTATTGAGAAAGGCAAAGATCTGGTAATACTCCTCCTGCTTGAGGGGATCGTACTTGTGGTTATGGCACTGCGCACATTGGATGGTGATGCCTAGGATACTTTTCCCCACCGCATCCATCCGGTCGAACATCGCTTCCATGCGGAATTGCTCCGGGTCGATGCCTCCCTCTTCATTGATCATGGAATTGCGGAGAAATCCAGTCGCTACGATTTGATCTTGGGTCGCGTTGGGGATCTGGTCGCCCGCTAGTTGTTCGATGATAAATTCATTGTAAGGCAGGTCCCGATTCAACGCCTTGATCACCCAGTCGCGGTAAAACCATACCCAACGCTGTTTGTCCTTCTCATAACCGTCAGAGTCCGCATAACGTGCCGCATCCAACCAGATTCGCCCCCAACGTTCGCCATAATGAGGAGAGTTCAGCAGGCGTTCGACCTGTTTGGCATAGGCATTTGGACTGGTGTCTTTTATGAAGGCATCAATTTCATCGATAGTGGGAGGGAGACCAATCAGGTCAAGACTGAGTCGCCGCAAGAGAGTCACACGGTCCGCCTCAGGAGAGGGCTTCAACCCTTCTTTCTCGAGACGGGCCAAAACAAAAGTATCGATTGGGTTGGACGCCCATCTCTTGTCTTGAACCTCAGGGAGAGGAGGACGCACCGGCGGTATGAACGCCCAGTGCTTCTTGATCTCGCCGCCAGCCACGCCGACTCCTTCCGGCCATTCGGCACCCTGATCGATCCAAGCTTTGATGAGCGCGATCTGCTCGGCCGGCAGGGCTTCACCTCCCATCGGCATTCTGGGCTGATCTCCCAGTCCCGCGACTCGCTGATACAAATGGCTCTCTTGAGATTTCCCCGGAATGATGGCCTTTCCGCTTAGGGCAATCTGTTTGGAGTCCAGGCGAAGTCCCCCCATCTGGCTTTTTACACCGTGACACGCCAAGCAGGACTTTTCAAAAATGGGCTGAATGTCCTTAACGAAATCAACTTTAACGGGAGGAGATGCGGATTTAGTTGGATCAACTTGAGCCCCCGTTTCCACAGCAGGACCCAGCAAAGCTGTGATAAGTATCAAGAACACCCAAACTGCCGTTTTCACATTTCTTCCTGGTTTCATCTTCCTCATCATAGTTTATAAAATTCCCTTGGATGGCGAGAGTGTAAGATCAGTCTATCAGGCGAAGTTTTAAATCTCCTCTATGGGCACAAACATCCCCCCATAAATCATCAAGATACAGGAGATCTTCCAGTTTAGATTAAACGAACTTCAACATTTAAATTTAGCCTAAAATCTCCCTCAAAACAAGGCACTTTGTTGCTCAGGACTTGGCGCCGGTAACACGAGCCTCAAGCCCAATTATTTCAAAGAAAAATTATCATTGAACGATTAAGATCTCTCCTGTAAACATGGACGTGAGGGAAGAGCTGGGCAATAATCCCCTAAATCAGGTTCGAATGCCTCGAGCTGATAGACCCTATTCAAGTTCATCAGACTGACGCCCGCTGAAAAGGGTTGCTTAACTTTGGGGGAGGTCAATACGCTCCGTTCGATAATCAGTCGGGAATTCGGGGATTGATTGGTTTAGGCTGGCATCAAAGCTGGAATTCATCGAGTTGTGTCTCTGCACCATTTTGGAAATTCTGTGAGGGGAGAATTATGAAAAGAATCGGTTGGACGTTGTGCATAGCCCTATTATTTGCATTCCCGTTGAGCGCCCAAAAAGTAAAAGTTGGGTACGACAAGACCAACGATTTCTCAAAGTATAAGACTTATAAATTTGGGATTGGACTGCCTGTTCCCAATGAGAAATACAATCAAGTGATTTTTGCCAACATGGAACAATCGTTGACAGCCCTTGGCTTGACAAAAGTTGACGGAGCGACAACACCGGATATTGAGGTCAGTTACTACGGAGGTTTGGGGACGCCGTTGTCTGTCCCTCCTCGGTCAGAATTTTATCCACCTGCGTGGCTGGGGTATTGGGGCGTGGCGTTGGCCGGGCAGTTTTCCGCAGCCTCGGGAGTAGTCACGGGAGAACTGCAATTTGAAGTTCGGGATCTCAATTCAGGGCATCTTGTCTGGCAAGCTTACGTAAAACAGAACATTTTGGATTCGAATCTTCAGGATTCCAATAAATTGGGCGAAACTATTCACAAAATGGTGGACAAATCTTTCGATAAATACCCAAGCAAGAAATGAAAAACATTGGCGCGTGAGCTCATTGTTGTGGGGGAACGGACACCACACAAATTTGCCTTTCAGATCGCCGCTAGCGGCGATCTGAAGGCTCTCAAAAACCCGCAAGACTCACTCTAACCGTGGTACAGATTTCCGGGACCCATCATATGCTTCGAAATGGATTTATCGATGGCCTATTCATTGGTTCTTTTCTTTTTCTTCTGACCCCCTTAGCGGCAGAAAATACCAGTACTTTGAATGGGAAACTTATCCGTGCCGCCGAACAAGGCGACACAGCGGCGGTTAGGAAGATTCTTGCGAGTGGCGGGGCGATCAATTCCCGAGATGCACGTGGTCGGACGGCTGTCATGGCGGCGACGCATGGCAATCATGTAGCGACGGTTAAGGCCTTGATCGAAGCTGGCGCCGATATCAATTTGCGGGATAATATGAAGGACAATCCCTTCTTATATGCCGGAGCCGAAGGGCTATTGGAGATCGTTATGCTCACCATTGCTGCCGGCGCAGATCCAACCTTGACGAACCGGTTTGGCGGGACCGCTCTGATCCCTGCTGCACAACGGGGGCACGTGGAAGTTGTGCGTGAGCTTCTCATGCATAGCAAGGTCGATGTGAACCACATCAATAATTTAGGATGGACAGCATTGCTGGAGGCGATTGTTTTGACCGATGGCGGTGAAAAGTACCAGCAGATTGTGCAACTGTTAGTCGACCATGGTGCTGATGTCTCGATCGCCGACAAGGAGGGGGTTACACCCTTGCGGCACGCTCAACGAAAAAATTTCACGGTGATCGTAGAGATCCTCACCAGGGCCGGTACCAAGGGCGGTTGATCCGCTGTCCACTGGTTTCCGACAAGACCCTCGCTTCAGGGTCTGTTTCCTAGACTTCCACGTTGAATACATGCATTACCACTTTGCGAAAGACCGTCCCAATTATGCGAGGCTCGCCAGCGGTCACGTGTTTTACAGTCGACCGGGCTTTACAGCTTTTCCCATCCGTCTTGCTAGCGAATTATTTCAGCAATGCCAAGCCGTTCTTGTCGCGAACCAAGGTTCAATGCCTTGCGTCCTTTACGATCCTTGTTGTGGCGCGGCGTATCACCTTAGCGTATTGTCTTACCTTCATCGCCCAAGCGTTCGCATGGTCATTGGGTCTGACATTAATCAAGAGGCGACGCAGTTGGCGGAGAGAAACTTGGGCCTCCTTACCATCGCCGGCCTCGACCGGCGAATCCAGGAACTGAACGAATTAATAACGGAGTTTGGGAAATCTTCGCATCGTGATGCAATTCAGAGCGGCTTAGCCCTGAGGAAAAACGTGGCGGAATGGGCAAGGTCCAATCCACTTCGTCAAATGCTTTTTCAAGCCGACGCAACCGATGGTGCGGCTCTGAAGTCGAGCCTGGAAAGTGTGAAAGTAGACATGGTGCTCACGGACGTGCCTTACGGACATCATTCGCAGTGGACCACTTCTCATCCCATAACCCAGCCGACCGATTACTTAGATTCCTTGCTCGACGCCCTGCTGGAAGTGTTGGCGCCAATAAGCGTCGTCGCCATTTGCTCTGATAAACGTCAAAAGATTCGAAATACAAACTACCAGCGAATAAAGCAGTTTTTGGTCGGAAAGCGTCGGGTGACTATTTTGCGCCCCACCCATTGGCCACCACACATGTAGCAATGCAAAATTATTTTCATACTTGAATTCCAATAGAGAGCGTTCATGAACCAAAACCTACCTGTATCAGGACGACCCAATTCTCCCAAGGAGGATGCAGTGCCTCTGTTCTCAGAAAAAGCTCATTGGATTTGGGATCAAAGCGACCGTTGGAGTTATCACTATTATTTGCAAGCCAGGCGCCGCTTTTCTGTGGATTCATCAGAGTGGCAAGGGGTTGTGACTGGCCATGGCGCAACCTTGAAGATAACGGCTGACGCTTATTACCAGGTTTGGCTGAACGGCAAGATTGTGGGACATGGGCCGGCCAAATCAGCGGAAGGAAGGCGATCGGTTGACAGTTACGACATATCGGAGTACTTGAGAACAGGCGAGAATGAACTTGATATCCTCGCACTTGGCATGGGAGTGGGGACTGAAGGCTATTCTCCGGCAGAGGCCGGTCTGATTTTCGAACTGGCGGTTGCGTCCCAGCGAATCGTCAGTGACGGTCAAACCCAGGTAAAACCGGATCCCGCCCGGCGCAAGCGCACCGTCAGGCGTTGGATCCTGCCATGCATGGAAGACTATGATGCCGTTGCCGCAGACCAGGACTGGATGCCTGCGACGATTGTGGAAAAATCCACCGATTTGTATGCCCGGCGTGTGCCGTTGCCGACTCGGGAGATTCTCTGTTCGAAGCGCTTTGTCTTGGCGGAAGAAGTTCGGTTGCAGAACATCTCCGTGAGTCAGCGCCTTCGCCCTTATCTAACCGATGGGGAGCAGAAGCGTCGATGCAATGAATTTAGTACCCCCGCCTATTTGGTGACCGATATTCATTCCCCTGTAGACCAGACACTGACGTTTATGCCCGCCTTGGGCCAGGTGACCTGGTATTTTGGAGGGCGCAAGTTATTTGAAGGAAGCGGCTGGAGAAGCTGGATTCAAACGCAACCTCCAGTGCAAATTGAGCTCAAGAAGGGTCCCAATCGCCTGATTGGATTGCATAACCATCGCAACCATTTTGAAGATATCAATTTGTGCGGCTATGCCGAGCAGCCTGTGCAATTTGTCAATCCCTTTGGCAAGGGGGGATTCCAAGTGGTACGGATGAGCCGTCCCGAAGATCTGGTCGAAGGGCCGGCGCTGGAGAAGGTTGACTGGGAAGGGCTTCGGCCCCATATGTTGGAAATGGATCCCCTGGATACGATGCCTTTCGGGAATAGTTACGATCTGATTCATGGAGCCCGGCGTTTGGAACCGAATCCCATTTCTTTGGGGCAGTACATGAAAACTGCCGCCTCGGATCCAATACGGCTGGCACCTGCGCCTGACAACAGGGCTTCGCGCGTGATCCTCGATCTCGGTGTAGTTCATAATGGCTGGCTGTCGTTCGAAGTTGAAGGGCGGGCCGGAAGTCGGCTCATCTTTGTAATGTTTGAAGGGTTGGAACCCGGTCCACCCATGCGAATTCAATGGCCCAACGCCGGGCATAATGCCATCACCTATCGGTTGCGCGACGGGTATCAGACTTACGAGAGTTTTTTTTCTTACGGCGTCCGATACGTTGCCATCCATCACACGGGTCCGGAACCCGTGATTGTGCGAGATCTGCGTGTGTCCACAGCCAACTGCGGGTCGCAATTCCGAGGTTTCCTGCGCTGCGATGACGAACTCGTCAATTCGATCTATCAAATTTGTGCTCAGTCAGTCATTTCGGGCGTCGACGATACGTTTACGGATTGTCCCACTTGGGAGCAAGTCAATTGGAATTGTGACAATGCCCTGGCGGCACAAGGCGATGCGGTCACCTGCTTCAACATGGCTGTGGTTCGGAACACGATTGAGTTGTTTGCCGAAGACAAGCGATATCGGGGTTTGGTGCGCAGTCAATATCCAAGTGCATGGGAGTCTCAAATCCCACTCTGGGCTTACCACTGGCTCATGCTGTGCCGGGATTATTTCTGGAGGGCTGTGGATCACGATTTTCTGGAACGGATCATGCCGCGGGTCACGGCAGGGATTGAGGAGGGATTATCAAAGATTGGATCTCGGGGACTCCTAGAATGGCCCGATGTTTGGCATTTCATCGATTGGAGCCGGGGGCGCGATGACAAACATGCCATCATGACCGGGGAGCAAGCAGGCTTCGCGGGGGCTTTGGCAGCCGCCACCCAACTGGCCGAACAAGCAGGACCCTCTTATAGGAAGCAGGCCGCTCGATGGCGGGAGGCCCGCGAACATTTAATCGAGGCGGTGAACACTACGCTTTGGTCGCCCGAACGAAACGCCTATGCGGACAGTCTGCATGAAGACGGAACCTTATCCCAAGTTTCGAGCCAAGCGACGAACGCGGCGTTGGTAGTTTACGGTGTGGTACCAGATGAGCGGGGAAAAATGCTGGCCCAGCGCATTCTTGCCAATGATCCAGCTTTCATTCACTTTGGGAGTCCTTTTGGCCTTTATTATATTCTGGAGATGCTCGACCGATTCGGAGACGTCGAAAATATCTTTCGATTAGTGCGAGAACGCTGGGGCGAAATGGTGATGGCCGGAGATACTTGCACCTGGGAGACTTTTGCGGAATTCGGTTATGATGACTGGCCTACTCGCAGTCGCTGTCATCCGTTTGGGGCCTTCGTGGCAAAGTACATGGCCAAATATCTCTTGGGGATCCAAATGCAGGACCCCGGTTATGCACGTTTTCGTGTGAGCCCGAAACCGCCTAAAGGACTATCTTCATGTAACGGCGCGGTACCGACGACCAAGGGACTTATCCGAGTCGGCTGGAAAATTAAGGGAGGAACGATGGACCTGCACGTCGAACATCCTGAAGAATTGCAACGAATCGTCTAAGGATGTCTGCCGGTGAACCCAATGGGCGTTAACCAGGGCAGAAGTATTGATGGTCGATGACGCTTGGAACTTAATCGCTCATCGGTTGGATCGTACCTTGTTCCCGGCACCCACCTCAGATTCAGCTTCCTCTGGATGAGGAATTTCAGAAACCCTAAGAGTAATCTCTTTAATTTTTCGAGATTCTCGGCCTGTGACACGTGATTGAACCTTGAGAGGCTCTGCTTCTTGGGGTTTCCACATTTCCCAAAGCGGCACAGCCACGAGAACAAGGGAGGAACAGGCAAGAAGCCCTGCGCACACCACCAGCAGGGACGAGAAGCCAAGTGAGACGTAGCGGACCAGCCATGGGGTAGCCAGAATTCCTGCCAAGCTTCCAAAAGAAACCAGGTAGATCGAGATTTTGGCCCAACTCGCGAGCGCGGTTCTCATCAGAAAATGACAAAGAACCAGCAAGACGATCGGTGTCTCAAACATGTGAGGATGAGTCAGATCCAGTAGCGCGCTGAAGGTGTTTATCTTGGAATTCAGCGCAAGATTTGGGTTGGATTCTGCATTGTTGTAGATCCCGTCCCCGTAACCCCCCCCTTTTTGATCCTGATCAGGTCCGTAGCGATCTGCAGCGCCATGCGGAAGGCGACCCACTTTGTCATACATATTTAAGAAAGCAATACCGAACGAAGCCACCATGAAGAGCAGAAAAACGGTGATCAAAATCTTGGTGCTCAAATCGCTTCGCTGGAGGGGAATAGGGGTCATGGGTAAACCATCCTTTTTGCAGGAGAACCTTGAGTTCTTCGCCTAGAGATAGTGATAAAAACCCGGGCTATATTCGCGGTGCCATTTCCCGTCCGGAGTGCGGTAAAAGACGACGGCTTCGGCGCCGGGGAATTGTTTCAGGACTTTCATCCCGCGGTCAACAGGTAAAACGATCAGTGCTGTGGAAAGTGCGTCGGCCAATGCAGCGGAAGGGGCCACAACAGTTACCGCAATTTCAGTGGGGGCAGGTAATCCCGAGCGAGGGTCGATAATGTGACCTACAGTTCGACCCGCAATCCGGCCTTGCTTTTCGTAGGCTGCGGAAGAACCGATTGCCATATTGCTCAGTTTTAAGCTTAACGCAGTCTGCCCTGGGTGTTGCGGATCACGAACTGCAATGTCCCATGAACTGCCCTGTTCGGTTTTGCCGAGGGCAAAGATGGAGCTTTCTCCAAAATTAATGAACCCATCTTTCAATCCATTTTGCTTGATGCATTCTGCCATTTTATCAACGCAATAACCTTTGGCAATCCCCCCAAAGTCGAGCTGAAGACCTTGGGTTCGTTTGCTTAAAGTCAGCCCCTCCGCATTAATCTCCAACCCTTGTACACCCGTAAGTTCCTTGGCTCTTGCTATTTCTGCAAGGCTCGGCCAATGCCGTTTGAGGGCGGCCTGTTGCCACAGTTGCACCAATGGCATAACGGTAATGTCAAAAGCTCCATCCGTCTCTTCCGATAACTGCTTTGCGTACCTCGAAAGGTCAATCAATTCCTGAGGGACAATAAGCGGATCATTAGCTACTTCAGCGTTGAAACGTGAGACCGGACTATTTGAAATGAACGTACTGAAGATCTGATCGTGACGATGGGACAAGGAAAAAAGAGTAGAGAACAACTTGCGCGACGTGGATTCATCTCCCGGAAGTCGAATCTCAAGCAAGGTTCCCATGACATAATGGATGCGAACATTCCATGGCGGCTGTCCTTGGGTAGAAGACTGATTTGGTTCGGTTCGGGGGGCGGAGCCTATAGAATGTGGAGGAATTGAATTACCGGGACCGTCCATGAAATCTTCAGAGGTGACTGACCTAAACGAAGCCTTTCCAGCGTGACCTTGATTGGTCTGTTCTGATCCTGCTGTCCTTATGAGGGATTGATTCCAGCCCAGAAAGATAGTTAGCGCAACGATTCCGAAGCTTTTTCCCCTGATTTGAAAGTTAGTCGGGAAGGGAATCGTTCGAATCCTATTCATGGGGATCCGCCTCCTTCAACATCGTTAGTTTCACGATGGCAAGCGCCTTTCTTACTCCAGTCGCCATGGCGCGTACAGAAAGGGTGGCGCCCGTAATGTTTCGTATATCTCCCTGCCCCAGGATAGGATTTTGTAAGGACTTCCCTTTGAATTGGTCGGTAAAAACCGGGTAATGGACTTCGCCGCCGCGCGTTTCCCGATACATCATAACTGCCATATCTTTGACGGTTCCATCCGGGTTCACCGCGGTAATGAAAGTAATCGGACGGTCTCGCCCAATTTCTTCACAGACAATGGCGTAACCCAATCGTTCTGTCCCGCGTTTCGCGATATAGACGAAGTAAAAGGGCTCCCAGACTGACGGGTTACGCCCAATCAATTTCAAAGCCTCTTTTCGCAACTGAGGTGTCGAGGGGATCTTCTGTTGTTCGAAAGAGTCGGCTTCCGGAAATACCTCGCGGGGAGCCTTATCGAGCGTGAGGAAGGTTTGTGCATACATGGCTCCATGGCATCCCAAGCCAATCCAGACCAGTGCCAATAGCATCCGTATTCGTAAGCAGAAAGTGACATTCTTGAGTACAGGAATTGAGGCGCGAGCGAGTGGTCTGGGATTGCCGAAGCCGTGCCCTCGACCTTTGCCATCATTAAGTTCTAGACGATAGATGAAATGACCCATCTGCCTGACCTACCACCGAGGTGTTTATTTGATTTTGTAAGTGGCGATCATCCCCGAATCAATGTGGTCGGCCACGTGGCAATGATACATCCAGGTGCCGGGGTTATCCGCCTTCATATCAGCGGTGGCCATACTGGCGGGCAACAATTCGATGACATCGGTTTGTCGATTCTGGTAGCGGACCGTTTTGCCGTGCCAATGTGGGCTGTGCAAATCTACTTCATTTCCCATGCCCAAGAGATACCAACGAACCTTTTCCCCGCGCTCCATGACCAGACCCGGTAGATTGCCAAAAATATAGCCGTTGATGCTATGCATCAGGCCGCGCTCACGGCCGTTAGCTTCATTAAAGATCATGTACATGGTCACAAACTCCCGATCGACGTCCTTGGGAGTTGCATCGGGATTTGCCATCCCTTTCCTGGTAACGACAATCGGACCCAGTAAACCGAGGTTGGCTTCAGCCGGCTCGCTGATGTGAGAATGGTACCACCACACGATGGAGCTGGGATCGGCCGGCCCCGGTCCACTGTCTTCATCGGCTCTCCAAGTGTAAGTGAAGCTCCCTCCCGGCGCGACTTCGGCCCCCGCACCCGGCGGAGTACCGTCGAAGCCATAGTAGTGGGCTCCCTCGTTGTCTTTGTCGTAACGCAGACCATGCGGATGCATGCCGTAGTTCCCGTTGGCGCGATTAAGAAAATGCACGACAACGGTGTCTCCGACTTCAGCCCGGATAATTGGACCTAGTATCCCGAGCCATTCCGGTTGAGGCTTCTGTGTCTTATAGGTTTCGTCTGTGTACTCGATGTAGCGAGTCTTGTGCCAGCGCGTGAAATTGTTCCACGGGCTGGGAATGGGTCCTCCATGAACCAGATTTTGCCCGGTTGGAGCAAAGTCCCATTCGACTTCCTCAGCCGCGATATAGTAATTCCGGATGGTGCCTTCCTGGGCTTGTGCTCCCTGGCTGAAAAACGTCAAGAGAATCAGAAGCGGGGTTCCGATGAACGTAAGAGTGAAATTCATTCTTCTTGATCTCCCAAACTGAAACGAAATAGTTAGAAAAAACTTAAGCCTTGAGTAAGGGCAGAGCATATGGTCAGAACCCGAATGCTATGCCAAGCAACAAAGAACCGTATTTGCTATCTGTGACCTGGCCGAGACCCAAGGAATCTGGAAAGAACATGGTGCTGCCACTCCGTCGTTGGTTGAACTGATAAGCAAAGCTGATGGGCACTGACGGGACGGGCCTATAGGTCAGCCCCAGCGTCAGGCGATCTTGACTAAGATCTTCTCGGACGGCGTTTTCAACCATGCCGGCCCGGAAATCAAACTCACGAAGCAGATTGTTCAGCCAGATTCTTTCATAGCGAACAATAGGAATGAGCTGCGGATCATCAAAGGTTTTCCCGAAAAAGCTTTTCTTCAGCCAATTCGGGTGAAAGCGATATTTGAAATCCGTCCAAAAGCCATAACGCTGATCGGTAAACGGGCCTTTAAGTGCTACAGCGACTTCCGTCGAAACATCCCCGCCTTCATTCTCATTTACAGATTCCACCAGATTACGAGCCATATCCGCCTGAACTTGCTGCATCTTTCCATAGTCCGTATAAATGAATTCGCCTTCCACCTCGAAACCTTTATGAGTGAACTTACCGTCCAGACCAAAGGAATTGAGATATCCGGGTTGTTTGACGAAATCGGGCGTATATTTCCCGTTATATCCCGAGATCGCGATTTCGTTTCCAGGTTTGGGAACGTACCCCAGCCGCCAGGTGACTGCATTGACGCCGTGAGTTCCATTGACCGGCCCTGAATCAAAGAAAATCTCGGGCTCAAATTCGGCCTCGGCGATGTCATTGCGGATAGTGATGCTCTGCTCGAGGCTGTAGTCGAGTGTGACGCCATTCACTGCATAAAATTGGTAATTCAAGAATCCTTTGGCCAATGGCTGTGTCCCGATCACCCCCAACCCCGCTTCACTCCAGGCCGATTTAACTGGAATTACTGGAATGTCGCGGTCAACCAGAGTACGGCGAGGCACGTCCCAGTAATCATCGTCATGGAGGATATTGAAGCGACCGAGAGGGGGAAGAATAATGCCGCCGCGCAAGGCGACGTTCTTATTAAGGTTAAATTGGGCCCAGGCCTGCTCGAGTTTTAATTCGCTTCCGTCCTGACCTTCCAAGGATTGGATGAACTGCGTTCCAGCCACAGGGTTTTCAGGGCCACGGTTTACCGGAAGGATCCTGCGCTCTACTTCAATCTTGCCGAAATGTTCAAACTCGATTTCCGAATAAAAGCGAAGCCGATCCGTTGGGTTGACATCAGTAGTCAGCACGAAGCGGCGAAAGTCGAAACCGTTGTTTCCACGCTGAGGGACCGGCAAGTCTCCAGCCGGAGTCAACGAGTCAAGAGTGTTGGACTCAAACCGAAATGACCCGTACCCACCCATGCGTACGAAATCTCCGTAGACGCTTCGACCATATCGCGTTCCCTGTCCGCCGGCTGCCAGAGTGTTATACAAGCCCAAATCCGTTTTCCCTTGACCCGGAATGGTTGGTTCTGCGGATGTCTGAGCATTGTCACTGGCCACAAGCGTCGGGTGAGGTTCCGTAGATGGGGTGCTTGGGGCACTCGCCTGCATGGTTTCCACTGCTTTGGGGTCCTGCTTCTCTTTTAATAGCTGGTTGACCAAGGCTTTCAATTGATCCACTTCCGCCTGCAAACTCTCCAGTTCTGTGCGCGACGCATTGCGCGAGAGCAGGCGGCTGGAGCCTTGTCCATGGTCGTGATGGGACGCCGCGGCGGAGGGCCCTCCCTTAAGACGGAGCGTCAGCGGAATGATTTCTCCGGCTTTCAGGTGGAATTCCTGGCGCAATTCCTCAAAGCTTGCCTTGCCGATCACCAAGACATAGCTTCCAGCATCAAGTCGCTTGAAAGTAAATTTCCCATCAGAATTGGTCTCGATCCGATCGACCTCTATCTTGGCGTCGGTCAAGAGGGCGACCTGGGCATCGCCTACTCCTGTGCCGTTTGAGTCAAGAACCTCTCCCGTCACCGAGCCCAAGGGCTGGGAATAAAGTGGGGCGGCAAGCAGGAGCAGGAGGCTGACCGCGTGACCCAAGCGGGGAGAAAATGGTCTGCCGAAAACAGGCCATTTAAATTGTGGCAGCATATAGTCCTCTCTCTCTACGATCGAAACAAACGAAAATGCCATCCGCGTCTGGCAAGCAACCCAAGCTGGCTCCGGCATGTCGCGCCTTGCGAGAAATGCCAACTGGGGAAGGGGCCCGGGTCTTACGGGCCGAGCTGCCCACTCCGCCTAGACATTCGGCGCGGCCGTTCACTCTAGGCCTTCAGGGGGCACTTCTTGCACGGCTCCGATTTCTTGTAACTTTTGCAGCATTTGGATTTCACAAGCCGCTTCCCCTATTTGAAAACGAAATTCATTTTCAAGTTCGATGCTCACTCTACAGCCGGAAGCAGGCCGTGTCAAGCTAAATGAAAATGAATTTCAATTTCAGGAGTTAATTTTAAAGGTGAGAGACTGCCCCTTCCAGGCCGGGTAGTAAGAAAGAGGTTCCTTTAGATAGGGTCCAAACAGGCAGTGATGGAGAGAGCCACACCTCGACAAACCTGGTGAAAAAGAACCCCCCGCACAATTGGCATGTCACTTGCTAGACTTTTCGAAAGGTTCATTCTGCTTGTGTATTTTTGATGCCATGGAAGGATTGCTTGAGGCGCTTCCCCTTACTTTTCTCTTTCCTTTTACTCCTCTTGATCAGCCCGGCTCGCTGGACCTTTGCCCAGGTGTCACCGGGGCCGCTTTCCAAAGCTCATGGTAACTTAAACGGGTTGAACAAATGCACCACCTGCCATAGCTCTGGCGGTGGTGCTGGGAAATTCAAATGTGTCGAGTGCCATACTGAAATTCTGCAGCGCGTCCAGGGGAACAAAGGATTTCATGCGCGAGTGGTGGATAAAAGCAAGGGGGGACAGGACTGTATTCGATGTCACGCGGAACACCTGGGAGAAGACTTTGCGATCATTCATTGGGAGCCAAGTCGGGAAGCTTTTGACCACCGTCAGGTTGGTTACCCACTTCAGGGAAAGCATGCAACCCTGGAGTGCAGCCGGTGCCATCAGCCGTCACACCTCATGGCGGCGGATTTGCGCGCGTTACAGGGCAGAGACCTGCAGAAAACCTATCTTGGCCTCTCCACCCAGTGCACTTCCTGCCATCAAGATATTCATCGCGGGCAACTGGGAGAGAATTGCACCTCCTGTCACACCTTTCAGTCCTGGAAAGAGAAAGGCGGATTCGATCATCAGAGAACTGCCTTCCCGCTGACCGGACTACATCAAGAGGTGCCTTGCCAAAAATGCCACCTTCGCCCCGAGAATGGGACCCTGGCGGCGAAGTATAAAGGGATCGCTTTTGGGCGTTGCAATGACTGCCATCGTGACCCACACCAAGCGGCTTTTCAGGCGGCCTGCCAGAACTGCCATGTCACAACGGGCTGGAGACTGGTGAAAAAATTATCTGGCTTTGATCACCAAGTAACCGCCTACCCATTGCGAGGACTGCACGCCGAAGTGGCGTGCGCAAAGTGCCACCCGACAAGCAATTTCAGCCAGCCGATTCCGCATGCCAAGTGCATGGATTGCCACAAGGCAGACCCGCATAACGGCCAATTTGCCCGGCGAGCAGACTCGGGAGAATGTGGCAGTTGCCATGTGGAGACGGGATTCAAGCCATCCACCTTTTCACGCGAAAACCATCAAAAAACCAGCTATCCGCTGACGGGCAAACACGAGCCGGTTGACTGCGTCAAATGTCATCTCCCCAAAGGCAAAGACACTCTCTTCCGCGTGAAGCACGAAGCGTGTCTAGACTGCCACCAGGATGTCCACGAAAACCAATTTACCGGCTCGACTTTCAGTAATCGCTGTGACGGTTGTCATACGTTGCAAGGATTCCAGCCAAGCACGTTTAGCGTCTCCCGGCATGGGGAAACTCGCTTTCGCTTGACGGATGCACACCTGGCGGTACCCTGTCTCGAGTGCCACAAGAGACCCGCCAATCGATTTCCACCGCCGCCGGCGCAGTTCCGGTTTGAAGTTGTCGATTGCCAGACCTGTCACCAGGATCCGCATCAAGGCGAATTCCAGGCGCGCCTCAAAAAAGAGACTCACCTCGAGGGGAAGGACGGTTGCCTTGGTTGTCACACTCTGAAGTCGTGGAGAGAGACCGCCAAATTTGACCATCAGCAGACGTCATTTCCGCTTTTGGGGGCGCACCGCGTGGTTCCTTGCGCCGATTGCCACCGGCCCGACAATCTGGGACGAGGAGTCAAGAATGTCCGATTCAGCCTGGCCCCCAAAGAATGCGGCGGCTGCCACGAGAATATCCATGCCACTCAATTTGATCTCAATGGTCAACCCGCCGATTGTGCCGCCTGCCACGAAGTTTCCAAATGGAAACCTTCCAAATTCGACCATGAGAAAAAGGCCCGATTCTCTCTAGCGGGAGCGCACCAGACGGTGCCCTGTCGACTCTGTCACAAAGCCACCCATGATGTTCAAGGTCGCGCCGTGCTCGTCTATCACGAAACCCCCAGGCAATGTGCCGCCTGCCACGCAGATAAAGCGTGACGGCAGGATTCCAGAATCCACTCGCTCGTTTGCTTCTTGGGAAAGGCTTCCTCTCATACCCGTTTCGATCCTTCCCTTTATTCTGAAATCTGATCCTGTCATTGGCCGGTTAGTTGCTTTTCCACCGCCGGGTCGTATGACCTCGCTCCACTTCAAACCTTGGATTTCACAATTGTAATTGGCTGGGGAATCTTGTACCTAAGCGACCCTTTGTTTCGACCGCAA
The DNA here is from genome assembly GCA_046331665.1 of Terriglobia bacterium. Lineage (GTDB taxonomy): Bacteria > Acidobacteriota > Terriglobia > Versatilivoradales > Versatilivoraceae > CAWBAT01. The sequence goes on along the minus strand of JAXLQK010000021.1, from coordinate 72,729 downwards.
TGAGGAATCAACCACGCTCGCCGCGTATTGGCGTCGATAATAAAAGTGTTGAAAAACGCAACGGGAGCCGAATCCGCGGATCCAAGGGAAACCCTCGTGGAAAACGGTGGGTTGGTGCAAACCTCTGCTATCACACAATTCTTTGCCTGGCATTTCTGATGAGCTCTGTTTGGGGCTTCGCGACGGACAAGCGCAACCCGCATGGTCCAATCCAGATGGTTTGTGAGAGCTGCCACACCACCATCAGTTGGAGCCCGATCCGAAACAAGTTGGAGTTTGACCACGATCGGGACACGCGATACCCGTTGCGTGGTATGCATCTGGGGGTGGCGTGCACGAGCTGTCACCGTAGTTTATTGTTTCGAAACATCGGAACGAAGTGTGGGGATTGCCACGCGGACATTCATCGACGCCAATTTGGAGCGAACTGCGCAGATTGCCACACGGTGCGGGGTTGGAAAACCAATGTGCAGTCCGTTCAGAATCACTTGAATCGTTTTCCCCTGTTGGGGGCGCATGCGGCGGTCGACTGTGACTTCTGTCATCCCAAGGCCGCCACCGGCATTTATGTTGGTCTCAGCACAGATTGTGTTTCCTGTCATCTCAAGGATTATCAAAGCGCTTCATCTCCGAACCATACGAGCGCCCAATTTCCACTAACGTGTGAGACTTGTCACGGGATGGACCGGTGGCAGGGGGCGAAGTTTAACCATGCGCAAGTGACGGGGTTTGCCCTCGTTGGTGCCCATGCTCAGTTAGATTGCACCTCATGTCATCAAGGACAGATTTTTAAAGGGACGCCGCGGGATTGTTATGGCTGCCACGCCAAAGACTACGCTGCGACTACCGATCCCAATCATACTGCCGCAAATTTCCCGAAGGACTGCTCAATCTGCCATAGCTCTCAGCAGTGGAAGGGGGCTCAATTTGACCATTCTCAAACAGGGTTTTCGCTGACAGGGGCGCATGTCAGTGCTCGATGCGATGGCTGTCATCAAGCCGGAAGATATAAAGGGACGCCGCGGGACTGTTTTAGCTGCCATGCGGCGAATTTTGAGGCGGCTCAGAATCCCGATCACCGCAAGGCCGGTTTTTCAACGCAATGCGACAGTTGTCATACGACGATCAATTGGGATGGGGCAAAATTCGATCATAGCAAGGCAAAATTTGCTTTGACCGGGGCTCATATCAACGTGAGCTGTAACCAATGCCATGTCGGGGGCCGATTTACGGGAACGCCCTCCGACTGTTTCAGCTGTCATCAATCCGACTACAATCAAACCAGCAACCCCAACCATCGTCAGTTGGGATTCTCACAAAACTGCACCGTTTGCCATACGACCCAGCAATGGAAAGGGGCAAAGTTTGATCATAGCAATACCAAGTTTGCGCTGACGGGCGCTCACACTTCAGTCAGCTGTGACCAATGTCATGTGGGAGGACGCTTTGCGGGCACTCCAACTGACTGCGTCTCCTGTCATCTGAAGGATTTTGACGGAACCACGTCTCCGAATCACGCCGCCGCCAATTTCTCCCGGGATTGCACGCAATGCCACACGACCCAGCAATGGAAGGGGGCTAAGTTCGATCACACGAAGACGCGTTTTCCCTTGACCGGGGCCCATCTCAATACCTCGTGTTCCCAGTGTCACATTAATGGAAAATATGCAGGCACCAGCACCGACTGCATTGCCTGTCATCAAGCAGACTACAATGGAGCGAAGAATCCAAATCACGTTGCGGCCGGTTTCCCCAAGGATTGCACGGTTTGCCATACCACAACGGGCTGGAAGGGTGCCCGCTTTGATCACAGCACGACGCGGTTTCCGCTGACCGGAGCCCATAGCAGCGTGTCTTGTGACAAATGCCATACCGGTGGTCAATATGCCGGAACGACGATGCAATGCGTTGGCTGTCACAAAGCAGACTACAACGCCACAACCAATCCAAATCATGCGGCGGCTGGTTTCCCCCAGGATTGCACCGTCTGTCACAACACGGTTCAATGGAAGGGAGCGAAATTTGATCACAATGGCGCGACCAAATTTCCGCTGACGGGGGCCCACGTCACGGTGGCGTGCTCACAATGCCATGTAAACAATCGCTTTGCCGGTACTCCTTCGGATTGTGTGGCCTGTCATCTGTCCGATTACAACGGCACGTCAAATCCGAATCACCAAGCCGCTGGTTTTCCCCAGACCTGTGCAACGTGCCACACGACCGTCCAATGGAAGGGAGCTCGCTTTGATCACTCGACGGCGACACATTTTCCGCTGACCGGTGCCCATCTCAATGTTGCCTGTACGCAATGCCATGCGAACAACCGCTTTGCGGGAACGCCGACCGACTGCGCGTCTTGTCATTTAACCAGCTATAACAATACGACCAATCCCAACCACGTTGCCGCGGGCTTCCCTAAGGATTGCTCTCTGTGCCATACCACCACGGATTGGACTGGAGCCAAATTTGACCATTCCCAAACGAAGTTTCCGTTGACCGGAGCTCATGTGTCTCTCACTTGCAATAGTTGTCACAGCAGTGGCAAGTACGTCGGACTCGATACTTCATGTGTTTCTTGCCATCTTAAAGATTTCAATGCCACGACGAATCCAAATCACAGCGCCGCAGGATTTCCGACGGATTGCCAGACTTGCCATAGCACTACCCAATGGAAGGGAGCCGTTTTTGACCACAGCAAAACGCGTTTCCCATTGACGGGTGCTCACACCACGGTCGCGTGCACGAGCTGCCATGTGGGAGGGCGTTACGCAGGGACTCCAATGGACTGCTACAGCTGCCACCGTACGGCTTATGAGACGGTAACCAATCCGAACCATCTCTCCGCTGGATTTCCCAAAACATGTGAGACCTGTCACACCACAGCAACCTGGTCTGGTGCCACCTTCAACCATAAGTTCCCGATCTATTCGGGAACACACCGTGGGAAGTGGACCACCTGTAATGACTGCCATACCAATCCGGCGAACTATGCGTTGTTCAGTTGCATCAATTGCCACGCTCATGACAAAGGCCCCATGGATCAAAAGCACTCAGGCGTTCGGAACTATGTTTACAACAGCACGAACTGCTACGCCTGTCACCCGACGGGGAGTAACTAATTGTTGAATAGAATCTCCATTCTTCTTCTGGCTTGCCTTTTTCCCGCGCAGATTATGGCGATGCCTCCGCAAACGGAAAGCAAGCAGCTTTTCTTCCGGGTGAAATATGTAGCTGCCGATGCTGTTTATTTGGATTCAGGGCTGGAAGCCGGTCTTAAAGAAGGAATGAAGCTGACGGTGAAGCGGCTCTTGCCGGGAGAGCCAACCATGGCGGCCCGTGTGGTCGGAGAAGTGGTAGTGACTTCTCTTGCCACGAGTTCGGCGGTTTGCTCCATTGAATCCTCGGTACTCCCCTTTCAACGGGGAGATATGGCTTTTCTGTCGCAACAGGATGCTGAAACCGTCCATGCTCAAAACACTGCCACCGGCCGTAAGTACGCCCAGGTGGTTACCTTTACGGAAGGAGATCCCCTGGATGAAGAATTGAGAGAAAGTGTTCCCCGTCCTCCCCTCCCCGAGGTGAACCGAATTCGCGGGCGAATTGGCTTCGAGCAAAGCACCATCTGGGATCGCGGATCAGGCGGCGGCCACTCTCTTCAGGAAGGCTTGGTTCTCAGGGCCGATATGACCCGAATCGGTGGCACCTACTGGAATTTCACAGGTTATTGGAGAGGTCGCATCAACTCTCGCAATCAAGGCTTACAGCAGCAGACTCTTACTGATTTGCTGAATCGGACGTATCAGATTGGGTTTCAATACAACAACCCGCAATCCCGGTACGCCATGGGGATTGGCCGGCTCTACCTCCCTTGGGCCAGTAGTCTGAGCACGATCGATGGCGGATATTTTGGAGCCAGACTCGGCAAAAAGACCACCGTGGGATTCTTTGCGGGTTCCACTCCTGACCCAACCGCATGGAATTACAATCCCGACCGGCAGATTGCCGGGACTTTTGTCAATTTCGAAGGGGGATCCTTCGAAGGCCTTCGATACACCAGTACGACGGGGATTGCTTTGACGCGAGTTCAATTCAGGCCAGAACGCGAATATGCGTTTTTTGAGAATGCGCTCTTCTTCAAACAATACATCTCCGTTTACAACAATGTGGAAATCGACCGGTTAACTCTGGGGCGATTCGGGAGTCTGCAAAGTGGGCCGGTTCTGAGCCGTAACTTTCTCACGGTTCGCTTTCAACCTTTCCGGCGAATCGCCTTCGACCTGAACCAGAACTATTTCCGGAATATCCCAACCTTTGACACGCGTTTGATCGGGATTGGTTTGCTGGATCGTTATCTGTTTCAAGGTCTCAGCGGTGGATTCCGTTTGGATCTCCCCTACCGCGTGTCGCTTTATACCAATCTCGGGGGGAGCAAACGCGATACGGATGCGAGAACCTCCCTCAACCAGATGTATGGGGTCACTCTGAATCGGGTGTGGAGAACCGGCGTCCGGGCTGATTTCCGTTTTTCTCAGTTTGACAGCTCTTTTGGCAAAGGCTCGTATGAAGCCATTTCCATTTCACGAGATGTGACCGACAAGTTGCGGCTGGAATTGCAGGGAGGCAAGCAAAGTCTTCAATCTCCATTCACGCAGCAAACCGACACACTCTGGTTTAACGGAACGATCGATTATTTTATCGGATCCCATTACTTCCTGGGGGGAGGGTACATGATTTATCGCGGGAAGATTCAAGACTACGATCAATCATTCATTAATCTGGGATATCGCTTTTAAGGCACGGAACCCCATAGGCAATTCAGGATGATTTCTATGCGACCTCACTTTAATGCTTGCAGCAGATTTCCAGCCCTCATGACACTCTTGCTCTTCCTGCTTCTATCCCTATGCGTTGAAGTCAGCGCTTCCGAGAACTCCTTGGATGCAGTGTTGGAACTTACCGGGAAACGTGTCGATCAACTATTGGAGCGGTTCTCTGAAGTGACCTGCACCGAAGTGGTGACTCAGGCCAGGATAAATCCAGGGGGGAAGGTGATTACTCAAGCCCGAACTAGTTTTGATACATTAATTATCCTGCAGACGACAGACGATGAGATCAGTATCGAAGAGTCGAGGCTAGAGCAGGGGAAGCCTCTTAAGGGGAAGAAAACCGAAAGGTCCTTATTGGTAACGAATGGATTTTCCGTATTGCTCCTTGTTTTCCATTCCTACTATCGGAACAGTTTTGACTTCGAACTGGGGGAGGTCCGGGATTGGGAAGGGAAAAAACTGCAAGAGGTCCGTTTCCAGCATATCCGGGGGAGGCGCTCTCCCTCCGCACTCCAGCTGAGAGGCAGAGAATACCCCTTGGAGTGGCAAGGACAAGCTTGGGTGGAACCCCGCACAGGGACGGTGGCACGCATGAATGCTTCGCTGAAAACCAGTTTGGAAGATATCGGTTTGAAAAGCCTGAGCAGTGAGGTCCTCTACCAACCAGTGACTTTTGTCGGGGCTGGAGAAACCCAGTGGCTGCCCTCGGTTGCCATGATCGAGGCCGAATCACTGAAGCAACACTGGAAAAATACCCATCAATTTTCGAATTACCGTCTCTTTTCGGTCTCGACAAGTACGAAGACTGAGGATCCGCAATGAAAGAGCCGATGACCGTAACTGAACCTGTGCGTCTGCTGGGGGCATCTTTATGGGAGCCCAATCAACGTCATAAGATTTGTCTTGGGCTCGCCTGGTTGGCCGCCGGGATTCTGGTCGTAGGCTTGGCCATCCACGGATATGCCTATTATCGATTGCCGCTGGCGAAGAGGATTTTTTCCCCCGAACATGCATCTCTGAAACCAAGCGGATTGATCGGGCTGCGCCTCGGAATTTTGGGCCTGCTGCTTTTTTGTTTTCTCTATTTGTATCTTATACGGAAACGCTGGTCTTGGCTGGCGAGAATCGGTAAGACAAAACATTGGCTTGATTTTCATGTGCTATTTGGAACAATGGCGCCTGTCATCATCACCTTCCACTCTTCCTTTAAATTCCAAGGGTTGGCAGGGGTTGCATACTGGATCATGATGGCAGTGATGATCAGCGGCATCGTGGGGCGCTATCTTTATGCCCTCGTACCAAGAAGCATCAGTTCGCTGGAAATGTCGCTCAAAGAGATGCAAGAAATCATTGCACTGCAGTCGCGACAATTGGGCCACCAGGCACTTGTTTCCGGTCGCGAGCTGGAACCGTTGTTTAAAGTCCCGTCGGCGGGGGAAGCCCGACGGATGTCCTTGGGGCACGCCTTGTTGACGTTGTTTTGGTTGGATGTTTCCCGGCCTTTCCTGGTGGCTCGTGTCCGCCGCCAATCGATATCCTGGACGGCAAAACTCATCACCTTGGGAGGGCTTTGTCCAACCAAAGATGAGGTTCTGGAGACGATCGTCTCTACAGCCAAGCGCCAATCCTTGATGCTGGCGAGGATCCTCTTTCTGGATCGGATTCACCAACTCTTCCATTGGTGGCACATCGTGCACCGGCCTTTTAGTTATTCTTTTGCGTTGTTGGTATTGGTTCACATTGGCGTGGCACTTTGGCTGGGGTATTTTTGAGCGGAACACAATGACTGAGAATCGGATCGAATTCATGATTGAAACGGAAATTCTTGAATCGTCAGATGGCGCAGAACTGCGCATGCCGAAATCTCCCGAGTGTGAGATGGCGATTCTATCGATCATCGAGGGAGCACGATGACCCGCGCGCGGCATGCGACCATTCTCACCTTAATTGTCGTTGTAACCGGGGGGGTGATTTATGCCACGCTGCCTGGAAAAGCCAGGTTAGGTTCCAAGAAGGAAAATTCGACTCAACATGCCCCATTGCCGGTCCAAACAGCGGCTGTCAGCGCCAATGCTCCCGTCCATGAGTTAAAGGTTTTGGAATCCCAGCTCCAACAAAAGCCCGATCACATTCCCATACTATTCCGGCAGGCCCAACTCTATCGGGAAATGAGGAAACCGGAAGAGGCGGCCAAACTTCTGCGCCAAATCCTGACCCGTGAGCCCAAGAATACCCAAGCACGACTTGAGCTTGGAAGGGCGCTCTATGATCTTGGTGATGTTCCAGGAGCAGTGAAGGAAACGAACGGGGTCTTGGAAAACGATCCGCAAAATACAGACGCTCTATATAATCTGGGAGCCATCTATGGGAACCAGGACAACGAAGTTCTCGCGGAGGAATACTGGAACCGTGCGGTTAAAGTGAATCCTTACTCCGAGGGAGCAAATCTTGCCCGTCAGGCTCTCACGCGATTAAGGGTCAACCGACCTCAACAAACTCAATCCGCGAAGATGTCCAATTAATCCCTCAGTAAAGAACGCCCATTTCCAGAAAACTTTGAAACAGGCTTTTTCTCGGTTTCCGTGTCCCCTCCGCCCAGAAATCAGAATTTTCTAGTGTGAGCCTTGATAGGAAACAGGGAAAGCGGCCACAGTGTTTGGGTCGCTGATGCCCACCTCGCCCAAATCCAGCCATCGTTTAGCGACCTTCCGTAGCGCCTCCAAGTTGCTTCCGCCGATGCCTATCAATGAGTAGAACACCCTTCGAGCTGATTGCTCATTGGGGAGGTCCCAAAAATCCATTCCAGCAGGGGAGAAATGGTTGGGATAAATCTTCAGCGATTCCCTATCAACTTCGTGGGCCTGACTGTTCAGCCATCCGATGGGCCAATGATCCCACGATTTTGAAACCCAGCCCCAGCCGCCGGTTTCGCGAAAACTGTGTTCCTTAATGCGAGTGAAATCATGCCGAAATCCGGAAGCATCCCCAAAAACGCAAAAGGGGGCTCCATCTCGCATGGGAACCGTCAGAACGACTCCAGCCGAGTCATCCAGTAATTTCCATTCGGCTCCTGCGTGGCGAGGAATCGATTTCCATACATGAGCAGGTTCCGGAGCCGGTTTCCAATAAACGTCATAGCGATTCTCAGAAAACGGATCGAGCACCGCTAAAGCATGACTCTCCCCGGTCTTGTCATCTTTGACCAGGACTTCGCTCCACATCTTGCCAACCGGACACATACCAAATCATCTCGATCGGCTCGCGGGCGTAACCCTTGTTTTCAAGGGGATGAGTGATTCGTAAGTTTGTCGGCGCAGAATCAATCCGTTTGGATACGCCCAGAAATCTTCAGTCCCGCGGTATGCAGGTTCCCCGTTCTTCATGTTGACGCCAAAATAGGTCCAACGCAGCCAAACACGAGACGGGCCGGATTCCAGGATATCGACAAAACTGTTTCTGTCTTTTCGTCCCCAGTCGTTGAATAGCTCAGCCCAACCCTCGTTTCCTTCGAAAAACTGGTAGCAGAAACCTGCGCCGGACGGAAATTCAAACCAGGGACAATAGCTTCCTTCATGAGCGAAAACAAGCAAACGGAAATCCTTCCAGTTACTGTCCTTAAGCCCTTGGGGTTCCCATCGGCATGAGGAGGCTGGGAAAGGCTCTTGATACTTCCCGAATGTAATCTGTAACCTCGACAACGGCTCCCTGGGTTTCAAATGATTCAATTCTGCAACTTGGTCGTTGGCAACGGTTTTGGTAACGCTTGAGCTCCGTCTCATCTTAGCAGAGAGATAATGCTAACAGGATCATGCTCGGGATCAGGAAAAACGGGATTCGTGAAGTGTCTTCGGTCTCATGATGATCTGTCCTCACTAGTAATGGTGCTCACTGATACTATTTGGGCAAATTGATAGTCAAGGTCTCCCCAATTCTAGCAGAAACCCTGAACAACCTCGGGATGATTCTCATTACGATTTCTGCATGGTTTATTGGAGGCAAATTATTCATGCGAATAAAATGCAAATTTTAGTTGTACTTGAACATTCGGTCGCAGGCGGATTCCAGGCTCTGGCTTGAACTTTGGAAAGACTGCAATGGGAAGGAGCACCCGAGCTCCTCAAGCTCGCGAGGTTTTCCGAGTTGTCTCTCGTGGTGACAGAAAGGTCGATTCATAAGGAAGAGCGTCTCATTGATCAAAGCAATCCCTGAACTTCAGGGAATAAACGATGGAATCTTCGCTTGGTGTATTGGGGGAAAATGGAGGATGCGATGTCACCGGGGCTTTCTAGCCTGTTTAGTCCCAATCATTCACTAGTTTGAGGATGCTGACTCTCTTTCCTCCAAACAAAGTCATCGGAGTCGTCCAAGAAGACACGGACCACTGCCCGGCATCTGGCGATTCCGGACTACACGCAGCAACTGGAGCGAGGGGGATTCTCGAATGATGGTATAGGTGTGCGTTCGAAATCGTCCCAAAGCACTGCTGATGGCACCCCGACCCACGACGATGAAGGTCACCTGATTCAATTCCGCAGCCGCGCATACCGCTTGGGCGATATCGCCCATTTCGATTTCCGCTCGCGGTTCCCGCCGTCTGGCGCTGGGTACGCTCAGATCCGCACGAGCTCGATCGATCAGGTATTTTCTCCATTCCGGGAACAGTAAACAATCTTCGGTCTTGGGATTAAGCCCACAATCACGTGGATCAGAGTCAGCTTGGCTTTCATTTCTGCAGCTAACTGGGACGCCCGTCAGAGTTTGAGCACTGTGCGGCCCAAGGGGTCAATCACCGCCTGAAGGTATGACGGAGGCGATAGGACCGGTGGAGACTCGGACTGAAAGTGTCCCAGTCCAGACGGGGCACTCAGCATCATGCAAGACCTTTGAGGTCACCGAACAGAAGAGTGTCTGCGAAATGGACCATACCAGCAGGTCGGCATAAGGATTAAGTCACAGTTGAGTGACTGTGCTTCTTCCAGAATCCATTCGCGCCGGATCTCCCTCCCCGCAATACCGTGTCACTCGGAACGGGCTGCAATTCAACCCCGGCCAGGAAATTTTCCAGCTGTGCCTTTCCCTCCTTTCGCCTCTCCGCCGCAAATTCCCCGGACAAATTGACCCCCAATTCGGGCGAGCCAAAATCCAGATAAGGCGGCAGTACATGACAAACGAAAATCTCACTTTGAAAATGTTTTGCCAAAGAGGGCAAGGCATACCGGACAGCTTCCAAGCAACGATTTGAAAAATCCACGGGCAAGAGAATCTTTTTCAGTTGGAACATAATTTTATTGTCTCCGGCGATGAAGCCTTTGCCAACGAACAGTCAGATCGACTCAGGCATCGGATAGTCCTCGTCTAGCGAAGTCGGTTTTGCAATAGAATCCCACTCTACCTTGACTTAGACAACTGAAATCCCCAAATGGCCAAAATGACTCCCCCTCCAAAAGCAATTCCGGAAACCCAGACTGGGACCGACCAGGCATTGATCTGGACCGGCAACCCCAGAACCAGGCGAAAGAGATGCGCTAGGGCAAACACCAGGAAAATCAGGCCCGTTACATAGAAATAAGATTTGTGAATCACGGTAGTGTACCTCCTCTAAAGGCCCTCGCCTCACTGCATTGATGCAATCAATGCACCATGAAATGTTTTCCAAGGAAAGGAGAAAGTCTTTGAGAATCAAGTACTAGCGGGATGCACCCCGGCTACGTCAAAGTGACTGAACGAAACATTGGTTGGCGATTGGGCGAAATGAGCCAGTGCGCGAACCTTTGCCCAATCGGGGCTATTCGCTGGCAGAATGGTGCACTTCTGAATTTCACTTCTTTCAGGGAAGTACTCTTTGTTTCCGGATGCAACTCTAAGAGTCGGAATTGCTCTTCTATTCACCCAGAGTATTCGGCCCAATACCAGGAGGGTCAATAAAGGCCTGATGAAAAATTTGGGCGAGTCTGGAGGATTCTCCCTGCAGAGTAAAAAGAGTCAGTCGCAAAGGAGAGGTGTCCACTCCAAGAATTTTGATGTTGCTTCCTCTCGCCATGGATAAAGCGCGGTCAATTTCTGTGGCAGGTCCGAGGCCTGTGCCTACGATGGATACGGCACTGAGCTCTTCTTCAATTTGTATCTCCGTCCCAAACCGGCAGAGCAACGCCTGACGCAGGGCAGGCCAATCCGGAAGATCATCAAGGCTAAAAACGGCGACGGCCCCCTTGTGATCATCGACCAGCCTCCATAGGGAGACCCCGGATTCCGCCAAGGTTTGTCCGAGGGAGGCTGCCGACTCACTTAGCCGTAGTCGAACCAGATTTTTGGCGACTGCCACACCACAGGCGTTTGCACCGCTGGTGCTGGCACTAACATAGGTCCCGTTTCCCTGGAGATGAGTCCCCCGTGCATGGATTTGAATGCCTGCTTTGCGGGCCCACTCGACAGCCTGAGCGTTTAAGACCTTGGCACCGTGTTCGGCCAGCTCCTGCATTTCGTCATAAGAGATCGATTCCAGCCGGCGGGCGGTTTGTACAAGATGAGGATCGGCGGTGAAGATGCCATCCACGTCAGAGCAAATTTCACAATGGGAAGCGCCCAAGGCAGCAGCCAATGCCACCGCCGTTGTATCTGATCCGCCGCGACCCAATGTTGTAATCTCTCGTTTATAAGACATACCCTGGAAACCGGCTACAATGACGATCTTGTTTTGTTCTAATTCGTCTTGAATCCGGATAGGACGAACTTCGATGATCCGGGCGCCGGAATGACGGTCATTGGTAATGATCCCCGACTGAGAACCAGTGAAAGAAATGGCTTCGTAGCCGCGCTTTTGAATGGCCATGGCCAGCAGAGCCATGGAAATTCTTTCACCAGTGGAGAGAAGCATGTCGAGTTCCCGGCGCGGAGGGGCGTCGGTAACCTGGCGGGCGAGCCTTATCAAATCATCGGTGGTTCGACCCATGGCTGAGACAACCACGCACACACGCTTGCCCTCCTGAGCGGTCTTCACAATCCGGTCAGCGACTTGCTCAAGTCGTGGAACGTCAGCAACGGAACTCCCCCCGTACTTCTGAACGATAATTTCCATAGGACGATTCATTCCAATCGAAGAATATGGGCCTTAAGGCATTCAAGCTTTCATGGGTTTATCGACTCGTGCGGCAGGAGCCACGCCAAGTTTCCGAATCAATTCCTGCACACGTTCATCTGTACGTAAGCTCTCGTACGTCGGATAGACATTCAGGTAAGCCAAGGGACATTCGCGTTCTGCAAAGGCTTTTTCAAGCCACCGAAAGGCCTCATCCGGCTTATGGAGGGCGCTATACAGCAGAGCAAACGTCATGGAGGGTACGTGGCGTTCCTGCGAAAGGTTGAGCAATGTCACTTTGAGGCTTTCCGCTTTCTCGACCTCTCCCATTACCGCATAACAATGAGCCAAAAGCCCAATCACATAAGGGAGGTCTCCAGAAAGTTCCCTGGCCTTATGAAAGAATCTTAAAGCATCGTCGAACATCCCCAGCTGCATGTGAGACCGTCCCAACCCCGTGTAAAAGTGATAGAAATGGGGGTCGAGGTAAAGCCCTTTCTGAAATTGTTCGATGGCTTGTTCATACTCACGTCTGGAAATCAAAACAAAACCGAGGCTGGAATTGATCAAGTGAGAGAGCGGGTCGACAAATAAGGCATGTTGGATATGCTGTAGCGCCTCATCCAAACGGCCTAATGGTGCCAGGTAGTCGGTCGCATACCAATGCTGTGCTTCCACATTGCCGTAAGAAGAATATTCCAGTGCCTGTATATAATGACGTTCCGCCGATTCCCACTCCCAATCGTAAACGGATCTCACAAACCCCAAAGCCATATGGGCTTCCGGTACTTGAGGGTCGAGTTCAAGGGCTTTCAAGGCTGCCGATTTGACCTTGGGCATGATGTCGTGGGAACGTTGCAGCCCCTTATGAGCAAACAAGCTGAACGCCTCAGCCAGTCCACCATAAGCCGCGGCATACTCGGGATCCACCTCGGTGGCTTGATGAAAAAATTCGATGGATCTCTTGATCCCTTCTTCCGTACGCTTTCGGCAATAGAAGCGGCCTTTGAGATAAAGTTGGTAGGCATCCAAATTCGTGCCAGATCGAGAGAATGGAGAATTTCCTGGCTGGTAAATTTGTCTCAAGGTTTTCACAATGGCACGGGAGATCTCATCCTGGATCGCAAAAACGTCTTTCATTTCACGTTCAAATGTTTCCGACAATAGATGGTATCCGTCGGAGCAATTGATGAGTTGAGCCGTGACACGAAAACGGTCGCCGGCTTTTCGAACGCTTCCCTCCAGGACGGTTTGGACATTCAACTGTTCTCCCAGTATTCTGACGTCATAAGCCTTCCCCTTAAATTGAAAAACGGAGGTGCGAGCCACCACGCTCATCCCCTCGATTTTACCCAGAGCGTGAATGATTTCCTCCGTTAATCCGTCGCTAAAATATTCATTTTCGGGGTCAGAGCTAAGGTTGACGAAGGGTAATACGGCAATTGCCTTAACCCGAGGCTTCAGAGTTTCAGAGGGGGCATTCGTTATCGACGATTGGGAGAAGGGTGAAATTAAGGATTCGAAACTGGGAACATAGCTCCCCTTGGGAAGATGGAACCGAATCGGATCGTTCCCTCCCTCGACGTCGTAGTATTCTTTTAGTTTTAGACGAAGGCGGCGAGCTTCCCCGCGCACGACCGGGTCAGTTCTGGGATCGAAGGATTCTCCTCGATCAAAGACTTCCACCCCAATCAAGTATTCCTTCAACCGATCTCCGTGGCCTTGCAACGTTTGCTCAACAATGAATTTGAGAAAGCGGCTCATTCGGTCCGAGCGAATGAACCCAGCGCTGGCCATGATTTTTCTGAGCAGTTTTTGAATGGATTCACTATTGACGGGTGAATCTGCGTTCCCTGTAAACCGCTTTTCCATCTGTCTACTCCCTCAAATGGCCACTCGAATCGCCCTCATTGCTCCGTGCACTCCCCTTGTCATGAGACTCTCACTTTAACGCAGGAATCCAGGTGGTTTCAAGCAACTCCCTACGGTGTCACACCGTGCAATTCACCGGGTCCCACTTACGTGTCGTCCCTTTCTAGATCAGTCTAAGAACTGTTGGAGGCGGAGTTCGGCTCTTAGTCGAAGACAGCCCCAACGGGTGATGCCTGATGATAAAGGAGACGACCATGGAAAAAGCAATGATGGTTCGCTATTTGGGATTCGTGCTTGGAACGATGTTTTCAGTCGGGCTTGGGCTTGCGCAAGAGATGAACCAGGCCGATTCAACTGGAAAACCACTGGTTACCAATGCCACCTCCCTGATTTCCCTGGCAAAGCGACTGACGATCGATGGGCACTATGCGGAGGCGGAGCCCGTTTTTGAGGAAGCACTCAAGTCTGTTCGTCGGAGCCAAAACCAGGAAGACCCGGAGGTTGGGTTTTTCCTCAATGATCTGTCCGATCTTTATCGCTTGAGAAATCGTTATGTGGAAGCCGAGCAATACTTACGGGAATCCATTTCGATTGCGGAAAGGTCTGATACGCAGGGAGATCTTCTGATGGCCATGACTCTGCACAATTGGGCTCAGCTCGAAGTCGCCAAGGCGAACTACCCGCAGGCCGAAGCCTTGTATCAAAAAGCGCTCTTGATCTGGCGCAAATCGTTGGGCCCTAAACACCCCACGGTGGCTACCGCATTGAATAACCTGGGAGAGTTATATCGGATCCAGGGACGGTATGTGGAGGCTGAGCGGTTATATGGCCAGGCATTGGCTATTCGAAAAGTTTCGGTCAATCCCGACGACTCCGCCATGGCGGCTACTCTGAATAATCTCGGAGTGCTTTATTATATGGAAGCGCAGTATGAACGAAGTGAGCCCTTGTTACGTGAGGCTTTGAAGATCAGAGAGAAGTATCTCGGAAAAGATCACCCCGATACTGCCTCCAGTTTGAATAATGTGGCCGAGCTTCTTCGCGCTCGGAACCCGCATACGAGTCCAGAATTTCTCTATCATCGAGCCCTGAGAATTTGGGAAAGCAGCTTCGGGCTGGATCATCCCACCGTGGCCCTCGGGCTGGCAAATTTGGGAAATCTTTACCTGGGTGAAGGAAAGAGTAGAAAGGCGATCCCCCTCTTGGAACGGTCGTCTCTCATCCGGGAACGAGTCTTAGGCCCCGATCACCCTGAACTCGCCGGGAGTTTATGTTCGCTGGCTACTGCTTATTCACACATCGGAAGACCCGACAAAGCTGAGCCTCTTTTCCTGCGAGCGCTCGCGATCCGGCAGGAGCGGCTGGGAAGCAGGCATCCGCTAGTGGCGAGAACCGAGGCCTCGCTGGCTGAGGTCTACCATCGCCAGCACCGCTATGCGGAAGCTCAGGCATTGCTCGCAGCGGCATTATCTGCCATGGAAAGCAGTTTGCCTGCCCAAAGCCCGGAAGCCATTGCCTGTCTAAAACTCTATCAGTCGGTTTCTCAGAAAATGAGGTCACAGACTCAAGCCATCAGCACGCAGGGGGCTGTAAACAGCTTGAGGTAATGAGGGCCCGGACGAGGAAGGACCTTCTCTTGGAGGATTCCGGAAAACATAATCCACGGGAATCCTTCCCATCCGTTTTGGAGCAGTGGCTCTCTTTCTCTCTCTTGGTTCAAATCCGGATGCGTGTCTCTGAGATCGGACCGGGCTTCTTAAGACAGGAATCTGCGGCCGCTAGCCGAAAGTTGGTGCTCGTGACGTTCTTCGTCGAGCAGCCGTAGACCTTCAAGCAGCAAATGGGTATTCCCGCAAGGAATCCTTTCGGTGAAGGGCTGAGTGGAGGGTTGAAATTCAAAACTTGCATTCATTACGGTGAGAAGGTCAAAAAAGGCGGCCTCGGCGCTTTTGTTCTTAAAGACCGCATCAACGATTTTCCCCGCATTAAAAAAGACAATTCCCAATTGGCCCTGGGCATCGAGGAGCAATTTCCCGCTTTTGCGGCCGTTGGCCAGGATCTGTAAAACATCCACCAGCTCAATTTCCGCCAGGTCACCACGAAAGGAGGTGTGTTCCTGGGCTGGAATGCTCTGGGGCAGAAGGTTATTCAACGATCCCGATTCCAAGAACTTCGTAGTCGTCCAATGGGTTGGACTCAGGGTCACCTCGATCACGCCGATCCCTAATGTGAGCGGCTTCCCGAGATCTGCAGAGAGGATGCCCTCGATCGTCTGCTTAATGTTGTTGAGGATCCTCTGAGCAAGGTCCTTTGTGGCGTTAGGAAGAATCATCCCAAATTCCTCATTGCCGGTTCTCCCCACGACACTGCCCTTGCGGACATGAGTTTTGATAAGAAATCCGATTTTGTGAAGCAGGGACTCTGTTTGGGCTTGGCCCTGTGATCTGACAATTTCCTGGAACTCGGTGACATAAAGCAGTCCCAGGCAGAGGGGGTATTTTTGATGACTGGCATTGCGCATCTCCACCGCCAGTCTTTCTTCGAAGAATTGAGAGGACTCGAGACCTGTGACCTGATCCTTGTGCGATTCTTCTTGGACTTCGCCGAAAAGTCGGGCGTTGCGGAGGGCGACTGCTGTGTGTCCGGTCATGGTAGACAAGCAGGCGACCTCTTCATCATTCCACGGAGTTTCGCTTGAACTTCGATGCAATAGGATCATCCCGATCAATTGTGAGTCATAGATGACCGGTGCGCTGAGTAGGGAATCTACTGAAAATTCCTGAAGAACCGCCCGATGCGAGGCAAATAAGAGAGAGTTTTGGATCGTCTCGGCCACCACCGAGTCGGGCGCATCGGAAAACAATTGCCAGAGCAACCCATGAACTCCCTCCATCTTTTCCCAAACGTCTGCTGAAATGGGTACCCCGCAGGACACATGCCGGGTTTCTCTCCAATCCTTTGATTCGTGTATCCAAATCAAACAGCGATCTACATGAAGGGCGGTCCGAAGTTGTGATGAGGTTATTTCGAGGACTTGCGCGTAATCGCGCGTGTCGTAGATGTTGCGAACTAGTGAATCCATGCGCGCAATGAACTGGCGTTTCGACAGGTCAGCCGGTGTTCCCTGGTGGCGAACATGTTCGACGGCCAATTGAGAACGGATTTGATTCAGATCGCTTTCGAGCTCATTCGCCTGTGCTGTCTTTCCCATATCGCGGTAAATTTTTTGCAAAGCCTCTTTGGCAGGCAAATAGAGAGGGAACTTCTGGATGAGGGCGGTTAAGATTCCCATCGCTTGGGAAATACAATTATATTTGACAGCCACTTCTGACAGGATCATTGCATCAAGAATCTCGGAATCAACAGGTTGTGCGGACATGGTTTCTATACTCTTGAGTGCTTGGAAGAAGGCATTTGACGGATTCAGTGTCTGTATCGGTCGAGTCACGAAGAACGCCGCGGGAAATTGACAACAACGCCAGGACCGTCATCCGCGGAGGACAAGCCCTACAAGGAAAATATCGGCCTGAAGCCTCGAGGGATTAGTGAAGACAAGAAGGTAAAAAGCGGCTTGTTCAAAGATGGGCGCGCTTCCGCAAGGACTGAATGTGCCTATTATGGCGCACTTAGTTTGTCAAAGTGATGCGGCCTCTGGCTTATTTCGGGCGGGAATCAATGTACTCCAGGGCGAACTTCTTTAAGTTTGGGTTCTTCAGACCAATTTGAGTGGCCTCTTGCAAGGCCTTTTCTACGGACCAGTTCTGCACCAGGACACGATAAATCATCCAGAAGGCGCCTACCCGGTTGGCACTGGCGCAATGAATCAACATGGGTTGTAATGTCTTATCCTGCACTACTACCAGAAATTGCTTAACTTGCGCCGGTGCCGGCGCGGTGGAAACGACGGGGATATTAACGTAGCGCATCCCCGCCTTTTCGACAGCGCTTTTTTCTTCTTCCAAATTCACTCCTTCCTCGGCCGTACGGAGGTTTAGGACCGAGCGGTAACCGCTCGCTTTTAGCTTTGCATACGCGGTATTCAAGGGTTGGCCGCCAGTCGCAAAATTTCTATCGAGACAGAGTACGTGGGGGATGTCTGACTGGAGTGAGGCTTGCACTGACGCCAGACTATCCCCTTCCGACGCCGGATCTTCCCCATAGGCAACGACCGACAACAATAATACTGTGATAAGAAGAGCAAGGTTGATCCTGATCATCAGACAGCCTCCTAATGAAAAAAACTTTTTGCGAAAAATTGCATCCGGCCTCATGCCAGCCGTTTTGTCCGCCACCGGGCAGGAGTCGCTCCTCTCATCTCAACATACCATTTTTCTTTTCAAAATCCACTTGATCGGTGAGTTTCAACACTGTAGATTCGAGACTCCTTGCTGCGACGACAATATGTCTCCATCGGAATTGAACCTTCAAACTCGCCTCGCTCGCTTCGAAAGCGCGCTGAATTTTGCCGAGTCTCAACTCAGGGAATTGATTGATAGGTCTCCGGATTTTTTCCCCATGTATACCGTTAATGGCAAATGGAACCATACCGGGGAGGCCTGGACGAATTGGTGCGAAGGGTATCTGCCTGGTATCCTCTGGATTTTACACGAATTGACGGGGCAACGATACTGGAGGGAGCGGGCTGAACATTACAGCTGCCTGCTGGAAGAACGGCAGAACGACAAGGATGTCCACGATCTGGGTTTCATTTTCAATTCCTCCTATGGGCGATGGTACGAACTGACTCATGAACCAAAACTCAGGAAGGTCTTGATTCAAGCGGGGCGGACGCTGGCCTTGCGTTACCAGCCCAAGGGGCAATATCTTTGTTCTTTTCTGGGCGCCAATTCGCTCTTCATAGACATTATGATGAATGTCGGACTCATCTTTTGGGTTGCCAGGAACACTCACGATGATCAGCTCCGGGAGATTGCCACCCGACATTCCCTCACTTCAAAACGTTTCCTGGTACATTCGGATGGGAGTACTGTCCATGAAGCGCTTTTCGATCCCCAGAGTGGATCGTTCTTGAAAGAGAATACACAGCAAGGGTATCGCTCCGATAGTTGTTGGTCGCGCGGTTTGTGTTGGGCGCTTTATGGTTTTGGGACTGCCTACCAGTTTACCCAAGATTCGCTCTTTCTGGAGACTGCGGAACAATGTGCAGACTACTACTTGCGCCACGTGCCAGATGGCTTGGTTCCCCCCTGGGACTTTCAAGTTCCACCGGGCCCTGGTTTCCTGTGGGATAGTTCGGCGGCGGCCATTGCGGCTTCCGGATTCTGGAAACTCTCGGCTTTGACATTAAGCCTGGAGAAAGCCGAAATCTATCGTAATGTCACCTTCGAAATTCTTGATACGCTGGTCTCGCCGTCATTTTTGGCCCATGGAAAGTCGGGACAGGAAGGAATCCTTTTGCACGGAGTGTACCATTATCACAAGCAATTGGGGGTCGATGAGTCCCTGATGTGGGGAGATTATTTCTTTATGGAAGCTCTGCAACATGCGTTGCGTGCCATGCGTTAAATCTCGAAGGGCTTGGCCTTACATCCTGAAGGGTGGGAAGTAGATTTCAATCGCCGTGGTGGGAGGAAGCCTTTTGCGTTCGTATTTTCATTACCAAAGCTTGGAAGAATTAGCGCAGGCGATTCAACAGCTTGATCTTTCCATATCCTTGGAAAGCAATCCGGAAAGAATAAAACAAATTCTAGCTCGCCCCGTCAGGATTGGTGCGTGGACTGCCGGAAACTCGCTGGCGATTCATCCCATGGAAGGATGTGACGGGACCTTGGAGGGAAAACCTGGTGAGTTGACAATTCGTCGCTACGAGAGATTTGGCCGGGGTGGAGCCAAGCTCCTTTGGTTCGAAGCCACTGCGGTGGTGCCGGAGGGGCGTGCTACTTCACGCCAGTTGCTGTTGAATGCAAACAATGCCAAGTCTTTTGACCAATTGCTCTCTCGGACAAGAAAGTTCCATGCCGAGAGACACGGAAGTGCCGATGATCTCGTGGAAGTACTGCAGTTGACTCACTCAGGCCGTTACAGCTCCCCCCGTCCACTCCTCGCCCAACATCACCCGGGACTTGACCCACTCACCTATCTGGACCGTTCACAAGGGATCCGTCTACCCGCGGATTATCCTCTGATCAGCGATGAGGAACTGGAAAGGCTTGAGATCAATTACCTGGAAGCAGCACGACTGGCTAAATCCGTCGGGTTCAAGGGAGTGGATATCAAACTCACCCACGGGTACCTGGGAAACGAATTATTAGGTGCTAGAACTCGTCCCGGGAGGTATGGAGGAAGCTTTGAAAATCGAATTCGTTTTGCACGAAATGTCATTTCAAGAATTCGAAGTGAACTCGGGTCGGACTTTCTGCTCGCCACCCGTCTGGGGGCTTTTGATGGGGTGCCGTTTCAAAAGGACCCCAAAACAGGGATCGGGGTGCCGGTTGCGGTTCCGCTTCCTTACCAACTTGGTTTTGGCGTCTCTCCGGAGGATCCGTTAAAACCTGACTTACAAGAGCCGTTGCGTCTCATCGAAATCTTGCGCGATGAAGGAGTCAAGTTATTCAACATTTCCTTGGGAAACCCTTATGTCAATCCCCACATTGGCAGGCCCTTTGAAAAACCTGATGAAGGAAATTACTGGCCTCCGGAACATCCCTTGCTAGGGGTTGCCCGCCATTTTGAAATCTGTTCCTTGTTCCAAGAGAAGTTCCCCGAGCTCGCCTTCGTCGGGACCGGCTACAGCTGGCTGCAGCATTTTCAAATCAATGCCGGGGCCGCCAATATTCGCGATGGAAAGGTTACATTGATGGGGGTGGGACGCGGAGCTTTGGCGTACCCCGATTTCGCGCAAGATGCCCTCACTCTGGGGAAACTCGATCCCGCCCATACCTGCAAGACTTTGACCTTTTGCACCTACCTCATGCGTCAAAAGCATCATCCTCTTGGGCAATTTCCGACTGGTTGTCCTCCTTTCGACAAAGAAATCTATGGTCCCATCATTCGCGAGGCCAGGAAGCAAAGGAAGCAGACGGGCGCCTGATCCTTCTTGATCTTCTCTCCATGCGATGGGAAAATGACCGGTCAAATTTATTCTGGAGGAGGATTCATGCGTCGGACTATTCATTCAATACAGGGATTGGAGATTCTGGATTCTCGTGGGAACCCAACCTTAAGGGTGCTGGTCGGTTTGGATAACGGTGTACTCTGTTCGGCTTCGGTTCCTTCGGGAGCTTCCACTGGGGAACATGAGGCCGTCGAGTTGCGCGATGGAGACAAGAAGCGCTATGGCGGCAAAGGAGTGCTTAAGGCCGTTGAAAACGTTAATAAGATTATTGCGCCTGCGCTTAAGGGAAAAGATCCCTCCCGGCAGTCGGAGATTGATTACAGGATGATCGAACTGGACGGAACTCCCAATAAAGGAAGGCTGGGGGCCAATGCAATTCTGGGAGTCTCCATGGCTGTGGCCAGGGCCGCGTCGGTGGCCGGAGATTTGCCCCTCTATGCCTACTTGGGTGGGACGGGAGCGGTTCGATTGCCTGTCCCGATGATGAATATTCTCAATGGTGGAAAACACGCTGACAATAGCGTCGACTTTCAGGAGTTCATGGTCATGCCCGTCGGAGCTCCTTCTTTTGCCGAAGCTCTCCGTTACGGGGCCGAAGTGTTCCATGTATTGAAAGCTCTTTTAAACAAGAAAGGGTATGCCACCGGCGTGGGGGACGAAGGGGGATTCGCGCCCAATCTAAAGAGTGATGAAGAGGCCTGTCAGCTCATCGTGACTGCCATCGAGCAGGCGGGCTATAAGCCGGGGATAGACGTGGCCATTGCACTCGATGCCGCAGCGAGTTCTATCTTTGAGAACGGAGCCTACCATTTTTCCAAATCAGGGCAGGGGACAAAGAAAAGTGATGAGATGAATAGGCTTTTTGCTCAATGGATCCAGAAGTATCCGATCGTCTCGATCGAAGACGGGCTGGCGGAAAACGATTGGGATGGCTTCAAAGCACACACCGCCATGCTCGGCGACAAGACTCAAATCGTGGGTGACGACCTGTTTGTGACCAATACACGCTTTGTGGCACGGGGAATTCAGGAAAAATCAGCCAACGCTGTTTTGATCAAGCTGAATCAGATTGGCACGGTGACGGAAACCATCGAAACCATCCAGATGTGCCAGAAAGCCGGGTGGGGTTACATCATCTCGCATCGCTCCGGAGAAACGGAGGATGCATTCATGGCAGATTTTGCCGTGGCGATGAGCGGCGGCCAGATCAAGACGGGGTCCGCCTGTCGCAGTGAACGGATTGCCAAATACAATCGCTTGCTGGAGATTGAAGCCGAACTGGGTTCGCGGGCAAGCTTCAGCAACCCCTTCCGGAAGGTTTAGTCGGGAAAAGTGTAAGAGCGGAAGCTCCCCTCTCGCTTTCGCGAGACAGGGATCGGCTCGAAGGAAATGGTCCGTCGACCTGGATAGTGCAGGAGCGACCGGGGAGTCCGCATTAAGTGGTGGCTCGTTGAATGAGTCTCTTCAAATGATGCATTTCTCTCCGAACCCGCTTTAACTCTTTGTGGTCGTGAGCGTTCAGTGCTTCGTCCCTTTTCTTCTTATAGTCCTTGATCTGGGCTTTAATCGCCGTTTTGTCGATCCCCGTCACATTGTGATGTTCGTGCATTTCAATCTTCAACACCTGGCAAAGCGCCGGCAGGAGTTGATTCTTGTGCATTTGGGAATGACCTTTGACCGCTTCGTTTTCGATGCCATCGGCAATCTGTCTTAATTCAGCCAAGGTCTTCTTTTTGAGATCCTCATACGTATAGGACATGGTCGCGGTTTCCTTTCTGATGAAGATTCCCAAGGGAACTAAAGTATAAAAAAATCTTCTGAGAATGACTCCGCGATAACTCACCAGTTTTCATCGCGGACTTGAGCTCAGAGTTTGTAGCCAAACTTCCGAAGCATTTCCTTCCGCCGGATCTGATCTTCTTCGCCTTCAATCCCTTTCGGGGAGGAACCATCCACCACTCCCAGGATTCCTCTACCCTGATCCGTTTCGGCAACGATCACCTCCACGGGGTTGGCGGTGGCGCAATAAATCGAGCAAACCTCCTGACATTGGCGGACTGCCTGGAGAACATTGATGGGAAAGGCATTCTTGAGAACAATGAGAAAGGTGTGACCGGCGCCGACTTGGCGCAGATTTTCAATGGCCGAATGGAGAAGTTCGGGGGAGTTTCCCTGATGCCGGACTAAACACGGGCCGGAGGCTTCATTAAAGGCGATCCCAAATTGAATACCGGGAACGGCAGCCACCAGGATTTCATAAAGATCTTCGACGGTCTTGATGAAGTGGCTTTGGCCCAGGATGATATTGCATCCTTCAGGGAAGGAGAGCCGGATCGCTTTCAGGTCCAAGGAATTTTCCTCTACGCCAGAATGTTCGAAACCAGTTCGCCGGAAACATCGGTCAATCGAAAATGCCGACCCTGGAATTTGTAGGTCAATTTCTTGTGATCTACGCCGAGGGAGTGAAGAATCGTGGTTTGCAGATCATGGATGTGAACTGGGTCCTTCACGATGTTGTAGCAATAATCGTCTGTCTCGCCATAGACCAGGCCCCGCTTCACGCCTCCCCCTGCCATCCACATGGAAAAACAGCGAGGATGATGATCTCTTCCATAGTTGGTTTCGGTGAGAGTCCCTTGGCAATAGACGGTTCGTCCGAATTCTCCCCCCCAAACAACCAGCGTGTCATCGAGCATGCCACGCTGCTTAAGATCCAAAATGAGCGCTGCAGAGGCCTGGTCCACTCCTTTGCACTGCAATTGAATATCGCGAGGCAAATCTTGATGTTGATCCCACCCCCGATGGTAAAGTTGGACGAAGCGAACATCGCGCTCTGCCAGGCGTCTGGCGAGAAGACAGTTGGCTGCATAGGTTCCGGGTTTGCGAGAGTCCGGACCGTACATTTCGAAGACTGAGTCAGGTTCTTTCGAAAGATCCATCAGTTCAGGAACCGAGGTTTGCATTCGGTACGCCATTTCATATTGAGCAATGCGCGTTTCAATTTCGGGATCCCGGTAGTCCTGGGCTTTCAGATTATTAAGCTCAGCCAGACTATCCAGCATGTTCCGCCGTGTCTCTTTGTCGATTCCTTCAGGGTTTGACAAGTAAAGCACCGGATCGCCACTGGACCGGAATTTGACCCCCTGATAACGCGATGGAAGAAAACCACTCCCCCAGAGTCTGGAGAAAAGCGGTTGATCCGGGATGAGAGACTGCGCCTGTGAGATCAGAACCACGTAGGCTGGAAGATTATGATTCTCGCTGCCTAAACCATAGCTGACCCAGGCTCCCATACTCGGCCGGCCAGGCTGCTGGCTCCCGGTCTGGATAAA
Organism: Terriglobia bacterium; assembly: GCA_046331665.1. Taxonomy (GTDB): domain Bacteria; phylum Acidobacteriota; class Terriglobia; order Versatilivoradales; family Versatilivoraceae; genus CAWBAT01. The sequence continues at coordinate 48,549 of JAXLQK010000021.1, read as the reverse complement.
TGTAATGGCCGGGTCATGGTTGATCGCTTCGGTAAAGACGGTGCGAATGATGGTGATGTCATCGACGATTTTAGCGTGATGCGGCAAAAGTTCGCTGACAAAGGCTCCCGACTGCCCGGCTTTCTGAAACTTAAAAATAGGAGCTGCCACAGGTAAGGAACTCTGACCGGACGTCATTCCCGTGATGCGTTGGCCGCGGCGGACGGAGTCAGGCAATTCTGTTCCATGCAATTTCCGGAGATTGGGTTTGTAGTCGAATAATTCCAATTGCGAAGGCGCGCCGGATTGGTGAAGAAAAATGACTCGCTTGGCTTTGGGGGCAAAATGGGGCAGACCCACCAACCCGCCTGTCTTGGGATCAATTTCCGAAGTCGAGGCAAAAAGATCCGGGTTGAGGAGGGACCCGAGAGCGATAATCCCGATCCCTTTGCTTGTCTTGGAGAAAAATTGACGTCGAGTCAATTGCAATTCGATTTCATGTTCCAGATTCATTTCCTATTCCTTGGTCACGGTTTCATCAAGATTCAAAATGGTGCTGGCAACGGTCGTCCAGGCTGCCAACTCACTGGCATTGAGGTTCTTGTCATAGGAGGAATCTCCGATATTTAGGAGCTCCAAAGCAGCAGGAGAGTCCTGACGATAATGCGCGAGTTCTTTGTCTGCCAAATCACGCAGGACCTGGGTTTCCCGAGGAACAGGATTTCGTGACAATGCCCACCGGTAGGCATATTGAATCCGTTTAGCGGGGTCATTCCCTCCTTGCGTGATCATCCGCTGCGCCAAGGCCCTCGAGGCCTCAACGTAAGTCGGATCGTTCAAGAGAACCAGTGCCTGGAGCGGCGTATTCGTTCGGGCTCTTCGCGAAGTGCACTTCTCTCGATCCGGTGCATCGAATGTAGCCAAGGAGGCGGGGGGGACGGTCCGTTTCCAAATGGAATACATACTTCGCCGGTAAAGATCCTTGCCTGTGCTGGCTTGGTAGGTCTGACCGGTGAAAATTTCTCCGAAAGACATCTCTTCCCACAGTCCTTTGGGCTGATAAGGATAAACGCTGGGTCCCCCAATCTCAGGATTGAGCAGACCGCTCACCGCCAGGACATTGTCCCGGACCATTTCCGCCTGGAGTCGAAACCGTGGGCCCCGAGCCAGATGCCGATTTTCTGGATCCCGCTCCTGCAATTCGGGGAAACGCGTGAGGATTGGCGATAGGTGGCGCTGGTGACGATGAGGCGCTGCATGGCTTTAACGTCCCAGCCAGTACGAATGAATTCTGTCGCCAACCAATCCAGCAATTCCGGATGGCTTGGTATCTCGCCTTGGGAACCAAAATTTTCAGAAGTCTTAACCAGTCCAATTCCAAAATAATTCTGCCAATATCTATTGACAGCTACGCGAGAAGTCAACGGATGCCGCGGGTCGACGAGCCATTTGGCAAAACCCAACCGGTTCAGCGGAGCTTCTTTGGGCATGGGGGCAAGCCAGGTAAGGACGGCAGGCTGAACTTTTTCCCCATGGTTTCGGTAATCGCCTCGCATTAAGACAAAGGACTCACGGGGCTGCTTCGCCTCACGCATGACCATGGCGCTGGGAATGGCCTCTTCGAGATCGCTTTTTTGGGTATTCAGCAATTTCCAGTCGGAGTATGCGTCTCGAATTTCCTGTGGTGCGTCATAAGTCAGGAAATAGTCTGCAACTCGAGTGCGAAGTGTTTTGAGCTCTAAATCTTGCTTGGATTCTTTTGGCTTATCACCCCCGGGCTCTTCGAGGGATGCCGCCTGTTGTTTGACCGGATCGATCCAGACGAAGGGTTTGTCTGCCAAATCGGCCAGGACAATCCGCATCGGAAAATGTTTGACGAGCACGTCAATCTGCGCCGGGGTGATCGCTCGATCATAAACTCTTAAATCATCGATAAACCCTTTGTAAACAGAGGCGATCTTCTTGTTTCCGATCTGCAACCCGCCTTCTACCTGAACCGTCCCTTTCAGGGTGTCCTGCAGGGTTTCTGTCTCAACCTGCTTCCCATCCACATATAACTTAATACCCGCGCCTTTGCCGGATCCATCATAAGTGACCACATAATTGCGCCAGGCCTCCAGGACCACGGGATCCTTAGTCCCCAAGACCACTGGTTCTTTTGTGCGAACCTGAATGGCATTCTCAGGCCAATGATGGACCAGTCGCACAACAACTCGGGAGCCTCTTCTAAAGCCGGGAATTTTCTGAATTTCTTCGTAGAACACCTCAAACCCACGCCGCTCTTCCCCTTCACTGGACTGATGCAAGATCCCAATATCCTTTCTGCCGATCGGAATATTGACGGGATTAAGCCAGATTCCGACGGAGAAGGGATGATTCCACTCGATGGCATCAGTCTTGAGAAATTCTACCTGGGATTCCCCGTCGAGTTCTCCGGACTGCCGGATGTAGCCTTTGTTGTAAGCAATTTGACCCTTAAGGACTTTAGCGTGCTGATAGTTGCCGGAAGTGTCTGCCAGGAACCCGTCGAATTCATAGTTGGCCAGAAGACCATCCTTCGGAGGCTGAGGAATCGTGGTCATGCGGGTTTTCTGCCAGGTTTCTGCAAGTTCGGGAATCTGTTTTTCCGTCAAGACTTTTTCATCAGCTGAAATTCTCGTTTTCAGATCGTTTAACCTCGCTTCGTCGCTGGAATTCGGGAGCAGGAGAAATGGTTTGGCGTTTCCGCGAAATCCATCGAGACCCTTTTCGGGGATGTCATTGAAGAAGGCATAGACCCGGTAATATTCTTTTTGCTTGATGGGATCGTACTTGTGATCGTGGCATCGAGCACAACCGATCGCCATTCCCATCCAGACGGTTCCCGTTGTGTCCACCCGATCAATGACGTATTCATTCTGGTATTCTTCCGGGATGGCACCGCCCTCGAAATTGATCATGTGATTGCGATTGAATCCGCTGGCGATCTTCTGTTGGATCGTGGCATTGGGAAGCAGGTCGCCCGCCAACTGCTCGATCGTGAATTGATCAAATGGCATATCCTTGTTATATGCATTGATCACCCAGTCCCGCCAATGCCACATTTCTCTCAAACTGTCGATGTGATACCCGTGGCTATCCGCATAGCGGGCCAGATCGAGCCACTGCATTGCCATGCGCTCTCCGTAATGGGGGGAGGCCAGGAGTTGGTCAACCCTTTTCTCATAAGCATCCGGTGATGGATCAGAGACGAAAGCCTGCACCTCCTCGGGTGTCGGGGGAAGGCCAGTGAGATCCAGGCTCAAACGTCGCAGCAACGTAGCCCGATCGGTTTCGGGTGATGGGGTCAGACCTTCCTTTTCCAGGCGCGACAAGATGAAATTGTCAATTGAATTTCGTGGCCACTGGGGATTCTTGACGGCCGGTAGTTCAGGCCGGACAGGGGTCTCATAGGCCCAATGTGTTTGCCACTTGGCACCTTGTTCAATCCACTGGCGAATCAACTCAACTTGCGCCTCGGTCAGGTTCCGTTCAAAAGTCACGGGAGGCATGTGCATGCCCGGATCCTTCGAGCTGATCCGCTGATACACCCGGCTGGCAGCGGGATTTCCAGGAACAATCACCTGATATCCACCCCGGTCGGCGAAAGCGCCGGCTTTTGTATCCAAACGCAAATTTGCCATTCGTTGTCCATCATCCGGTCCATGGCAGACGAAGCAGGTATCCGAAAGGATCGGTCGAATGTCGCGGTTAAAATCAAGAGGCTTTGTTGGCAGGTCGCCGGCCCACAGCAAGACTCCGTGAATTAAGGAAAGAATGAACCCTTTGCCTATCAATTGAAAAACCCTCAGGCGCAACCGATATTTCAATTCACAACCTCCTGACCAAAAGTCCCTGACCTGGACTCTAAGAAGAAAAAAACCCCCGGAGACGCAAACGTTTATTTTCTCGAGATTCAATCGGTCTCCAGATGGTCCGCCCAATCAATATTGCTTCATTTTAATTTACTTCCAGTTCCAGTCTTCGTCAATTGTTTCATGGCCTTAAATAGAGGCCAGCTCCACGATGGAATGGATGAGCCGGGTTCCCGCGTGGAAGCATGCGTTTCCCCTAATCGTGTTCCCGAAATTTCCTGGGTTGGGCGGCGCTGCTCCCTTCCCGATTGAACGAGGTGATTACTGATGGTAGATTGCATGATTGGTGTTTACTCCAATAGGGTCGTTATCGATGAGCGGTACCGGCCCAGCCTTGTGAATACGACATGCTGACTGGTAAGTATCTGGAATTTTATCGAGCACTCGGCCGCGTGATCCCACCACAGCGACTGATCCATGATCCTCTGCGTACCCTGGCTTATGGAACCGATGCCAGTTTCTACAGGCTCGTTCCCAAGCTTGTGGTTAAAGTGGAATCCGAAGAGGAGATCGTCACTGTCCTCAAGCTTTGCCGATCCATGAAGATCCCAAGCACCTTTCGGGCTGGCGGCACGAGCTTATCGGGTCAATCCATCAGTGACTCGGTGCTGGTGATGCTCGGAACCCGTTGGAAAGCGATTTCAATCAGCAAAGACGGGGAGAAAATCAGGTTACAGCCTGGTGTCATTGGGTCTCACGCCAATCTCCGTTTGCTCCCTTTTCGGCGCAAGATTGGCCCGGATCCGGCCTCGATTAATTCCGCCATGATCGGCGGAATCGCGGCAAATAATTCGAGCGGCATGTGTTGTGGCACAGCGCAAAATAGCTACCACACGCTGGAGTCCATGCGGCTTGTCTTCTTGGATGGAGCGATCCTCGACACTGGAGATCCTGAAAGCCGAAAACATTTTGCTGAGACTCACCCTGACATCCTGCGTCGCATCCAGCAGCTCGTAAATCAGACCCAATCGAACACCCCGTTGGCTGAGCGAATACGCCGCAAATATAAGATGAAGAATACGACCGGCTACAGCCTCAATGCTCTGGTCGATTTCTCCGATCCGATTGATGTTATTGAGCATCTGCTAATAGGGTCGGAGGGGACGCTGGCCTTCATCTCTGAAATCACCTACCGGACGGTGCCAGACCATCCTTATAAAGCGACAAGTCTCATCTTGTTTCCAGATGTAAGGACAGCATGCGAGGCAGCGACTGAACTGCGGAACCTTCCCGTGGCAGCCGTTGAAATCATGGACCGCGCGAGCTTGCGCTCGATAGAAGGGAGGCCGGGAATGCCGGCTTATCTAAAGAAGCTGGAAGAGGCGGCGGCCGCACTGTTGGTAGAAACCCGTGCCCAAAGCTCCCCTGTCATCGGGATGCAAGTAGAGGCAATTCGCCAAGGAATTTCACACCTTCCTACATTACTTCCCGTTGAGTTTACCCAGGACAAGAAGAAATACACCGAGCTTTGGAACATACGCAAGGGGCTCTTCCCATCCGTGGGGGCTATTCGAGAAATTGGGACCACGGTCATCATCGAAGACGTGGCGTTTCCCATCGAACGCCTTGCGGAAGCCACCTTGGATTTGCAGGCTCTCTTTAATAAACATGAATATTCACAAGCAATTATCTTCGGTCATGCGCTGGAAGGTAATCTGCACTTCGTGTTTACGCAGGACTTCAATCGCCCGGAAGAAGTCAGCCGTTACCAGAAATTTCTGGATGACCTTACGGTGATGGTCGTTGACCGTTACGATGGCTCACTCAAAGCAGAACACGGGACAGGACGAAACATGGCTCCTTTTGTAGAACTCGAATGGGGCAGGGAAGCTTATGAGTTGATGAAAGAGATTAAGCAAATCTTTGATCCGGAGAATCTGCTGAATCCTGGTGTCATCCTTAATGCAGACCCCCTTGCTCATGTTAAAGACCTGAAACCGCTCCCGAAAGCCCATCCGATCGTGGACCGCTGCATTGAATGCGGATTCTGCGAAGTGAATTGCCCTTCGCGTGACTTAAGTTTGACGCCCCGCCAGCGCATCGTCCTCTGGCGCGAAATTTCCCAATTAGAAAGTGCTGGAAACGACCAAGTGCGACTGGCGGCTTTGAAAAAGGGGTTCGCCTATCAGGGAGAACAGACTTGTGCCACGGATGGACTCTGCGCCACGAGTTGTCCTGTCGATATCGATACAGGGAAATTGATCAAGGCCCTCAGGGCGGTAGACCACTCGAACCTGTCAGAACATCTGGCAACCCTACTCGCGAAACACATGGGGACGGTCGTTTTCGGAATTCGCCAGATCTTAAATCTGGTAGATATGGTGCATGTCTTGCTCGGGACACCCTTCATGGAGCGTCTGACCTCTGCTCTTCGGAAAATTTCCGGGAACCGCCTGCCGAGCTGGAATTCATACCTACCGCGCGCTGCTGGGCCAATGCGCCCGGCTGTGCCGAATTCAGACAATCCTTTAAAGGTCGTTTATTTTCCCAGTTGCATCAGCCGGACAATGGGGTTGTGCCGCTCCAGTCAAGAGTCGGAGTCCCAGAATCGCAGGACCGATGCATTATTGCGCAAAGCGGGTTACGAGGTGATCTATCCTTCCGGCCTGGCTGGACTCTGTTGTGGGATGCCGTTTGCGAGCAAGGGCTTCATCAAGCAAGGGGACGAGAAAGCACAGGAATTGATCACTTCGCTGCAGGAAGCTTCGGCAGGGGGTCGTTACCCAATTCTCTTCGATACCAGCCCTTGCCTCTACCGGTTGAAAGAGATGGCGTTGGGGGAAAAAGAACTTGAGGTGTACGAACCCGTGGAATTTGTTTTGAGGTTTCTTGCCGCGCGCCTGACCTTCAAAAAAATTTCCGGCACGGTGGCTATGCACGTCACCTGTAGCTCCCGCAAGATGGGTCTTGAAGAAAAATGTCGCGAGCTGGCCGAATTGTGTGCCGAGAAAGTCGTCCTCCCGTATTCCGTCGGGTGTTGCGGCTTCGCGGGGGACCGAGGTTTCAGTACCCCTGAACTCACGGCCTCCGCGCTGAGTTCCTTGAAAGAATCTCTTCCGCAGAATTGCTCTTCCGGTTACTCGACCAGCAGGACTTGTGAGATTGGGCTATCTCTGCATAGCGGGGTCGAATATCAATCCATTCTTGGGTTGGTAAATCAATGCACCGAACCCCTCCTGGTGGAGGGGGACAAATCAGATTGAAGGTGGCCTAGGGTGCAGTTTTCGGGGAGGAAGTCTCTAGGAGAATCACCGGGATTGAAAAATCTCACTCAGTCTGCCATTTTTCATTTCTTGGCAGATCTGATTTCCCCAGCCCGCTTATCCAGCAAATCAGCTTCTTTGGTGCGATTGGTCAGCCGGTACAGCAAAGCAATGTTCTCAAGACTTGTGGCCACTTCAAGATCATTCGGGCCAAGGGTTTTTTCTCGGATCTCAAGGGAGCGCTTGAAAAGCGGTTCCGCCTTCTCGTACTGGCCCTGCAGCTGATATAGCGACGCGAGATTGTTCAAACTGGTGGCCACCTCGGGATGATTTGGACCATAAACCTCTTCTTTGATGGTGAGGGAGCGCTGGTAAAGCGGTTCAGCCTGCAGGTATTGGCTCTGAGATTGGTATAAGTCTGCAAGATTATTCAAGTCGATCGCTACGCTGATGTGATGGGGACCAAACGCCTTTTCGTCAATGGCCAGCGCGCGCTTGAAAAGCGGCTCGGCTTGGGTATATCGATATTGGTTTCTCTGAAGCGCTGCCAGGTTGTTCAGGCAGATAGCCACATCGGGGTGGTCCGGGCCAAGAACCTTTTCGGTAATGGACAGTGCGCGTTTAAAAAGTGGTTCTGCTTCAGCGAATTTGCCCTGGCTGTGGTAAAGGGCAGCAAGATTGTTAAGACAGGTGGCGACATCCTGGTGGTCCGGCCCCAGCGTCCTCTCGGTGATGGCCAGGGAGCGAACGTAGAGAGGTTCGGCCTGTGCAATTTGGCCTTGTAAGTGATAGAACTTTGCCAGGGTATTCAAGCTCGAGGCCACTTCAAGATGATCGGGGCCAAAAGCCTTCTCCGTAATGTCCAGGGAGCGTTTGAAGAGAGGCTCAGCCTGCTCATAGCGGCCCTGCAGTTGATATAAGGTTGCCAGGTTGGTCAAGGTGGCAGCCACCTCGGGATGATTCGGGCCGAGGGCTTTTTCTGTGATCGACAATGAGCGTTTATACAACTGTTCGGCCTGTGCGATTTGGCCTTGTGACTGATAAACCCCCGCAAGACCATTCAAGCTTGAGGTCAATTCGGGATGGTCTGGGCCAAAGGCCTTCTCTGTAATTGCCAGCGAACGTTTAAAAAGTGGTTCAGCTTGGGCGGATTGACCTTGTGAGGCATAAAACATGGCGAGGTTATTCAAACAAGTGGCGACATTGGGATGATTTGGACCAAAGGACTTCTCTGTGATGGCCAAGGAGCGCTTGAACAAAGGTTCGGCTTCGCTATACTTTGCGAGCGACAGGTAAAGCATCGCGAGATTATTCAAACTTGTGGCGACGGTGGGATGATCTTTCCCGTGGTCTTTCTCCGCGACTTCCAGCGCTTGGTTTGCAATGACTACCGCCTGGTCATAATCTCCTTTTTGGTAGAGTGTCATTAGCTCCTTGTTAAGAGCTTCCCAGTCTTTCCTTGATTGTTGTGGCCACGCAGTCAGGCTGGATAAAAGGAGAAACATAATGACAACAATGGCCCGCTCTCTTCTGATCATGACTTGGGAATTCCATCCCTGAATGGCTGGAAGATACCACGGTGTTTGTCGGCCCTCCCGACGATGCCAATACGCCGCGGTCTGGAGTAAGTCAACGAAATCATTGAACGGTCCTTAGTCCGGTTCTTGAACAGACAAATATTGATTGGGTTTTAGATTTTTCAGTTCTTGAACTTTCCCGCAAGGCCAGGTGATGATGATCCGGTCCACCGTCGTGCAGTTTCCCAACCCGAAATGGACACGGGGATCATTCCTAGAAATATAACTCCCCCCATTTCTTAAAGTATCCATCTGCTTTTGGCCACAATTTTCCAATTCAATTTTCGAACCAATGGCGTCACGATTACAGCCCTTGCCTGATAACTTTAGCGAAATCCAAGAGGAATCATCGGCTGCTTTATTCTTCAGGAGGATGGGGCGTCCTTCAATAGGGAGCACCACCAAATCCACTTTCCCGTCATTATCAAAATCCCCCGAGGCGCCACTTCGGTAAGAGCTATGGTACGAACTTCCCAAAGGATCTGCTGTCGGGTAAAACTTGGCCTTCCGGTTTTCGAAAATGGCGATGGTTTGCAAATAGCTGGTGCTCTTGAGCTGGTTCGCATTTGGGTAGACATGCCCGTTGGCCGTCCAAATATCTTTATCGCCATCGTTATCGAGATCTGTAAAACCGCACCCCCATCCCAGGAGGGCAAGTGTTATCTGCCGAAGGCCGGCGTCCAGCGCCACATCCTCGTATAAGCCAGGAGTCTTTTGATGGTAAAGCGGATAATAGTCCTCCGAAAATGTGGTGATCAGCAGGTCGATTTTCCCGTCATTGTCATAGTCACCGACCGCGGCCCCCATATTGGTCTGAGCCCGGCCATCAGCGTTAACGGCCACCCCACTAGCCATCGCAGCTTCTTTAAAGGTCCCATTCCCTTGATTGAGATAAAGGTAATTCGGGCAGGAATCGTTCGCGACAAAGAAGTCCAACTTGCCATCCCCGTTGAAGTCATCCGCTACCACGGCGAAGCCATAATATTGGGCGAAATCTGCCACCCCGGCTTCTTGAGTGACATCTTTGAATGTCCCGTCTCCATTGTTGTGATAGAGAATGTCAGCTTCTCCTCTTAGCCCTCGCGGCCCGCAGAATCCGGTGATCCCGTTGTACCTGCAAACGGGAGGAGCCGAACCCAAGGGGAGCGCCTTGATGTTGACATACCCGGCAATGTAAAGATCGAGTTTCCCGTCACCATCATAATCACCAAAGGCACTGCCGGTATGCCAGGCGATTTCCTGTTTCAGTCCAACCTTCTTCCCGATTTCTGAAAAAGTCCCATCATGATTGTTTCTGAAGAGCAAATCTACGCCAATGGCGGTGATCAAAATATCTGTGAAGCCATCATTGTCGAAATCGGAGGCATTGGCTCCAGTTCCCCAATACGGGTTAAAGAGCCCAGACTTGTCAGTGACATCCTGGAAATGGCCGTTCCCGAGATTGTGATAAAGATAGACCCCCTCATTTTGAGGTTGGGGGGGAGAGCCTGATAGGATTTTGCGTAATTCCGCCAAATTTGAACCATTGACGATTAGCAAATCCATCCAACCGTCATTGTCATAATCCAACCAGGCCGCACCGCTGCCGTTAGCGTCCATGATCCATGGTTTGTCTGGTGCTCCGCAACGCATTTTGGCGAGGATCCCGGCGGCTTCGCCTACGTCTTGAAGACTGATTAGACTGGGCTTACTTTCCGGGTTTGAGGGCCGTACTTGAGGAGCAATGGATAGCAGAACGAACGACAACAAAAGGACTATACGATTCATAGTGATTTTATAAATTCCAAATTAAGCTTTCACGCCAGCTTAGTATACATTAACCCATCTTTGCACAAGGGACAGAGAGAAGTTCCTTCCCTTTGACTTAGCTGATGGCTCGCGCGACGAGCAAAGCGGAAATGCGCAAGCAAAGATAAATCATCATCACGGCTGCAGGACATTCAGTCTGAGTTCTGGCCCTCGCGGTTGTATGCTCAGACAGTTCCTGCTAAATTCCCAACTATTCTTCTCGGATTATTTTTTGGATCAAGGCCTGCCTCAATTTTTTTCCTTTCCTCTAATGATAAGAGTATTTAGGCTGCTTTTAGTCCCAGTGAACCTCGCCGCTTTCCTTTTGGGCGTATTCCTATGCGCCCTTTATTCCTGGGGAGTGGCCCCTGTTATCAACGCGGCACAAGAAGAAAAGCTGGATGTAGCTTTTCTTCATGTCACACGAGAAGCGGGAATTGAGTTCAAGCATGAAAACGCCGCCTCGCAGGAGTGCTGACCGGCTTAATTTCCCGGAAGGAGCCGGAAGGAGGTAGAAAAGAATGGCGGGATTTGCTGGCCGAACAATGAATATAAGGAAGCGGAAAATAGATTGACAAGAGGTGACGAATAAGCTTATGTTTCGCCCTGTTTGTGACGTTTCCGTGATAATTAATGCAAAGCAGGCCTCTCATTACTTAAATTGAGTGTTGGTTTGCCATTTGTTTACTTGATTCATTGCACACTTCCACAGGGCATCGAATGAACCGAATTCATTAGGGTTTTGGAAGATTAACACCCTAAGGAAAAACGAAATTTCGTATCGATATTCGATACTTCGTATAGATTTTTGACAGGTTGCCGTTGAATTTGTCGGAATACTAACTAGCAGAATTTTAATTAAGTTGTTATTTTTATTTAAGTTATCATGTATTTTGCGAACTGAGCACCGGCTTGGTTTTAAAATTGCAGAGCATTTACACTAATGTGACAAAGATTTGGAAGGTGAGGCCTGTCGAGTTCAATTCTGTAAAGTTTGTATTCGATCAGGCGATTAATAAGAAATTTGATGGCCTACCGAAAGTTAGCGAAAGATCCCAGTGAAAATGGTTGCAGTTTACGGAATTCTAACAAGTTATCGTTTAACCCCAAAGTAGAAGGAAGCTCTGAAAGGAGAAAGGCATGTTGAGGTGTAGAGAGATTAGGTGGGTAGGGATTGGTTTGTTGGTATTAACCATTAGCTTTATGGTTAATCCTCTCCAAGCGCAGACAAACCGCGGGTCTATCACGGGAACAGTGAGTGATCCTTCCGGTGGTGTCATCGTTGGGGCAAGCATCACTGCCACGAACACTGGAACGAACGTGAGCACCACTGCTACCAGCGGAACTGGAGGGACCTATACAGTTCCTCTCCTGCAAGTGGGGACTTACCAGGTGACCTGCGAACAACAGGGCTTCAAGAAATTTGTCCAGAAGGGCGTCGTAGTGAACATTGCCCAGATTACTCACATTGATGTCCATCTCGAAGTGGGCCAGGTGAGTGAGTCGGTAGAAGTTTCCGCGCAAGCGGTTCAAGTTCAGTCCGACAGTTCCGAACGCGGCGTCATTATTTCAGGGAAACAGGTTCTTGATCTGCCTTTGGTCGGAGTTCAGGAAGTCCGAAATCCTGCCTTCTTTGTCTCGCTTGTTCCTGGTGTGACCAGTCGTGGAACGGCCTATGGTACTTATAGCGGCGGCGGCCGCCAGTTGAATACGACAGTCAACGGCAGTATGAGCGGCACCATTGAGTGGTTGCTTGAAGGAGCCGTCATCGGTCAAGGCTATGCATTATCGGGTAGTTTTACGCAGCTGCCTTTTCCGCCGGACGTGGTCGGCGAATACAACGTGATGACCTTGCTTCCGCCCGCAGAATTCGGTCAGACCGGATTGGGAATTACCAACTTCACTCTGAAGAGTGGAAATAATGGGATTCATGGTAGCGTGTACGAATACTTCCGCAACACGTCCTTGGATGCTCGTGGATTTTATGCCGCCACGACCCCACGGAATCTTCAAAACGAATTTGGAGCGACGGTGGGCGGTCCCATCCGCAAGGATAAGACGTTCTTCTACGGTTGGTATAACGGATTCCGCGACATCAAAGCCCCTGGCGGAAATACGGTTGACACCCTTCCCACCACGGCGATGAAGAACGGAGACGAGAGTAATATTCTTGGTGGTCAGGTTGGTACAGATGCGTTGGGCCGACCGGTCTATTCGAATGAAATTTACGATCCGGCCACTACGAGATTGGTAGCAGCGGGTGCAACGGACCCTGCGACGGGGTTGGTGAACAACAGCGGCGCCGCTGCCTGGATGCGCGATGGATTTGGCTTTGATCCCAAGACGGGTTTGGCGATTCCTGGCCAAGCCAATGTGATTCCGTCGAGCCGGATTGATCCCGTGGCCAAGAATATGTTTTCCTACTTTCCGAACTTGGGGCCCTGCGGATCTTGCCGGTATGGATATTTGCAAAACTGGAGTGGCGGAGCTTACACGGCAAGTGACACCATCAATAACTGGGGTGTCAAGATTGATGAGGTCTTCTCACAGAGAAACCGGATGTATGGTTCCTATATCTGGAAGCATGAATACATTCCTTCCGGGTCTAAATATCCTGACCCCATCGGTGAGGGTGCCTACACCCAAAACGGCTGGTACATCTTTCGTTTGAGTGAAGATTTCTTCATCAAACCGAATGTGGTAAATCACGCAACTTTTGGATATAACCGGAATACCGGTGCCAGCCTCCCCACGGCAGGATTTGGTTGGCCTGCAACCCTTGGCTATAGTGGTGTCCCGCAATCGGGTCCTGGCTCAGTCTTCCCGGAAATGGACATCGGTGGTTTAGGAAATACTTATGCTAGACAAGGTGTCAGTCGCGGAGCCAACAATAATTTCAGTATTGAAGACAACCTGACCTGGATCAAAGGCAAACATACGATCAAGGGTGGGTTCAGTTATATGAAGTTGCAAGTCAACCAATTGGGGACTAGTTACTCTGCCAGTTATAACACCTATAATGCAGGTCCGACTGGCCTGATGGACGCAAAATTCTTCAATGCTGGTTGTGCCATAGGTGATCCCTGTACAGGTGCAGGAATTGGTAGTTTCCTCCTTGGATTGCCTACCTCTGGTACCGTTGGTATTACGGCTACGGAAGTAGCTGATCGAATGGGCCGTTATGCCAGCTATATTCAAGATGACTGGAAAGTCAGCTCAAAGCTTACTCTGAACATGGGTCTGCGCTGGGATTGGTTCTTGCCCACGGTCGACGCTCACAACCAGAAATCCTGGATTGACCCATTCGTTATTCAGCCAGGCATCAACATTCCTGGTTCCGTCGTTTTTGCTTCAGACGCGCGGCGTGCACCTTCGACCACGTATATGAATAACTTTGGTCCTCGCTTCGGTTTTGCCTATTCAGTCAATCCGAAAACTGTAGTAAGAGGCGGATTTGGAATTCTATATACGGCCGGCGGAGCCCAGCGTTCTCTTGCAAGCTCTTGGGAACAGTTGGGATACAATGGCTCCCAAGGATGTAACCAATCCTCCCTCGGAGGCTTTAGCGGAGCTGTGTCGTGTAACCCTCCTGGCCATCCAGATGTGCACATGACCCTTGCCACCGGCTGGCCCGCTCAGTACTTTGGTCCGGTGGGAACTCTCACTCCCGACGCAGCCAACGGTGCAGGGTGGCCGACTTGGGGACCGTGGCCTAATGATAGGAAACCGCCTAGCATCGAAACGGCCTCCTTCAGTATCCAGAGACAGCTTCCTGGTCAGATTCTCCTCGACGTGGGTTATGTCTGGACCAAAGGAACTCATTTGTCCAGCCGTTTAATGAACAGCAACGTGACTCCCTCGAGTTACATGAGTTTGGGGGCCGATCTGTTCAAAAACATTGCCGACCCAACCATCCAGGCAATGCCTATCGTGCAGAAGATGCCGATTGATCCTGCAACTGGGAATCACACCCCGTTTGCCGGATTTGAGCAGTTGTGGGGGGCGGGTGCCCAATTGGGTCAAGCCTTACGGCCCATGCCGCAGTATCGCAACGACAGCGTTCAGGGTCTTGCCCAGTTGCGCGACATGGCAGAGCAGGAGGGAATGTCGACCTATAATGCACTCCAGATCCAAGCCAGGAAAAATTACTCCTACGGCTTGACCTTCCTGGTGTCGTATACCTGGTCGAAGACTCTTACCAATGCAGGAAGTCTGTACAATGAATTTAGCGGATTTACCCAGGACTTCTACAATGCCGCTGGAGAAAGAGCGCTGAGTTTGAACGATTATCCGAGCAACTTGGCGATTTCCTATCAATATGAACTGCCCTTTGGTGCGGGAAAGAAGTGGGCGAATAAAGGCGGAGTATCCAACAAGGTAGTCGGTGGATGGAGTATTGCTGGCTTCCAGTCCTATCGCAGCGGTGCTCCTCACGTGGTCACTTCCGCGGGGAACTCTCTGAACCCCTACATGTCCGACAACAGTTTTACCACCCGGGCGAGTCGCGTTCCAGGCGTGGAGAAGTATTCTGCGGCCTGGTTGAACGGGACCTGGGACCCCAACGGTGTCGGAGCCCTCGGTCAACGTTACAATGTTGACGGTTGGACTAACCCAGCACCTTATACCTATGGGACCACTTCTCAAACCGATGGTGATATCCGCGAATTGCCCTTCTACAACGAGGATATTTCCATTATCAAGCGGACCAGCATTAATGAGCGGGTCAGCATTGAATTTCGTGCCGACTTCCTGAATGCCTTCAACCGGGTTCTACTCGGTTTCGATCAGGGAGGCGACCAGTACGGTCAAGCGATCGTTGGCGGTGGTATTGGCGGTGGCGTGAACGGAAGCTTCGGTCGCGTTGCCAACCAGACCAACGCCCCACGCGAAATTCAGTTTGGTTTGAAGATCAACTACTAATCGGTACTGGTAGGAGATCTAAACCCAAAGCGGTGAAGAGGGTGAGATTCACATCAAGTGAACCTCACCCTTTTTTTTGTCCCGCACTCATTCCTTCCAAGAATTTCTTCCTGATACGCCAACTTCATTTTGCATTCTATGCAGGGATTTCATCGGGTGGCGCAGCCATGCGCGGTGAGCATGCCTCTGGCCCGTCCGATTCCCGAAATCATCATAGGTGAAACTCAATGCCCAGCCCGTGCTGGAGGTTAACGTCACTAGATTGGATCTTTGTAAGATCCGGAAAGATGTTTTGAACCTACAGGCCGCTCCTCCGGAGCTCTTCAAATGGGCAGATTTCGTTTTCTATAAACAGAGGGCTCATAGGGAGCCATTGACTTCCAACAGCGATCGATGGAACGATGCCTCTGCGGCATGATTTTTGTAAACACTGTGAAATTCTTGCGGAATTCCTCGGCTCCGTAGGAGCCTCCTGTTTATAGCGAACAATATTTCAAAACTGATGAGCTCCGTTAGGAGCGACCTGTAATTACTGGCGCGGGATTCTTAAAAGTGAATAGGGTATTTTGCAATCCTGAAGGGTGTGAACTACCTGAAATGATTTAAGAATAGTCCGTGTTTGACCCTTTTTGTGTCGCGTCTAAATGGCGTGGATTTTCCCTCGGGTATCGCTACCGCGCAACCCACGGCTCCCTATTTATCCCCTTCGGAGACGTGCATCTTGGGAAGCAAGATGTGCCGGAAAAAAATCATCTCCAATCCATGCACAGTAGCCAATTGGACAGGATGCCAGCAAGCTGGTATCCCTTGAAAGCGGGAGCAATCTCCTGCACTCCAAAACAGTTTCCAAATGCGATCAGGTCATGTCAAGGTCCACAGATATGCTCACGGCGCATGTCTGTGCCACCCTGCGGAAGAGGTTTGAAGTGGGATTGAATTCTTTCGCGGCAGCAAAATGGGGCAATGTCCAGCGAAATTGCGGCTGTAATTCAAGGGGACGACTTTTGATACCACACAATGACATCGCCATCATCCTGGCGTTCCGAATAAAAAATGGAAAGATAATCAACTGCCCTCATCCCGGAATTGTCAAGGACAGGTAAGGAATTATTTGACAGCAGGAATCCTCCAGGCCGTAACATCTCCTGCGCATTCGCCATGGCGAGGAATTGTTCAAAGAGGTCAAAATAGAGAAAGACATTGGTGGCGACGATCAAGTCAAAACCTTCTGAGGGCGGAAATTGAAGATGTTGGGTAACGATGTCGAGATTCACGGAGGAGATCATCGAAACAACCGCAGGCCGAATCGAGACAGCCCGGGTCTCTACATTTCGTGTTAGAGCCGGGACACGGATAGGAGTAATGGGTCGGCCTATTTGATTTCCAAAGCCCTTCCAATAGCGGGAGACGACGGCTTTCCAGGGGGTCTCTGAGTCCAGAGGTAACTGTAGGACGTAATCTTGGCCGCGCGCAGCATTTCTTTTGGCTCGTGCCAGGTGATCGTTGACTTGTTGACTAACGTCGAGTGCGGTGAGCTTCAACTCTTCGCTGCGAGCCAAGCCCAGACGAAGCAAGCTATCCATCAAGGCGAAACATTGGATCGATTGAGTAGGATAGTAGTCATACCCGCCACCTTTGTCGGTGAAGTCGAGCCCGGCTCCAATGATGGCCACTTTCCGAATACTTCCTGGTGCTATCAGGTTTCGCTCCAGCATGGCTTTGAGCGATTCTTCTATCCCCAAATTGGGAAACAAGGACGTATCCAGGGATATTCCGCGAGAGCGATAGAGCTTAGAGCGTATGGCGAAGTCTTCGGAGCGGTCGTTCAATCGCCGCGCCTGCTCAAATTCCTTTTGAAACCCCGCCTGCTCCTGGATGACCCGAACGGCATTGGCAATCAAGAAGGCCTTCAACCGTTTCTGCTCGGCAAGGTCGGGGTGACTCCCTTGGGCTTGGCGGGGGTGATAACCATAGATTTCAGCGAGACGGGCAACGAAGAGGAGTCTCTCGTTTGTTCCGGGGTTTGCCATACCTCGCAACAAATCCTCCAAACGTTTGAAAAAAATGGCGGCGGTTGGTGAATGATCGGGTGATGGCTGGGATTGGCTGAGAATGGGTCCCAAGCGGGCGAATTCAGCTGCCGTCAGCCGGGGCTCGGCTGTGAAGGAGGTTCCGAAGGTCAGGAAGTTGACCATGGTATCCTCCTCTCCTCGTAGCAAGCGAGCCCTTACCTCCCCCTCGTGACGCTTTATCCAGGCAGGCCAGGCAGTCTCCAGCTCCGACTGACTGCCCTTTTTTAAATCGAGGGGCAAGTCATCGGACAAGACTGCCAGAATGGGCTGGACTTGTGAGAAAGAAGTGGCAACGACGGTCGGCTTGTCCGTTGGGGAGGAGGGAAAGGTCAGAACTTGGACTAAGACAAAAGCGATGAGAGAGACAGAAATGGCGTGCCTCATAGAATTTTCCCGGGTCCTCCAGTATTCCAGTCTTCTTGCAGGGAGGTGGAATGAAATTCCACCAAATTCTGGGGCTCCTTGGTAGATATGAAGGACGCATCTTAACACTCTTCGAGGTCCAGGTTCCAGCCTGCGACTCGCGAAAATGTGGATAAATGAGGCCGAATTTCGTTCCCACCGCTTGGGGATACGGTAGGCCCGAGCGGAATAGAATTGGAAGTCTAATGCGTCTTGCGGGTAATACAGAAAAAGAAAGGAATCACTCCAACCTTTTCTCGTGGTATTCCACCTAGGGTGAATTTCTCCGGTCCAAAGTCTTATGCAACCACGATTACCTTTTCCGAAGTGCATTTCTATGACAATTTAAGATTTTGACTTGCCCTGTCGTGCGCTCCCGACTTAGGTGAAGCTTGGTGGCGACCGTTATGAAGAGGCATTGGCCATACACAGTGAAAGTCCAGGAGTATTGATGGAATACGGCCTTCTTCTCAAACGCCCCACTTCTGTCTTTATCAACGGCCGGCTCTAGGACCTGCGGAAGCGTGTGTAATTGCAAGGCTTACTAGCTACAATTCTGCGATTTTTCGTAGCCGAATTCAGTCCTTCGTAGAATTTGAGGCGATTTTGGGCTCCATGGGATGGGCTTAAAAGCAAAATTTATAAGGTTAAATGTTTGTAAATATTTGCCTTGTATGGTACCAAAAGGAAAATTTATGGGATTTGGTTATTAACATGCAATCATGACAGTATTGTGACATTAGTGGTTTCAGCTGGGTTATCTCTTAGTTTGTTTTTTTGTGCAGTATGTCTGGCATTCGATAGATTCCAAGCAATTTTACTAAGTTGTGCTGTAGACAAAGTCAAGTTTATCCCAATAAATCGATAAGCCTCAAAGAGGAGGGCGCAACATGATGAAGGGAACGGAGAGAGTTTGGACCTGTTTACTCGCTCTCGCTGTGGTCATTAGCCTTTGCAGTGCTCCGCTAATGGCGCAAAGTAACCGCGGGATTATCACCGGCACCGTGACGGATCAGTCTGGTGCGGTGGTCGTGGGGGCGACGATTACAGCTACCCATACTGCTACCAACGTGGTGACCAAGACGGAAAGCGTAGCTGGGGGGAAATATGCAATCCCTTCGTTACCTGTCGGGATTTATACAATTACCGCCGAACAAAAGAGTTTCAAAAAATTTGTTCAGACGGGAATTACGGTCGAGACGGGTCAGACCCACCGTGTCGACATCAGCCTGACCTTGGGACAGGTTTCTGAAACCGTCAACGTCACTGCTGATGCGGCTCAGATCCAGGCCGATACATCCGATCGTGGAACCAACGTTTCAGGCAAGGAAGTTTTGGAACTGCCGATCGTTGGTGTGGGCGAGCAGCGCAACCCAGGCTATTTCATGACACTCTCTCCTGGGGTTACCGGAAGAGGCGTTTCCTATAGCGGTTCTCCGCGTATGTTGAATACGACGGTGAACGGAAGCCAGAGTGCCAGCAATGAATTCGTGCTCGACGGTGCTCTCATTGGGCAAGGGACGGAGTGGGCCGGAGATTTCCGCAACCTTCCATTTCCAGTGGACGCGGTTGGAGAGTTCAAGGTGATTACACTGCTTCCTTCAGCAGAGTATGGGCGCACGGGGCAGGGAATCACGACCTTTAACCTCCGGTCCGGAACCAACGAGATTCATGGCTCTGTGTATGAATATTTCAGAAACAGTGCGTTGGATGCCCGGGGCTTTTTTGCTCCCAAGGCCGCCAAGAATAATCAGAATGAATATGGTGTTACGGCAGGCGGGCCGATTCGCAAAGACAAGACCTTCTTCTATGGTTGGTATCAAGGGTTTAGATTGCGAAAGGGCGCCAACAACCGTACTGACACCGTACCTACTGCGGCCATGCGGGGCGGCGACTTCAGCAATCTACTCACAGGCCAACTGATGAACTGCGGTTCGGGCGGAAATCAGGCTTGTGTTGATGCCCTCGGACGGCCGGTTTATGGAGGAGAACTTTACGATCCGGCGACGACTAGAACGGTAGCCGCTGGAGCCGTGGATCCGGGTACCGGGCTTGTGAATACGAGCGGCGCCAGCGCTATTTTGCGGAACGGATTTGGATTCAATTCGGTGACTGGATTGCCGGTTGCCGGTCAAGCCAACGTTATTCCCTCCAATCGGATTGATCCGGTATCGGCGAAAATATTCTCCTACTTCCCCAATCCGAATCATTCACCCCTTCCCAATGGATACGGATTTCAACAAAACTGGTTGGCGGTTAGCTCCCAATCCCCCAATACGTACAGCTGGGGCGTAAAGATCGACCAGGTGTTTGGACCCAACAACAAGATTTATGGTGAATTCATCCAACAGCAGGTGTCCAATAACATTACCGCTACCTTCCCCGATCCGATCGGTGAGGGCAGCATTGGAACGACTGGGTATGATGTGGCCCGAATTAACTGGGATTACATCATTCGTCCCAACCTCATCAACCACGCAACGGCTGGATACAACCGCTGGAACGGTCAGAGTATTTCCTCTGCGGGCTTGGGCTGGCCTGCTACCCTGGGATGGGGTGGCGTTCAACAGACCGGCTCTGGTACCGTATTCCCCGGCTTGAACATCGGTGGGCTGGGTAACACCTATGGGAATGGCGGTCAGGGTTACGACGTCTCCAACAGCTATACCTTTGACGATGGTCTAACTTGGATTAAGGGTCGCCATACCTTTAAGGGTGGGTTCCAATACATAAAGATGCAGCAAAATGACCACTCATTTGGTCTCCAATCTGGCTATCTGAACTTTGGATGCGGAGCAACTTCTTTGCCCGGACCATGGTATGGCGGAAATGTGGGATGTTCGGCGGGTGGAGTCGGTACTGGATTCGGAGCCGCCAGCTTTCTGTTGGGGATGGGAGAAACGGGTAGAGCCACCGTCAATCCTGCCGGAAACGCGGACAGAATGGGTCAGTACGGTATGTATTTCCAGGATGATTTCAAATTCAGCTCCAAATTGACTTTCAACCTGGGTCTCCGTTATGACCTCTTCCTGCCAACGGTCGATGCCCATAACAACAAGTCCTGGATGGATCCGACTGTGGCCAATCCTGAACTTGGGGGTCGGCTGGGAGCTATCTATTATGCAACGCCGGATCGACGTTCTGCCGCTTCGACCTGGACGAAGGCAATCGGACCACGCTTCGGATTTGCCTATAGCGTGAACGAGAAGACCGTTATTCGTGGCGGTTATGGAATCCTGTACACAACGGGTGGTTCCAACCGTTCCTCCCGAGGTTGCTGTTACCAGACTGGGTATAATGCGGACAATATCATCCCGGCGGATAGCTCGACAGGGTGGATCGGACTCAATCCGGTCTTCACTATGTCTGGAGGTTGGCCGTCCAACAAATTTGCCATGCCTCCATTCATCAACCCTTCGGCTGGCATTGGTGGCGCTCCTGAAATGATTGCTGCCGGAGACGGTCGTCCGCCGCAGATTCAAAATGCTTCAATCAGCGTTCAGCGCCAGCTCCCAGGGCAAATTCTCCTGGATGTGGCGTACGTCTGGACGAAAGGTACTGCCTTGGTGAGCCGCTTGGGCACGACGAACTATATGCCGACCCAATATCTCAGTCTTGGTGATGCCCTCAATAAGCAGATTTCGGACCCTGCCACCCAGGCGCTGCCTATAGTGCAGGCCATGCCGATTGATCCTGTTACCGGGCATCATTCGCCCTTCCCGGGCTTCGAAGCTTTGGGCACCGCTGGAAAACTTCCCACCATTCTTGCCCAGGCTTTACGGCCTTTCCCGCAATACACCAGCTTGCCCAACTTCCAAATGCGTGACTTGATGGAAGGGTTAGGGCAGTCCAATTACAACGCCCTGCAAATTCAAGCCAGAAAGCGTTTGTCTTATGGTTTGAGTTTCTTGGTGTCTTACACCTGGTCGAAGACGCTTACCAATGCAGAGAGTATCTTCAATGAGTTCTCCGGATTTACCCAAGATCCATATAACCAAGGGGCCGAAAAGGCGCTGAGTATCAACGACTATCCGTCAAACTTGGTTATCTCTTACCAGTATGAACTGCCCTTCGGCCCTGGAAAAAAATGGGCCAATCAAGGCGGCGCATTGGGTAAGGTGGTCGGGGGTTGGAGCGTTGCCGGTATTCAGCAGTACCAGAGCGGTCCTCCGCTTCAGATCTTCTCCGGAGTTTCGGTGTTCCAAAACTACATTGGTGCCAACGGATTCTTGAATCGTCCCAACGTTGTCCCAGGCCAACAGCGATATTCTTCGGCTTGGCTCAACGGAACATGGGATCCGAATGGCGATGCAACAACGGGAGCCAGACTCAATTACAATGCTTGGGCTTACCCGGATCCTTATAAGATTGGGAATGGTGCTCGCTCCTATGGCGATATCCGAATGCCGGCGTACTACAATGAGGAAATCTCCATCATCAAGCAGACCAATATCACCGAACGCGTTAATGTTCAATTCCGCGTGGACTTCTTGAATGCGTTTAACCGGGTAGTTTTCGGACCCGACCAAGGTGGCGACCAGTATGATGCCGTGCTCGTTAGCAACGCTTTGGCTTGGGGGCCCGGTGGTTTCGGCCACATCACCAGCCAGGGCAACTACCCTCGTGAGATTCAGTTTGGATTGAAGATCAACTACTAATCTTTTCTCCAAGAGGAAAACCTGCCATAGGATGGGGACCGCAAAACGCGGTCTCCATCCTTTTTTTTTGCGGAAATCCGGTCCTGTGCAGGTACCAATCTCAAGAAGGAGATTGGCTCCGGAGTGAGATTCCAAGTTGGATCCAGTCTGATGACTGAATTGCAGGTTCGATGAATTTTAGATGGCGGGACGATTCTTATTGGCGGCTTGAGGCAGCGGGGATTTGTTCATGACTCGACTCGTCAGGATGGGAACCGTTCAAGATTCTTTGAACAGTAAATCGTCGAATGGGATGTGTGTGTAGAGGAGTGAGCTCCCTCTGGGGGAGGTCTTTTTCTTATTGAGGTGTGGTTCGCGACCGCTCGTAGGCTTTCTCTTTTTCCGCAGCAAACAGTCGTTGTAATTCCTTCATTTCGAGCGCACTGGATTTTGTGTCCCCGAGTTCCCGATAGACCTGAGCGAGCTGATAATGGGTTTGGGTGTCATTTGGTTCAGTTGCCAAAGCCGCCAACAGCTCCTTCTTGGCTTTTTCAAGTTCTTTCATGCTCAGGTAACACTTACCTAGAAGAAAATGAGGACGTGCAGCGGAAGGTTGTGCGGCTGTTGCAACCTGCAGGTAATTCATGGCCCCGGGGCAATTCCCTCGGCCCACGGCAAACTCAGCCAGGTAAAGATTGACCCGAAAATCGTTTGGGTCTTCCTTTAGCGCCAACATGAACTCCTGCTCGGCCTCATCGATACGTTTCAAGTTTCGATAGGCCGCTCCCAAAGAATAATGCAACCCGGGAGCATTGGGCCGTTTGGCCATGGCCGCTTTGTATTCCTTCAGGGATTCTTCATAGAGCTTATTGTTGGCATAGACTTCACCCATTAAGGCGTGAAGCTGGAAAGAATCCGGATCAATATCGGTAAGATTTTGAATGATCTCCAGCGAGGCATTCATGTGAAGTCGAGCCAGCTGGTAGAGAGCGTCGGCGTCTTTGGGGTTTTTTACCAAAGACTGATTGAATTGTGCGATGGCATCGTCTGTACGGCCTAGGGAGACAAGAGCGATCGCATTGTAATAGTGGCAACGGGGGTGCGGACTGGGTGTTGCCAGCTCTGCCTGAAAACGCTCGGTGGCCTTCTGGAATTGATTGTTTCCAAGGTAGGAGGCACCCAGGAAAAAATTGACTTCGGGATATTGAGCGGAATGGGACAATGCTCGGAGAAAAAATTCAATGGATTCATCAAATTTGAGCTCTGTTTGACAGATGATCCCAAGTCGTTTCAAGACTTCCGGATCGTTGGGAGACTGGGACAACGCCTGGCGGTAGATGCGTTCTGCGGCAACATAGTCATTTGCCTTTTCCGCCGTGCGGGCTTGATCGAGGAGTGACTTGACATCGGATGCCAGACTGGCTGGCGGCTTTCCAAAAATGCCAATAAAACAGCCGAGGAGTAGAAAGAAAACTGGAAAGTGGGTTTTCATATCATCATGATTAAACGGCTTGGGCGCACGTCAGGGTGAGGACTCGCCTAACATGATTCAAAAAATCCAAACCATGTTCAGGGGGTAGTGCCCGAATCTTTCAATCGCTGCATCGATTCCTGAAGCGTGACTCTTGCCCTCTCTTGTTCTTCCTGATTGATACGTTCAAACAGCTGAAGATGTTCTTGACTCTGTTCTTTGTTATTCAATTTCGAATACACATCAGCAATTTGAAAATGGGCTTCTTTCAAATTAGGAGAGATCTCGAGAACCTTGTTGTAAATTTGAACCGCTCGTTGTAAGTCCCCGGTCCCAGCGTAGCTCTTTCCCAAGTTCAAATAGGCTTGCGTGAGTTCCGGAAAGACAGAAATAGCAAGCTCCAGATGGGGAATGGCTTTTGCGAACTCTTTGTTAGTAACGAAGACATCTCCCAGGTAGTAATTGGCCAAGGGGTGGCGTGGGTCCTCCTGAAGCGCCAGTTGTAATTCGGGTTGAGCAAGGTCCAAATTCTTGTTCTGCCAGTAAACCTGACCCAAAGCAAGGTGGATCCCAGGGAAGTTCGGATTCTGGCGAATGACTTCTTTATACTCTTTGACCGCGTCGTCAAACCGGTAATTGTCGGCTAATGATTCCCCTCTTAATGCGTGGACGAATTCCGAATCCGGATACGTCTTGGCCAGCCTTTGTGCAGCTCGCTGAGAGGCGACTTTGTAATCGACCGCTAACTGGTAAAGAACAGCCACATTTTTCGGGTCTTCAGCCACCAGGATTTCCAATTGCTGAATAGCTTCCAGGAACTTTGCTGACGAACTGAGGGCTAATGCCAGGTAGTACCTGGCTTGTCTGTCTTTGGGATTGCCGGTAAGTTCCTTTTGAGCATACTCGATTGTCTGGTCAAACCGATTCATGGAGTAATAGGAGACGGCAATCATGACATTCACTCCAGGGTAGAGTGGAGCGCGCTTTAAAATCTTCTGAAAAGCTTCGACCGACTCTTCCAGCTTTCCCTGAGCCTGATATACCACTCCCAGTCTTTTCAGTACTTCCGGATCATCAGGAGCCACAAGTAAGGCTTTCTTGTATATTTCTTCTGCTTCTCCAAAAGATCTCTTCTTTTCCAATTCCTGGGCATTGGTAAGCATTGTCCCCAGGCTCTCCTGGCCGGAAGAGCTGGTTTGAGCTTGGAGCGAAACACTCAGGAGAGGCGCTCCGAGGAAAGCCCCAGTTATCACTAACTCGAGAAGTGGAAGTCGAGACCTTAATTGCTTAATAAACGAAAAGAGGTGGCTGAACAAAGATCGTTTCAAAGAAGGCTTTTTGGAAATTGTGAAGGGCAGGCCCTGGTTCAAGGGAATCTCCTCCCGACTGCCGCAGGAGCCTGGGATAGGAAGTGATTTCGTCGACTTCATCTCCCCCTCCAATTTTTGACGTTCACCAACATTCGTCGAGTGAATTTCTAACGACCGGAATCACTCAAGAGAGACGCAAACAGCCTGCTATTGCGTTACATGAGATTAATTCAAGCCGTTCGACACGAATCTCGTGAGTTCGTTTGAGACAAAGAATAGGGAAGCTGACCCAATGAAGTGCTTCTTATGAAGATTGCTTTGGCATGAATGAAGACGTTGTAGAAAGACACCGCATCTGCTGAGAGCTAATTTGCGTCAGCGTCGTTCTGCTTCTGCATGGCCTTCTCATTCAGAGCCTTCATTTTCTCCTTCTTCTTATCTCTCTCTTGACGGTCCAAGGTCTCAAACATCGATAGATGGTATTGCTGTTTGTCGGGCTGTTTAAGACGGGTATAGGCTTGCGCCAGTTGATAATGGACCATCTTTTCCTTGGGCTGGAGCTCGACGGCTTTCAATAAGAGCTTGAGGGCATCTTCAGTTCTGCCGGTTGCCATGTAGCACTTTCCAAGCTCCAGATATCCCAGCATGAACAATGGCGCTGAAGTCACGACCGTTTCCAGTCGGGGGATGGCGTCGGGCATTTTCTGATTCTTGATCAAGATATCCGCCAGATAAAAATTCGCCATTGGATGATAAGGGTCTTCTTTCAGCGCAAGTCGAAGCTCCTGTTCTGCATTCGCGTAATCGACTTTCTTATAGTAGCATTCCCCCAAGGCAAAGTGGATTCCGGGGAAATTTGGATCTTTAGCCAGAACCTCATTGTATTTCTGCACGGCTTCCGGGTACCTTTCCCCCTCCACGTAGCTTTCTGCCTTAAAAACCATCATATAAACAGAGTTTGCATCCAGATCTCCGAGCTGATTGAGGGCTTCCAAAGTAGAGGCTTTCAGCAATTTGATGAGTTGGAAAAGCACCTTCTTATCGGTAGGATCCTGTTGAAGGAGGATCTCGTATTGCCGCAAAGCGTCGGCATGACGATTCATGGAACGATAAGCGACAGCTTCAAAGTATCGGGCGCGGCGATATTTCGGGTTGGCTTCCAATTCCTTTTCAAAGGCTTCAATGGCTTTTTCATATTGATTCAAGCCCAGATAGGATAGCCCCAGATAGAAGTTAACTTCTGGATATTGCGGGGCTTGCTTCAGAACTTTCTGGAAACTATCTATAGACTCGTTGAATTTGAGTTCGGTTTGATAAATCAAGCCTAATCGCTTGAATACTTCCGACTGAAGAGGAAAGCTTTGAGCAGCCTCCAAATAGACCTTCTCTGCGCCCAGATAATCACCGCGGGTCTCCAGATCACCTGCCTTGCGGAAATACTCGTCCAAGGTACTGGACGAACTTAGGGCTTGGGCCCAGGCACCAGCACAGGGGAAAAGGCAAAGGGCAAAGAAGGTAAGCCAGAACTTCATGATGGAAGGGCTAAAGCGGCAGCTAAACACAATTCAGAATAACATATCCATTGAAAATTGTGCAAGATGCAATTGCTCACCTCCGCGGCGAGTTGAGAGCTGTTGGTGAATTTGAGCTCCTCGGGCGTCTTCAAACCAATGAGCTAAGGACTTGAAAATCGAAATTGAAAGAAGGATCACAAAAAAGTTCGACACCCGGATCCAATCCATGGATGATTTGGAATAAGGGTTCCAATTTAAAGTGTTTGCAGCCTTCCAGTACCATTATTTAAAACTTTGAGGTAGAGGTTTCATATGAATCGAAGAATGTTCCTTAGGACGGGTTTAGCCTCTGCCGCCTGGCCTTCAGGGCGAAGAGCATTTCTGGCTCAAGAGAAGACTTCAAATGTCCTCACTGTACCTCAAAAAGGAGAATTACGGCTGGCTAACGAAGCTCTGGTCTGGCGTCTTTCATGGGACCAACGGCGTTTGAAGGGAGATGGTTTTGTCAACAAGCTGACCGGAAAAGAGTTTCAGTTCTCAAATGGGGAAGAGATTGGCCTGACCATTTCAGCATCCAGGCTACGACTGGAAATTCCAGGATGGAAATTCCTCCTCGGACCCGATCTTCAACCGGCCCCCCCGGAGATGGAACAAGGTCTAAAGCGCGGCTATCAACTTCCTAACCAGTCGGATGAGGAGTGGGGAAGTACAGAAAACCTCAATCTTAGAAGGCTTCGCGGGGTGAAACCGACTCCTCCGCCTGTCGAGTACGAAGGATATGGATGGTTTCGGCATTGGTTTGAATTGCCGATCAGCGCCCGTGGGAATGACATTGTGTTTGTATTAGGTGGCTATGATTGCCAGGATTGGAACGAGTATTGGATTTATCTGAACGGAGTTGAAATTGGGCATAGCACCGGTGATGGGCGGTGGCGAACACCAGGAACTTATTCGCTTCCCGCTGGCTCGCCTGAACATAGGAGCCTTCGTTTTGGCACCGGAGAAAGGAACCTGCTGGCGATTCGCACCCGTGGCTTTAATAAACGGTTTGGCGGATTTGAAGACGAGGTTTTGAGGAAGTATGTCTATAAGCCAATCCTGGTAGATCAGTTCATTTCCGTTGGAATACCCTACCGACATCTTACCGATTTCAAAATCAAAAGCATTCGCCAACCTGCCGATCATCGTGCCGAAATAGAGTTGATCTCTCCCACTTTCCCGATGACGGCTTTGGTTCGCTATGAGCTGGCTGGCCCACTGCGTCGCAAAGTAGTCGAAATTAAGAATGAGGGTACTGTGGATCTTCTCCTTCTTGATGTCCATCTAGACGATGTTTCCTTCAATTCCCGTAATTCAGAAGGAGGGTCGGGTGAACCGATCCTCATAGAAGGAGAAGTGTTTTGTGCGGTCGAGCATCCGGCAGGCTTGAATCAAGGAAAACCAGGCCAGTGCAGGCTTACTCATTTTCCAGGTAAGCGGCTGGCTCCGGGGCAAACCTACACCAGCCTCGCGGCGGTATGGGGGGTATCCCGGAAAGAAAGTGTTCTTGATGCCTTTACAGACTATTTGCAAGCCAAAAGTCCGCGCAAGAAAAGATTCATCTCCATGTATGACCCTTTCGGTATCAATAACCAGTGGGGATGGTGTCCAACTCTCAATGACGTCGAGATGATGGACGGCTTAAAAGTGCTGGAACAATGGCAGAAAAAGGGCGTGCATTTTGATTATTACGTGCCTGACTGGGGATGGGTCGATAACAGCTCGGATTTGACGAGATTCCGACCCGAGTGTTTTCCCCGAGGGCCCCGCCAGATTGTGGAAAGAGTGAATCAGTTGGGTATGAATTTTGGATTGTGGTTTTCGGTCAGCAATGCCGGGACATCCTGCGGTGATTATCCTCCCGTTAACGCTAGCCTTGTGCCGGACCCCGACGGGGACCGCCAATCGTCGTCGCCTGTCCCGACCTATAGAAACGGGTATTTCGCTCATGAGAAGCTGGAAGGCAACCTATGCGTAGCTTCCGAGCCGTATTTCAGCATTTTGAAGAATGCCATTCTCTACCACATTCGGGAGAATCACACCAGACTCATCAAACTGGACATGGGAAGCTACTATTGCAATAGCGCTGAACACGATCATTTACCTGGAAAGTACTCCACTGAGAGAATGCTTGATCGCCTCATCGAACTTTCTGATGCGGCCCGGAGAGCGGCGCCAGATGTGTGCGTTGTATGGTATTGGGGAGCCCGCTCTTCATTCTTTGCTTTGTTTGGAGATTTTATCTTTGAGTCAGGGTTGTTTATGGAGGGCTCTGGAACGAGTCGTGTCCCCACGCTTTTCTACCGTGATTCCGTCATCTTGAACCTTGATATGAGTACCCAATTTGCGAAAACGATTCCTCCCATTAATAAAGACAGTTTAGGCGTCTGGCTGGCCGACAACCGTTGGGGCAATTTTATGGGCGAAGAGCGCTGGCGTGAGGCCCTCGTGATGGATTTGGGGCGGGGAAGCCTATTATTTCCCCAATTGTGGGGAGACGTCTACCGACTCAATCCTCAAGACATCGAATTCCTGAACATGATGCAAACTCTCTCCCGGAAAAATGAGCCCGTATTTCTCCAGCGGCGAATTAATTTGGGAGATCCTTGGAAGAATGAGGTCTATGGTTATGCCTATTTTCTGAGGTCGCATGGGTTCGTCTTCTTGAATAATGCGGCCTATGTGGCGCGCAAAGCAAGAATACCGTTGGATTCGTCCCTTGGGTTGAAGGAAAACTCCGGTCGACCGTTGAGCCTCCACACCTACTTCCCGGAAAGAAGGAAAATCACGCAACCGGATGGCAGCCCTTATCGTACAGGAGAGACGGCTGAAATCTGGTTGCGTCCATTCGAGATACTCATGGTTGAAGTTCTGGCAGAGAGCGACAATCCCTCCGTGTCTGAACTCCCTTTCCGCCTGCTGGGTTCCAAAGAGGCTTCATCCATGGGTGCCCCTCTCTCCCTTCGACCCCTGCCCAAGGCAGAAGATTGGATGCAGATGGAATTCGCCGATGCAAAGCGCTTCAAAGCATCCGGGAAAAAGAAAACCGTATATCCCTTCAGCGCCAAACTCGCCGGGGTTGAGGGCGAGAAAGTGGTCTTGGCTATTCCGATACAGCTCAGACAGGGAGAGAGAACTTGGAATTATGCCCCCGCTGTGGTGGAAATTGTCCAGGTCGTCGCCAAACTCGGTGACCAATCGCTGCGTCTCATCCCAGTTCCCGACTCCAGGCAGTTCGGCAACACGCAGAGCTTCGGCAGTTCGTGGGTCGTCTACAATTCCAGGTTGGATGCAAAACGTCTTGGCGGAGAATTGCAATTCGCCGTTAGCTGCTATTTGCCCGAGGATGTTCATCCCCAGATTGAAGGTTGGCTATTGACCCAATGGTGGGAGGAACGAAGTCGTCCAATTTCTGACGGCTTCTACGCGGATAGTCCGTCATAACTCCCCAGAGTGGGGACATTTCTCCCGCTGGGAGAGAGCGAAATTGAATATTACAAGATGAGAGGAAAAATAATCATTCAGGAGACATCCCCAATGGACGAGTACGGTTGTCAAGCGATTCAGTTTCCATACCTGCCGTATTTGTGGAAGGCATTGATCATGGAAATGAAATTCTCATGGGGGATGTAGTTGATGATACTGTGACTGCTGCCTGCCACCCAGCGCCCATTGGGCTTCAGTACTTCCATGTGATCGCGAACATCCCGTTCCACGTCGGTTGGATTTCCTTGAACCAGAGGCCAAGTAATGTCAATGTTCCCGAATAGAGTCAGGCGTGAGCCGTATCGTTTCTTGTAGTCCTTATAATCGACGCCAGAGGGATCCATGGGAGTAATGCCATCCACCCCCATTTCCAGGAGCATTTCAATTCCATCATCGATTTTGCCGTCGGAATGAAACATGATGGGAATCTTGGCTTCGCGGGCGGGCGCGAGAATCCGGTCATAATGAGGCCTCCAGATTTTTTGGAAAAGTGGAGGGCGAACAAATAGGCCCGATTTCAGCGCAAAATCATCGGCCGCAAACAAGATGTCAATCCCCTCTTGAATAGCTCCTCTCGACAATTTGGCGAAATAGTCTGCCGAGCGCCGAATCATTTCCTCAACCAGGTCCGGATCTTCCATGACCATCACCATACAGTCGACGAAACCTACCACGAATTCGTAAATCGTCTGGAAGATACTGCCACAAAGAAGGACTACCCCAAGATGGGTTCCCCGGGCGGCTTCCACGTATTCCCGGATATACTGAAGCCGCTCCTCGAGCTCATTGTCTCCGGGCCAGATGATCTTTTCGAAATCGGCGCGAGTTTTCACACTTCGGTCGGTGATGGGGGCAATTCTACCGTCCGTGCGCACATGCTTAAGGGGGGTCCAGATAGCCTCCAGGGCGATGACATCCTGTCCAATCAATTGGCAGAGTTCCACATAATCTTTGGGATACATGGGTCGGGCGCCTTCTGCGGCGGCCGCGCCTTTCGCTGGATCTCCTCCCACGCCAAGAGTGTTCCCGCCCTTCCGACCCAGCAATTTCTCAACGTGCTGATCTTCGATCAAGATTTCAAAATGGGGAACGCGATCGGTTTTTTCCCCTCGAAGCGCCGCGATGAGGCGGCCGACATGGGGTTCGCCGAAGTAAGGTTCAATGCGGGTCATGGACATTACCTCCGTCATCATCAGGAGTGAGCGCAATTTAGGGGGGAATCAAAAACGTGTCTTCCGGGGCGGCAAGGGAGCGGGATGGGAATCCATGGATGCGAGCCGGTCCACCCGGAGTCTGCCATCGAGCTAGAGGCTGAATGCCTGCCTGACGAGGCTCGATGCCGTACAAGCATCAGCATTTAAGGTCGCTTCCTTAATTCTGTCAGGTCCGAGCTTCTCCACTGCGTGAAAGAAGGCGTTCATCCACTCACGACACTCCGTGGCAGCCCGGACTCCATCTTCACGATATGGGAATATATCCAGTGTCAACCATCCTTTGTAATTGAGTTGATTAAGCCAATGGACTAATTCCAGGTATTCGACCAAATGAACTGAACCCACCATCATGTCATCATCCCAGCTGCGGTAGTTGTCATTCAGGTGAATGTAATCGAGCTTGCCATGGGCGCTCAGGAGTGCGGCGGCTTCCGCCACATTTTCTCCAGCCGCCAGGGAGTGGCCCACGTCCAGGAGGATTCCCACTTGCTCCAGACCTTGGAGAAGTACGAGCGCTTTGGCTGCAGAACTGACAAAGCAATGGGTTCGGGGTTCTTTGGCCTTGTATTCAACCAGGACACGAACCTTCCGATTGTGCTCGGAGCAGGACGCAAGGCCGTCGCGCAACCATTTCCAGCAATCAGAAAAATCGACTTGAAAAGAGTAATCGAACCCATCCTGTCCGGGCCAGACATCAACGAACGGGCATTGAAGCTCTTCTGCCCAATCCATGACCTTCTTCACTTCATTCACTGCCGCCTGGCGTGTAGGGGCGTCAGGGGCGGCGAAGCTTCCCTTTCCCCATTTTGCCTGGGTCCATAAGTCCGGGGTAAGCATGCACAATTTCAGATCCCGTTCCTTGAACATCCGCGCGACTTCACGAATATTCTGGTCATTGACATGCCAGTTGCCGACCAATTCCAGGCCATCAAGGCCTGTCACCTGGGTCGCCAAATCTAGCATCTCCTCCATCGTTTTCCCGCCTCCACCATAACCACATAGGCAATAACGATCTGCACAATTTCCAAACGTGGGCAAACATGCACCGAAGAAGTGATTTGATATCATGACTTTCTCCTTCGACCAACGATTTGATGTTGCAGCGAACCTCCAGGGAAAACATCAACGATGGTCACTTGCCTCGCTGTGAATTACACCAGTTTCCTCCCACCTGCCCGCGTCAAACGCAGGAACGTTTCATAAGAATCGTCCCAGCGCGAACCATCTCGGGGCCCGTATTCCAGCAAACTTGATGAATTTCGAACCACTGTTCGTATTTCCACAGGTGAGGCTACACAACCCAGGGCATAAGCCTGGACCATGACATTCCCGGCCACTGTAGCCTCAGCGGGTCCAGCTACCACAGGAAGGCCAATAGCATTGGCGGTAAGCTGGCAGAGCAGGGCATTTTGCGAACCTCCGCCCACGATGTGCAGGGTTTCAAAAGAGCGCCCAAGAATGGAGCTTAGCTGTTCCAACTTTTGCCGGTAGGCCAGAGCCAGACTTTCCAAAATACAGCGAGTGATCTCTCCGACTCCTTGAGGGACAAGCTGACCCGTTTGCTGGCAATATTCCCGGATGGCCTGCAGCATTTCCTCAGGGGCCAGGAAGCGCAGGTCATCGGGATCGATAAAGGCACCGCTCGATGGACTTTGTTCCGCCAACTCGGTTAGTTCCTGGTAGGAATAGCGCTGACCCTGCCGTTGCCAACCAGCGCGGGCCTGTTGCAGTAGCCAGAGTCCCATAATGTTGCGGCACACGAAAAAGCTCTTTAGGGTTAATTCGTTGAAAATTCCTGCCTGGAATGCTTCGGACGACGTGACCACTGTCTCATTGAGAGCTCCCAATATCGACCACGTACCGGAACTCAAGAATGCCCATCGATCGCCGGTGGCTGGAACTGCGGCCACTGCGGAGGCAGTGTCATGAGTGCAGGGGGATAGAAGCAAGCCTCTTTTGAGCCCGGTCTTCTTGAGGACAGAATCTTGAAGTTCACCCAGGGTAATCCCCGGATCGACGAGCTCCGGCATGAGATGGCTGGGAATGTCCAACTTCGACAGGACCTCACGATTCCAACCCTGTTTCCAGGGATTGTAAAGCTGGGTGGTAATGGCATTGGTGCGCTCGCAAGCTTTGCGTCCAGTCAAGAAATAAGCCATCAAATCAGGCATCATCAGGAAGGTTTCAGCCCACTCCAGAACAGGATGGCGGTGGGCCCTTAGAGAAAATAGTTGGGCCGAGGTGTTAATGGGGAGCAGGGACATCCCGGTTTGCTGAAACAGCTCTTCGGGGGCGATTCGGGCCAGGAGTGCATTAAGGACTTGGTCGGTACGCCGATCTCGATAGTGGACCGGGTTTTGAAGAAGTTCCCCGTTCCTCGCCAGCAGGCCGAAGTCTACTCCCCAGGTATCGAAGCCGATGCCATCGATCGACTCTCCCCATCGCTGTGTGTATTCTCTGATTCCTTTAATCACATGGGAATAAAGAGAAAGAAGGTCCCAATAAAGCGTCTCGTTCAACAAGACGGGTTCATTGGGAAAACGGTAGAGTTCCTTCAAATCCAGTGTCCCGTCCTTCAGGGAGCCAAGGACGGCACGCCCACTTTCAGCTCCAAGGTCAAAAGCGAGAAATCGATGAGAGCCCATGATCGTTTACCTAAGAAGTAGAGGCGTGTGCCGGTTGTAGCCAGGGTGGAGAGAGGACTCCTCCCGGAGAGACCACCAGATAGTATTTCATGAATTGTGATCCAGACACAGGTTCAAAATTTCATAGCTTTGGGGTGAAACTTGGGTGCCACTCTGAGCCAGGGGCTCTTGGGGCGATCGATATACCCCCACTTCTCCAAAGCTCGACGAAGCTCCTTGTTTTCAGGTTTCTTGGCGTACTCAAGGAAATCGACCTCGGAAAGAGTAGCGGCAATGGCCTGCTGCCAGGCCCGAGCTCCCGCTGTGTACCCGTCCGGATGGCCCAGCATGCCTCCACCAGCGGGGATGACGATATCGGTGCCATACTCTCCGACCAGAATAGGAGTCAGTCCCGGGTAAACTCCGGCGCAGGGCATCGGAAACATGGGCTTGATGTGACCTAGCGGGGCCAGTTTGATTTGGGACGTTCGGATCCCCTCCTCCAGGCTGACCATCGGGATGCTTGACCAGAATGTTGGCGTAAGCATCAAATCAGAGCCGCAGAGTCGGACTAATTTGGCAAAAACTGGCCAGGCAATCCTGGGTTGGGCGGCAATCATATGAGAGGCATGAAAAAGAATTGGGACATTAATGGCTGGATCTTCCGCCAGTTGCCGGACGACTGGCAGTCCGGCCGAATAGCAAATTAACAGACCGGTTGCCCCCAGTTCGACAGCTCTGGCCGCCTTTTCGAAAACTCGACGAGGTTCATCGGTAATACTTAAGAAGTAATAAACCCGCTTCCCCGTCTTGGCTTGCGCTTTTTCCAGGGACTCTCGCACTGCTTTGAGCCTGTCTTCGTACTTGCTGTTGTAGACGTCGCTGGTCATTTCGTCATCTTTGATCATGTCGACGCCGCCTATTGCCGTTTGATAGCACTGCTCTCCCACCTGCTTCGGCGTCATCCCCATCTTGGGCTTGATAATGTGCAAAGACAGAGGCCGCTTCGGAATATTGAGTTGCTGGCGGATTCCCGGAACGCCGAATTTGGGCCCTTTAAATTTGGCAAGTAAATCATCAGGGATGAATACATCCAACAGCCTCAATTTGGGGCTGTAGGCAAAGCAGTTTCCTGCGATGCTCAGAATCATCATGGGAAGGTTGTCAATCCAGGCGTCGATCGGGAATCCCAACTGCACGACGGCTAATCGCCGGGATGGGCTCCCTGATGGAATTTCATAATAGCCAACCATTTTCCCACTGAGTTTGCGTCGAACATCATTGGTGTCTTCTTCAACTTTCTCCCATGTTCCGGTCGATCCTTCAATGGCCATGGCTTGTATCAGGGCGAAGTGATCAATGAAGTCTTCGCCGGGCAATTCATCATCCATGACATAGGTGGCGATGATGTGATTATGGCGGTCAATCCCATCGAGGGAATGCACAAAGATGTCAGGGTCATAGTATTGTTTAAACACGGATTCCTCCTTCAATGCTGATTTCGTTTGGGGCGATTCACATGTTTTCAGGATGGCGAAGAATTCTTTGAGCCCTGTGTTCCGCTTCGGAAGCAAGCTTTCTGGCCCGTCCACCAACCCAGCTTCCCAGGATGAAATGGAGTGCCGCAATGATACAAAGCTGGGGGATGATGGAAGAGGAGACCGCGGCGTTAATGCGATGCTCGCGAAAGGCGGTGAACAAACGGAAGTCTGCCGATTCGGCGAGGGCTGACCGCGGATAATTGGTGATGGCGACGGTGCAGGCTCCTTTCCGTCGTGCCGCTTGGAGGGCTTCGACGATTTGCTGCGTGCGGCCCGTGTGGCTGATCCCAATCACCACATCCTTCGGACCGACAATCTCGGTTGCAAAAATCTGCGTGAAAGGATCGGTGATCGCGACGGCGGTGAAACCCAGGCTGATAAGAATTTCCTCACCGCGTCGTGCCACCAGGGCTGAGGATCCCAACCCCAGAAGGATGACTTTCCGGCTCCGATACAACTGCCGTGCGACCTGCGTGAGTTCCTTTTCGCCCAGCATTTTTTCGGTGTCGGTCAGACTTTGGCGATTGTATTCAAAGACTCCGTGGAGAATATTGCGAAGACTGGCCCCTTCGACAAACTCCTCCAATCGGACAGCGTCGGATTGAGCCGTGGAGGCAGCCAGATCGAGTTGAAATTCCCGATAGCCATCGTACCCCAGCTCCCGGCAAAACCGGTAGACCGTCGCAGGGCTTGTGCGGCAGAGTTGGGCCAAGTCTCCAATAGAGAGGTTCTGAACCCGAAGGGGTGACTTGAGAACCACTTGGCCGATGCGAGCGGTGGCTCCAGACTTACCGTGAATGCTTGCCCGAATCCGGAGCAGGCAGGATCCAGTCATCAGGGGCAGCCTCCTCTGCCTATGGAAATTGTACCATTCTTAGAGGAAATTTATTTCATTATTTGATGGTTTTCATAAAAAAAATTTTCATGACTCAGGAGTGCGGCAGCATCGCCTAGGCGTGTCGTAGGACCAAGGTCGTGCGCTTGTTTCACTCGTCGGGGAGATATGGTGCGCCGTCCTGCACGGCGGGAACAGCGCTCCGATTTGCCTTCGGACGTGTGCTAGAATGAGTGGGTAGTTGAATCAACAGGACTGATCCGGTGTCCTAACCAGAGGGTGTTCTGAGTGAAGCGTTTCTTGTTGCAATGTGGCCTTCTTCTAGCCAGTTTAGGGGTCGTGTCTCTCTCTCAACAGCAGAAACCCGGGAGTGCTTCGAACGCCCTGCCGTTCTTCAAAGACGTGACCAAGGAAGCCCGCGTCGACTATCGCATCACCTGCGGCGATGAAGTGACCGAGTTTCTCATCGACGTCAATGGAGAGGGAGCGGCCTTCTTCGACTACGATAATGATGGAAACCAGGATATTTACCTGGTGAACGGATCCTCGCGCAACTCGCAAAAAACGGGAAAGCTCCCTCATGACTACCTGCTCAGAAATAATGGAGACGGTACCTATACGGATGTCACGACCCGAGCCAAACTGGGGGATACGGAGTGGGGAGGCGGCGTGGCGGTGGGAGATTACAACAACGATGGGTTTCTGGATCTCTATGTGACCAATTATGGCCCGAATAAGCTCTATCGCAACAATGGAGACGGCACCTTCACGGACGTGGCAGAAAAAGCAGGAGTCGCCGATCCCCACTGGGCCATCCCCAAGTGGAGCATGGGGGCCGCTTTTGGCGATGCGGATAACGACGGGTATGTGGATCTCTTTGTGGCGAACTTTAGCGATTTCAACTACCAGCCCCAATTGCCTGCGCCCAGCGAATCGAGTCCTTGCAAAATGAAGGGGGTTCCCATCGCCTGTGCCCCAGACAAATACGACGGGCAGCAGCATCTCTTTTATCATAACAACGGGGATGGAACCTTTACGGACTATACCAAGCAAGCCGGTTTGATCCGCAGGGATCCGGGGCATGGGTTTGCAGTCGTTTTTTCAGACTTTGACAATGACGGAGATCAGGATATCTATGTGGCCAATGATGCCGGCCCCAATTTTTACTATATTAATGACGGGAAGGGACACTTTACGGACGCTAGCGTCATCTCGGGGACTTCAGTGGATGAGTTTGGACATTCCCAGGGATCGATGGGCCTCACGGTCGGGGATCCGAACAATGACGGGCTGCCAGATATCTTCATCACCAACTTTATTGACCAGAAGCGAACCCTCTATTTGAATCAAGGCAAGAACTTCTTTTCTGATGAAACCACGCTTTTTGGGCTGGGGGCGGTTGGGTTTCACTATAGTGGATGGGGCACCAAGTTTTTTGACTTTGACAATGACGGCTGGCTGGATCTCTTCTTCACCAATGGGCATACCATGGAGCAGTTGGAGCCGGCCTATCCGAATGATCCCTTTGCTCAGCCGAGTTATCTTCTCCGCAATATCAAGGGGCAAACGTTTGAAGATGTTTCGGAAGCTACCGGTTTCCGGACCATTCGAGACAAGGTCAGCCGCGGAACTGCCTTTGCCGACTACGACAATGACGGGGATATCGATATACTGATCATTAACAAGAACGATACGCCGTATCTGCTGCGCAATGACGGGGGAAATTCGCAGCACTGGATCGCTATACGCACTGAAGGCGTCAAGAGCAACCGGGCAGGATTGGGAGCAAAAGTGATCGTCTCGGGTGGAGGTATGACGCGTTATTTTGAAGTTCGGGGAAGCGACAGCTACCTTTCCAGTAATGATCTCCGTGCACACATTGGCATGGGGAAGCTTGAAGAAGGAAATGTAGAAATCCAGTGGCCTAGTGGGAAAATAGACAAACAATCCCGACTCAAGGTAAACCGATTCTACTTTGCCCGAGAGGGAGAGGCGATCATCCCCGATCCACGGATGTCAAAGTTTAATTTGTCGAAGAAGTAATTCATCATTATTGTCCGCTTGCTCAATCACTAATTCTCCTGAGGAAGTTCTGCCATGCCACACTACCGCCGTCTTGGCCTCGATGGTTGCTCGTTGTTCAATGGGGATTTGCATTTCCCTCGCGCTCGATTCTCACCTCACCAGGTGAAGAGAGGGGACTGCGGCCAGGGGCTGGGAAATGTTCCCTTGGTTTTGTGCCATCGAAGCCGTTTACGCTTCCTATTCGAAGGGAGCATAACTCTTCTGTTGATCCTGACAGCGTTTGTTCTAGGGCCAGCCAGGGTCTTCTGCCAAGGGAACCAATCGAAAGCTCAGGGCGACCCTTCGGCCCAGGCTCAGGAATATTTTCAGGCTGCCAAGCAGGCTGAAAAGGCTGGAGATTTCGACACTGCTGCCGCCAAGTATCTTGAGGTCATCAAGCTCCTGCCCGATGTGGCTGAGGTTTACCACAATTTAGGGCTGGTTTATTACATTCAACGGAAAGATCAGGAGGCGATCCAAACGTTTCAAGAAGCCATGAAGTTAAAGCCTGACCTCCCCGGGCCGAGTCTTTTCTTGGGGATGTCGTATCTCAGGCAAAACCGTTACGAGCTGGCGATTGAACCACTGAAGAAAGCGATCCTGCAGAACCCAAACGAAAGCCGTGCCTACTTGAATTTGGGATTTTGTTATATGGAAACGGGGCAGCACGAAGAGGCAATGAAAGTCCTCAAAGCCGGAGTGGAACGATTCCCTCAGGATATTGACCTTCTTTACAACCTGGGGAAGGCCTATACGAAACTGATGACGAACACTTTTCGGAAGATGGCGGATGTGAACCCGGATTCCTATCGTGTGCACCAGCTTCTGGCCGAATCTCTTGAAGCGAGACGCGAGACGCCACGAGCCATTGATGAATATAAGTTGGCGATTGACCGCCAGCCGGACGCCATAGGACTCAACTATGCATTGGCCAATCTCTATTGGCGAGAAGGCAACCTGGATGAAGCCGAAAAGGGATTTAAGAAAGAATTGGAGTTGAATCCGGAAAACTACCTGGCGACATGGAAACTGGGAAACATTTATTTGATCCGCCACGATACGGATCAAGCCCTTCCTTATCTGTTGAAAGCCGTCGAACAGAAGCCTGACCTGGGGCAAGTTCACCGCGACTTGGGGAGAGCCTACGCCAGCAAAGGTGAATTCGACAAAGCCATCAAGCACTTTACTATTGTGACCCAGCTTTCGCCTGAAGAGCACGTCTCTCATTACCGCATGGCGTTGATCTATAAGCAGCTGGGGAACAAAGAGGAAGAAAAAAAAGAAATGGCGCTGTTCCAGAAATTAAAAGCAGCCAATGACGAACGAGAGAAAATGGCGACTCGAATCGAGAGGGGAGACATGCAGGAAGAAGTGGAACGATCGAAAAAGGATGTTGAAGCAGATCCGGAAGTCAAGTGAGCGCCTGCTTCCGCGTAGGACTGCGGCGTTGCTCGGAGCCGTATTGTCTCAAATCGTTGATGGCTATCCCCAACTCCGTTGATTCCGAAAAAAAAGCGTAAAAGCTTAGTTCGACTCCTTAATCCGCAGCGTCTGATTTTCTTCAAGTCCCTTGGTAATAATTTGTTTGCGTCCTGATGGCCAATCCACTTCGACTTGATCGATCTGTTTCGCATCATCCAAACCAAAGTACAGCGGAAGAGCACTTTGGGACAGATAACCGGACTTGCCGTCGTTGTATTTCAGATAGGCTTGTTTCCCGGCGCGGACACGAACGACGGCACCCAGCCCGTTGCGATTGGAAGAGGTCGATCAGTTCGACTTTAAGCCAATGAATGGATTTTTGTTGGGAAAGATTACTGATCAATACTTGCGGCGCTGAATTAAATTCGTTGGTCACAATGTCAAGGTCTCCGTCATTGTCGAGATCGAACAACACCGAAGATCGGCTCCCCAGGGGGGCCATCACGATTTCTCCTTTCTGACCTCCACAGTACTTGCTAGCCTGCCCGCCTTGAGAACAGTCCAAGTTGAACCATGGGGTATGCGTTTCGCCGTCCCTTCGTGGTTCGATCCCAAGGAGAATTCGGCGTCTAGGAACCTCTCGCCGCGGTTATTCAGGAACATGGAATTGATTCCGTAACGGTAGGGGAAGTTCATGCTTGAGGTAACGAAAATATCATCCCAGCCATCGGCGTTGAGGTCGTCGACGCTCACCCCCAAGGCCAATAATTTTCCACCCCGAGACGATCTGAAATCTCTTCAAATGTTCCCTGGCCCAGATTGTGATAAAAAGCGTTTCCGAAGACAAAAGTGTCTACCTTCCCGCCGAGCGTATCCGCCGACATGATATGGTGCTGTGGAGTTTTCTGTTTCTCCTCGTCGGGATTGCGATCTCCCATCATGTCCGAGTGCATGTCGGTTAGAAACAAATCGATCCGTCCATCATTGTCGTAATCGAAGAACTTAACCCCCATCGTTCCCCAGGGTGTCCTGGGAAAGTATTGTTCGGTTTTATCGACAAATTTTCCCATTTTCATTTTCAAGTAATGATCATGTCCCTGCATGTTCAGGATGTAGAGATCTGGCCAACCGTCTCCATTGAGGTCGGTAAAAGTGGCATCCCCGGACCAGCTTTGAGGATGCAAACCTACCTCTGTTGTGACGTCTATGAATCGGTGCTGCCCCAGGTTTTTGTAAAGGACCGGGCGGGTATTCTGGTTGCCACCCAGGAAAAAAAAAGAAAATGCGTTCTGTAATCCCATATAGCTTTCCGTCGGCCAGCGAGCATCACTGGTATACTTGCTACATTGCACCAGCTTAGCAGATCAACGAGGCCGTCATTGTTGAAGTCAAAAGACGGCTCTGAGAATGCGCCTGTAACCCGACCCATCTTCCCCGGTAACGTCAGTGAAGTTCCCGTGCCCATCATTCGAAGAGGCATTTCCTCCACGAACCGTCGTGACGAACAGATCCTGATCGCCATCATTGTCAATATCAGCGAAGGAGGCGGTGACGCCGATTCGATCGGCAAAACCACCCCAGCCTGCTTTGTCACGTTGCGAAACTGTCCTGCCCCAAATTTTCCGGGGGATTCCCCGACTTGATTCACAAAGTAAATGTCGAAGAAGTCCGTCGCCATCGATATCTGCCTGCTATGCCATTGCCGTGGTCGTAATGAACCGGTATGGAGTGCCGGCCTGCGTTCTCACAATGTGGTGGACGAAGGTAATCCCGCTCTCTTTTAAACGGTCGGTAAGTTGAAACTGATAAAGAATGCTTAAACTGGTTCACCGTTTTAGTGGAGCCTTTTTTCTGGCTGGCAAACTATCC
Organism: Terriglobia bacterium; assembly: GCA_046331665.1. Lineage (GTDB taxonomy): Bacteria > Acidobacteriota > Terriglobia > Versatilivoradales > Versatilivoraceae > CAWBAT01. The sequence goes on along the minus strand of JAXLQK010000021.1, from coordinate 6,689 downwards.
ACACCGATATCGAGTTCGGGTATCGAATTTTGGGGATGGGTTGATTCTCCGTACTAAGAAACCCGGTCCCAGGTCTATGTAGGGAATAAGTTGCCATCATTGCGAGCAAGACTAAACCAATTTTCCGACTGACCATAATGTCTTTCCTTTATCCCGATTGTCTTCGCCTTCAAGAAATTGAGTTCTGTTAACTCTGACAATTGAAAATCTGGTTCGACCATCTGAGAATACGAGCCGAGTTGGGTGATCCCCCACGTTGGGCGGGAGTGAGGCCCCCTTTCTAGTGCTGTCCTTTCGAGGAATGGGGGAGCCGGTTCGTCACTTTCTTTTCATCATAACCGACCAAGCCAGCGGTCCAACATCCTGCGGTTGGCTGGTTTCAAACCGAGTTTCCTTGATCCATTCAAAGTCAAACAAGGCAGAAAAGTCAGCGCGAATTTCTTCTTCGGTGACATGAGGAGGAGAATATTTAGAAGTCATTTCATTGGGGTTGCCGGCAAGCAGCAAGAAGAGAGTGCCTGCTTTCGAAAGCTTTCGAACTGTCTCGACATAGGCTTTCGAATTGTCAAATCTGACTTCATGGTAACAACCCCGGTCGAAGATGAACTCGTAAGAGCCAAGATTTGGCGCTGCCAGCACGTCTGCCAGTAACCACCTAACCCTGACGCCAGCCTTGTCTGCCTTTTCTTTGGCCTGGCTCAAAGCCGTCGGAGCAATATCGATCGCCGTGACATCAAATCCTTTACTAGCAAGGTAGATAGCGTCTGTCCCGGAACCACAGCCTAGATCGATGGCCCGGCCCGTGCGAACGGTCCCCTGTTCGACCACTCTTTGAAGCTCTCCCGATGGCCTTCCTGCATCCCATCCGGGGTGATTTCCGCCCCGGTAAACGGCATCCCAGGAGTCCAGCAACCTCATGCCTTCTGGGCCATGAGGCAACTGCCCGGAAGGAAACGGCCTGCGCTCGAGCAGGAGCTTCCCGTTGTTTCCCGATACGGCAATCTCCCCGGCTGCCGTATCGATTATGGGCAGGTTGACCTCGAAATTTCTTGATCGAGTGGTAATTTTCAGTTCTATCTGGCTGCCGCTTTCGGAATACTTTGAACTTACTTGGGGTGCGTCGGAAGCTTCATTGCTGAGGGAAATAACATTCAAAAAGCGCATCTTTCCCTGCAGGGCCTCTACCCCGATTCGCAGACCAGGCTGTACACCTTGCTGAGCAGGATTGCCAGCCCCATCCCCTGAAGAGCTGGGTTCTCTGGGAGAATTGTCTGACAAGTCAATTTTTCATCCTTGCCGGAGAAGAGGGAAAGGCCAGAAATTTCAGGGGCTTGCAGGCTGTTCAGGCGCCAGGAGACGCTGCCCGGGCTTGAGGATCTGATGATTAAATCATCCACCACAAAGGTAGAGGGTTTTAAGAAAATGAGGCGGCGCGTAAACTTGAAAAAGCCATTTTTGGGTTGCCCGTCTCCAGGGGATGGCTGTTCGGTCGTTTCGCCAACGGCGTATATAAAGAATCGTTGCTCTTCAAAGGCAGTCAGCTCTGCGAGGCTGAAGCGGTTTTCTGTGAAAGCCAATCGGTAAATTCGATCGGGCATGTCCTCGATTGCGGGGAGCGAAGAGAAATCCCGGGCGAATTCCATAATCCTGGTTGTGGAAAGCGATAAAGTAAATGGTTGAGTTCCGGCTCGGGGTTGATTCCAGCTGAGAAGGGAGATGGAAACCAAGGCGCTGATTGCACAGAGACAAGCCCATACCTTACGTTGCTTGAATGCTAGCCGTGGCTGGACTCTCTTCGGCGAGTTCAGCAGGGCTTGAAGTTTACTGAGTGTGCGCATGGGGCTGTCTTTTACGAGAGAATGTCCAATCCTAATGCGTTAAACCAAACGGCACGATAGCATTTTATATCCTAGCCTTCAATTTTGGGTCCCGAAGTTTCACCCCGATCTTGTGTCACTTTAATCATCCTCTCCCGCTTGACAAGGCCAATGGTTGGTTCGTAAGATAAAAATCGGGTGGCCCCCATTGGGGGACACCCAATCTAGCGCAATCTTAATGAATTTAAAGCACATCGTAAAGGGAACTGGACGTGCGTAGAATTGCTTCCGCAGACTTCAACTTGCATTGCCAGGTACGAGTGAGAGGGCGTCATTTCCGGTGCGCTGCCCTGTTGGTTCTTATTCTTCTCACTCATTCTTACGTCGCGCTGGCTCAGAATATTGTTGATGTATTGTCCAAGAATTGTTTTGTCTGTCATGGTCCAAAGGTCAGGCCACCCATGAGTGGTTTGACCATGGCAAGTTCGGAGACTTTAAAAAAAGGTGGAAAGCGCGGCCCAGCCATCGTGCCGGGCAAACCTGATGACAGCCTTTTGTACCAGGCTGTTCGGCGCTCCGGCGAGCTGAAAATGCCGCCCTCGGCCCCTTTGCAGGAGAAGGAGATTGAGGTCATCCGACAATGGATTGAGGCCGGAGCTATTTGGCCGTCTCAGAAGGAAGCCCTCCATTGGGCTTATCGCCCAGTCGTAAAGCCGCCGATTCCCTCCGTCAAGCACCCCGAGCTGGTGTTCAACCCCATCGATGCCTTTGTCGTTGCAGAGTACGAAAAGAAGGGGTTGGTCCCTCAGGAAGTTACAGACAAAGCCACCCTCCTCCGGCGATTATCTTATGATCTCCTCGGTCTGCCTCCCACCCCACAGGATTTGGCCTATTTTCTCTTTGATCCTTCCCCGGAGTCCTATGCGAAGCTGGCGAACCGGCTTCTGGATAATGAACAGCATGGCGTGAACTACGCCGGGCACTGGCTTGACGTTCTTCGCTACGCTGACGTCGATGAGCATATGCCTGCCCAATCCGGGATTTATCGATGGCGTGAGTGGGTGATCCATTCGCTGAATCGCGATCTTCCTTACGATCAATTTGTCAAAGCACAATTAATGGGAGACCTGATGGAAGATCCCGCGGCGCTTTTTGCTACGGGATTTCTGGCTCGAGGAGGCGGAAACCGAGAAAGATGAAAAGAGGAGCCTTGCCTTTGCTGCCGTCGAGACTGCCGGCCCTGCTTTTCTGGGGGCTACCGTTGGATGCGCGAAGTGCCATGATCATATGTTCGATCCCATCCGCCAGGCAGACTACTATGGGTTGAAAGCCATGTTTGACCCGGTGGTCATCGAGCAACAGGTCTTGGCGGGACCCCGCGAACAGGCCCTCAATCAATTGGCCTTGGATCACTACCAGAAAAGGGAAAAGGAATTACAAAAAGCGCTCGACGACTTCCTGACGCCCTATAAGGAAAGACTGCAAGGGGAGCGTATCCACCAACTTCCCCAGGACGTTCAGGAGGCTCTTAAGACTCCGGAAGACAAACGAAATCCGGCTCAGAAGAAACTGGCTGAAGATTACGCGCCTATTATTCGGATCGACCCCCCCAAATATAAAGAAATCATGACCCCCGAAGAGGTCAAGGTCTACGATGGACTGCGTACACCCCTTCTGGCCTTGGCCAAACCTGCAGACCTCGAGACTTTTTGGACGGTTCGTGAGGATGAAAAGCTTGCCCAGGAAAAGAGTCACATTTTAGAAACCGGAGACCCGGACAAACCGAAAGGTGAAGTTGAGCGGACGTTTCATATCGCCAATTTGGGATTTGACGTTCCATCGGTCACTGCCGAGAAAAAGCCTTTCACAACGGGGGCCCGGCAAAGTCTCGTCGCTTGGATGTTGGACCCCAAGAATCCGCTCCTGGCCAGGGTAGCCGTGAATCGACTTTGGCAATGGCATTTCGGTACTGGGCTGGTAAAGACTCCCAGTGATTTCGGTGCTCTCAGCGAGCCGCCCAGTCATCCCGAATTGCTCGATTGGCTGGCCGCTCAATTTGTGGAAAGTGGTTATAGTATGAAGGCCATGCATCGGCTTATGGTGACTTCCCGTACCTATCAGCTTTCCTCTAGAACGCTTGCGGCCGATTCATCGATCGATCCGGATAACGTCTATTTGTGGCGTTACCCGACACGTCGAATGACAGCCGAGGAATTGCGCGATTCGATTCTTTTGCTCTCCGGTAAATTAGATCTCAAAATCGGAGGGAAATCGTTCACGGACCTGCCCGATTATTTTTACCCGGGGAGTCGTAAAGTCATTGGAAATTTCAATCGGGAAACGAATCGCCGCGCGATCTATATGGCGCGGGGGTATGATTCCACGGCGGAAATTATGCCGAACTACCTGCATATCTTTGACGTCGACAATGGCAAGCTCCCTACTCCCGTGCGCAACCGGAGCATTACGGCCCTGCAAGCCTTGACTCTGATGAATAGCCCGCTTGTAGAACAGGCCAGCCTTGAATTTGCCAAACGCTTGATGAAGGAGTCCAAAGACGATCCGGAGAAGGCTGTGGGGATGGGCTTTACGATGGCCCTTTCCCGGGAACCGTCCGAAAAGGAAAAGAAAGCTGTTTTGAAGCTGATCCAGGAATGTCAGGGCTGCGAGGCTGGAGCTCAGGGGCTGGAAAAACTCGCCTGGTTGTTATTCAATCTGGATGAATTTGTCTTTATCCAATAATTTGAGCAGGGAAAGGATTTTCGCGCATCCGCGAAAAATTGGTCATGATTGAAGAAAAGAAGCATTCGTTGATGCCCTTTACCAGACGCCATTTTTTTGAGTCATCAGGGGGATTTCTGGGAGCTGCCATCGGCTACCTATGGGCGAGCGAGGGGCTGATTGCTGCGCCACTGGGAGACTTGACTTCCGGCCCTGAAGCCGGAAGGATTGCCCCCCGCTTACCGGTCAAGATTAATTCGGTGATCTTTCTGTATATGTGCGGCGGAGTTAGTCATATCGATACATTTGATCCGAAAGACAACAAATATGCCGGGAAGATGATTGAGGCAGTCGGGTTTGGCGACAATCAGGCGAAGATGCAGCGGCCTGTCATCCCCATCTTGAGAACTTACACTCAATATGGGAAATCGGGCATCGCCGTTTCTGACTGGTTTCCCAACGTCGGAAGCTGTGTCGATGAGATTGCCATGATTCGCTCGATGTACACCCAGGAGGTCAATCATTTTCCGGCTGCAATCGAGATGGTCACGGGACACCGCGGCCGGCAATTTAATCATCCTTGTCTCGGTTCTTGGATTTATTACGCCTTGGGCAGTGCCAACAAAAACTTGCCGGTATTTATCAATATGGGCCGACCGACTACTCCAGTCCAGTTGACCGGCGGCTATCTCGGAACGATCTACTCCGCCACTCCCTTTGGGACGGGAGAAGTTCCCGTGGAAAATCTCAATACCCCCAAAAGCGTTTCCTTGCCCCAACGGGAAAAGGATTTGGCACTGCTCCACAGCTTCAACGAAGAGTTTCGCCACGAGTATGAGACCGATATGGAGATTGCGGCTCGATTGAAAAGTTATGAATTAGCCGCCCGCATGCAGTTGTCTGTGCCGGAGTTGACCGACTTCAGCAGGGAGCCCGAGTCCATCAAGGGGCTTTACGGGATTGGGGAGAAGGAGACGGATTCCTTTGGACGACAGTTGCTGCTGGCTCGGCGACTGTCGGAAAAAGGGGTTCGCTTTATTCAGGTCTGTCACGGAGGAGGTGGAAACGGCGCATGGGATTCACACGGAGATATCAAGGCACATGCGCCACTGTGCCGTGAAACCGACAAGCCGATCGCCGGGCTGATCAAGGATCTCAAGCAAAGAGGGATGCTCAATAATACTCTCGTGGTCTGGGCTACGGAGTTTGGACGAACTCCCTGGTCACAGAATACTACCGGGCGAGATCATAATCCTCGCGGCTTCACCTGTTGGATGGCAGGGGGCGGAGTTAAAGGAGGGATCGTCGTCGGGAGTACGGATGAAGTGGGCTTCAACGCCGTCGAAGACCGTGTCTATGTGAGCGATTTGAATGCCACAATCCTCCATCTCATGGGGCTGAATTACGAGGATCTCAACACCGTCATCAACAATCGTCCGGTGCGGCTCGTTGAGCCCGGCTTCGGGCCCGTCAAAAAGATTCTGGCTTAACGTCAGGGTCTCCCCCCCGACCTTCAGTATCCTCTTGTCTTATCCACGACATTCAACAACGGCAATCCGTTCGAATAGCGGCGTACATTTTCTGCGAGCAGTTCCACCAGTCGCACCTGGCGGATCGGGGCAGCTCCCGAGTTGTGTGGAGTAATGACCAGATTCGGACAGTCCCACAACGGGTGATCGGCAGGGAGCGGTTCCGGAGAGGTCACATCCAGGCCGGCGCCAGCGATCCGGCGGGATTTGAGGGCATCAACAAGGGCCTCCTGGTCCACGAGCCCGCCTCGCGACACGTTGATAAAATAGGCAGTGGGTTTCATTTTGCCGAATACTTTGGCATTGAACATCCGGGCAGTTTCCTTCGTGATGGGAGCGCAACTGACCAAGACATCGACCTGAGGAACCATTTCCATCAACCAACCCGGATCGTGTAATTCCTCAACGAATGCCGGTTTGGGGAGAGGTTTCGGATCGATGGCGAGAATTCGCATATCAAATCCATAGTGCGCTCGTCTGGAAGTTTCGGTTCCAATCCCCCCCAGACCGACAATCCCCATGGTCTTGCGATAGAGATCGATCAGAGGAACATTATTGGAAGAGCCCCAACGGTGTGATTTGAAGTTGGGGATGGAATCCTGAGCCAGTCCTCGGGTCAAGC
>JAXLQK010000020.1:0-123054 GCA_046331665.1 Terriglobia bacterium | reverse complement strand
GCACTCGCTTTATCCTGGTGGATCAGGAAGGGAAAATCCGCGGCTATTATGACAGCCAGGACGACCAGGAGATCCAAAAGTTAATCCACGACGCCAGGACCCTTTTGGGGAGCGGGAAGTCATGATGACCATCCGCGATCTTCCCCTGCTTAATGCGATACTTAATGGTGCCAGTGCCACCTTGCTTTGCTTCGGGTATTACTTCGTTCGAACGCACCAGGTGGTGAAACACCGCCTTTGTATGTTGACGGCTCTTGTTTCCTCGACGTTATTTCTGACGTCCTATTTGATTTACCACGCTCACGCCGGTTCTATTCATTACCAAGGGACGGGCTGGAGGCGTCTGCTGTACTTTTTGATTCTACTGACACATACTCTTCTGGCAATGGTCATTCTGCCCATGGTTATCATGACGGTGACTCGCGCTTTGCGAGGGCTTACGGAGAAGCATCGTCGAATCGCACGGTGGACCCTGCCGCTATGGCTCTATGTTTCGGTGACGGGGGTGGTCATTTACTGGATGCTGTATCACTAATCGCCTATGAACCATTCACCCGGCTTTTCCAAGAGTACTCCTGAGAAAGCGGCGGAACGCCGCCTGCATCTCATCATCTATGGAGTGGCTTTTTTGATGGTGCTTGTTCCATTCCTTTTCTGGCAGGGGACCTGGTTCGGCCGAAAGTTGAGCGAACAGGAAATGGCGAAGTATCTGTCGCCAAATGCCAAGCCCCGAAACATCCAGCATGCGCTCTTGCAGATTTCCGAACAAATCGCGGGAGGGAAGAAAGAGGAAGTCAAGAAGTGGTATCCAAACCTTCTGGCTTTGAGCAACCATCCGGTTTCTGAAGTCAGAGTCACGGTGGCTTGGAGCCTGGGGCAGGACAGCCAGGAGCCGGCCTTTCGATCGGCTCTCCAGAATCTTCTGAAAGATCCCAATTTGCTCGTACGCCGCAATTCGGCTTTAGCCCTGGTTCGCTTTGGAGATGGCAGTGGCAGGGAAGAATTGATGAACATTTTGAAGCCGGTGCCCGTGCTGTCACCCAGGGATGGGAAGATTCAGTTTCGCCTCAAAGAAGATGATTCCCTCAGCCCTGGTACCTTGGTGGCACGAATCCAGACCGGGGAGAGCGAGCCCTTTGAATTCCGATCGCCCTTACCAGGATATCTGGAAGAGAAATTAGTGGCAGACGGGAAAACGGTAAGTCTGGGCGAACCTGTCTTTCGCCTCTCGCCAAGCGAGGAAGAGGTTTGGGAAGCACTGCGCGGACTCTATTTCGTAGGCCAGATCGAAGATATTTCGGGAATCGAGGTCTTTACAGGCAGGAGTCCACATATGACCGGAAGAATTCAACAGCAGGCCCGGCTGACCATTGATGAGATCAAGAAAAGAAATTCGAATTGATCCCGAAACCCGGTGGTGATGGCGACTGATGGCACGAAGCGCTGACTCAGACGGCCATCTTTCCGACAACGGCTTCAATTTCCTCTGTGGGGACCATATCAATCGCATCCCAGGGACATCCGTCGAGGAAGGAACCATCAGGCCCCTTACTGGTGCACTTCTTACAGCCGATACATAGGAAGGGATCGACTTCAATGTGTCCAAAAGGAGGGTGGTCCTCGTCTGGCACCCAGAACATGCAATCCTGGACGGGGCAATAAGGGACACAAGCCGGCGAGCCGGCACAACCCGTACAGCACTCTGTGATCACCGCAATTTCCTTCGGCTTCTTCTTGCGAGGGGTGTCGATACCCTCTGACTTTGGCTCCATCTTTTCAATCTGGGCTATGGTGTCCAGTGGCAGCATTCTTCCTCCTCTAGGAGCGCGTAAGAGTGAATTGCGGTGGAGACGAATGACACAGGCAACGAATCAAACGAACTGTCAAAAATATACCACCAATCCTACAATAGTCAATGGGAACGAACCCTTGGAAAGCCTGCTGAGAAAGGGTAAAGAAGCAGCTGGTAGAAAGCGGAATGAAAGACTGGATCCATGCTTTGCAACGGTTTCCGTCGTCGGTTTGGGGCCATTCAAAGGTCCTGCCGGCAACCACCAGTTGATGAAGATGGTGCGATGATTGGGCTCTTTGTTCTATGATATTGGTAAAGCTAAGATCGATTCGCGGCAAAGGGTGACGTAGCCTTTGCCCGGATAAGGAATCCTTTATGGAAAAGACACTACTCTCCGTCTTGATCGTACTTGGCATCCTATTTCTTTGCCTCGGATTGGGCGAACTGGTCCGCTCTCGAAGGAAATCGCGAGAGTTTTGGCTTTTGGGATTGGGGGTGAGGTCCAGGCTTGGGGCGGGGGGAATGATTGTGCTCTCGGTCGCCTTCTTTGCCTTGGCCTACGGATTCTACAAGACGGAAGCACTGCATCATTTTTTGAGGTCAGTGGGAACCTCGAAGAGCCCGGAGATGGACCAGTATACGCAAGGTCTGGAAAGGAGTCGCGTCGAACTGGAAACCCTCAAGGGCCGCATTGATGTGTTGGAGAAGGAAAAAGAAGATTGTCAGAATATTGTTCGCCGGCAGGGGCAGGGACTGGCCGACAAAAACGATCTGACTGCTGAGATGAAGGTTTCCTTAGGCCTGCGCCAGAAAGAAATTACACAGCTCAACAAGAATCTGGGCGAAACGCGCCAGAAGCTTGAGACCTTGCAGCAGGATTACGAAAAACTGCGCCGCGATGACGAGCAAACCAAAGGGAAATTGCAGGACCTCGACGCCAAGGTAGCCGATATCCAAAATGAAAAAGTCGCGTTACAACAAAAACTGGACAACGGCGCGAAGGCCGCCGACAGTGAAGTCAAACGGTTGAAAGAGGAAAATCTGAAAAGCCGGAATCTTGTGAAAGATCAAGAACGCCGGACCGATCTGCTAAGGCAGGGACTTCAGCTACATGAAAGAAACGATTGGACGCTGGACCAGGAGGTCCAACGCCTCTCTGCATTAATCACCAGCCAAATGGACGTGAGTTCTCCGCGTCAGACCGACATTGCCCGCTCGATCCAACGGATCCAGCAGATCGTGAGAGAGGGGCAGGTTGTCACCAAGCAGACCAAGGCGGCCGATGCCAAAATGCCGGAACCCGCGAAAGATAAACCGGATCCCGGGACCGGGAAAAAGAATTGATCGATGGGAATACGAACTACGAAGCAAATCACCACTCCATTTTGACATGCGGGTGATTCTTACATTTAGTCGCCATTGGCTCGGCAGACCACAGCAATAATTCCCAGTCTTTCGGGTACGAAGAACCGATGAGTTCGGCTGGGCCTTCGAACAGAAAACTCAGCATGAACAGGTCGCTCCTGACGGAGAACAAAGCTCCGTCAGGAGCGACCTGTTTGTAGAACTTGCCTGACAGGAATGTCCCCAAGCTCCGATAGGAGAGGCCTGAAGTTGTGGCCCGGACCTGCGATCCCGGACGGGCCAGCTGGCTGGATTCAGGGCCTCTTCTGACGCTACAACAGCCAAAGATGTCTGTCGCTACGGAGGTGTTGGACGACCGGAAAATGTTTCCTGACGCTTACGGAATAAAGACTTTATTGGGGTGGATTAAACGGAAGGTTTCGCCGGGAGTAGTTTCTTTAGGTGCCCAGTTGATTTCGATGTTGGCGTAACTTCCCTTGGCTCCGGTGAGCTGAAACCCAATTAGATAAAAGCCCTGAACCCAAGCGAAGGCTTCGTGAATCGTCGATGAGACATCGCCGATCGATTTCGACAGGAAGCAACGCCCGCCCCCAATTTCGGCCAACTGTTTCAATCCATTTTGGTAGTTCCGATTCAGGGTGTCCTCGCCGGGTGTGATATGAACCACAAAGATGGGAACCTGAAACCTGGCGATGCCCTTGCTCATCCGTGTGATCTTTTCTTGCAAAGCCCTTCCCGCGAAGCGACGACTGAGGTCGCGGCTATCGCTGGCATTGACCGGAGCATTGGTATAATCGGTCTTGTAGTTGGCGATATCGCTGTCGGTAATAAAAATGACAGCGACCCGAACCTTGGTATGAAGCAGTACAGCGGTGGCCAAATCCGCCACCGGAATCAAGTTGTCCAGCAACCCCGCTTTCCCGATCTGGCTCATTCCGTTGATTTTTTGCGCGAGAAGTTCCCGGGAGGCGGTTGGTTCCTGAATGACTGTCACCTGTTCATTGGCCGATAGAATCCCGACGCGATACTGTTTCCCGAGCGCACCGATCTCACGGATTAACGCATTCCGAGCTTCCGTAATATTGGCCACATCGCCCACTGTGTCAAAGGCGATAAACAGTTGGGTGGGAGCGGCGGGCGTAGCCAGGCTCGTGACTTCGACCGGAGATTTCCCTTGAAGAATCTTGAACTCATTGAGCGAAGCCATGCGAGGCGGGGTTGTTCCGGATGTTTGGATCCAGACGGGGAGCCGGAAGGAAGCCGATTCGTCAACCGCTTTCTTGACAGCGAAAAGAGTTGCACTGCTGATGGTCAGCATCAGCAGGAGAATGAAGAAATTTGATTTGACCTTGTCGGGCTTTTTCTTGAAGAGGAGCATAACACCAGACTTCCGCTCAAAAACTGAGTCTCACGCCAATTTGCACGACACGCCCGCCTGTGGATCCGATAATCTTTCCCGCGTTCAAATTTGGGTTCTCCACTGAGCCGATGACGGGATCAGGATTATTCCAATTGCCGTGATTGAAGGCATTAAAGGCTTCGACGATGAGTTCCATGGTCCACGAATCGGTGACCGAGATCCTTTTATTGAGGGACAGATCAAAGTTCTGGAATCCAGGATTTCGCAAGCTGGGATGGGTTCGTGGTCCATCGCCCAGAGTGAAATCCGCCGGTTGGATAAAGGCATTGGCGTTAAACCACTGGGAGGGAGTTGGATCGAAGACATGGGGAGAGACTCCCGGTACGATATCGACGCGCAGGGCCTGGGTGACACCGCCTGTGTTATTGAATAGCGGGACGAGCGCGATGGGAGTTCCGGATCTGAAATAGGTGACTCCGCTGAGGCTCCAGCCTCCAATGACTTCTCCCACCCAGCCGCCTTGATTGAGGTACGCACGCCCCTCGCCAAAAGGTAATTCATAGAGGTAGTTGATTGTGAACTGGTGCGCCAGATCGTAAGTGGCAATGGACTTTTCCGGTTTCAAGTCCAGGGAGTTCTGAGGGTGGGCTCCCCACAGAATATCTTCGAGAGTCTTGCTTAAAATATACGATCCGCTGAAACTCAAACCACGCGAAAACCTTTTTTCGAACCGGAACAGGCCGCGGTTGGTACTGCTGGAGCCAATGGGGTTCGTCCATCCGGTTGTCAGAGACAGGAATTGGGGGTAAGGTCTCAACGAGAGGTTGAAATTCAGGTTATTCAATTGATCGCGATAAGTCAGGTCGGTGGGGTCAAGCGGATTCAGCTCAACACCGCCACCGGTGTATTGATGAACCCAGTGAAATCCGTCATACGCGGCTCGAACCACGATGTCCCCCGGCAAATCCCGCTCCACTTCCAAGCTCCAGCGCTGTTCGTAGGGAAGAGTGCCCGAGGGCACAACATAGTCTGCTTGCAGTCCATTGGCGGCAGTGGGTTTCAGGTCAGGCGGGAAAGAAAAATTGGGAGGATACCCTTCCTGCAATGTGGTAGCGGGAGCAAGTTGATCGTTCGGCGAAACCAAGACGGGAGCGGCATTGAACCCGAGCGTACCGAAAGACGTTGGGTACAAAGGGTAAGTGGAGTAGTCCAGGGAATAGCTTGCGCGAATGACTGTACGGCGGCTCCCCCAGGGATTGATCGTGAGTCCAAAGGCTGGCTCCCAATTGAATTGGGTTGGGGAAAATGTATCAGAGATTCCGTTTCTGCCGGCAAAGACCAAAGCTCCGGGGACCTGGTTTGCGGGGTTGATGATCGAAAGGTCGACCGTTGATTGCTGATTGTATTTCTCCCGGCGAGGCGTGTTGATTTGCAGGCCAAGGCTGGCCGTCACGCTGAAGCTTGGAGAGACTTGATATTCGTCCCCCAGCGTAAACTGATATTCATTTGACCGGAAGTAAGAAGGCTGAAGCACGATCGATTGCCCCCCCTGGCTTACCAGTCCAAGCAGAAATTGGGCGAAGGGGTTCCCTGTATTGTTGATTCCCGGCAGGCCTGTCAGCATGCCGTCAAATTGAAATTGTCCCGATGGATTCACGGGCAAATAAGAATTGACCTGGGACCAAAGCGGGGCAAAGGCGAATTTCAGGTTATGCTTCTTATAACGGATACTCAGACTTTCGGAAAAGGCATAGTAAACCGTTTGGTCATGAACCAGCGAGCCGGGCTGACTTCCAATGGGGACATAATTGGAAAGGTTGAATCGAGGGAAAGCTCCCGGTTGCACGCCCGTCAGTCCGAGCTCCGCGGCGTAGTCAATTTGCGAGGTGTTTTCAGTAGGGGCCGTGGAACTGAAATTCGTGCTGGCGCTGAATTGATTGATCAAGGTCGGAGAGATATTGAAGGTCTCCACAAAACTTGCCTGTCGTGTGCTGATCCAACGCTGCGGGGCTCCCGGATTGGCGACATTGTCGAAAATCGGCGCGGGGCCGCGCAGTCCGGTCGACGAACCGAGGCCGAAGGTCATCTTGTGTCGATGTCCGATCGTTTGATCAATCTTTAAAACGATTCCATTGGGGCTGTTGGTTTCCTCGGCATTAACAAAAAAATTGTTCCGCAGAAAGGGCCCGACATTGGTGTTGGGCTGAGGGTAATAGGACAAGGCATTCAAGGCCACCGGATCCATGCGGTTTAACGGAATCTGATTGTTGGGAAACGGATCGCGGAGATATTGAAGATTACTCAGTGAAACCGGCTCCTGCGGATTAAATTGAGGATTGAGTCGGGTGGTGGTGGGATCATAAACGACAACAGGCTGGCCGGCATTGTCCACCAGGTCACTGAATTGTCCTTGCTGTTCTTGTGAGGTGGGGAGGTCATAGAGTCTGTGCCGGGCGATTTTTTCTCGAGTCCCTTCATAGGTGATGGTGAAATACGTATTTTCACGCTTCTTGAGAAGCTTGGGAATCCACACCGGACCGGACAAATTAAATCCAAACTGGTTTCTCCTCAAGACTGACTTGGTTCCGTCGGCCTGTCGAACTTCATGAGGGAGGGCGTCAAAAGAGTCGTTCCGCACGTAGTCATAGAGATTGCCGTGATAGTCTTTTGTGCTCGAAGTAATTTTGACCCCGGGCTCGGCATTGGATGATCCAACGCGATCCGCCTGTATCCTGAATTCCTCCAGCGCCTTTTCCAGCTCCTCTTCAGATTGCTTTTCCTCATCCGGCTCGCCAACTTCCTGTTTTTCCTCTTTCTTCACTTCAGAGAGGCTCTGCGGTGCAGGCTTTTGGGGCTCGGAACTTTGGGAGGGTTCCTGATTCGCGGGGGCTTGTTGCGGAAAAGCCGTCCGGGCGAAGGCAAACAGCATGACGGAAAAGAGAAGAGCCTTCCCCAAGCTCAATCTCTTATCAAGTCTCCTGATGTCTCCCGTTTCCCGTGTTTGATTCAACCAACAGCCCTCCTTTCTTGCAGTATCGTGTATACTCCTTTTTGTTGTCAACCCGGCATCCCTATAGATCATAACGGCTTGATTAGTTCTTCCCGTGAAAAGTCTTAGGCGCTGGTAAAGGGGATTCGGGCTACAGAGTTCGTTGTCTACAAAAGTCCGGCTGAACGGGTTCGGGTTTTTGTGAACTTTGCTATCCTATGCGGCGCTGCTTATTTGCCGGCCGGAGGGTCTATTCCTCATCGGGCCCGGCTGCTCATGGAGTTGTAAAATGCATCCTCTCATAGAATCGAAGGGCTTGGGCCGAAGAGAAGCCATGAAGCGTTTCGCCTATATCACTTCGGCGGTATCGTCCCTTGCTCTCTTTGACGGGCTTTCCCCCGAAGCTATTTTTGCAACTGGCCGTGAGATTCACAGTCACCTGTTGCCTCAAGGCGGTCTCGAAACACCCCAACAGCCTCTTCTCCTCTTCAAGCCGCAGCAGAATGCTACCCTCATCGTTCTCAGCGAATTGATTATTCCTGAAACTCGGACTCCGGGAGCCAAAACTGCCCGGGTCAATGAATTCATCGATGTCTTTCTGGCCTCGAGACCCAAAGCGGACCAGGACGAATTCATAAATGGTCTGGAGTGGCTGGACCGAAGAAGCCTCGAACTCTATGGCAAGGGCTTTGCGGATAGCGCGCCAGAGCAGCAAAGAGACCTGTTGACCCGACTCAGCCGTGTCGACTCCACGGAGGGACAGGAAGGAAAACGCTTCTTTGAGCTGGCAAAAACCTTGACGGTGGTTGGCTACTATACCTCCAAAGTGGGCATTGAGGACGAACTCAAGTTTGATGGATGGATTGAATATAAAGGTTGTACACATCCTGAACATCGTCACCCGCTGGATTCGGGAGAAGCAGTGAAATAGAAATCGAACGAAGCCCCGGGATATCAGTGGCTCCGGCCATTGAACTCTTTTGAATGAGGTTGAACTGAACTATGTCGAGCAAGGTTTACGATGCCATCGTCATTGGCTCTGGCATCACCGGGGGATGGGCGGCGAAGGAGTTGACCGAAAAGGGGATGGAGGTCTTGCTCCTGGAGGCAGGGAGGCCCATAGATCCCAACGTCGACTATAGCGAACACAAGATGCCTTACGATGTTCGCTATCGCGGGCTCACCGATCTGAAATTCATGGAGGAGAATTATCCAATCCAGCGTCAATGCTACGCCTGCCGCGAGTACAACCATGAATTGTTTGTGAAGGACAAGGAACACCCCTACACGACCCCCGAGGATAAACCTTTCCTGTACTTTCGCGGCAGACACGTGGGTGGCCGTTCGATCATGTGGGGGCGCCAGGTGTATCGTTGGAGTGATCTTGATTTTAAGGCCAACGAGAAAGAGGGTTGGGAGATTCCCTGGCCGATCAAGTATCAGGACATCGAACCTTGGTACGACTATGTGGAATCGTTTATCGGAATCAGCGGGATGAAGGAGGGCCTCCCTCAACTGCCGGATGGAAAATTTCAAAAACCGATGGCCATGAGTTGTGGTGAATGGATGATCCGCCAGCGCCTGCAGGACAGATGGAAAGGGGATCGAGTCCTGACCATCGGCCGCACTGCCATATTGACCGAGCCACTCCAGGGGAGGCCTGCCTGCCATTATTGTGGTCCATGCGATCAGGGCTGTATCACGCGTTCGTATTTCAGCACCTTGAACTCTACCCTGCCTGCCGCCATGGCCACGGGCCGACTGACGTTGCGTCCCTACAGCGTTGTTCGCTTTCTCACCTACGACAAAAACACCAATCGGGTCACCGGAGCCCATGTCGTGGATGGAATCTCCATGGAGGAATTGGAATTTCGAGCGAAACTCGTTTTCTTGTGCGCCTCGACCCTGGAATCAACGCGCATCCTTTTCAATTCTGCCAATCCACGTTATCCAAGCGGTTTAGCCAATTCAAGCGGGGTGCTGGGGCACTATCTGATGGATCACCTTTATGGGACGGGAGCCGCAGGCGATTTCCCGGGACTGGAAAATTATGCGGATGCTGGGCGGCGGCCCAACGGTATCTATGTGGCTCGATTTCAAAATGTGAAATCGAAGAATCCCAAGTTCTTGAGAGGATATGGATTCCAAGGCTCCAGCCATCGTTTTGGGTATTCCGGCGGGTTCCAATTCCCAGGCCTGTCCACAGAGCTTCCCCCTGGATTTGGCGCTGAGTTTAAAGAGGCCGTGACGCATTCGGGTGGGTGGATCGCATCGCTGTCTGGCTTTGGTGAATGTCTACCGTACTATGAAAACAAGGTTGAAATTAACAAGAATGTCGTCGACAAGTGGGGGATCCCTGTTTTACACATCACGGCTGATTGGTACGAGAACGAACTTCGGATGTATGAGGATATTCGCGTTCAGGCTGCGGAAATGCTGGAGGCCTGCGGCGTGAAAAATATCCGGGTGCATGGAACCGTGAAGCCTGGCCCCCCTGGAAAGGGGATCCATGAAATGGGGACGGCGCGGATGGGAGCGGACCCGAAGAAGTCGGTCCTGAATGGACGGAACCAGGCCCATGACATTCCCAACCTCTTTGTCACCGACGGCTCATGCATGGTTTCATCAGCCTGCCAGAATCCCTCCATTACCTATATGGCCTTGACTGCCAGAGCGGCAAATTATTCAGTGGAACTGTTGCGAAAGGGTGGTCTTTAGTCAAACCCGATCCCGGGATGGGCCGGCAGAATCTCCTCTCAAGCATAGCCGGAAGGTCCGTCCGTTGCATGGGCCACTGCTGTCCGGTAAAAAAATTATCCCAATTCATTTCGACTTGGCAGGCTTCCCCGCCGTTGCAGGTCCCTTGCACTCTCCGCGAGTATTCCACCTCTTGGAAGTAAAGGTCTGCACTCTCCCGTGGACGCTCTCCAAGTAAATAGCTGAGGTGCACGGTTCCGATTGAAGCAAATGCAACCCCGACCTCGGTCCGAGGACGCACAAGGTCGTTGCCAGGGCGTCGGATGCCATGGCGTTGGGAGCCACCACCGTCACACTGCGATAGCCTGACAAAGCCAGGCCAGTCCTGGGATCTACGATATGAGAGTAACGATTGCCCGCGATTTCGATAAATTGTTCTGCATCCCCCGATGTGGAGACACCTCGATGGCTGAGGAAGAGAGGGTGTGATGACTTTCTTTGGAACGCTGGTCCAGGATTAATGTCGATTTCCCAGCCTGGTTTGTGGGGAGGCGGGTTACCTAACGCAATATCGCCTCCAATTGCCACGAGGGCCGTATTGACCCCGTGGCTCTGAAGGGTTTTGAGCCCCTCATCTGCTGCATACCCCTTGGCGATTCCTCCTAGATCCAATTGCATTCCGGGTGCCTGAAGTTGAGCGGTTCCCATCTCCGGATTCAAAGTTAGTTTTTGATAGCCCACAAGCTTTAAGGCTTCTGACAACCGGCTATCTGACGGAAGTTCATGCCTGCGTCTGGCCCGCCTCCACAATTGAACCACCGGGCCGACGGTGATATCGAACGCCCCCTCCGACTTTATTGCCAGAACCTGACTTTCCGCGAGCACGGCAAACAAGTCAGTGCTGACCTTGCGTGGAGATGCGATGGCATTTTCGCAAAGTTGGTTTAATTCGCTCTCGGGTTGATAGTCACTGAGCAAACCTTCCAGGTAGGTCATTCGCTCAAAGGCTGCTCGCGACGACACCATCGCTATCGAAGGGCCTGCAGCATAAAGCACGATGCGAGCCGTGGTTCCCATCAGGGGCTGGGTAAATTCGAAGCGCTGCCCCGGCGGGGAAAATTCAGGGCACACGCCGAGACCTAAATGGGCGAGTGCAATCCAAATGAGCAATGATCCCAGGAACGCCCATGGACGAAGGACACCTCTGGAGCCTTTATCCGGAGGCCTGAGGGAGCGACTCATGAAGCCTTCTTTCCTTCTAAATTGAAGACCGGAAGTGTACGCACCGTCTCGTCGCACGGGGGTCTTAGCCTCGCGTCGTTGGCCCTTCTCCGCTGATCCAAGATTCTCTTTGAGTCATCATTTTCGAATGCTAGAATCGAGTTTCCGCTCGATGTGCCAACTCTTGAGAGGTGCGAGGGAAAGTCTCGGCGGATCCAATCCAAGGAGCTCATTGCATGAAGAGGCATTTTCTCATTTCTGGAACCGTTGTCATCATCCTTCTGACGATTCTACTGGTAGTCCATGCGGCCCAACAGCAAGATGTCAAAGGTGAGAACTCAGAATCTGCAAAAAAAATGCAATCCT
The DNA here is from genome assembly GCA_046331665.1 of Terriglobia bacterium. Lineage (GTDB taxonomy): Bacteria > Acidobacteriota > Terriglobia > Versatilivoradales > Versatilivoraceae > CAWBAT01. The sequence goes on along the minus strand of JAXLQK010000020.1, from coordinate 111,264 downwards.
ACGTTGAAACCATTCCAGGAACAAACGTGAAATTTGAAATGGTCGCCATTCCCGGGGGACGCTTTCAGATGGGAAGTCCGTCGGCTGAGGCCCAGAAATTTCCGGATGAGGGTCCCCAGCATGAGGTTGTCCTGCCGCCTTTCTGGATGGAGAAGACCGAGGTCACGTGGGATGAATACGATCTCTTTGCCTTCAGCCTGGACATCAAAAGGAAGAAACAGCAAGGCGTCGATCTGAATTCACAATCTGGCAGTGAAAAGTCTGCCGATGCAGTGACTCGTCCCACGCCCCCTTATGCCGATGAAACATTTGGTTTGGGGCGCGAGGGGCAGCCGGTCATTTGTATTACCCATCATGCAGCCATGGAATATTGCCATTGGCTATCGGTGAAGACCGGAAAAGTTTATCGACTGCCCACTGAAGCGGAATGGGAGTACGCTTGTCGGGCCGGAACCCGGACAGAATACTCATTCGGTGACAATGCGGCGAACCTCGGCGAGTTTGCCTGGTATGGATCCAATTCTCACGGCAAACCGCAAAAGGTGGGGACAAAAAAGCCAAATCCGTGGGGATTGTATGATATGCATGGGAATGCAGCCGAATGGGTCCTGGATGAGTATGACGCCAAATTTTATTCCACCTTTAAAGATGGAACTCCCGCCATCGCGCCCGTATTCATTCCCACGGAAAAGCATTATCCTCATGTTGTCCGCGGCGGTTCCTGGGACGATGAAGCCCCATTGCTTCGCTCCGCCGCCCGGCGCGCTTCGAATGATGATTGGAGCATGCTGGATCCCCAGCAACCGAAAAGCATCTGGTGGCACACGAATGCTACCTTTGTCGGGTTTCGCGTGGTCCGGGCCCTGGAGGAACAGGAAAACCTGAGAGGGTTGCGGTCAAAAGTAATCAAAGAATGAAACCTGATCCCGGTCCCGGCTAACCTTCGCCTGGGTGCGGGCATCTTGAACGAAGAAAAACATTTTTTTCAGGAAAGATTCGTCCTCATTCCATTTTTGAAAAAAGGAGAAGAGACACACATGCAAAAGCAAACCCAACCAACCTCGAGGCTGGCATCACGCCGGGAATTTCTGAAAGATTCTTCGGCGGCAGTCCTGGGTGCGTCTATTGCTTCGCGTATAGGGGATTTGCCGGCGGTCCATGCCGCCGGGAGTGACACGATTCGAGTCGGCCTGATTGGTTGCGGCGGGCGGGGCAGAGGAGCTGCCACGCAGGCTTTGCAGGCTGCCTCTAATGTAAAATTGGTCGCCTTGGGGGATCTATTTCCGGATCGTTTGAATGACGGCCGCAAATTCCTGATGGAAAAGAATCCCAATAACGTGGACCTCCCTCAAGATCGGTGTTTTTCCGGTTTCAATGCTTACAAGCAGGTTCTGGCTTGCGATATTAATTACGTGATCCTGGCCACGCCTCCGGGTTTTCGACCGCTCCATCTGAAGGCTGCGGTGGCGGCGGGCAAGAATATCTTCACGGAAAAACCCGTGGGAGTCGACGGCCCCGGAATCCGGACCTGCCTAGAGGTTTATGAAGAAGCAAAGACCAAGGGGCTTTCCATCGCCGCAGGAACCCAGCGCCGCCATCAACGAAGCTACCGGGAGGCCATGAAGATGATTCATGAAGGGGCGATCGGAGACATCGTGGCAGGCCGTTGTTATTGGAATCAGGGGGGGCTCTGGAAAAAGGATCGACAGTCAAGCTGGAGCGATACGGAATGGCAGCTCCGGAATTGGCTCTATTTTACCTGGCTTTCAGGAGATCATATCGTGGAGCAGCATGTGCACAATTTGGATGTGATCAACTGGGCAACCCGAAGCCACCCGCTGCGCGCCGTCGGCATGGGCGGGAGACAAGTGCGAACAGGGCCTGAGTACGGCCAAATTTTTGACCACTTTGCTATCGATTATGAGTACCCCAACGACGTGCACGTCTTGAGTATGGCCCGGCAAATTGATGGCTGTGCCAAAAGTGTCTCCGAGGCGGTGGTGGGAACCAAAGGAAATGCGTTTTTTGTGGACCGTCAGCAATATGTAATCAAGGGGGCGGTAAATTGGGAGTTTACGGAAAAGGAAGTCGATTCCTACTTACAAGAACATATTGACCTCATCAGCAGTATCCGTGATGGGAAACCGATCAATGAACTGAAGAATGTGGCGGAAAGCACGCTGACGGCCATCATGGGCAGAATGTCCGCTTACACGGGCAAGGCTGTAACTTGGGATCAGGCGCTGAATTCCACGCAGGATCTGATGCCGAATGAGCTAAGCTTTGGCCCCATGCCCGTCCCACCGATCGCCGTCCCAGGCCAAACTGAATTAGCGTAAAGATTCGACTCGTACCTGAAAGGTCAGCTCATCTGCCTTTGCAGGAAACTCAGCATCCGGGGCCAGGCGGCCTCGGATGCTTTCAAATTTGCCCCGTCTTGTCCGGATTGGGCTCTCAGAAAGCCGTGACCGGCTCCCTTGAAAATTTCCACTTCATAGACTTTTCCCAGTTTCTTCATCTCAGATGCTGCGGCATCGATGGTGCTATTGACGCGGGCATCGTTTTCACCGTACAAGCCCAGGATCGGGGCCTTAATTCCAGCCAGGGAAGGGGAGTCTGGTGAAGTTCCATAATAGACCACGGCGGCAACGATCCCAGGTTGTTGTGTCGCGTAGGAAAAGCTGGTGGCTCCTCCCCAACAAAATCCAACTGTTGCGATCTTCTGATTGGCCGCTGGAATCTTCGTTGCATATTCATAGGCGGCGTTCAGCCGGGTGCGGGTTTCTTCGGGCGTCAGGCCGCGGACTAACTTGATGAGATCGTCCCGACTTGAAACTGAGTCGCTGTTGCCGCCGCCAGGGCCTTTGCCGGAAATCAAGTCAGGAGCTATCCCAATAAATCCGTCGCTGGCAAGCTGATCGGCGACCGCGCGTATCCACTCACTCAGCCCGAAAATCTCGTGAATGACGATCACAACCGGAGCCTTATCTTTTCGTTCAGGGTAAACGACCCAGGCTCTCAGAGGATGTTGTTCCCCAGGAAGCTTGAGATCGACGTATTCCCCGTGCCGGGAAGACTTTTCCAGGGCGGCATGGGCACTGTCTTCCGAGGGAGGAATCGAGGATGCCTTGGGTGACGTGGTCAGGGTGGACCGTCCCCAAAGGAAGCATAACGAAACCAGAAAGAGGATGGTTATGAGTTTGCGCATGGCGGCCTCCAAAGCAAAGAAGGTTGGGATGTAGCCTGAATCCGTTGGCGGTGAATTTCTTCAATGAGCTCAGCTCAGCGAGGATCCCGCCGTCAAGGCAACAATTCGAACTCGTTCATCATAGAGTGCGCCTCCTTCACCGAGGTCGGTCGTTTTGGCGCGAAGCAGGGCGTTGGCGCAGTGGCCCGCTTGAAGATGTCCGCCTTTGGGGACCAACACCACGTCGCGTCGTTGCCGGGAATCGTACCGGATGCGCACCACAATGGATGAGATGGCAGACTCCAGCCGGGCCAATTCTCCCTCGGGAATTTCAGGTACGCTTTCGGGATGAACCGTGGCTTCAATGAACCCGTCCAGTTTTACTGCCCATTGCGAGGACTGAGACTTCTCGGTTGAGATCGACATGAGGAAAAATGGGAATTGAGGATTGGCCTCTACCTGGGGTGGATTCGTCGTCACCAGATTGACCCGTCCCGAGAGGGTGGGAAAATGGCGGTCAGCAAAGAGAATTCTTGAGGGAATTGGGTTGCGAACCGCCGCTTGTTCCAATTGCTCCAAAGTCACTCCTCGGGGCTCTAGTTTGGACCGTATCATCCGTTGTTTCCATTCCCGCGCCGATCCACTCATCTGGGCGCCGAGACCCACCCGGTCTGCCAGTCCCTGGATGATTTCCAAGTCAGTCTTCACGCCTTCCGGCGGGCTTACCACCGGAGTCGAAGCTCCAATCCAATGGTGTCCGTAAGCACCGAGCAGATCATCGTCTTCCAGGAGAGTTGTTGTCGGCAATACCAGATGAGCCAGGCGTGCAGTGTCGGTAAGGAAAGAATCGACCACGACCACGAATTCTCGTGACTTTAGGGCTTCAACGGTGGTCCAGGATTCGGGAAGCATGACGACGGGGTTTCCCGCGGTCACCCAGACTGCCCGGATGGGCGGTTGGTTCGTTTTGAGAATCTCAGGTCCAAATAAAGGTTCACAAATCGTTCGTGGGGCAACCTTCTGCCCTTGGATGAAGGAGAGATCAAAGGCTCCACGGCGTTTGAAATAAAAGGAAACTCCTCCCCCGGGAATCCCTATGTTGCCGGAAATCGCAGTGAGGGCGTCCAATGCTCGAACGATGCCCCCTCCATTTCCGCGCCGGCCCATTCCCCATCCCACCAGGATGGCCGTGGGTTTCTCGGAACCAAGCCTGCGCGCCAGGTCCAAGGCTGAATCCGCAGGGACATCGGCTTCCTCGCACCATTCTTGAACGGACTTTTGGGAAGCGAGCTTGCGGAACGCGTCGAGATGGTCGCAATACTGATTGGCTTCAGGATCAACCCACCCCTCATGAAAAAGAATCTGGGCGACGGCCATGGCCAATGCAAAATCACCCGCCGGCCGCGGCTGAATGAATTTTTCACAGAGATTGATGGTCTTATGGCAGACAGGATCGATGAGAACAAGCTTGGCACCCTTTGCCTTGGCGTCCATGAGGATTGGAACGGTATGGGGGCTGGAGGTAAAAACGTTTTTCCCCCAAAGCACAATATGCTTCGAGTGGAGCAGGTCAAAAATATCGTGACTGTCTTCTTCCCCGAAATCGAGCTCCTGGGCAGAATCCCCCGCGCCAGAACAAATGTCTCCACGTTTGATCGTTACCGGGCCGAACAGCTCGAAAAAATAATCATTCAGGTGCTTAATCATGCCAAGCGAGCCTCCACTCCGATAATGGAAGATCGCTTCCGGGCCCGATTCCTCCCGAATCTTCAGCAGGCGATCGGCTGCGAGGTCCAAGGCCTCGTTCCAGGGGATCGGTTGGAATTTGCCATGGTGGCGGAGGAGCGGCGTCTTGATCCGATCAGGAGAATATTGCGTGCCAAGAAAAAGACTGGTTCGGTAACAAAGAAACCCTCGTGTAAGCGGATGGTCCTTGTCCCCCCGTATTTTCGTGACCTTCCCGTCCTCAACCGTGGCCACGATCCCGCAAGCATCGGGACAATCACGATTACAAATGGTTTTCCGAGTTTCAATCATAGTCTTAGAGGCAATAAACCAATATCATAACCGCGTTTTTGGGCGAGTCAACGAAATCGCTTGAGAGCATGGCGTCTACTGTTCCCCTTATTGAGTAAGTGTCTGACGGTGTGCGGAATCTTTGCATTGAGAGAATTTCCTCCGTGTAAGCCCCTGCGCCAAACCTCGCGGTTGATAGGTAAGAACCACCATTTTGTACAATGAAGAAACTACCGCCGGCTGTCGCCGAAAACATTTCCAGACGGGTAAAATTTTGTCTGAACTGGGTTTGGCTCTTTTCGTGGGAAGATTCGTAAGAAACTTCCACTTGTGGCAAATCAAATGCCTACACCACAAGGGTTGGCTCTGAAATGGCATGTGGAACAGGGAATGTCCTCCACAGCCACGAGGCTAAGCCCGGAAAATACGCCATCCCAATGAGGCTGTAAGGCGCATAAGTCCTTCGGCGGATTCGTTTTGGAGATTCATCCTGCGGGGTGTTAGAATAGGTCGTGGTGCAGTCTATGAAGTAACGTCTCCCATTAATGATTGATCAAGAGGGATGGAGGCCATGGATCGACGGACCGTAAAATTTTTGATAGGCAGTTTGATCATTGTCGGGGCAATTGCGTGGCTGGGGTTCAGCGGTTTCAATGAAAGCCTGGCTTACTACAAGACCGTGGACGAGCTCAAGCAGATGAAGGGCGATGCGTTCAATAAACGTCTTAGAGTGGCCGGGAATGTGGTAGGCGGGAGCATTGAGCGGACCTCAGGATCGGTGAACTTTCAATTGGAACAAAAGGGAGAAATCCTTCCTGTCCGGTATGTTGGAAAAGACCTTTTGCCAGACACGTTCAAAGACGGGGCCCAGGCTTTGGCCGAAGGGCATTTGAAGGCTGATGGCAGCTTTGAAGCCGTCAAAATCCAGGCTAAGTGCGCCTCGAAGTATGAGGCCACCTATGCCAAGCCCAACAAGAGTTAGAAATTTGGATTGAAGACATTCAGCGCCTGAGAAGCTGGATGGGTTTAGCATTCACTGTTTTATCCGCGTCACAAGCAGCCACCCTAATTATCATGAAGCAATGATCAGAGTAAGGACTGAGTATGCTCACCTTAGTCAGTGATTTTGGACAATTTTGTTTGCTCTTTGCCTTCTGTCTGGCCTGTTATGCGGCCGTCGGATCCTTCCTGGGGGGCGCGATTGGGAACCGCCGCCTGGTCGAGACCGCGGAGAATGCCGTTCTTGCCTTTGCCGTTCTCGTAACGCTGACGGTCTTCTCTCTTTGGTATCAGCTTCTCAGCAACAATTTCAACTTGCAGTTTGTGGCGCAGAACAGCAACCGGGCCATGCCTTGGTTCTACAAGTTTGGGGCCCTGTGGGGCGGGCAGGAGGGCTCACTGGTCTTCTGGTGCTGGATTTTGTGCCTCTATGCTTTTGTTACCGTCATCCAGAACCGGAACCGGAATCGTCATCTGATGCCTTACGTAGTGGGTGTCATCGCTCTGGTGGCGGGCTTCTTTCTTCTCGTCAATAATTTTGTCGCCAATCCTTTTGATCGGATCGGGCTGATTCGAGGAGCCGCTGCCGCAACGCCATTCACCCCCATGGACGGTCGAGGGTTGAATCCTTTGTTGCAATACTGGGCAATGGTCATTCATCCGCCTGTCCTCTATACGGGGTACGTTGGATTTACGATCCCCTTTGCCTTTGCCGTAGCGGCATTGATCACACGTGACCTGGATGAGGAGTGGATTCGCATTACACGCCGCTGGATGATGGTGCCATGGCTCTTTCAGGGGATTGGGATCCTTTTGGGAGCCAAATGGGCCTACGTCGTTTTGGGATGGGGAGGGTACTGGGGTTGGGATCCGGTGGAGAATGCCTCCCTGATGCCGTGGTTGACGGCGACGGCTTTTCTTCACTCGGTCATCATGCAGGAGCGAAAAGGGATGATGAAGATTTGGAATATGGTGCTCATCCTGTCGACTTTTTTACTTTGTATTTTCGGAACGTTTCTTACCCGGAGCGGCATCGTTTCTTCAGTTCATGCATTCGCGCAATCTCCCATCGGCCCGTACTTCTCCAGTTTCCTCTTTATCATGATCGGATTCTGCCTGTATCTGCTGCTCACCCGGATGGACGCCTTAAAGAGCGAGAACCGCCTCGACTCCGTAGTGTCGCGCGAAAGCAGTTTCCTCTTCAATAACCTGGCCCTGTTGGCGTCCATGTTTGCCGTTTTGTGGGGGACGATTTTCCCAATCCTTTCCGAGTATTTCCAGAATGAAAAACGCACCGTCAGCGCCCCGTTCTACAACAAGGTGGAAGTCCCTCTCGGACTCTTCCTCCTTTTCCTCACTGGCGTCGGTCCTCTGCTGGCCTGGCGAAAGACTTCGTTGCAAAGCCTGCGCCGGAATTTCACCCTGCCGACGCTTGTCTCTTTAGGCGTTGGAATCGTTTTCCTGATCTTTGGCATGCGGAATCTTTATTCCTTCATGTGTCTGGTTCTTTGCGTGTTTGTGGCGTGCACCATTGTGGCCGAGTTTCATCGGGGGGCCATCGCCCGGCGTCGGCAGGGAGAGAGTTACCCTCAGGCCCTGTGGATTTTGACCTTCCGAAATACGCGCCGTTACGGTGGTTACATCGTACATATGGGGATGGTGTTTCTCTTTGTCGGATTCGCTGGCGCCGGGTTTAACCAGGAAGTTCAAAAGGAAATGGTGAAGGGGGAGACCGTTCAAATCGGCCGCTATACCTTGAAATTGCAGGATATCAAGGAATCCGAAAATGCCAACTATGCGACCGCGGTTGGAGTCGTAAAGGTGTCTCAGGACGGCAAGGAACTCAAGACGCTCAAGCCAGAACGGCGATTTTATCGCGCCAGCGAACAGGCAACCACCGAGGTGGCACTGCGCTCAACCTTACGAGATGATCTTTATGTAGTGCTCGGCTTTAATCAGGACGGGTCGCGGGCGATTCTGCATGTCTTTCTGAATCCATTGGTCGCCTGGGTTTGGCTGGGTGCCTTTGTCTTCATGGTGGGTACTTTGGTTTGTCTCATCCCAGATCGGCATGAGAAGGCTTTGCGCAAGGAGAAGGAGCAGGGGGTCGGGCTCGAAGTCAAGGAGTTGGCAAAGGCTTAGCATGCTTTATTCCAAGTGGATTCACGCGGACCAATGGATTAGGAAAAGTCGAGGATCCCTCAGGTTGGCCGTGGTGCTCTGCTGTGGGATCAGTGCTGCGCTGTTCAGTGTTCCCCAGGGCTTTGCCCAGGCCTTTCCCCCCGAAGTCAAAAAAGTTGCCGAGGAATTTGTCTGCCAATGCGGGTGTAATCATCAGTTGTCTGCTTGCGGCATGGTGAACTGCGGCTCGGCGGTCCCCCTGCAAGAGGAAATCCAAGGGTACTTGAAAGCAGGAAAGTCCCGGCAGGAAATCCGGGAAACATTTGTGGCGAAGTACAGTCGGCTGATTTTGAGTACGCCAACGACTCGAGGGTTTGATTTGACCGCATGGACGATGCCTTTTGTGATGCTGTTTCTTGGATTGATCGTCGTGTACCTCCTCATCCGCGCCTGGTCTAGAAGGAAACCTGCTCTGGTCGTGGAAGGTCCGGGGGCGGCGCCTCCCATGCCAGACTCCTATCGGGAGAAGATGGAGAAGGAACTGAAAGACTACGATTGATGAAGGTAGAGGAAAAGGAATGTCGGCTTCGTCTTTGATTGTCTGCTCGTTGGTTACCTTGGCGACCTTGCTCCTGGTTTTTCGCCCCATCCTGGCAAGCGCCAGGAGCGGGTCATGGACAGGCCTGGAAGGGAACCCGAGTCCCTTGAAACGGCTTCTCAGGAAGAAGGAAAGAGTTTACGAAAATATTAAGGATCTCGAGTTTGAGTATAAGATGGGAAAGCTTTCAGATAATGATTTTCATCGACTCCGAGAGGAGTTCAGTCACGAAGCCTATCAACTCCTCCGTGAGATTGAAGGGTTACAACCGGAGACCCTCCAAAACCCGGGGGAAGCAAAAGTAGTGGCAGTGCTGAAGAACAGCAAGAAGTCCAAACGATAACCCGCCTGCGGACAACTCAACGAAGAGATCGGCTGTGAATGAAACTACCTAACTGTCTCCTTGGAAGGACCTTGTCGCTTCCCGCTCAATCATTTTTTTGGCTCATGACTCTTGGCTTGGGTGTCCTTTTCCCCTTCGAACTTCAGGCTGCCAAGGTGCTGAAAGGTTTGGTGGTGAACGGCACGGACCAACATCCGCTCGGCGGGCAGAAGGTGGAACTGTTGGTGCTCGGAGCGGGGATGCAAAATACGTCGGATACTACGACCAACTCCGCAGGTGAGTTCCAGTTTTCCTTGTCTGAGGAGACCCAGACACCTCACTGGTTGCTTCGCGCCATCTATCGCGGCGTCAATTACAATCTGACGGTGACTCCGGATCAAAACCTCAATGTTCCCGTGAAGCTGATGGTCTATGAACCGACCACGAGTATGACAGGGATTCACGTTTCATTGCCTTTGATGCTCGCTCAAGCCAGTGGTTCGCAGCTTTTTGTGCAGCAGCAGTATTTCTTGACCAACGAGAGTGTTCCTCCAAAAACCCTGGTTATTTCGGACGGATCATTCCTTTTTGACACTCCTTCTCCGGAGCTGGTGAGTGAGTTGAACGTGGCGGTTGTGGGAGGCATGGGCATTCCCCTGCCGCAGAATCCTGTACGGCGTCAAGAAGGAGGGTACGCGATCAAATATCCGATGAAGCCGGGGAAGAATGAAATCAGGATCTCCTATAAGGTCAACTTTTCCTCAAACCAAAGGGAGTTTGCCCAGCGATTGTATTATGGTCCTCTGAACACGCGGTTGTTGGTCCTGCCTTCGGATTTGCAACTGACCGGATCTGGTGTTAAAGCGGCCGGAACGGACTCGATGACGAAGGCGGCAGCCTACGAAGTGTCTGTTCCGGCCAAGGAAAAGCAGCTTCAATTGCGAATCACCGGAGAAGCCCCACAGATCTCCGAAAGTAGTGAGAAGGGCCCTTCAGAAGGAATGGAGCAGGAATCTGAGCTTCCCGGAATGAAAGTCGTCCGTCTCCCGAACCCGGTATTCGAAAACTGGTTGTACCTGGTTTCGGGGTTCGGTCTCATCTTCGCGGTCATATTGGCTTTGGCGGTGCGGCAGAGCCTCGAGGCCAAGGCAAGATTGAAAGAGAAGGGACGATAATTCAGGCGGGATTCTCCCCAACCGGCGATTCTAGGCGGAGGGCTGTAGCCGTTTCCGCAGGATGAGCGGACGAGTATTGGATGGCCACGTCAAATCTTTCATTCAGTCCCAGCATCCAGGTTGAAAATATCGAGAAATGGTTTGGGCAGACGTATGCCTTGCGGGGAATCAACCTGACGGTTTCTTCCGGAGAATTTCTGGTCTTTCTGGGGCGAAATGGGGCAGGAAAGTCCACACTGCTGAGAGTGATTGCCCGTATCCTCAAACCGAATGCCGGCCAGGTGCGGGTCTGTGGAATTGATGCCCTTGCCAATCCTGAGCAAGTTCGCGCACGGCTGGGCTTTGTTGCCCATTCGAGTTTTCTTTACCGCCACCTCACCGCCTTTGAAAACCTCTTGTTCTTTGCCAGGCTCTACCAATTGCCTCGACCCGAAGCGCAAATTCGGGATACGCTTCATTGGGTTGGCTTGGAGAAGCATGCCCATCGACAGATCGGGGGATTTTCCCGGGGAATGCAGCAGCGCCTGGCCATTGCGAGGGCGGTGTTGCACCGTCCTGAAATCCTTCTCCTGGATGAACCTTTTACGGGGTTGGACTTCGAAGCCGCTGAATTGCTGGGAGAGTGGCTTAAGTCTTATGTAGAACAGGGAAAGACGGTGATCATGGCCACGCACGATTTGGAACAAGGCCTGGAACGAGCCAAGCGGTGGGCCATCGTGGAACATGGCAGAATTGAGGAGGAGATGACAGAGAACTGGGCCTCCGTTCGCGAGAAGTACAAACGATTCCTCAAAGAGCGGCAACGTGAAATTTCTTAGTCAATCCTTTACCATCTTTTGGAAAGACCTCGTCATCGAGTACCGGACAAAAGACGCTCTCACGTCGATGCTCATGTTCGGACTGCTGGTGATCCTGATGTTCCACTTCGCCTTTGAACCTGACGGCCAAGAGACCGAGCGCTTCGGCCCGGGACTACTTTGGATGACGTTTATTTTTGCTGGCATTCTGGGCCTGAATCGCTCATTTGCCGGGGAGCGGGAAAATGACTCACTGCAAGGGCTCCTGATGGCGCCGACGAGCTGGGGCGTGATTTTCGTTGGGAAAATGATGGCGAATCTAGTCTTTATGCTGATTGCCGAATTGGTCATCCTGCTTTGCTTCACCTTGTTCTTTAATTTTGATTTGCTTCCGCGCGCGGGCTGGCTGTCGCTCATCACTCTGCTGGGGACTCTCGCCTTTGCCTCGATCGGGACCATTCTGGCGGCTGTCTCTATGAACACGCGAATGAGTGATGTGATGCTCCCTGTCCTGCTCATTCCTTTGGTATTGCCGGCAGTCATCGGGTCGGTAGAGTCAACCGCTGCCATTTTTACTGATCCGCCGGGGGAATCATTGGGGTTTTGGGTAAAGTTTCTAGTCGTCTATAATATTATCTTTCTGACTCTCCCTCTCCTCCTGTTCGATTTTGTCTTGGAAGAATAGGTTGAGGCATAGAAGCGCGGAAGTCGGAGAAGTGAGATTGAGTCTCAAGAATTGCTTCGGATAGTGGTTTCGGCAAGGTGGGGGATCGAGTCGGACCCTCCAACGGACGGTTAGCGAAATCAGGACGTAGGGCGGTGACTATGAAATCGATGAGGTGGCTGGGTCTGTTAACCTTTCTAAGTGTGCTTGTGGCCCTCTATGCCATTTTCATCTACGCTCCGATTGAAGCGTCGATGCTTGAAGTTCAAAAGATATTCTATTTCCATGCTTCGGCCGGATGGATTAGTTTCCTCGCCATTTTCTGCGTCCTTGTTTACAGCATTTTGTTTTTAGCAAAGCGAACTCGCAATTATGATCTCAAAGCGTCCGCCGCCGCTGAGGTGGGGACTATTTTTGCGACGATCGTGATGGTGACCGGTCCGCTGTGGGCCAAGCCTGTCTGGGGAGTCTGGTGGGCGTGGGATGCACGGCTTACGTCGATGTTCGTGCTTTGGTTGATATACCTGGGCTATCTCATGCTTCGCCGCTTGATCGAGGCCCCGGAACAAAAAGCACGATTTTCGGCTATTTTTGGAATTCTCGGTGCGATCGATGTGCCGATCGTCTACATGTCGAATCGTTGGTGGAGAACGCAGCATCCTTCACCGGTAATGGCAGGAGGTCAAGGATCGGGACTTGATCCTCAGATGAAGATCGCCTTCTTTATTTCATTAGGGGCGTTTACACTCCTCTACCTCTACTTGTGGAAGTTGCGTTCCGACCTTGAACTATCCAAAGAGTCCGTCGAAGCCTTACAGCGGCAGGTAGAAATCGAGACAGGGAGGAACCGATGAATTATTTGTTTGCGGCTTACTCAGCCATTTGGATTCTGCTTTTTGCTTATATGTTCAGCATTTCGCGAAGACAACACCGGGTGCAAGGGGATCTGGATCGGCTTCGGGAACGCTTGGAACAAAACAAGCGATAGATTGCGAAAAGAGGAAACGGTATGACTCAATCTGTGGATATCCAGACCAACGTTCTGGAGCATGGCGCGAACCAGCAAACGTCAGATCGCCGGTTATTCATGCAGCTCCAGGTATTCGGGGGGTGTTTGGAGTCCGGCAGGCTCGTCTCCGCTTTGGCAGAGCGCGGTGTGCCTTCGGTTCTTTATCAGGATATGAATGATCCGCGTGGGGTCGGAGTTTTGACCATGCATGAGGATCCGGTTTTTTTTGTAAGGGAACTTCGCGAGTTGGTCAATGCGGCTCCTTTTCAGGAGCTCAGCCAGAAGCTGGAGTATACGATGGTCGGCCGATCCTATTCTTCGGGATATGAACCGGATCTTGAAGACTGGCTGGTGCACAAACCGCGACGGACTGTGCTGAATCCCTCCTGGCCTTGGGCCATTTGGTATCCGCTGAGACGCACGGGAGCTTTTTCGAAGCTCACGCCGCAGGAGCAGGGGAGCATCCTTCGCGAACACGGCACCATTGGGAGAGCCTACGGCGATGCCGATCTCGCCCACGACATCCGGCTGGCCTGCCATGGACTGGACGCGCACGACAATGATTTTCTGATTGGCCTGATTGGCAAGCAACTCCATCCGCTTTCCCACATCGTGCAAACCATGCGCAAGACCCGCCAAACCTCGGAGTACATCCAGACACTCGGCCCCTTCTTTGTCGGCCATGTACTCTGGCAGAGCCCAACGTCATAATCACGGAATTCACCAGACCTCGAAGTGGGTTTGGAGACTCCGTTTCTATTTTGACTTCCATTGAAACCGAACGAGCCGTCGACAGGAGCCGTTGATGGCGCCATCAGGTTCAGCTCATGGGCAGTTACTTCAACCCTCGATCGCTTTTCAAGATGGTCACTTCCAAGCAGGGTCGCTGCCCGCCAAGCGGCCATGTTTTTGGATTTCTATGCCTGATCCTGGCAGTCTTAGTCCGGGAGCCCGTTGCCGCGCGAGAAGGAAAGGAAGGAATGCCCACGGGAAATGGGAGCGAAGTGCTGAATGAGGTGAGGAAGAATGCCTTTCGATTTTCCGACAACTTGCCCGATTTTATTTGCCATCAGGTGACTCGTCGCTACCGGGGGCCGCTGGGGGGAGGCCAATGGCAATTACAGGATACGGTGGAAGCCGATGTGGCATTTCATGAGGGACAGGAGAGTTACTCGAATCTCTCGATCAACGGCCGGCCTTCCACGAAACGAATTGATTCCATCGGAAGTGTGATCTCTCTTGGCGAATTTGGCAGTCTTCTGCATTCTCTCTTTCTCGCGGAAACCCAGGCCAAATTTTGGAAAGAGGGAGAAGATCAATATCGAGGAACGCGCGCTCTGATCTTCGGATTCATTGTTTCACCGGACCATTCCGCCTGGACGCTCTCCTATCAGAGCACTTATTCCTTGAAGGTAGGATACGAAGGCGCCATCTGGGTTGACGCTGGCACCCGCAATATATTGAAAATCAGCCAGCATACGCTCTCGCTCCCGCCCCGGTTCCCAATCCTTTATTCAGAAACCACGACCGAATATGGTGAACGCAGAATTGAAGGCATCGAAGAGAGACATTTTCTTCTCCCCCTGGCTGCTGAAATACTCATCCAGGAGAGGCCGAATCGAGTCAGTTCCAGAAACGTCATCGAATTTCGCGATTTCAAGAAATTTTCAGCTGACGTGAAACTCAAGGTGGAGGATTGATGGGAACACCCGCTTCGTATTGATCGCGAATTCTTCAGATGAACGTCAAACCGATCGGCTTGACTGGGAGGAACGGGAAGCCCTCAATGGAGTTCATCGGCCAAAAGCTCTCGTGCCGCCAGGATCTTATCGGGCATGGGCCGGTTCCGCATGTAAAACCCGGTCATCGACATCCGATGCAGATTTCCGTGCGTTGACCGCATGGTCACCAGTTTGTCGAAGAAGGGGCTGCCATAATGGTAACCGTCTTTAAAGCTCACCATGAGTGAGGCTCGATTGGTGACATGGTTGTTCATCCCAAGATAAAGCGCGTTGATGGCATCGGCATATTCATGTTCCGCGGTATAGGAAAACCACTGATCAGGTGTTGCGAAGCCATCGCTATCGAGGATCTGCTCTCTGCTCATCCGTTCCAGGATGGGCTTCAGCTCAAGCGGATCTCCCTGTAACGCTTCATAGCGCAATCGTTTCCCTCCCTCCTCCGCGTGAATCAATGCTTCCCCTTTTGCTGACACGAGGCGAACCTCCCCGCGGGCAAGGTAAGCGACGAAATCGATCCCTTCCACCTTGACGAGAATGGGGACGAGCTTCCCGACCGTTGTTGGCTGCGTATACACCGGCATGGCTCCCACGAGACCGAACTTTGGAATGGCGACACTCCACTCATCCCTGATGGAAGATTCAATTCGAAAGCCGTACGGAGCGAGGTAGGCATCCAGATCAATGCGGTGATTTGTAACATGACTGTTCCCATGGTCCGAGAACACAACGATGTCCAGATTGGCATGGTTACGGATGACGACTTCACGCAACATGCGATCCGTCTCTGTCATTTTCTTCATAAATTCTTCCCGGGTAAGAATATGGCAGATGGCGTCTGTCGAGCAGATATGGGCCGTGTAGACGGGTTTCGAATTTGAAGCAATCCTTTGGTTGAAGCGGCCTACATCGGCATAATATGTTTTCATGGGAAGGATGTAGGCTAACCCCTTGAAGATTCCGGGCTCGTCATAGTCTAGGGCGTCCAGGTAGGGCATTCGGATTTTTGAGACGGTGCTGAAGGCTCCGCCGCCAATCTGATTTTTTCCCAGGTCAAAATAAAGATTTTCATAACCGGGAACGGGAGGCGTGTGCAAAACCGCAGTCAGGGCGACATCGCTGAGAGAAGGAAAGACGCTAATCAGTTTGCCGGGCCGCGCGAATTCACGAAAATAACCGCGATCCCACAATTCGGCCATGTCGTCATAGGGAACGCCATCCAGGCAGATGATCAGCTTCTTGGGGGGTGCTCCTGTCCGGGAGATGTCGGAGAGGTCACGGATTTCTCCTCCGGGGTTTCCCCATTGGATTTGGTCGACACGGCCATCCTGATTGGTGTCCGATTCGATGATCGTTTCCCCGTCCGCGAGATCCTTGAGGCGCCACTGGTTGATTCCCTTTTGTGGATCCGTGGAGAGTTGGCCGATTAAAACGATCTTCCATGGGTAGGGCCTTCCCCAACGGATCACGGCGAGTGTTCCCCAGATCACAACCAATGCGATGATGGCTAAAGCTGATTTCCGTCTCATTCCGATCCCAATCTTACCTGGCGCTGTTCCTTGGCATGATCAAGGTTAACGCATCGGACTGAATATGGAATTGTTGGGGAAGGGTCCCGATCAATTCTCCGTCGACTTGGACGGTGATTTGACCGGGCCCCACCGCCTCAATTTCCTTCCCTTGAATCCTTGTGACGTCGCTAAGATGTCCGTGTTTCCGGAGCATGACAAACAACAAGTAAATGAGGTAGCGCCAGCGATTCGTACTCTGAAACAGGCAGATTTCAAAGGCATCCGAAAACAAGCTTGCCTCGGGAGTAATCCGGAAACGGCTGGCATACCTTTGCGTCTTGCTGAGAAGGGCAAAGGTACAAGAGTAGGGATGTCCGTCGACCCGGATTTCAAAAGGGAGAAAATGATATCGGCCCAATTGCTGAAATCCAGCCAACCAGAAGGCCCCCTGTCCGAGTTTGTCCTTGACGCCCGGGTCAACGGCGGCGACCACACCTGCATCGACTCCGACTCCGGCCATTAACGCAAAATAGCGTGCCCCGGCCTTTCCCAAGGAGATGCGACGGCTGACCCCGGTGCGGAGTAATTGGGCGCATTTCTCTGGATCGCGGGGCATTCCGATCTCATTAGCCAATACGTTGGCCGTCCCCGCTGGGATAACCATCAACGGGACCGAACTTCCTGCCATCCCGCCGATGATCTCATTGATGGTTCCGTCACCCCCACAGGCAAGAATGACCTGGCAGTTTGACTGGATAAGATTTCTAGCCTGAGTCGTGCCATCTCCGGGTGCTCGGGTCGGTATGAGCTGGAGGTCCATCCCGAGCGTTTCGAGTGCACTCGAGATGAGCTCAATCTTCCCGGGGTTCTTACGTAGTCCCCCTGCATAGGGGTTGTAAATCAGGGCCCCTTTCGAGTAACTGGGAAGAGAGTCTTCTGTCACGAGTGACTTGGGTGGGATCATTGTTTCCTGAGATTCATGGGTACATTGCTCTTGCCCGGGCTGAATCGACCGTCGTTGCCATGGCCCTTAACGGGTGCCGGAATAAGGCTTCCCCATATACCGTCGAGCTTTTCGATGCGTCTCTTCCACATTGGGTAGAGCTAAAGTGGCGCGATAGTCTGCCAGCGCTGAATCCCGCTTTTTCAACAGGTCATTGGCAAAGGCCCGCAATAATAGGGCTCGGGCCATGAGATTCTGATCCTTGAAATCAAATTTGAGAAGCCGGTTGAGGCTCTGAAGAACCGCCTCTGTGTCACCCTTCTCGAACTCCAGCCGCCCCTTCTGGTAAAGCCCGTAACCAAGGCCGGATTGCCATTCGTCCCCGCGGTATTGGCCAATCATTGCTTCAAACTGGTGAATACCTTCATCCCAATGCTTCTGTGAAATGAAAGCTGTGGCGAGCCAAAAATAGAGGACAGGATTGGCAGGATATTGGGCGATCAATGCGCAAGCTAGTTCCTGGTAGTCTTTCCACTTTTTTTCATTTAAATAGACGCCAAGAAGAACGGTTTTTGCCTCGGTTTGTCCGAATTCGCCACTGGTGGCCGCTCTCAGGAGTTGCTGAATCCCCTCCTGCTTATTGCCCCGGGAACCTAGAAGGAATGCGAAAGGTTTGAAAATGGCAGGAACGGAACCTGCAAAGTAATTGCGAGCGCCCAAACCGATCAGGCAATCGACATATTCTGGTCTAAGCGCATGAGCGGCCTCTATGTATTTGTATCCTTTCATTCCTGAGGTAAGGGCTCCAAGATAGCTCTTGGAAATAAAGATATAAAACTTCGTTTGATTTTCATAGGTTGCGCCAAGATAGAGCTGGTTGTAAAAATCATTGGGGTCTTGAGCAAGCAATTCTTCCCCTTTGAGCAAGGACTGATCGTTATATCGACGAAATGTTTCTTTGAGGGTGTCATTGGTGTTGTCCATCAACGCCAGCCACCAAATCAATTCCGCTTTGTGCATATAGCCGATCGTGTGATTTGGAAATCGTTGAATTAATTCGTCAAAAAGGGCATCGGCTTGTTTCACATCGTAGTTGTACATTCTGTCGAGGCCCGCCCGCAAGATCCGGGCGACTTCGGGGGTCATTTCGAAGCGGGAGGCAGTGCCTGCCCGAATCGTCGAACAAAGCAAGCCGCCTAACAGGACAGCCATAGGGAGCAAGGAATGCCGGAACCGTCTGTACTTCAACCTGCCTCTCCTTTTGAACTTTCGCGAACTTCGTTGCTCCGATCTCTCTTCTTCTATCCTCCCCCCAAATTCTTTTCCTTTCAATAAAAGGATCTGCTCGACCTTATCTCGGGCATGAACGGCCTGATGGGCTATCTCGCTCCCGTCTGTCCGGTAACGACGAAAGACCGGATGTCACCTGGGGAAAAGGTCAGGTTCATCATTTTCGGGCTTGAAACTGTAACGGCTGGAAATGCGTCTCGTTCCAGGAAACATGCAGGCGGCTTAAAGGCCTGATGGTGAGAAGAGGTGTTGGCCCCAACCCGGCACTGGCAGAGGACTGAGAGTCTCGATCGGGAAGGAAGGATTCCGATCAGACGGTAAGCCACCCGCCATTTCAAAAGCATGGGCAATATTCAGGAGGCGCGATTCATCAAACTGCCTGGCCAGCAACTGCATGCCGATGGGGAGTCCCTGCGCGTCCCTGCCACAGGGAACGGAGAGACCCGGTATTCCGGCGAGGTTGGCCGTAATCGTGAAAATGTCGGAGAGGTACATGGCCAAGGGGTCATTGCTCTTCTCCCCCAGCCGGAATGCCGGAGTCGGGGATGTCGGAGAAATAATGACATCCACTTTCTCAAAGGCTCTGTCAAAATCCTGCTTGATGAGAGTCCGGACCTTTTGAGCTCTTAGATAATAGGCATCGTAATATCCCGTACTGAGCACAAAGGTCCCCAGGATGATTCGGCGTTTCACCTCAGCGCCGAAACCGAGGTCTCGCGTCTGACGATACATGTCATTCAAACTGCCCTCTCCGAGGATGCGAAGGCCATAGCGCACGCCGTCGAAGCGGGCCAAGTTTGAGCTGGCTTCAGCCATTGCAATGACATAGTAGCAGGCGATGGCATAGGAGGTATGGGGCAGACTGATTTCGATGAGTTCGCAACCGAGGCCTTCCAGGACCTTGAGGCCGGCTTGAATTTTTGAACGGACTTCCTCAGTAATCCCTCCCTGGAAGTATTCCCGAGGCAACCCGACCTTCATCCCCTTGACATTGTTTTGGAGTGAGGCGAGATAATTGGGAACGTCGACAGTACTCGAGGTGGAGTCGTGCGGATCTCTGCCGGCGAGTTCCCCCATGAGAATGGCAACATCTTCCACGTGGTTGGCGATGGGTCCAATTTGATCCAAAGAAGAACCAAACGCCACGAGCCCGTAACGGGACACTCGCCCATAGGTCGGTTTGAGGCCCACCACCCCGCAAAAAGAAGAGGGCTGACGGATCGATCCTCCCGTGTCTGAACCCAAAGATGCCGCCGCCATTCGTGCGGCAACCGCCGCGGTTGATCCCCCGCTGGAGCCACCCGGCACGTAATCCAGCGCGGCGGGATTACGCGTGGGAAAGAAAGCCGAATTCTCCGTGGAAGAGCCCATTGCGAACTCATCCAGGTTCGTCTTTCCGATAAACACCGCTCCCGCAGCTGCAAGCTTTTGGACTGCGGTGGCATCATAGAGCGCCACAAAATTTTCCAGGATTTTCGAAGAGCAGGTACACCGTTGTCCCTGAATCATGATGTTATCTTTAATGGCCAGGGGAACGCCCGCCAGCGGAGGCAAAGGGCGACCCTCGGCTCGCCACTTGTCGACCTGCGCCGCTTGGGCCAACGCCCGTTCGGGAGCGTTATGAACAAAAGCGCGTACTTTGGGATCGTGGGCCTCGATCGCCTTGAGATAGGATTGGCAGATTTCGACTGCCGATGCCTTGCCACTCTCAATCAGTCTTTTGATTCCGGATATTCTCGTTTCACTAAAATCCACGGGTACTTTCTCTCCTTAATGTTTCCAGGAATGGGCCAAGCTTTACGTGTTCGGCCCCTACCGGTCGGCTATGACTTTGGGGACTTTGAAATGCCCCGCGCTTTTGGAGGGGGCGTTCTGTAAGGATTCCTCGTTCGAGAAGGCTGTTTGCGGAAGGTCCTCCCGCATGGAATCCGCGCCTGATCCGGCCTGAACCAATTGGGCAGTTGGCTCGACTTGACTCGTATCCAGGGTGTTGAGCTGTTCCACGTACTCCAAAATCGAGTTTAATTGCCCGATGAACGTCTCCTTTTCTTCTTCGGTAATGGCGAGTTGCGCCAGTCGGGCCACATATTCCACTTCAGAAGTTCCAATTTTCATGAGAGATCCTTAGCGATTTCGATTGAGATAACTGAAGGCGGCCGCGACAAAGGACCGCCGGAGATCCTGATCCGGAATGGCCTCGACGGGCAGTTCCAACGGTTGGGGAAATGGCTCGGCAGGTGGGATCCTTGGGGGATTTGGAGGATCGGGAAAATGGGAGTCCACCCGGAATTCAATGTTGTGAATCAACCGGCATCCAGCCTGTTCATTCAGTTTCGCGATTATATCATGGCGCAAGAGGTGCAATTCTTTTTGCCATGCCTGCGATGGGACTTCGATGATCAAGGTTGAGCGAGAGAGTCGCAGCGGTCGGGTTTTCTTCGACAAGGCTTCACCGACCACTTGATTCCAAAGGGCCAGGGCCAGGCACTCACGCAATTCCGGACTCTGGGGGAGGAGTCCCATCGTCTGCCGTAGTAGTGTCGGGAATTCATTCATGGTTGCTTTGTCCATCAAGTTGCCAAGAGCATTCAGTGTTTAATCTTGGGCCAATACGTCGCAAAATCAAAGTCCGGGCTATTTGACTTCGTGTGGCACTGAATACAAGTCGTGGCATCCAGTTTGGCCATTTTTGATTCGGACGGTCTCGAACGGTGCGTTTTCCCTGGACCATGACAAGCTTCGCACTGCACATTGGCCAGTTCCGGAGTTTGATTTAAATCCTCGAAGCCCCCTGTTTTCCCGCGACCCGTCGTGTGACATCCCACACAGGAAGAGTCAAATTCCCTTCGTACTTGTTTTAAGATCTGAATGGCTTGAGCGTGTTTGGAGTGCTGCCAGACTTTAAAGGCTGCCGCGTGACAACTCGCACAGGCTGTCGAAGTGACAAACGGAGAGTTGGTCTGTGGAGGCTTCGCCGCTGCTGTGACTGCATTTCCCAGGACTAAATTTCGTTGCTGAGCAGTGATCTCTTCTTTGGCTTGCGCCACAAAGGCGGCCATTTCCGGGTCATCCTTCACGACTCGAGTGAGCAGGTGATTGAGAGGAATGACCTGCGGTTTTTCGCCGTTCCCCCATTGGAGCCTCAATTCTCCAAGAACTCTTCCCTCATCTTCTGCGTACACGACAGTAGATTTGTTGATTTGGGCTGGCGGATCGCTCCACTGATGTCGATAGCCATTCACAATCACGTCGATCCCAGGGATGTCAATGGCGAGTTGCACTGCGTCCTTGGATGGCATGCAAGCGAGCACGATGAGAAAATCGCACTGATTTCTCAGTTCGGGAACCCACTGTTTCGCCGCAACCAAGGGATCCTCCCAATGGTATCCTTTCCCATCCGTCACATAGGAACTGTCTCTGGCGGAAAGTCCGAGAAAGCCAATTTTGTAGGAGGCTCTTTTGGCGGGAAGTTCAATCCGTTTGATCAAGAATGGGTGCAGAAGCGGGCGCTTGGTCTTGACGGAGAGCAGGTTGGCGGAAATAAATCGGGCGTCTTTCTCGAGATCAACCCCCTGGGCGCTTAATTCGTCGATATCCCATTCTCCCACGTTGAAAACCTCTACGCCCAACCGTTGCATCCCTTGCAGGACCCATTTATTCTTGATGATTCGATCGGGTCCGAAATTCTGCATGTAATTTCCGATTTCAACTTGCATTCGAAACTTATCCGGAAATTCAGAATGAATTTCATTTAAAATCTGAGCACGGCGAGCCAGACCGCCCGCGGGATTGCGTGGTCAGCCACACGGTTCAATATTGCCTTGAGCGTTTCCGGTGAAGAAGATGCTGAAATCAAAATTGGGGGATTCTGACGCGGCATCGGATCCGGTATTCTTCTGGGCGGTAGCCCAACTCGTCCAGGAGGCTAAGACGACCCCTACAAAAATGATGGTGAACAGCCAATGGTATCTTTTCATGTCAAACCTGAATCCCTTCGCGAATCAAGTTTTTGTATCATACCGATTCTAACCTTGTAAACTAATCTTGCGGGTCAATGGAATGGATAAAAACAGCTCTTGGGTTCTCGCTTCCAGTTCTCCCCGACGCCAGGAACTGCTGAAGCTATTGTGCAGTAATTTTGAAGTGCTTCCCAGCCAGATTGATGAGGAAGGGAAACCGGGGGAATCTCCCACGCAGATGGCCCGGCGCCTGGCCCGGGAAAAAGCTCTGGCCGTCCAACGGATGCGGCCGAATTCCGTGATCATCGGCGCGGACACCGTCGTCGTTTGTGGTGAGCACATCCTTGGAAAGCCGGAAACCGCCGAGGAGGCGCGACTGATGTTGAAGAAGCTCAGCGGCCGGTCTCATGAAGTGATCACGGGGGTGTGCGTAGTGATGGGGGACGTGGAAGTAGTGGACAGTGCACATACGACGGTGCGTTTTTCGTCATTGACGGAGGCTGAAATCGAGGACTATTTGCTGACGGGCGAGCCTTTTGACAAGGCTGGGGGCTACGCCTCTCAAGGGCAAGCCGCACGCTTTGTTGAGGGCATTGAAGGATGTTATTTTAACGTTGTGGGATTACCAGTTTCGTTGCTCTACCGAATTTTGAAGAGGCCCGAGTTTCTGCCCAATGGATAATCTATGCCTCGATGTACTTTGCAAAGAACTTCGCCCGTCCTTACTGCGGAGTTCCATCCAGAAAATACGATTCTCCTCGGATGGGGTTCTCGTATTCAATTTACGCCGTCCCGCGCCGCCCTATTTGGTCGTGTCCTTGCACCCGATAAGCCCCCTGGTCTTCCTTTCCCAGCAGGAAATCTCCGTACAATCGAACCCCTCAGAATTTTTGATGGTACTGCGAAAAAGAATGCAGGGAGGGAAAATTCTTGATTTCAATAAGAAAGCGGCGGATCGGATACTGGTCCTGGATGTGGAGACCCATTCGTACCTTGACCAGCCAGAGCGCTCTCGTTTGATTTTGCAGTTCATCCCGCATCGGCTGAACCTGATCCTGTTAAATGCTGCGGATGAGGTGGTGATTTCCGCTCTGCCACTCAGGGAAGACAAGAGATTTGCAACCGCGGCCAGGGTTTCGGATCACCCCGCCAACTCCCGGCCATTGGATCAGATCACCAAAGAGGACTTGGCAAATCTTTTTCATCAGCTTCGAAGGCCTGAAACGAGTCGCAAGCTTGAGGGAGCAGTCGCAACTGAATCGCCCGAATTGCTCCACTCGGCCCAGTCCTCCAGTGACCTTCGTCAATTGCCGGAATTGGCCGGGTTGACTCCGGCTTTCAGGCGGGAGTTTCAATCAAAATCCCGGAGGACGACGGACTTGTTGTGGGTCGAATTTCAATCGCTCTTGCGGCTCTATCAGGAAGGTCCGTACAGTCCGCGAATCTACTTTAAATCCGGGGCACTCGAGGATGTATCGAAGCGGGGGGGGATTGGCCATTTGATCTCTGATATCCAGGCTATTTCGCCGATTCCTTTAGATCACCTGGCGGGACACCCCTATGTTAGTTTCTCAAGTCTCAATGAACTTAGCGCCGAATTGTTTCACGCCTTCCGCCAATGGACCTTCAGGCAGCAGAGGGAAAAAGCACTCAAAACGACCCTGACGGCACTTCTCAAGAAACAGCAAAGGCTTAAGGAAGCTTTGCTGAAAGACCTGGCAAAGAATTTGGAACGTGAACGCTACCAAAAATATTCCAATCTGCTATTTGCTCAGTCCAATGGGTCTACAAAAGGAAAAGATCGAATTACAGTCCCGGATCTGTTCGATCCCTCCCGAGGGGAGGTTGAGGTGCCGCTTGATCCCCAATGGACGCTAATCGAAAATGCATCGCGGTACGCCCGGCTCTATCAAAAAGCCAACCGGGCGGTCCCTTTGATTCGCGGTCGGCTGCAAAAAATCGAGCAGGAAATTGCACTGCTCCATGCGCGGCGAGACTGCATTGGGAAATCCGGGAAGATGGGAGACCCTCTTGACGACCCCATTTCTCAGGACTCGAAGCGGGCTTCACCCGATCGAACATCCACGGAAATAAAGACGAGCCGGACTTCAAGCTCCCGTCAAACCGTGCCAGCCCGGTCCAATTCTCTGAAAAAGTCGGCCAAGATATTCCACTCTTCCGAAGGGATGGAAATTTGGGTGGGGAAAAATAGTCGGGAAAATGATGTTTTGACATTCAAATTGTCCAATCCGGAGGATTTCTGGCTTCACGTGGCGAGTTACGGAGGTTCGCACGTGATCCTGCGAAACCCGAAATGCTTAACGACAGCCCCCGGACAATCTCTGAAAGAAGCAGCAGAATTGGCAGCCTATTTTAGCCAGGCTCGAAACGCGACCAAGGTTGAAGTGCATCACACCCAGCGAAAATTTGTGACAAAACCAAAAAGGTCTAAAGCCGGTCTTGTTCTTTTACGAAGATACGAGACGGTAAGAGTGCACCCGCGCTGCGACCTTGAGAGCAAGGTGGTGTGAACGGAGGAGATCCAGGCCGATCTGCGTAAGTTCAGCCTTCTATTGGAGATTTTGGAGGACCGCGGCTCTTTTCCTTATCAATTTGCATTGCTCGATAATCAAGGTATAATCGGGCTCCGCATGAATAAATGCTTGTACATATTAACGATAGCTACGAGAGAAAGGATTGAGGAATTCAGGTTCTAACCTATGAAAGAATTGATCCAAAAAATTAAGGATAAGAAAGTTCGTGTTGGGGTTGTTGGAATGGGTTACGTCGGACTGCCTCTCGCGGTTGAGATTGCCAGCTCAGGAATCTCTGTGGTCGGCATCGACGTCATTGCCTCCAAGGTTGACGCCATCAATCGGGGAGAATCCTATATTTCCGATGTTCCCGCCTCTAAAGTTAAGGAGAACGTAACCTCGGGCCGGTTTCATGCGGTGACCGATTTCAAGGTCATTCGAGAATTGGACGCTATTATCATTTGTGTTCCCACTCCATTGAGCAAGACCAAGGACCCGGATCTATCCATGGTCGTTTCCGCCGTGGACCGCATCGCCGAAAATCAGCGGCCAGGCCAGGCAATTATTTTGGAGAGCACCACCTATCCGGGAACCACTGAGGAACTCATGCTCCCCAAGCTTGAGGAAAAGGGGTACAAGGTGGGGAAAGATTTCTTCCTGGCCTTCTCGCCAGAACGTGTGGATCCAGGAAACCCGACCTACAATACTTTTAACACCCCCAAGGTGATCGGGGGAGTCACTCCCCAATGCCTCGAGGTTGTCGTCACGCTCTATCAGAATTTCATACAAAGAATTGTTCCGGTATCCTCATCACGCGCCGCCGAGATGGTTAAACTTCTCGAAAACACTTTTCGCAGTGTCAATATTGGCCTGGTGAATGAGATGGCCCTGATGTGTGACCGGTTAAAGGTCAATGTCTGGGAAGTCATTGAAGCCGCCGCTACCAAGCCGTTCGGGTTTATGCCGTTTCAACCGGGACCGGGATTAGGCGGTCATTGTATTCCCATCGATCCCCTCTATTTGTCCTGGAAGCTCAAGACGCTCAACTACCGCGCCCGGTTTATCGAATTGGCCAGCGAAATCAACGCCGATATGCCGCATTATGTGGTTAACAAAGTCAACGATGCTCTTAATGAATTCAGCAAGTCGGTCAAGAATTCCAGAGTGTTGATTCTAGGTGTAAGCTACAAGAAGGACATTGATGATTTACGGGAATCTCCGGCCCTCGATATTATCCAGTTGCTGCAGGCGCGCGGCTCAAAAGTCATGTATCATGATCCTTATGTCCCGGAAATCCAATTTGACAATACCTCACTTAGCTCGATTCCCTTGGAAGAGGGCCTCCGTTTGGCGGATTGTGCGGTCATTGTGACGAATCATAGTTCTTTCAACTATCAGCTGGTGGTTGAACGCGCTCCGGTGGTTCTTGATACCCGGAATGCCACACGAGGGATCAGTAGTCCCAAAATTATCAAGTTGTAATGAATCTCCCAAATTTCTTAACCATCTCTCGCATCTTTGCCGTACCCCTGCTGGTTGTGGTTTTGCTGACGCGGGTTTATAACCCTGCGCGCGAGGTTGTGGGGCTGTCCATTTACCTTGCGACCTTGATTTTCCTGATCGCTTCTATTACCGACTATTTCGATGGCTACCTGGCCCGGAAACGTCAACAGGTCAGCACGCTCGGGATGCTCCTCGATCCTGTGGCTGACAAACTCCTCACCTCAGCGGCCTTCATTTCTCTGGTAGAACTCAAATGGGTTCCAGCCTGGATGGTGGTCATCATCATCGGTCGGGAGTTCGCCGTTTCGGGACTGCGCAGTATTGCAGCGTCACAAGGATTTACTATTGATGCGTCAGACCTTGGAAAAATGAAGATGGTGATGCAGGTGATTGCCATCACGCTCACGATTTTGCAAAACGTCTTCCGTTGGCTCTTCCCGTTCAGCAAGATTGCTCTCTGGTTAGTGGTGATTACAGCCTTGATTTCCGCTGTTGATTATTTCAGACGGTTCTGGAAGAAAGTGGATGACCGGGTCAAGGCTCGCCAGAGGAGAAGGCTGGTCATCCTCAAAAAAAGACAGCGAGATGTTCCCACTCAGTGAAAGTTCTCAAAAGGAACTTTTAAGCCTCGCCCGGCAATCCATCCGGGAATTCCTGCAAACACGGCGAAAAACCCTCCGAAACAGTAACAATCCCGAGCTGCAGAGCTGGGCTGGAGTGTTTGTCTCGCTCCACCGTCATGGTAAACTTCGGGGTTGCATTGGTGTGATTACCGCTTCCAGTCCGCTCTTGGAAGTGGTACAGGAGTGTGCAGTTTCGGCCGCGACCTCAGACCCTCGCTTCGAGCCGCTGACGCTTGGCGAATTGGAGGAGAGCATTATTGAAATTTCCGTACTTTCGCCCCTGGAACCGATTCAGGACGTCGGAAAGATCAATGTGGGAATCCATGGTCTGCTGGTGAGCCAGCACGGGAGGCGAGGCTTATTGCTGCCTCAGGTTGCCACGGAACAGGGTTGGGATGGCGAAACGTTTCTCGCCCAGACTTGTCGAAAGGCCGGGTTGCCGATGGATGCCTGGCACAAGGGAGCCGAAATTTCCATCTTCACTGCTGCCGTCTTCCAGGAAAAATAAAGTTGCCGGCATTCTAAATTCAGGAAACCATGGCTCGGCCGAAATCCGGAGATGCTACTCCAGTTCCATCGTGTCACCCAACATGATTTCCTCGGTGCTATAAATGATCAGGCAGGTCGCCGTTTTTTCTGCCACCCGGATGACCACTGCCTCCCCTATAACCTTCCGTACTTCGGCAAATGACTCTTCGTGCTTTCGGAAAGCACTTTTGTTGAAGAGGCTGATATTGCTGTCGCTAAAAGAGCGTGCGATGCGGAGATAGTCCCCGACCTGGATGTTGTCCCGCTTGCCCAGATCCAGAAAGACAATATCGCCATCCCCGGTCTGGGTCAGGTACTCCTTGGTCATGAAGACCTTGCCATGTGTTTTCCCGCTGGGCGGAGCGAATTTTTCGAAAGCGACGGGGTCACGTCGCATGGGGGAGACGCGGTCTTCTCCCGGGATGATCTGATCTTCCACACTGATTTCGCCGCAGGCGAACAAAACTTGAGCCGTCGCGGAATTCTCCTTGGCAAACAAGACACGGACACGACCGATATCCACGTAATAGTAGCCATATTTGGACTTGGATTTCGCAGGGTTGAATTGGGGTCCCCATTTCCCGAAGGAATCCTCCAAGCGGACGACTTGTAATTCATCACCTGCTTTGATCCCCGCTACGGTGCCACGGCTCAAATAAACAATGTCCTGGTCGCTAAAGAGAGCCCGATGTTCGGAGGCTTCGCCTCCAATAACGACGGCCAGGGGACTGAGCTTTTCACCTGAAAAGAATCCGGCACAATAAAGATCGGAGTACTGGGCCACCGGAGTTGGTGCCGGTGGTGGAGACGGTACCACCGTTACCGCTGGTGGTGCTTCACTCACAGGCTCACTCTTGGCGGTCCTGGCCGGGGCCGGTTGGGCAGGCTCCGATGGTGCTGACGGGACAGGTGAAGATTGGGAGGGCGCCCCCGGTGCTGGAGCCATCACCGCCATCTTCTTCTTGAGTAGAATTTGATCCCCAGGATAAATCCAATGCGGATTTGACACGTTTGGATTCATTTCCCAAATTTGCGGCCAGAGAAATGGGTCATTCAAATATTGTTTCGTGATATTCCAAAGAGTCTCCCCAGTCTTTACGGTGTGAACCTCATAACCTTCAGCATTCGCTGACTGACCATTGGCCGTCCAGTGGCCGTCCTTCCCTTGCTCTAACGGGTGAGGAGGGGCTCCCTGGGCAGGATAGGGTTTATGCTGCGGCTTCGTCTCCGGGTAAAGAAACGTCGCCACAAATAACAAACACAAAGAAATGGGCAGATATTTTATGTCTTTGATTTTCACCACACGTCACCTCGACCTTCTATATGCAGGCATCTTAATTCCTGTTTCCGACGGCCAATCTGATCATTCCCCCATCTAGGGATTCCCTTAGCAAATATAAAACCCGTTGATTCTAAAGTAGATTGTCGCATCGACGCGATCCAGTGATTTTCAAGATCGTCAAG
Source organism: Terriglobia bacterium (assembly GCA_046331665.1). GTDB lineage: Bacteria > Acidobacteriota > Terriglobia > Versatilivoradales > Versatilivoraceae > CAWBAT01. The sequence goes on along the minus strand of JAXLQK010000020.1, from coordinate 82,282 downwards.
CGGGTAAGCGCCTTTTCGCAGGTGCGTCCTTATGTTAGACTTCCGCTTTTGCGTCATCTTGTTTATCGGAAACAGGAACGGATGACTTTAGAGATTAGTCCTTCAGATTCAATCAGCTAAATGCCCATGATTTCGAAGTCTAAAAAGAATCCAATCTGCCTCGTCATATGTGAGCGTGATGAAAGAGTGGTGGAGGCGGCGATTCACGAAGCGAAGGCGAAGGCGGGCTTTGTCGAGTTACGTCTGGACTATTTGCCCATCCAACAAATTACTTCAGGCCGCCTGGAAAATTGGGTTCGACTTGCGGGAATTCCAGTGATTGTAACTTTGCGGCGTAAACCGAATGGCGGGGAGTTCGAAGGTAATGAGGAAGAGCAATTGAAAATATTGACATCCTTGCTCGACTGCGGCGCCGCTTATTTCGACTTGGAAATTGAGACTGTCGAGAGTGCACTCCAGGGAAAACTCGATCGATTGCGAAAGGGGAGCGCACGTTGGATCGTGTCTTACCATCAGTTTCAGGAAACTCCAGGCGACTTGGACGCTGTCTACCAGCGCTTGCGCTCCGTGAACCCGGACGTCTTAAAAATTGCTACAAAAGCTGGCAGGTTCAATGACAATTTCAGATTGTTGGAGCTTCTGAAACATCCCAAACCGCCGACCATGGACATAATCCTGGTGGCCATGGGGGATCTCGGGGGATATTCCCGGATCTTGAGTCCACGCCTGGGGTGCCTTTTGACTTATGCATCCTTTCTTCCCGGGAAAGAGAGCGCTCCGGGGCAATGGACGACTCAGGAGCTTCGCGAGACCTATCGAATTGAAGAAATCCAGGCGGATACCCGGATTTTTGGGATTATTGGATATCCGCTTCGACATTCCTTGTCTCCTTATCTCCACAACGCCTGTTTTCAAAGGCTGGGGATCAACGCCCGGCACCTTCCTTTGCCTGTTCAGCACTTGGAGGATTTGGCGGAACATTGGGAACATTTCTCCGGTCTCAGTGTCACGATTCCGCACAAAGTGGGGGTTCTGAAATATGCCGACATCCAGGACCATACCGTGCGGGAAACCGGGGCGGCCAACACCTTGGTGATTCGCAAAGACCATATTGCCGCTTACAATTCGGATATCGTCGGGATTCAAAAGGCCTTGCAGCAACCTCTGGAGGAAGGCATCCGTCGGGCCACGCTTTTGGGAACGGGCGGGGCAGCCCGGGCAGCCGCTGTCGTCCTGCGCCGGTCTCAATGCAGTGTCGTGGTCCTGGCCCGCGATGAGGAAAAAGCAAAGTCGTTTGCCAAAGAATTTGGATTTTCTTTCGATTCCCTCCGCAATGCAGTCCAGCATGAGGGTGATTTGCTCATCAATGCCACCTCGGTGGGGATGTCCCCGCACGAGGACGCCATACCGATTGAAACGGATGCAATTCGTTACCGCTATGTATTTGATATGGTCTACAATCCTCTCGAAACTCGCTTGCTCCGGGAGGCAAAGGGGAGAGCCACTCCCATTTATGGCTTGGAGATGCTCCTCCACCAGGCAGTTCGGCAATTTGAATGGTGGACCGGTCAGACGCCACCCTTCGAGATCATGAGAAAGATCGCACTCGAACGGTTGCAGAAGAAGTCATGAGGCGGAGCCATTAGAGTGGCGGCTTCCACCGGAATCAAGGCAGGTGACTGTAGACGCACATCGGGATGGATTCATGACATGATCCTAAAGAAGACGATTCGAGTTCCTGCCAGCACTACCAATCTGGGCGCGGGATTTGATGCCCTTGGTCTGGCGTTGCAATTGTATCTCAGCGTTGGCGTGGAATCCTCCAAGGAGCCGCATCCGGCATTTACAATTGAAGGAGAAGGAGCGGGACAGATCCCCACAGGATCTGAGAATTTGATCGCGAAAGTGATGCAAAGGGTTTTTGCTGGAGAGGGAATGTCCTGTCCTCCGCTGCGCTTCCACGTTGTTAATCAGATTCCTTTAGCCCGGGGACTGGGGAGCAGTGCAGCTGCGATCGTTGCCGGGATCAGTTGTTTTGAAGCCGTTACCGGTCGTGAGTTATCCTCCGAAAAATTCTTTCGCTACGCCTTTGAATTTGAAAATCATCCCGACAACCTCACCGCAGCACGCTATGGCGGTTTTACGGTAAGCTGTGTAGGCAAGGGTGAACAGGTAACTTATTCCCGATCCGCTCTGCTCGATCCTCTCGAACTGCTATTGATCGTTCCGGAATTTCATCTCGAAACCGAGAAGGCGAGGGCGGCCCTCCCGCCAACCTTGACCCTTCGTGACGCGGTGTTCAATATTCAGCGGAGCGCCCTGACCGTGGCGGCTATCCTGAAGAAGGATTTTTCCTTGCTGAAAGAGGGCTTGCTGGACAGGGTTCACCAGCCCTACCGGGCTCCCTTGATTCCCGGCTTTCAGGAAGTTCTCGCCCTGAATGAAGAGGTCGTTCCGGGGATGATTGCGGTCTGTTTGAGCGGAGCCGGTCCCAGCGTTCTGGCATTTGCCGAAGATCATCATGAGGACCTTTATGCACGGATCGCTCAAATCTTTCAAAAACGGGGGATCCGTTGCCGTCGATTCGATTTGCAGGTGGATAATCAGGGACGGGTGATTTCATGAAAACCTTGACGCAGATTCCCCTTGGGACTCAGGTGCTTTTTGGAAAGGCGGCCAAGCGCCGCCGCCAATTGGAGCGGATGATTTTCTCTGTTTTTGAAAAATGGAATTTTGAGGAAATCATTCCACCGATCTTCGACTATTACGATGTCTTCACCAAAGGAATGGGCGCGGAGCTCGAGGATACGTTTTACCGCTTCATCGATCGCGAAGGAAATATTCTTGCCTTACGTCCTGAATTTACGTCATTGGTAGCCAAGACCGTTGCTACGCGGCTCACTGATTACCCCCGGCCTCTCAGGCTTTGCTATTGCGGAGAAGTTTTGCGTTACGAAACCCCGCGAGGGGGACGACAGCGCGAGTTCTTTCAAATTGGCGTCGAACATGTGGGAGGCGAAAAGGTTGCCTCGGATGTGGAAGTGCTGCGTGTCGCCATCGAGTCACTGAGGAAATTAGGAATCCGCGACTTTCAAATTAACCTGGGAGAAATCGGTTACTTTGCCGGAATCGTCGATCGCATCAAGCTGGACCCGGAAAACTTGGGAAAGATCAAATCGCTGATTGATTTAAAGGATTTGTCGGGTCTTCGCTCTGAACTGGAGGGTCTGGACTTGTCTGAGCGGCGCCGCCAAATCCTGCTCTCTTTGGTCCATTTAACAGGCGGGCAAGACACAATACAAGCCGCACGGGAATTGGTCTCGAACGAACGGTCACAGCAGGCACTCGATCACTTGGAGGGAATCTACACGGAACTGAAGAAGCACGGTCTGGCCCAGCACATTACCATTGACCTGAGCGAAGTTCGAGGCATGGAGTATTACACCGGTACGATTTTCAAAATCTACGTTCCTGGACTGGGCTTCGAAATTGGTGGAGGCGGGCGGTACGACAATCTTCTCAAGAATTACGGCTGTGACTATCCGGCAGTGGGATTTTCCTTCAGCCTGGAACGCTTGATGTTGCTGGAAAAAGAAAAGGGGAATGGGAATGGCTAGTAGTGGAATGACCGGGGTGGATTGGGATTGGCGGATAACTAGGGGGAGGCATGGCTGGTAAAACCCTTAATGTGGCCTTGCCGAAAGGCCGCGTTTTTGAAGAAACCTTAGAGCTTTTCTCTAAAGCTGGGATTCAACTGATTCCGGAGGATATCAACTCGAGAAAACTCGTCGTTTCTGATACCGAACGGCGCTTCCGGTTTTTTTTGCTGAAACCGGTGGATGTGCCCACCTACGTGGAGTATGGTGCCGCGGATGTGGGAATTGCCGGCAAGGATGTTCTCTTGGAGTCCAAGGCGGACATTCATCAGCCTCTCGATTTGGGGATTGGACGCTGCCGGTTGGTGGTAGCAGCCCCGAAGTCCAAAGCCCGCCAAGACTACAAGGCGCTTTCCGCAGTCCGGATTGCCACCAAATATCCCCGTATCACCACCGACTATTTTACACAGCGCGGGGTCCCTGTCGAAATTATCACGTTGTCGGGAAGCGTCGAGCTCGCCCCATGTCTAGGACTCTCCGATCGGATCGTAGACCTGGTCTCCTCCGGCCGCACGCTTGCCGATAATGACCTGGAGATTGTTGAAGTGATTACTGAGATTTCGGCCCGCTTCGTGGTGAACCGGGCAAGTTATCAAGTCAGGAGGGCGCAAATTACCGAGTTGATCGAAAGGCTTTCGAAATCGATCGGAACCTCTTCGTAATTTCATTGTCGATTCCTTCGCCTGCGGTTTTTGCTTCGCCAGACCGCGCCAGTGAAATTTCAACATTCATCGCGAGGGTGCCGATCGGGAGTTCCCCGAATGGATTTGCGAGTTTGCATTGGATCAAATCTCGTGAGTGACTTTACTGAAGACAACCTTACTACGGAGGCAATCCCCTTACGGCAACTGAAATGAAGGGCTTCATGATTCCCATATTCCACTTCAACACACCTGCATTTTCCCGCTTTCTCAAGAAGATTAAATTTCGCGGTATCGCGGTGAATTCCGAGATCCAGCCAACCGTGTCACGAATCCTGGAGCAGGTGCGAAAACGCGGGGACCGGGCGCTCTTCGAATACAGCCGGAAGTTCGACCAGGTGGAACTAAAGCGGCTACGGATTTCTCCAGAGGAAATCCGTACGATGTCTGAAAGTGCGGATCGTGACTTGCGCCGGGTGATCCGGCAGGCCGCCAGGAATATCCGCGACTACCACAAGCATCAGCTCGAAAAGTCGTGGGAATTTCAAGCGGCGGATGGGGTCAAGCTGGGACAACGGATTGAACCCCTTCGGTCCGTGGGACTGTATGTTCCCGGGGGAACGGCAGCTTATCCGTCGACCGTGCTCATGAACGCGATTCCTGCACAAATCGCGGGCGTGCCCAGGATTGTGGTGACCACCCCCTACCGCCAATTCAAACAAAATCCAATGATTGCGGCGGTCTTTCAGGAGCTGGGGTTAGAGGACGTCTATGGAATCGGCGGTGCCCAGGCCATTGCCGCTTTGGCGTACGGGACCGAGACGATTGCAAAAGTGGACAAGATTGTAGGGCCCGGCAATATTTTTGTCGCCACGGCTAAGCGTCTTGTTTACGGGGTCGTGGATATTGACTCGATTGCCGGGCCGAGCGAAGTCATTGTTGTGGCGGATCACACGATCCCACCACAGTTCGTGGCGGCTGATTTGTTGGCTCAAGCGGAGCATGACCCACGAGCGTGCGCCATCGCCATGGTACGCAGGGATTCCGATGCTCGATCCATTCAAGCAGCTGCCAGCCAGCTGATGCTGACCTTGAAACGAAAGGAAATCATACGCCAATCGCTGCGCAACTTCGGAGCGATTCTGGTCATGCCTGACTGGGATCAGGCCGCCGAAATTATCAATAGCATTGCTCCCGAGCATCTTGAGCTACTGCTGAAAGAGGCGAAATCTTTTTCGAAGAAAATCCACGCGGCTGGAGCGATCTTCTTGGGCTCATTTTCCTGTGAAGCAGTGGGAGACTATTTTGCGGGACCAAACCATGTGCTCCCGACCTCCGGCACGGCTCGTTTCGCCTCTCCCCTCGGTGTCTACGATTTTCTGAAGCGTACCAGCGTCATTCAATACAACCGGAAAGCGTTGTCCAGAAACCATCGGGCAATCGAGGCGTTTGCCCGGACCGAACAATTGGACGCTCACGCGCAAAGCATCGCTATCCGCATGAGAGAATAAAGGGTGCTGTATGGCTGAATCCATACTATTGCCGGGAATGGGCGTGTCCGGGCGCATTCAAGTTCAGCAGGTTCACCGGAATTTGCCGATCCCTCAGCTCTATGAGGAAGTCATCCGGAGGGGCGAAGGAAGAACTTCCCTAACAGGGGCTTTGGTCGTCAATACGGGAATTCACACGGGACGCTCCCCTGAGGACAAGTTAATCGTCCGGGATCCCAACAGCGAAGCTAACATCGATTGGGGAAAAATTAACCTCCCCTGTGAACCAAAGCAATTTGACTTTCTATTTGAGCGCCTCCTTCACTACCTCAGCAGTAAAGAAGTTTATGTCCAGGATTGTTGGGTGGGCGCTTCACCTCGATATTCATGTCCTGTTCAGGTGATTACCGAGCTCGCCTGGCACAGCCTTTTTTCCCGCAATCTGTTTCTCGGACGATTTGGGAAAGATCTCAAACTCCCGCCAGAATACACCGTCATTAATGTTCCAGGATTCGAAGCAGATCCCGCTCGAGACGGCACAAAATCTGGCACCTTTATCCTCGTCCACCTCGCCAGGAAACTAATCCTAATCGGTGGAAGCAGCTATGCCGGAGAAATCAAGAAGTCCCTCTTTACCGTCATGAATTACCAACTGCCGTTGGCCGGAATTCTTTCGATGCATTGTTCCGCCAATGTCGGGGAGAAGGGCGATGTTGCCCTCTTTTTTGGACTTTCGGGGACGGGAAAAACCACACTTTCCACCGATCCGGAACGACGGCTGATCGGAGATGATGAGCATGGCTGGAGCCAAGAGGGAGTATTCAATTTTGAAGGGGGCTGTTATGCCAAAGCCATTCGATTGTCATCAATCTCCGAACCGGAGATCCATGGTTGTGCGCGCCGCTTTGGCACCGTGCTGGAAAATGTGGTGATGGATGGGGAAACCCGGGAATTAAATTTTGATGATGCCAGCATTACGGAAAACACGCGAGCGGCGTACCCCCTGGAGTATGTCAAGAATGCAGTCATTCCGGGGGTTGGAGATCACCCGGTCAATCTCGTCATGCTCACCTGCGATGCCTTTGGAGTCTTGCCCCCCATAGCTCGGCTCACGGGCGATCAGGCGATGTATCATTTCTTGTCGGGATACACCGCAAAGGTGGCCGGAACCGAAAAAGGATTGGGCCGTGACCCCGTCGTCACCTTTAGTGCCTGCTTTGGAGCCCCCTTTATGGCGCTCCGCCCCACCGTGTATGCGGGCCTGCTGGGCGAGAAGATTGCGAAACACCAGGTCAATTGCTGGCTCGTCAATACCGGATGGAGCGGTGGCGGAGTTGGAGTTGGCCGCCGGATCGAGTTGGGTTATAGCCGGGCGATGGTTCACGCCGCACTCCAAGGGAAGTTAGATCATGATGCCGGAAGTGTCGATCCTTGGTTCAAAATCTTCGTCCCAGAGCGCTGCGAAGGTGTCCCTCAGAAAATTCTCCGACCCCAGGGGGCCTGGCCTGATCCGGCCGCCTACGAACAGAAGGCTCGTCATCTTGCCACACTGTTTCAAAAAAACTTTGATCAATTTACTGGAATTGTCCCTCGCCGCATTGGTGATGCCGGCCCTAATGCTGATTGAGTTCGCGGAGCCTCAAGTCCTTGAAACGAATCTTTCCCTTTCCGCCACTGTGTAGCTGGAGGGCAATCACCCCGTCGGCATATCGGGGGCTGGGGTCTGTGTAATCTACAATTTTCTTCCCATTCAAGATGGTGACGACATGGTTTTCGTTAACGCTGAAAAAGAGATCATTCCATTCGCCGACCTTCAGGGCTTTTTCTCCAGCCTCCTCCGGCTTGATCAGCCAGCCACGACCTCCGGACTCGTATAAACCGCCGGTGTGCATACCAGAATTGGGATCTACCTCGACTTGCACTCCCTTAATGTCGACTCCCTCCAGACTGGAATGGAAAAAAATCCCACTATTACCGGATTGTTCTGCTTTAAACTTGGCCTTCATTTCAAAATTCCGGTAAGTTTTCAGTGTGGCAAGATATCCATAGGCTTGGGTTACGGCTTCCCCCAGAATTTCTCCGTCATCCACGCTCCACTTCTCGACCCCATAGACCTTCCATCCACTGAGGTCCTTACCGTTAAAAAGTGAGGTCCAGCGGGGCTCGCTGAAGGTAACCGTTAAGCAAGCGGCAGCCAGTACCAACGTAACGCAGTACACTCTCGAAATTTCATCGTTTCCCCCTACCCAATTCGTTTCACATGAGAATGACCAAGGATTCAAATCCTTGAGTTTGTAACACTATATGGTAAAATTCGGTAGAAGAGATTTGCTTTGCGAGATCTCTACTCGAAAGAATCTGACGAAAAATAGAATTGCCGATTCGGTCGTGCCTCTTTGAACATGTCTACAAAGGAGAACCTATGTCGATGCCTTGCTATCGCTTGCCAATCACGGTAACCATCCTTCTGGCTATTGCCGCGTTGCCGCTTTAGCTCAAGGGACAACCGTGCAAAACTTAGCCCCGTCAAGACGATTTACGTGCCATGCCGATGAGAGGCGGCATGGACCATTATGTGACGAATGAACTGGTCCAGTGGGGGAAATTTCAAGTCACGGTGGATCCTCGTCAAGCGGATGCGCTCCTAAGCGATTCCACGAAAGTAAATATCAACTTGAACAACCCCCAGAAAATTCAAAAGGGATATTCCACTCGCGGCACGCTCTTTCTCATTGATCTTCGCTCGGAGCAAGTGCTCTGGTCAGCCTACAAGAAACCGAATGAGCCGTTTATCCTGGGTGGGGACAAATCCAACCCGGAATTGGCGCATGATCTGATTGGAATATTAAAGAAGAGTTAGGCGTGCAGAAATAAACCGGCGTGCTACCGCAACTGTCGTTGTTTTCGTCAGTAGATGAAGCGCGTAACAGATTAAAAAACTGGAGGCAAGGAAACCGTAGGTCTTTCTAGTGTAAGACGAGCTTTTCCCTCTGGAGAATTTGAATGGCTTTCGTCTGAAATGGAAAGCAGGGAATACGAGTCCTGGCCGGAGTGCCTTTTACGAAGACGGGTAACACGTCAATAGCGATTTCGGCCGCCTCTGCCTCCGCCCCGCCCCGACCGCCTCTCCCCCGCCGCCACCGCCACCTCCACCTCTACCAAAGGGCGGCTTGCTGCCGAACCGTTTGCCTCCACCCCCTCCACCTCCGGAGAATGGTTTTGGTGGCCTGGCCTCGTTAATGACCAGCTGACGCCCTTCGATCGATTGTCCGTTTAATTCCTGCACGGCTTTTTCTATATCAGTGCCGGCAGCCAACTCAACAAAGGCGAAGCCGCGGGGCAGGCCGGAATCCATGTCCCGAATTAATTTAATATTGTCCACTGGATACTGAAGGGACGTAAAAAATTCCTCTAAACGGGCTTCGGTAATACTCCTTGGCAAATTGCCAACATATAGTTTTGGCATCTCTCTCCTCTAAATTTCAGCGTGACACTGCGACTGCAAGATCTGGACGATTGTGCTGACTCCGAACCCGGCGGGGACTCAACCTCGATGGGATGTACGTTGGAAGCGATCAACCGAACTGCTAGAGCGCTAGACTTTGACGACGTCTTGTGCCTGTAGTCCCTTGGGGCCCTTGGCTACAGTGAACTCAACCGTCTCCCCTTCATTCAGAGACTTGAATCCCTCAGCCTTAATTGAAGAGTGATGGACAAAGACGTCTTGCCCTGTTTCTCTTTGAATAAAGCCGTAACCTTTTGCGTTGTTGAACCACTTCACCGTTCCACGTTCTTTCATACGTTAGATCCTCTCCTTGACGATCTTGATCTTCTTCATGGAAATTCTTCCTGAAAACAAAATTGGCTACGAAATCAAGGGATTTGTAGCCAATCGGACGCAGGACGAATTACAAAAGCTTGATCAAGTGGCCCTACTATACCCCAACCGAGTTAATTCAACAACGGATTTCGTGCCCGTTTGATATCTGGACAAACCTCATCTTAAACCCCTGCCTGGGCCATGAAACCTGCCTGATGGCCAACTTCGATCTACTTCCCCTGTTCCCAATACCTTGAATAATGCCTATGATATAGGCATGACCCGTACCCCTGCCCGGACATTCGGTTTGCTTTCCCCAAAAAAAGGAGACTCACTTCATGGAACGACGAAATTTCCTTCAATCCTCCCTGCTTTACCCTGCTGCCATCGGCCTGGGAGGCTCTTTGCAGGCAACGAACACCGCATCTCAATCTGCCCCTGCCCTCCCGCTCCTCGAAGAAAAAAGTAACATGAAAATTAAGAGGGTTCGCATGGTCCGGACCCGGCCTAGGCGACCGATCCCCTCTTATCAACCTTCCCCAGGCTCCTGGTCTGTCACTGGAGTTGAAGTCGCCAATCCCATGTCCGTCTATCCGAAATACAAACCACAGCGGTCGTTATTCATGGCGGATGATTTAGGTCCGGAAGTGGTGGAGATTACTACCGACAAGGGCTTAAGCGGGATCGGGGTTGGAGGACCGGGGGCCGGGTTTGTCATTGAGAAACATCTTACCAAACTACTCCTCGGCGAAGATCCATTCAATGTGGAACAGCTTTGGGACATCCTGTGGCGGTCGACTGTTTACTATGGGCGCAAAGGATTGGTAGTCCATGCGATTAGTGCGGTCGACAATGCCCTCTGGGATATCATAGGAAAGGCATATAACTTGCCAGTCTACAAACTACTGGGCGGCGCCACGAAGGATCGAATTCCAGCATACTGCACCGGCAACGACACCGAGCAACATCTTGAGTTTGGATTCAAGAAAATGAAGCTGGCTGTCCCCTACGGTCCTGCCGATGGGCGCGAAGGCATGAAGAAGAACCTGGAGCTGGTAAGGCGGACCCGTGAACTTTTGGGGCCGGATGGAGAGCTCATGTTGGATTGTTGGATGGCGTTCACGGAGCCTTATGCGCTTGAGTTTGCGGAAATGGTCCAGCCCTATCGTGTCTATTGGATGGAAGAATGTCTCCAGCCGGATGATTATGCAGGTTTCGGACGATTGAACAGTCAAGTGCGATCAACGCGAATCGCCACGGGAGAGCACGAATACACCCGATATGGCTTTCGCTTGCTCCTGGAGTACAAGGCCGCCACTATTTGGCAGCCCGACATGAATTTTTGCGGAGGCTTGACGGAACTCCGGCGCATTGGAGCTCTGGCCGCGGCCTATGACATCCCTGTGATTCTCCATGGAGGTTGGCGCGGCGGTGGAGCCCACTATATCTTTTCCACCCCGAATAGCCCTTGGTGCGAAATGTTCTTGCCTCCGCCGGGCGGTCCCCCGGAGGTCTATCGTCGCTTTGAAGAGGACAACAACATCACTCGAGGGCCCGAGGGGATTTACATGCGCCCCTCAGACCGTCCTGGTTTTGGGTGGGATTTGGAAATCGAAAATTGACGCAGGTCCGGAAGTCCCGGAATTCGTTTGAATGGGCTGTACTTGAATCTAGGCGAGAATTTCTCGAATGACATTTCCTCCGACATCCGTCAGTCGGAAATCGCGTCCACTATAACGGAACGTCAGCTTCGTGTGATCCAGCCCAAGGAGTTGCAGCACGGTAGCGTGAATGTCATTGGGAGTCACAGGATTCTCGACGGCCTTGAACCCAAAATCATCCGTCGCACCATAGGTCATGCCACCCTTAATGCCGCCCCCGGCCAGCAGCATGGAGAATCCGTGGTTGTTGTGGTCTCTTCCGTTTTGGACAGGCACCACCCCGCTGACCTCGACGGCGGGAGTTCTTCCAAACTCTCCGCCAATCATCACAATGGTTTCAGAAAATAGCCCTAGGGCTTTCAAATCTTCCAATAAGGCTGCGATCGGGCGATCGGCCTGATTGGCCAAAGTGCGATGGCGCAAGATATCCTCATGATTGTCCCATGGCTGTCCTGCACCAAAATAGACCTGGACCATTCGCACTCCACGCTCTATAAGACGCCGGGCAAGTAGACAGCCTCGTCCGAAATCAGAATCTCCATAGCGTTCACAAGTGGCGCCACTTTCCTGTCGGATATCGAAAGCCTGCATGGCCTCCGTTTGCATGTGGTAGGCAATCTCCATGGCGTGAAGGCTTGACTCCAAATACGGGTCTTCCGCCGGTTTTCGGCTCTGAAGCCGATTGAGATTGGCCAGTAAGTCAATTTGCCGACGTTGCTCTTCCGGACGCAGCGATTTGTTCCGAAGATATTGAATCAATTTTTCCGGGTCAGTCTCGTTATTGGCGATGTGCGTTCCTTGGTACCCCGAAGGCAGGAAACTGGAACTCCAGAGTTGAGGCCCAACCACGGGGAGGCCAGGGCACAGGACCACAAATCCGGGCAGATTTTGATTCTCGCTCCCCAGACCATAGGTTATCCAGGAGCCCATGGAAGGATGACCGGGAAGCGGATTGCCGCAATTGAGACGGAACAACGAAGGTTCGTGGTTTGGGCGGTCCGTATGCAGAGAACGAACGACGCAAAAGTCATCGATCCTCTGCCCGAGTTGGGGGAAGATCTCGCTTACTTCGATCCCGCTTTGACCGCAACGATTGAATTGGAACGGACTGCGGAGGAGGTTCCCGGTCTTTCGTTCCGTCTGGAGATTTCCGCTCGGCATCGGTTTCCCGTGATACTTGTCCAGCATTGGCTTCGGGTCAAAGGTATCAACCTGGGAGGGACCACCATTGAGGAACAGATAAATCACTTGTTTGGCTTTGGGGGGGAAATGGGGGGACTTCACGTTTGAAGCTCCCGAAGCTGAAGCGGAATGGCCAAACAGATGGGCGAAACCCAACATCCCAAATCCATTTCCTACCATCTTGAGAATTTCACGACGATTTGGCACGAGACCCTCCCGGACCCGACAAGGGCTTTCCGGCTTCTCACTTCAATTTCTTAACAAAAACTCATTGGTACTGAGCAGAACCTGTGCGTAGTAGGATGGTGCATTTGAGCCGGAATTCAAGAATTCCTTTCCCAAACGCAATTCTTCGTCGACTGGGCTGCGCTGGAATAACAATTCATAGGCCTTTTGCACAAACTCCTGAGCGCTCCCCCCGCCTTCCTTCTGGATGCGCTGGGCGAGCGATTTTGATTGGTTCAAAATAAAATCACTGTTCAAGAAAAAGAGGCGTTGCAGGGGCGTATCTGTGCCCACTCTTCCTTCACTCGAGGCATTTGGATTGGGAAAATCAAACAACGCCAACGTTCCGTCCAACCTCCGGCGGCTCACAAACCCGTAAATCGTTCGTCTCGTATTGTTCTGATCCGTCAATTTGAGAGGCGTGTCGCCAGGAGAGAGGTCCAGTTTCCCGGCGACATACAGGATTGAATCGCGAAGTGCCTCTACGTCCAAGCGTCTTTGATTAGCGCGCCACAAAAGACGATTCCCGGGATCGACGGCATCATTTTTTTCAGAAGCTTCTGACCTTAAGCGGTACGTTGAAGAAAGGATGATTTCGCGGTGAAGAGCTTTCATGGACCAGCCGTTGGCAATAAAGGAGGAGGTCAGATAATCGAGTAGTTCGGGATGGCTGGGGCGTTCCCCTAGTTGTCCGAAATTGCTGGCTGTTCGCACCAACCCTTCTCCGAAATGGTATTGCCAAATCCGGTTGACCATCACGCGAGCGGTAAGTGGATTTTCTGGACTGGCGATGGCTTCGGCCAACTGGAGTCTTCCGCTTCCCTTGGTGAAAGGAGTTTGCTCTCCGTTGCAAAGAATGGTCAGGAACCGACGAGGAACTTCATCCCCCAGATTATCCTTGTTGCCGCGGATGTGGACGTGTTCATTGACGGGATTGTCGACGTCCTTGATGGTGTGAACATACGCGTAAGCCGGTGGGAGCTGTTTTTTTAAAATATCCAACTGGGATCGCAGCAACTCCAGATAGGATTTCCATTCCCCTTTCAAAAAGCGATCAATCGAGGTTCCCGAAAAGCGCAAGACACCAGGATCATAGCGGAATGATCCTTCTTTGTTTCCCTCGCCGAAGAAGTCCCGCCATAACCCATAGTGGTCTCTATCAAGTGAGAGCAGATTGAGCACTCGAAGTTTGGCTACATCTTTTTCGCCACCCGTCGTAATCAGATTTTTTTGATCGATCTCCTTTTTCTGCTGGAGTACTCCCTGGAGCTGGTTTTGAAACTGCACCGCCGCAGTTTGCATTTCCTGCGGCATGGGATTCAATTTCGATAGACGATCCCACTCTTTCAAATACGGGTGCTCACGAGATGCAGAGGACAAATACTTGATCCAACGCTCAAGAGCCTCTTCGTCAAGACCCTCCTCCCTGGCGACGGCGGCAGGTGTCCTTGAAGGTGATCCCATGACCCGTCTGGAGGCCAGCATATAATGACTGGATTTAGCCGCCAGAATTTCGGAAAGCTGGAGGCGCTGGGAATCAAGAAACTCCTTGATGGTTTTTTCGAGATCATCGATCTTTTTCTTCTCGTCCTGGTAACGCTTCACGATCTCGGGAGGATCCAAGGGGAATTCGGCTAGTTTCGTATTATTGAAAATTCCCAACAACGCGTAATAGTCTGTGGTGGGAATGGGGTCAAATTTGTGGTCATGGCATTGGGCACAAGCGACCGTCAAACCGAGAAATCCTCGAGTTGTTACATCCACGCGATCATCCTGAAACTCCGGGCTGAGTGCGTAAAATCCGAGGCCAGGAATAAGCTTGGCCTGGTCTTTTGTCTGCAATAAATCCCCAGCAATCTGAGCCTTCACGAAAAGATCGTAAGGCAGATCTTCGTTGAACGCCTGAATTACCCAATTTCGGTAGCGAAAAGCATTCGGGTAAGGTTCGTCTTGAGTAGAATTGAGCTGATCATCTGAATAGCGGGCAATATCCAGCCAATATCGTCCCCAACGTTCCCCATACCTAGGGGAAGCAAGGAGCTGGTCGACAACCTTTTCAAACGCTTGCGGGGAGCCGTCTGAGAGGAATGTCTTTACATCATCTGGCGTGGGAGGGAGACCGATCAAATCAAACGAAGCTCTTCGGATGAGTGTCCGTTTGTCGGCCTCGCTTACAGGACTTAGGTGCTCGGCTTCAAGCTTTGAGAGGACAAAAGCATCGATTGGAGAGCGACACCAGGTGGCATTCTTAACCTTTGGGACGGTTACCACCTGAACTGGCTGAAACGCCCAAAAGGCACGCTGGGCCGAAGTTATGGAGTATCCTTTTCCTTGGGGATGGGAGGACAGAAGAGCCTGTTGCGGGGAACTTTCCGCCCAGACCGCCCCAGTCTGAACCCATTCCACAAAGATTGAGATTTCATTGTCTTTTAATGGTTCCGTGGGCGGCATCTTCAACCGTTCGTGTTTGCCCGTAATCGCCTGAACCAACAGGCTTTCTCGGGCATTACCGGGAACGACAGCTGGACCTGATTTTCCGCCTCTCATCAATCTTTCGCGAGAATCAAGCCGCAGTCCGCCCATCTCCGAGGCGGTATGGCAGGCGTAACACTTCTCGGCCAGAAGCGGCCGAACTCGCGTCTCAAAGAAATCGTTATTTTGCTGCTTCTCCTCGCTCTGAATTGGCGGTAAGTTCAACACCATCAGGCCGAGAAGAAGCAGGAAGATTTTCTTCCTGTTCATGTCTACTCACCAGAATTTGCGCACCTATGCTAAAGTTACCTGTAGGCCACGACCCTTGTCAAGGTTGTGCGGAAATCAAGGTAGCGGAGTCGTTTGCCGATGATTAATGGCATGAAGAAAGTTGGAATCGGATTAATCCTTATCCTGGTATGGTTTGGATTGGGGTTGGAAAAACCGCTGTCCGCCTCGAAGAAACCCGGGGGCGACTTGAATCAGCTACTCAAGACTTATACCCAGGTTCTTACCTTAGCTGAGGAGAATTATGCTGATTCTGTTGATCCCGAGACTTCGATTTATCGTTCAATCTTGGGGATGCTGCAAAGGCTGGACCCCCATTCCAACTTCTTTGATTCAAAGACCTATCAGCAATTCCGCGAAGACCAAAGCGGAGACTTTTTTGGCATCGGCATTAGTGTGGCTTCCGTCGATGGCAAACCTACGGTGATAGCCACACTTCCTGGCACACCTGCTCAACGCGCCGGCATTCGTTATGGGGACTTGATTCAGGAAATTGATGGAAAATCATCCCAAGGGATGAGTCAAGACCAGGTGGTGCAGAAATTTCGCGGGCCCGTGGGTAGTGTGATTCATGTCGGGCTCGAACGGGAGGGAGTGCCAGACCTTCTAAAGCTTTCAGTCACTCGGGGAGTCATTCCCCAATATAGCATTCCATACGCCTTTCTCATCCGTCCGGGAGTGGCTTACGTCCGCATCGAAAGTTTTACGGAGACGACGGAAAAAGAATTGGACGATGCCTTGGCCAAGATTGGCTCCGGAGTTCAGGGACTCGTGCTGGACCTGCGAGGGAATCCCGGCGGTGCCTTGCAAGCGGCCATTGGCGTCAGTGACAAGTTCTTGCATATGGGACAGGAAGTTCTCGTCACCAAGGGACGCATGACAACAGCCAATAACCGCTATGTCGTCCCCAAAGGAACGACCGAAAGCTCCTATGCCTTAGTTGTCCTGATCAACAGTATGAGCGCCAGTGCGGCAGAGATTGTCGCTGGAGCCATCCAGGATCATGATCGCGGACTCATTATGGGTGAGACGAGCTTTGGGAAGGGATTGGTTCAAACGGTATTCGATTTGAGTCAAGGCACGGGCGTTGCCCTCACCACGGCCAAATGGTACACCCCTAGCGGGCGCCTGATCCAACGGGATTATCTTCGTGACTCCTATTACGATTACTTTAGTCATCGCGGGCAGACTCCCAAAGAAAGTGAAATCTGCCACACGGACAGTGGGCGGGAAGTCTATGGAGGCGGAGGGATCAATCCCGATTTCCGGTTCCAGGATCCGGTGCCTAGCAATTCACAGATTTTGTTGTCGAATACCGGCTATTTCCTGACCTTCATCCGGCGGTACAAAGTTCAGCATCCGGAAATGACCTCTTTTCGGGTTGATGATAAGGTCTTGGGAGAGTTCAAAGATTATCTTCACACTCGCGGATTCCCCCTGGACGCGACCGCCTTCCTCAATGACCACGAATTCATCGGGCGCCAGCTGCGTTATGAATTTGCCCTTTCTCAAGGCCAAATTGAAGAGGCCCAAAAGGTTCTTCTCGAAGGGGATGCCGAGGTCTTGAAGGCGGTTGAGCTTTTCCCCGAAGCCAAAGCCCTTTTCCAACACTCTCAAAAAGTTGTGGCCGGTCAGAAGAATTCCAAGACGATGTATTAATGATTATCGCCGCAGGGTTCGAGAGACCGCCTCTCCCTCAATCTGCCAGGCCAATCGCGAGAGGCGCCTAGTTCCTCATCCCCCGCAATTTGCCACGTATTCATAAATCCTAAAGTGTTTTGGCCATCCATCTTGGTCAAAAGTCATGAGGGAGAGCACCCGCCCCTCTTCATCTGGCCGGCTTCTTCCAATAGTCCTGCATCAATTCCCGGGACCACAACGGCTGGCGAATTTTTTCTTGCGGGAGAAATTCAGTTAAGACCGGCTTCATATCGAGGACGGGAGTCTTGTCGATGGCATCTAGCTCACTCACGAAGAGCCGCATACCTTCACGTCTCAGGATGCGGCAGATGGTACATCCAATCCGATTCGGTCTGTATTTGCTTCGTTGAGCGAAAATTCCAACTTCCGGCCAGGTTGGGTTATTCCGTGGGCGCCGGGCTCCCCAAATGATTTTCGACGGATCTACACGATCCATAAGAAAGATAATTTCGAGATGCGAATATTCTTCCATTCCTTGCAATGCTTCCGGCGTGAAGCGGTTTGAAAGCACAATGCAGGACTCTTGGCCTCCCCAGTAGTCATCTTCCACTTGAGATCGAATTGACTCGATATAACCGACTGCTTCCATTTCTACTTTCATCTTCCGCCTCTTTCTCTGCTTGTTGAGTCCTGCTTCATGGATTTGATCGGTATCCGCAGGACCTCAACAGGATAGGAGATCAGGGATTCATGGGTTTTTTCCTGGTTCATCCAGGCATGAATTGTTTTCCATACGCTCATTCGGCTTCCAGGGATTGGCCCAAAAATCAATGGTAATCCAGAGACTGCGGGAATGCTTGAAAAGGGCCGGGGCGGTGGATAGGGCAATGGAGGAAAAGAAAAGAGTTCGTAGCGTTCTGGGACGCCTGAAAAAATGAACAGGGAGGAAAAAACGACAACTACTGTTGCTCCATAGTTGACGTAAATCGAACCCGTGTAGTAGCCGGCTTCCGGATAGAAGGGCAAGGCGCATACCGGGCAACGCTCATGCATCTGAAACCAGGTACGAAACAATCGACCCTTCCCGCAGTTTGGGCAACACAATCGCAGGAAAGAGCTTATCCTTCGAATCCCATCCATTTTGCGAATCCTATTTGCCGAGTTGATTCGAGGGGTATGAGCCTTCGTTTTTCTTTCCGTTTGAGGTCAGAGAATTCATGGACGGAGTGAAGCGATTCTTATGGTGCATCTGGATTACAAGCGGATGATTTCTGACTAAGAATCTGATCGATGTACACGGGAGACGCCGGTATGAATCGGCCTGCCGTGAGAATCGAGCCAGTCTAGTAATGGTTGGGCAGATAAGCCAGCGAATCTTAGTTAAATGTCGATTAGGAAGGAGGAGCGGCCTTCACTAGCAGGCCGCTCTATCGGAGAATACAGCGAATGCGAGAGACTGACACCTATGTCCGGTGGCCTGAGCCGCAAACGTTTCCTTCATTAATTTCATCCACACCTGCGTTTACAGAACACTGCTCTTAGAAGTGATCACCGTCCAGGGTCAGATTTTCCGAGGCGAGCTCGAAGAACAATTCCACTCCGACTCTTCCTCTTTTAAGCTTCTTAACGATGGCCTCATCGTAGGGGCCCTCATTCCTGAGGGCATTTTTGAAGTTGGTTGGGTCAGATGTAGGGTCCGTTACAGAAAGTCTATTAATGTAACTTTAAGCACGCCACTCTTCAGCAAGTGTCGCGTGGCATTGTGAAGCCACAGACTCTGTCCTAGATTGTAAAGCGTTTCGATCGATTTCATCAAATCGCCTCAAAATTCCACCACGATTGGCCCCCTTGGATAAGGTGGACCCTAAGAGGGCCGTCCGGCGGGACAGAGATGCCCAGTCTCCTATTAGCCGTATCCTCACAGTGATTGTTCATTTCTTTGTATGGGCGAAGCATTTGAGCCAGAGGCCAAATCTGATAACCCATTCTTACGAACGCTTCGCCCCTACGATGAAGGGGAATTAACCCAGGCGGCAGGTTAGTTCTTATTGACCGAAACATCGGCGGGCCACTGGTCGTCGGTGCGCTGCCAGGTCTTGTCCGGGTTATAAATATCCATATTCTTGAAGATGTTGAGTGAATCAGGCCCCATATCTTTTTGATAGACGATGCCGTTGTTGTTCACAATAAAGGTTTTTACCCCAGTCACGCGGTATTCAGCTGGCGCGGCGGCCAAGGCAAATCCGCCAATCATGATTCCTTTGATCACATAATCGAGCTGGCCCATCGGCGCCGCTGGGCCCTGCCCTTTTAAGACCTTGAAGTAATAACCATGGTAGGGTTGCGATTTGCTAGTGTATCCCTCCTCAATGGCTTTGGCGACCGGCTCGCCAATTGGACCACCCGAGCTGCCATCCGCGTTTCTCCAATATAAGCCATCCTGCTTGCCGGGAGTGCTGATGATCTTCTGGGCGTATTGGTGTACTCCGGAATTATCGTGACTCTCCGAGGCATATTCATACTGCGCCTCTACGAAACCACGGCAAACTTGAATCGCATCCAATTCGTTGGTTCCGATGCGCCGATATAGGATTTCCTCGCGGCCTGCCTTGGAATCGAAAAACCATTTCCCTCCCTTCTTGACGATTGGAACGGGAAGAGGCCAGTCTTCCTTGCCAACCACAAGAGTGGCTCGGGCCGGGTTCTTCGGATCAATACTAATCGTATTTTTTTCATGAGCCCATTCAGCAAAGTCTTTCGCCCGGTTCTTATCTTGGACGTGGTCCGCGGAGGTCACAAAATCTTTTCCTTCCGGACCAAAAATCGCCAAAAGGGCGGGCTCGTCAAAAGGACCCGCAGCCTTAATCAACGCCTCGGCCGCCTGTTGCGGCGTATCAAAGGCCTTTTGTGCCGGCTGCGAAGGTGTGGACGCCGTTTCTTTTGATTGCGATTGGGCTTGAGAAACGACGGCCATCATCCCGAAGAAGGCCGCCACCGCGACGGAGAAGAAAGCTCGCTGAATGAAAATCTTGCGTGTCTTTGATTTCATGTGCTTATCCTTGGTCATGATATGATTTACCTCCTTCTCCCACCCCCGCCTCCTCTTCCACCACCTCCGCCCCCTCTTCCACCACCGCCTCCGCCACCGCGAGACCCTCCCATACTAGAAGAACCTCGTGAACTGCTGGCACGAGCATCACTCCCACTCCTGCCACTGGAAGCACCACCGAAGGCGCTTGATGAACTTGACGACCTAGGGACATCTCTGTTACCAACGCGGTCTCCGCCTCCCGAGGAAGTTCTACCACCGCTACCGCGATCCATTGAACTCGTTTGGGCCCTGCCGCTGCCACTGCGGTCCATTGAGCCGGCCTGAGCTCCGCCTCCAGTCCTGCCTTGCTGCTGGCGCGCGTTGGACTGCCGGCTGGCCATGGAGTCTCCGCGAGCCGTCCCTCCATACTTGTTGGCCGTTGCTTTGTTCGAGTATGGAGCGCCACCACGGTGCTGCGAGTTATGTTGCCATTGGTTACCGCCCCCGCGGTTGCCCTGGGCATTCACACGGTTTCCGCTATTGCTGATGTTGGTGTTACGGTTGAAATTGTTGTTCACGTTGACGTTGACGTCATTGTGCCCCCAACCACAGCTGCCCCAGCCTCCGCCCCAAGCGGCTCCCATGGCCATTCCAACTCCAAACGAAATTGCCATGCCTGCAGCATAATACCCCGGCGGCGGGTAGTAAATGGGAGGGTACGGATAAACAGGAGGGCCATAAACCACTGTAGGGCTATAACTGGGAACGTAGACCACTTGCGGATTGGCCTGCTCGATCACGATTACCTGCTTACTTTCGATGGTCTTGGTTTCCACCTTTTGTTGTTCGGAGGATTTCAGGTTTCCCGTGCCCTTGGCCTTCTGGCGCATGCGTTGGACGGCATCCATCACGTCACTTTGTTGTGCCAGAAAAGCATTCCCCAGGTCCGTGGCCCACTGGATGTCATCTGCCAAGCGTTTAACTAAATCCGGAAGCGCCGCCATGGATTGCACACTTGGATCCCACGGCTGTTTCGACACGGCATCAGCCAGCGCTTTGTCCTTCAAATCTTTATGCTTCTCCAGCCACTGTTGGAGCTGAATAATTTCCAGGGGATAGGTGGACGCCGCCAGCGTTTGCGCCAGCAAGTTATCCGGGTAAAGAGCGATCGGCGCCACCAGCGAATCCAGCTGATCGGGTGGAATCTTTGCATTCTCTGTTCCGCTTCCGGAACTCGACTGTTGATAGGGCCCCCCCAATAAAATCAAATCTCCGGGAATCAACAGCGCCATACAGAGTATGGCAATCAGGGATCGAGTCATTGGAAACCCAGCCCTCAATTTTGAACCTTCCGGTGTCATATGGACCTTCCCTTTTGCGTCAAATGGCTAAAACAATTTCAAATCGGGTGCCCCATCAAGCCATCACTTTGGGGATCGCAAGATGCAATCCTACGAAGAAATGGCGTCTTACCCACATGATTAAAATTCGAAGCTTCGAACTCCTGCCACGTCCTGCAACTTTCGAAATCTTTGAAATTCGGACCGATATCTTATCAAAAACCCTTCCATCGGAGGTGAATTTTATGGAATGAAAAGTCAAGTAAAGAAGCGCAAACGCAGACGGCCTCAAAATGACGCCAAGCGTTCTTTATTCATTACGCCCTATTGTGGAATCATTTGTGGCTAATCGTCAACTTCTCTTCTCTGAAGTTGAAGCTTTAGAACAGAGAGAGCTGAGCCTTCCCGGCACGACGAAACGATTGGGTCGACAGTCGCGGCGTAGGTCCGTTGAGATTAACCTTGGCGCAAGACATGGCAAATAGTTTTGACACTTGTTCGGCGAATACCCCCTCGCCCCGCATGCGCGTCTTAAATTTCGAATCATAAAGTTTTCCGGCTCTGGTTGAACGGATCCGGTTCAACACCCGGTTCTTGCGGTCAGGGAAATGCCTGGCGAGCCATTCTCC
Organism: Terriglobia bacterium; assembly: GCA_046331665.1. GTDB lineage: Bacteria > Acidobacteriota > Terriglobia > Versatilivoradales > Versatilivoraceae > CAWBAT01. The sequence continues at coordinate 60,206 of JAXLQK010000020.1, read as the reverse complement.
AAATAAATCTCCAACCCCATAAGGAAGTCGGAGAAGAATATATCGGGCACATTGCGCCCCCGCACGCTTCGCTTCCTGAAGGATGTGCGGGATTTCATGATCGTTAAGTCCTGGGATGACCGGTGCCACCATCACCCCAACCGGAATCCCGGCATCGGAGAGGGCTGCGATCGCCGCCAGTCGCCGCTGAGGTCTGGAGGTTCGAGGCTCGAGACTTCCTGTCAGGGTTTCATCCAAGGTGGTTATGGAAAGGAAGACCGCCGCAGCCTCGTGCTCCGCCAATTCCCTTAAAATGTCAAGGTCGCGCGTGACGAGGTGGTTCTTGGTAATGACGAAGACCGGGTTCCTGAATTCAGCCAATACCTGAAGGCACCGGCGGGTCAGTTGCAGTTCGCGTTCCAGGGGCTGATACGGGTCGGTAACTCCGCTGAGGGCGATGGTCTGCGGCAGCCAATGGGGCGAAGACAGGGCTTCTGTCAATAAGGCAGGAGCATCAGGTTTGACAAATATTTTTGTTTCGAAGTCGAGTCCGGCTGAAAGCCCAAGGTATTCATGCGTCGGCCGGGCATAGCAATAGACACAGCCATGCTCGCACCCGCGGTAGGGATTGATGCTGGCATCAAATCCGACATCGGGGCTTTCATTAAATGCAATGATACTGCGTGACGAGTCCTGGAATACCTGGTTTCGGGGAGGCGCTCTTTCTCATGAGCTTCAGGGTCGGACTCATAGTTAAGAGGTTGAAAGCGATTGGCCGGATTACCCGCTGTGCCGCGACCAGTAGTCTTTCGGCGATGATGAGAATTTGGCTCGTGATTGGCCATGAACCCCTTCTCAGAAGAAGAAGTCAATCTGCGTTTACTGATCTCCAGATTCGGCTATCGAAGGAGAGCGGAGAGAGGCTACTCCATGAGATGCACAATGATTTGCCGTTTGCCACGGTAATGACGGTGCTCCCACAAAAAGATTCCTTGCCAGGTTCCCAAGGCCAACCGGCCGTTCTGGATGGGAACTGACAGCGAGGTAGCCGTAAGGACAGATTTGATATGGGCAGGCATATCGTCAGGACCCTCGGTGGTATGAGTGTACAAAGGATCTTTTTCCTTCACGAGGCGATCCATCCAACGCTGCAGGTCATTTCGCGCCGATGGGTCGGCATTCTCCTGGATGATGAGGCTGGCGGAAGTGTGCTGAATAAAGAGCGTACACAAACCTTCCCGTCCTCCCCAATCCCTCACGAAATCTTCAACCAATGAAGTGAATTCGTAGAGGCCCTGACCCGCTGTGTGTACCACCAAATTCTTAATCATCGCTCAGGGGACGAATGACTGGGGGAACTCCAGGGGTTGGCCCACAAGTGAAGGCCGAAAATCAGGCACACGAGACTGGCAGAGAGCAAACAATAATCACAGAACGCTCGAATCACAAATGCTTGTAAATACAAGAGATAAAGTGAGACGAGAAAAGCCAGGCACGCGGCAGAGAATGAAATCTTGAGAACTTCGGGTGTCCCGAAAAATGCGAATAAACCGGCGCCCGCCATGGTCAAGTAGAAAGCAAATCCGAACCAGGCGACGGACATGCCGAAGACACGCGCATATGAACTGCTCAAGACCTGGTCACATCCTCCCGCGAAGCCGCAAGGGATGAGAAATCCCGTGGAGGCGTGCAGGCCAACAATACTGGAATCGATCAGCCCAGCAAAGGACAGAATAATGAGAGCCCAGCAGATCCAGGGGGAGATTTTCATTTTGCGGATCGGACGGCATTGTCGATCTGTGCGTAAAAATCTGCTTCGGATTTGATCTTGTCCATGACGGTTCCATTCAGGAAGAATGTAGGGACCGAATGTACCTGGGCCAACTGTCCTTCCAACATGTCCCGGAATATTTTGCTGCGGACCCCCTCCTCCGTGACGTCGCTCTGGAATTTGGCCAGATTCAACTGCAATTCAGCAGCGTACTTGACGAAGAATGTCATGGGATCCGGGACATTGGCCCAGTCGGACTGCTTCGAGAAGAGGAGTTCCGACATCTCCCAAAATTTAGCCTGTCGACCGGCAGCTTCGGCAACTTGAGCTGCCAGCATGGCATTGCGATGCGCATTTTGCATTGGGTATTGCTTGAAAACGACCTTCAAGTCGTGTTCATGTTTCTTGAGCACCTCGGCGACCTTAAGGCGGGCCATGGCGCAGGAAGGACATTGAAAGTCACCGAATTCGACGAGGACCGTCTTTGCCTCAGGATTCCCTTTGATCCAGCCATCATTGGTAATGACTGGTTTTAACGTGGGGGCTGGATTGGGATTTTCCTGGGCGGAGGCCGCTTGACCTCCACGATGATTCACAACAAAGGCGACTGCCAGCGCTATCACAATCAGGATCGCCAAAATGGAAAGGGGTTTGAGCAAGGATCGGCCTGCAGAATCCCTGAAAAGGAGGGGATTGCCATCGGATCTCTCGTGCATTGCCATGGGTGTTTTCAACTCCTTAAGGTCCAACCGACAAATCGTCGGCATTTCCCGGGATACTGTCGACTCCTGACGAGACGATCTTCCACGTATTCTGGGTCGGACGCACATAGACTAATTCATGATTCCATCCATCGAAACGAATGGGCTCGGAAACGTAAGTCGGATATAACACGTCCAAAAGCTTAGCAAGATTAGGGGCATCAGGGTAGCTGCCATTTTTTTCGTGATAGCGTTCCATGGCCTGCCGTAACTTCTGCAAATTGTCCATGGTATTCCGGCCCCTGATTTCATTGAGCGCTGCTTGAAAATCCTTGATGGCAATCCAATCCCGATCCCCCATCCGGATAGAATCCACGCCCCATTCTCCCGACTTCGACTTCGAGAAATGAAACGCCAGCTGGACACTCACCTCGGCTACCGCCTGTTTCTTCCCGGAAAAACTGACTTTCCCCACCTCAATCTGCTCATCCTGCAGGTCGATCATGTTCAAGGCCTGAATCTTGTCCTTGATCGTATCTCTGTTTAGCTTGGGCTGGCTGCCGCAACCGTTGGGGATCCATGCCAGGAGGACTAGAAGACTTAACTGCTGCCATCGCATAATATTGATCGTAAGAACTCAACCGCACGAGTGTCAAGGAAACTCTGCCCGCTTGCCGGCACTTTGGCTTGAATGAAATCGATTCGATCATAAGGCATCCTAGGAAGACTTGTGGCCTCTCCAAAATGAGTTCGCGCAGCATCTTTCCGCACACGCACACCAACGGCAAACCGTTGCCGCTAAATCCCGCCGCCAGCAGGACATTTGGCTCAATTCGCCCACTTCCCAATCAGGGGCCGAAAATCAGGGGTAAATCCCATAGTTCCCCCCCAGGCTCTTTCAATCGAAACGGCCCAATCGTAGCAAGGCATTGAAGGTCGAGATGAGGCTCTTTTGCACCGTTTCTGTGGATTCAGTGACTCGGTGCCATTCCCGGGACAGTGGTCTTCAATCGGCGGCATCCTCCAAAGAGGATGTTTCCTCTCGGGTTTGCCTCCAATACTCAAAGGTCTTGATTCGAAGCGCAGGCAAAGAGGAACGAAGGTTGGACAGGAAAGGTAAGGAAGGCTTGACCGCGAGTCGGAATAATGATGGATTTCAATTCCGGGATCAAATGCCCGGTATAAGCGTTGGTGGCCAGAACGATTTGACGGGAGTAGAAGGACTCTTGATCGGTTTGAACTCCAATGACTTGGTGATTGGAGTCTCTCAAAAGAGAGAGCACATTCTGATGGGTGCGGATGTCCGCACCAGTTTCACGGGCGGCCTTGGCAAAGCTTGTGCAAAGCCTCAACGGAGTTAATTGCGCATCTGAAGGGATAAAACGTCCTCCCACCGCCCTCCGGGTCAGTGCCGGGAAGCGACCTTGCAATTCACGCGGGCTCCACCATTCGGAGGGAAGACCTGCGGCGTTCATCTCCTCCATCAGCGTTTGCGTCGATTCCGCATCTTCTTCAAAGCACACGAAGAGGCTTCCTTCGCGTACATAGTCCACTTCGGCGTTGTGCCTTTGGATAAATTCTTCCAGGAGGTGCTGGTTGGTCAAGAGATGGGGAACGATCTCTGCCGCGTAAACGTCTGTGGCCCCCTTTAAAAGCAGGCCTCCGCCCCGACTGGAGGCCCCCGCTGCGAGTTCCTGGCGTTCGAGTAAGACCGTTTTCAGCCCGTGGGTGGCGAATTCATAGGCACAATACGTTCCGACAATCCCGCCGCCAACGATGATCACATCGTGCAAGGGATGGTTCATAGAGTGGAAAGGTTACAGCTTTTGGGATTTTATGAAAAGTGACTGCCGTGGCGATTCTCAAACAAGATCATCATTGGCATGAAGTGATCTTCCCGGAAAAGCGGACGAACGCTTTTTACCATGGACCTCGAAAGCGCAGGTCACGGCAGTGATCGCAGAAACGTCGCGAGGCAATCATTAAACTTCTGGGGATCCTCCAGAAATATCGCGGAACCCACCCCGTCGAATGTATTTAAGGTGGAGGTCTGGATTGCCCCTTTCATGTAGTCCCCAACTCCCTTATTTTCCAAAGTCATGACCAGGAGAGTAGGAAGGGTGATCTTGGAAAGCAGAGGGCGTCGATCGGCATAGAAGTAATCAAAGGCCAACACCGTAGCGACGGAAGTTGGAGTTCGCATGGCATCATTGACGATCCAATCCAGTTCGGTATCCGATCGATCCGTTTTGAATAAGCTTTCCACGAATTGGCTGGTCTGCGCTACCCTTTGATTTTCGTAACCCATCAGTGTCCTGTAGGCGTCATCGGGGGACATCCCGAAGGCCCAATCCTCTCTCTTGAGAAGACAAGGTGAGCCATCCACCAACACCAAAGCCTTCACACGGTCGTCGTCGTAGAGATTGACATACTCTAGAATCGTTCCCACGGCCATGGCCCAACCAATCAATGTAACTTGGTGCAAGTTCAGGTCCTCGATCAACTTTCGCAGATCTTTGGCGTGTTGTTGGAGGCTATTCCCTGAAACTGCCTTGCTTGAATTTCCCTGACTTCGCGGGTCAAAAGTGATGACGCGATGCGTCTTCGAGAAAACCGCGCGCTGTTCGTTCCAAATACCTGAAGACATGGTCCAGCCGGGGATAAACACGAGAGGATTCCCTGCGCCGGCGGATTCATAAAAAAGTTTGACCTGAGCACTGACTTCCAGAAATTCGGCGTGGAGAGGGAAGCTTAGGGCGGGAAACAAACACAAAGAAATTACAAGTCTCTGCCAGTTGGAGGTTCGCATCCGTTCCTCCCCGGGGTTACTTGATGCCGAATTTATCTCCACGCAGGGTCATACTTTGCTGGACTCCGGTCGAGACATTAAACGCAGCATCGACCTGGGGGCGGAACTCGTCGGGAGTTTTATCCCGGGCCCGGAGTAGAGTGGTGTTATAGCTTTGCATCGTCTTGAAGAGGGTTTCCACCATTTTTCTATTTAGGTTTGAGTCGGCACTGGTTTCCACGACGCATTTCTCCGCCTCCGTACACGCTGTCTGGTAAGCTTTCACGGCGATCGGAGTATTATCTTTATCCGCTTTACTGGCATATTGAATGACCTCTTTCATGCGATGGGAAGCAATATCGAGACAGATCTTCAGTCTCTGCTGCGGGTCTTTCGCCTTGCTGAGTTGCTCCCTTTCCTGAGGCGAAAGTCCATTTTCTTCCCCTGAGTGCAATTGGAGGGATGCAAAGAAACTCAAAGTGCCAAAGGCCAGCAGGCTCCAGAGCAGGAGTTCTGCCCAGCGACGATAAGAGAACTTCACAGATCGCGTTATCATCTGTTGTTCCTTTTCTCCATGGCGACATAAGGAGATGGGTACCGGGGCCCGGTGTAATCAGATCGAGGCCGGATGAGTCGATTATTTGCAAGCTGCTCCATGATATGAGCCGTCCAACCGGAAATTCGGCTCACTGCAAAAATAGGCGTAAACAGATCCACGGCAATCCCCAAGGTGAAATAGACCGTTGCCGAGTAGAAGTCGACATTGGCATTTAGTCTTTTCTCCTTTTGGAGAAGGTCTTCGATATGGCGGGACATCTCAAACCACTTTGAGTTTCCTGTACTCCGGCAAAGGGCCTCCGACATTTGGCGCAAATGAGTGGCCCGCGGGTCTTCCGTGTGATAAACCCGATGTCCAAAACCACTGATCTTCTTTTTGGACGCCAAGGCCTCCCGAATAAAAGGTTCTACCTTGGAAGGCTCTCCCATCGCGAGCAGCATCCGCATGACTTCAATATTGGCGCCACCGTGCAGCGGACCCTTGAGGGCCCCGATGGCAGAGACGACAGCGGAGTGAACATCGGATAGGGTGGCGGCTGTCACTCGTGCCGCAAACGTCGAGGCATTAAACTCATGATCGGCATGGAGGATGAGCGCGACATCCAGGGCTCTTTCTGCGGTGGGTGACGGTTTTGAACCTGTCAACATCTGCAGGAAATTGGCGGAGTGCCTCAGCTGAGGATCCGGTGGAATGAACGGGAGCCCCTTGCGAATGCGATCAATGGCGGCCACAATCGAGGCCACTTGACCCGTGAGTCGATAACTCTTCCGCAAATTTGCTTCTGGCGTCGACGAATCCCGATCCGGATCATACAAAGCCAGTGCGGAAACCGCCGTCCGCAGGACATCCATCGGGTTGGCGGCCTGAGGAAACCCTCGCAGCAAAGCGAGAATTTCCCCGGGTAGGGATCGGCTCTTGGCCATTTCCTCAGCAAGGGTGAACAATTCATGACCCAGGGGTAACCGGCCAAACCAAAGCAGGTAACAGACTTCTTCAAAGGTTGAAGCCTCGGCCAGCTCGTGAATGTCAATCCCACGATACGACAAGACCCCGCGGTCACCGTCGATATAGCAAACCGAAGAACTTGCAGCAATGACGTCTTGCAAGCCTTCCTTAAAAGTGGACATGAAATACTCCCAAATGAGTGCAAAAAATAATGAAGCCGACGGGTGCAGTAACCTCCGCTGGACCGTCATGACCTTTGTACCACACGGTCATTCTCAAAAGACTATGATCATAAACCAAACAGCGCAGTGGTGAAAAGGTTTTCGTGCAGCACTCCTCACCCTAGCGGCTACCTCGCTCCCCAATTAGATGAGGAGCGAGGTCCATGGCTGGCGATGGGGCGACCTTTGCGAGAAGAGACTCAAGAGAAATTGTCAGAAGCAGGGGAACCTGCGGCCATCGGGGGACACAATTCTCATCAAGTAGCTAATGGGAGAGCGGAATCTTGCTGACCTGGGTTAAAGAGGCGGTAATGGTGCCTATATTCATGCGGGCCTTGACTTGAACGGGCATCTTGGCACTGTCGTTGGTAACCCATACAAAGAGCCGCCCTCGGCTTTTGAATAGACCTCCAAAAACTCGTGGTTCCAGCCGTAGGGTCTGAAAAACCCCGGCCGGCGTGCGAATTTCTTCCCTGGCTTGTATTTCCACGATAACGTCATAGGTGCGCCCACCGTCACTCACTGGAAAATGGATTTGGTCGTCTACTTTTAATGGCTTGGTCCGAATCATGTAGAGAGCCGAAATAACGTCTTGGACGCATCCGGGAATAGGGCTTTCCACGCGCTTGACCGGTGACTCCGGTTTGGCCAGGTCCCTATCTTCCATCTGAGCCTTCCGGGTTCGCTGATCAAATGTCACCAGGGTACTTCGATGACGCCGACCTTCCCAGATATCTTTCATGATTCGATACGAACACAAATCCTTGGTGTGGAAGAAGGATTCAAAAACGTCAACCACCTTAAATAGTGTGGAGACAACTCCCGTGGAGCGTACAACGGCGTTGACCTTGTACATCTCCTCATTCTCAACCAACACCCGGTCTGTCAAGGTCATGGTTGCAGTCCCGGCATCGAAAATCTTCCAGGAAACATCAAAGGAGAGTTTTTCCCCTACTTCGAATGGCAGGGTTGAGGGCCCAGGGGGCGCTACAGCAGGTTTGTCAAACGTTGCCGGCGCTGCGCGTGACGATTCGAACTCCGTTGCCGGCTGAAATAGCACGAGGCCGGCAGCAAAAAGCAGGACACCCGCAATGGAAAAACGGCCGAAAGGAAAAATGCGCATGAGTCGTTTAGGCCAGCCTCATCTTGAGAAGTAGCAAGGCCAAGGCCCCGAGATAACCCAAGCCCGCCTTATACTCCTTATTGGCAAAATACTGATGAAAGTTAAATGAATTGGGAAGGCATGGGAATGGCGTCCATCGCGGGAAAAAAACCGGTACTCCCGCCTCATAATGGGAGTAAACGGCGCCAAAGGTTTCTCGCAGATATTCAGTTTCTCGTTGCATCGACGGGATATACAACACAGCAAACAAGAAGACGAAGATTCCCGTGGCGGCATAACTTCGGGCAATCAGGCAGAAACCAAGGCCGATGATGAAACTGCCCAAATATAAAGGGTTTCGCGTGAAGGCATAGGGGCCAGATGTTGCCACTCGTTGATTCTTGTAAAGATGGCCCGAAGCCCAGGCTCGAAGCAGGATGCCCAGCAACGCAATCCAAGATCCCCAGAGAAAGCTGACGAAAATTGGCTGGCAGATGTAAAAATATAGAAGCGCCATAATGAATCCTGCCGGGACCCGAATTTTGGAAGCCCAATCCCTCAACACAGCCCCCGCTTAGCCATCAGCTCCATTCGTCCTGCCATCAACCGGTAGACGTGTTCCACCTCAATCTTTCGCAGGCATTCGTTTTGAAATTTCGTACATCGTCGCAAGTAACAGGGACCGCAGGGGACCTTCTCCGATGCGACCCATTCCAACTGACCGAAGGGTCCGTTCCTTGCCGGATCGGTAGGACCGTAGATGGCAACGACGGGGGTTCCGCAAGCCGCTGCAATATGCAACGGCCCTGTATCTCCTCCCACAAACAGGGCCGCCTTTCGCACTAAAGCGATGAATTGCAGAATCGTAGTCGGAATCTTCACGGGTGGGGTCGAGCGGCAGCTGTTGATCATTTTCTCAACCAAGATTTCTTCCCCCGGCCCCCACGTCACCACGCTTCTCAGCCCAAAATCGGATTGGATCATATCATGCAATTTTGCGTAGTTCTCGGGAAGCCAATTTTTGGTTGTCCATCCTCCGCCCGGGTTGAAAATAACGAAACGACCGAGCCTGGAGGCGGTTAATTGAGCGGACACAGAGGCTTCGTCTTCTTGCAAAGTGGGAAGTTCAAACTGGTAGACGGGCTCTACATCGGTCAAATTCCTAACCAGATCCAGATAGCGCTCGACAACGTGGATCGATTGGGGCGAAGGGGAGATCGTTTCTTGGTAAAAGAGACGACATCCGGGTTCCTTGAGGGCGCCTTTCGCAAATCCAATGAATTTTCGAGAGTGAGAAAAATAGCCCATCGAGGCAGATTTCCATAGTCCTTGAAAGTCGATAACCACGTCGTAGCTTCTGGCTCGCAGTTTCTGGAATAGACCTTTCATCTCGAGCCATGTTCCCGGAGCCCACCACGATTTTCTCCAGCGGTGGGTATCTGCTTCAATCACCTCATGTATTGCCGTGTTTCCCTGCAGAATTGGCCGGGCCTTTCTCTCCACCAGCCAATCCAATTCGGCATCGGGGAAGGCCTGTCGGAGGGTGGCCAGCGCCGGCAAGGTATGCACCACATCACCAATTGAACCCAACTTGATGATCAATAGGCGCTGAATCCTGGGCTGGGTCATGGTTTGGCTTTGTCAGAGGGAAGTCTTCCCTGGCGAGGTTCAAGAGACCGGATCAGGTCTCGGGTGGAGTGTTTCTTCGGATCTCCTACGATGGCGATCTGCCCGCCATAGGACTTGACGATATCCTTTTCGGGAACCGTTTCCGGGGTGTAGTCCGTGCCTTTGCAGTGGATATCGGGCTTGAGGCTCAAGAGAAGGTTTTCGACCGTCAACTCGTCGAAGAGGACGACGTAGTCGACGCAAGCCAGCGCTGCGATGATCTCCGCTCGCTCGTAACCTGGCATGACCGGCCGTCCCGGTCCCTTAAGGCTTTGCACCGAGGAGTCGCTGTTTAATCCGACGATTAAAACGTCCCCCTGCTCCTTGGCTCCCTCCAGGAATCGGATATGACCGACATGCAGCAGGTCAAAACAGCCATTGGCCAAGACGACGATCTCGCCATGCTGTTTTCGCTCTGCAACAATCGGTAGAAGGTGTGAAAGTTCCTGGATCTTGTCGGTCGTCTTCACAGTAGTGGGCAAGCGCCTGGGCCCCTAATCTCGCAACGTAGGATCTTCGGCAATCGCCTGGCGCAACTCCTTTACGGAAACCGTGGCAGTCCCCTGTTTCATGACCACGATTCCGCCCGCGTAATTGGACAGGCGGGCCGCCTCATAAGAGCTGGCGCCAATGGCCAGGGCCAGGGTGAATACGGCAATGACCGTGTCTCCGGCTCCGGTAACGTCTGCAATCTCATCCGTTCCGTGGATGGGAATGTGGGTAGATTTGATGCCAGGTTCGAACAACGTCATTCCGTCCCGGCCGCGCGTTATCAAGAGAGACCGGAGTTTCATCTTTCTCAAGAGCTTCCGGCCTGCCTGCTCCAGCAAAGCCGTGTTCGTCCCGATTTTGATCCCCAGCGCCGCCTCAACTTCCGGCTCATTGGGAGTTGCGGCCGTGAGCCCCTGAAACCCCAGCAGATGGAAACGAGAATCCAAGGTGATGGGAAGGTCTCGTTGATTCCGTTGGGAAAGAGTATGGACAATTTGCGGCGTAACGAACCCGAACCCGTAATCGGAGATCAGAATCCCACGGCAGGATTTCAACACTTTCTCCAATAAACGAAGCGTTCTGCGATGAGTGGCCGGCGTGTGTTCGAAAGGAGAACCGCGATCGATGCGGAGAACCTGCTGCCGCGATGAATGAATGGAACCGGCCGAGTAACGGGTCTTGGTTGGCGTAGGGTAGTCCCGCATCTGTTGCAGAAAAGAAAGCGGGATCCTCCGTCTGGAGAAATAGCTTCGCAAGGCCTGGCCAGCCGCATCCATTCCTAGAATCCCCACCGGAATAGGCATTGCCCCTAGGGCCTGAAGATTATTGACCGCATTGGCTGCTCCGCCCGGCACAATTCGGGATTCCTGATGACGAAGAATGAGGACGGGAGCTTCCCGGGATATCCGGGAAATTTCTCCATAGACGAACTCATCGGCCACCAAATCCCCGTATACCATAAGCGGACAATTCCGAAACCGGTTCAGGAGCTCCAGATAACGTTTTCGTGAATTGTTTGTCATCATTTAAGCCCGGTCTATTTTCCTTGCGGAAAAGGCTGCCTGGTATTGTCTCAAAATAATTTCGGTGGCTTCCTGCAGATCCCGGGCAATCCAGTCGGGCTGGACGATCCAGTGTTGCCGCTGGTATTCGTATTCGCCCAATCCATACCCGGACAGGACAAAAATGGCTTTGGAACCCGCATTCCGGGCGAGTTCTATGTCGCTATATCGATCTCCGATGACATAAGACTGACTCAAATCGATCTCAAACTCGCTGGCGGCGCGCAGCAGCATCCCCGGCTTCGGCTTCCTGCAATTACAATCCATTCGATACGGCGGGACTCCAGCCGACGGGTGATGAGGGCAGTAGTAAATCGCATCCAGAAAGGCTCCCGTTTTTCCCAGTTCATTACGAAGCTTTTGATGGACCTCTTCAATCATGCTTTCCTTGAAATACCCCCTTGCTACGCCAGCCTGATTAGTGACGAGAATGGCTCTTAGCCCAATTTGGTTCAGGCTGCGGATGGCATCGGGTGACCAGGGATAGACCTGGAAGCGCGATACATGGTTAATGTAACCGACTTCTTCACTTATGGTCCCGTCGCGATCGATGAAGACGCCAATATTAGGCATTCAGAGTCAGGAGAATCTCAGGATAACAACGGAGAGGTTACGCACTTATTTTTTGGAGCTGCTGAACCGCCTGACGATAGACCTCGTCGACAGCAATCCTCGTCATGCAACGATGATCAATCGGGCATTCTCGCAAAAGGCATGGGCTACATTCAACTCTTTTCTTGATGAGCACGGCGTCTGAATTCATGGGCCCAGTGGCGATTTCATCGGTTGGCCCGAAAATGGAAACCATGGGGATCTTAAGCGCAGCCGCCAGATGCATGGGACCAGAATCGTTAGTAATAAAAAGATCACAACAGGAAATCACCGCGACCAGTTCCGCCAAACTGGTTTTGCCGGACAGAATGGTGGGAGCATGCCGCATCCTCGAGGCGATCGCCCTGGCGATGGGAACCTCGGCAGGCGATCCACAAAGAACGACATTGACCTCCTGCTCGCCCGCCAGTCGATCTAGCAGTGAAGCAAACCGATCCGTAGGCCATCGCTTGGCCGAACCGAAGGAGGCTCCCGGATTGACACCGATGATCGGTCTTCCGCCACGAATTCCTTCGGACTCAAGAGTTTGACGCGCCTTTTGTCTCCTTGGCGGGCTGACGCTCAGCCAATCACGATTCGAGGAGCCGATGGAATTTTCCGGGCCGCAGGGCGACGGGCTTTCCAAACTGCGCTGCAGTCCAAAAATCTGTTCAACCAGATCCAGATAATAGTAGCTTTGATGAAGATTCTTAAGGCGAGGATCACGACGTATCGCAGGCGATAACAGCCATCCTCGTCCATCGCGACGATATCCAGCTCTGAGAGGGATTCGAGACAGCCCCGCCAGGAGTGCCGCCTCAAAAGCATTTTGAAAAAGAATGGCGGCGTCGAATTGTTTCGAATGCAACTCTTCGACCAAGCGAAACTTCCCTCGAACTCCCCGATGCTCCTGGCGGCGGTTATAGAGGAAAATCTCATTGATTGCAGGACACTCCTCGTAGACCCCGCTCACCCAGGGAACCACCATTAAAGTGATGTGCGCCTGGGGCAGGGATTGCCGGATGAGAAAGAGCGCTGGTAAAGACAGGACGGCATCTCCCACCCAGTTGGTTCCTCGAACCAACAGCTTATGAATGCTCTTCGTCTCAATCAAGGTGTCCATCCATGGGTAACGGTGTTCCCCTCCAATCCCATAGTAACGAATTAAGGCTCAATCATTCGGTCCGGTGAAATTTTGGTTCCCAGCTTCCGCAGCATGAAATCGAGAAGCGTGACGGGATCTTCCAGTTCAAACTCCAGTTTCGCCACCCAAACCTTATGGTCGGGAAAATCGTTGAGGCTGAGGTTCTGGGCGTCTTTTTCCGTGGTGATCATCCCGTGGCTTTTTATCTTCTTTGAAAGCGATTTGAGTGTTGAGACGTCACGAGAGGTATAGCGATGGTGATCCGGAAACGCACAAGTTTGCAGAATGCAGAATTGACTCTCCTTGAGCAACGAGAAAAATTGGGAGGGGTTTCCGATCCCGGCGAAGGCCAGTAAACGGGTGTCTCGGAATTGCACGGGCTCCAGGGTTGCATCGCCTGGAAGAGAATCCACGGAATAGATCTTCTGTCTGGAATAGAAAAGGGGAAGGTCCTTGCGATGCCTCCGCAATTCCTGAATCAGGGAATCATAGCTTTCTCCCAACTTTGTCCGAGTCAGAAGAATGGCATCGGCCCGCTTTATCCCGCTCAAGGGCTCCCGTAACCGGCCCATTGGCGGGAATCCGCCTCCAAATGGATTGGTCACATCGAGGAGAAGGAGGTTGAAGTTGCGAAACAATGGTAGATGCTGGTAACCATCGTCGAGCAGGTGGACGTCGACGGGGAAATTGTTTTCCACCCAGTCACCACACGATTTCCGGTCTTTGGAAACAGCCACCACCGCCTCGGGCAAATTCTTGGCAATCAGCAGGGCTTCGTCACCTGCCTGCTCCGACGTAGCCAGCAGTGAAGTGCCGTTTGAGACGAGCAAGGGAGGGCCATGGTGGCGTCCTTTGTAACCTCGGAGGATCACGGAGACTCGATACCCTTGTTCCTGCAAAAGACGGCCAATAACAATGACGCAGGGCGTTTTGCCAGTTCCCCCCATGGTCAGATTCCCGACGCAAATGACTGGCTTTCGCAAGCGGGAGGGGCTCTTCAGGCCTGTTGCGTAAAGCCACAATCGAAAGCGGATCAGTCCCGCGTAGATCCAGCCTAGCGGAGTCAGGAGGTGTTGAATGAGGAGCATGATAGCAACGAGTAAATCAATCGAATCCTGTTGGAACGGGGCCTAAGAGCCAATTGACGCCGTCAGCCTTAAGGACTCGATTAAGTGCCAGCCAGGCAGTTTCTCACTTGGTTTAGCGTTCGCTGGGTGGCCCCGCGATTTTGATTCAATATAGCCCCCGCACGAGCTCCCAGTTCTGTGCGCCATTCCGGTTTTCGGGCCAGCTCAATAAGGCGGTCTGCCAGTGCGGGTCCATCGGGGACAGACAGGGCCGCCTGCCGCTCCAGGAATTGGCGGGCAATCTCCCGGAAATTATCCATGTGTGGACCCACGAGAATCGGTTTCTGGTAAAGAGCAGGCTCCATGATGTTGTGCCCCCCCCGGGGAACCAGGCTGCCCCCTACAAACACTGCGTCTGCCAGATGATAGAGAGGGAAAAGTTCCCCCATGGTATCCAATAAGATCACCCGGCAATCTGGCGGCGGTTGTGCCTCTCCCGTGAGTTCACTGCGTTTCTTAAAGGGTAACCCGAAAGTGGCGAGAATGCCTTCCACCTCTTGAACCCGCTGTGGGTGGCGTGGGGCAAGAATCAGCCTGGCATGGGGAACTCTCTCCGCCAATTTCTGGAAGGCGGCGACGACCATTTCTTCCTCCCCCTTCATCGTGCTTCCGGCGATCACGACAAAGCGGTCCGGAGTAAATCCAAACTGGCGGCGATACGTGCCACTCAGGCGTTCGATCTCTTGAGGAGGTTGCAAATCATACTTGAGATTTCCACTGACGGCGATCTTCTCCGCAGGAGCCCCCAATCCAATCAGACGGTCCCGGTCTTGATGAGACTGCATGAGAAAGTAGCTGAAATGCTTGAGAATTGATCTCATGAACCATGTGATTTTTCGGTATCGCACCATCGAGGTGTCGGAGATCCTGCCATTGACCAATAACAGCGGGACTTTTTCCTGATGGCACTCTCGCAAGAAATTAGGCCAGAGTTCGGTCTCGACAATTAAGACGATGGCCGGTTGAAGTACCCTGAGAAAGCGTCGCACGACAAAACTCCAGTCCAGTGGAAACATAAGAACCTGAGCCATCCCCTCGAGTTTTTGGCGTGCCAGCTGTTGTCCGGTCATGGTGGTTGTGGTGACAACCAGGGGATTTTCCGGGAATTCTTTTTTCAAGGCATGTAAGAGAGGGAGGACCGCCAGAAACTCTCCAACAGACACCGCATGGACCCAGATCCCATTGCGGTGTTCAAGGGCAATGGCGGTTGGCAGAAAGCCAAGGCGCTGACCAAGTCCCGCAAAATATTTCTTATGAAAGAATCCTTGATATAAGAAATAAGGCGCAGCCAGAATCAATCCGACGGTAAAACAGAAACTATAGAGAAGATACATGGAGCTGAAGAGGAATGGCAGAGCAGGTGGCCAAAAACCGCTCCCCATCAAGTTTTTCAAGGTTTTATTATAGTTGCGTCCTGATTCTTCCGCCAAGCCAAAAACGTTGACAAGGTTTCTTCACAATCGCTATATTAGCCTATTGTAGTCGAGGTTGAGGTATTCCCGTATTCGAGAGGGAGATTATGAACAAGCTTTCCATCAAAGACTTGCAGCTCAAGGGGAAGCGCCTCTTTGTGCGGGTGGATTTTAATGTGCCCCTGGATCAGGAAGGGCGGATTACCAACGACACGCGCATCAAGGCGAGCCTGGCCACGATCCAGTATGCCGTGGCCCAGCAGGCACGGGTGATTCTGGCCTCTCATTTAGGCCGGCCCAAGGGCAAAGTCAACCCGTCGATGAGCCTAAAGCCCGTGGCGGGGGCTTTGGAAAAACTGTTACGTCAGCCCGTCCAAATGTCCGAGGATTGTGTGGGGAGTGCGGTGTTGGCTCAGACCGAGAGTCTTCGCGATGGAGCCGTCCTGATGCTCGAGAATTTGCGATTCCACTCGCAGGAAGAAAAAAATGATCCGGAATTTTCCAAACAGCTGGCGTCGCTCTGCGATCTTTATGTGAATGATGCCTTTGGGACGGCTCACCGTGCCCATGCCTCAACGGCAGGCATGGTGCCTTTTGTGGGCAAAGCGGCAGCTGGCTTTCTGATGGAGAAAGAGCTGACCTATTTGGGAAAAGCCACCCAAAACCCTGACCGCCCATATGTGGCCATTCTCGGGGGAGCCAAAGTCTCCGACAAAATCGAAGTGATTGAAAACTTGCTGGGTGTCGTCGATGTCCTATTGATCGGTGGAGGGATGGCATACACGTTCCTGGCCTCGGAGGAATATGAGATTGGGAAATCACTGGTTGAGGCTGATAAGATTGCAACCGCTGCAGCTTTGCTGAAAAAAGCGCGAGACAAGAAAGTCAAGCTGATCCTCCCCGTCGACCACGTGGTTACCAATAAGATTGATGCTTCCGCCGAACACAAGGTCACTTCGATTCAGGAAACCCCGATGGAGTGGATGGGTGTAGACATCGGGCCAGAAACTATTGCTCGTTTTAAGCAATACATCGCCAGCGCCAAGACGGTTTTGTGGAATGGCCCATTGGGCATCTTTGAATTGGATCCGTTTGCCAGCGGCACTCTCGAGATTGCCCAAGCTGTCTCGGAAAGTCAGGCGACATCTATCGTTGGCGGAGGGATTCCATTGCCGCTATTCACAAGGCCGGTGTTGAAGGGAAGATTAGCCACATTTCTACCGGAGGTGGGGCTTCCCTTGAATTTCTTGCCGGTTTGAAATTGCCAGGGGTTGAAGCGCTCACCGATAAATAGGGAACCGCCAACATTCCTTCCCCTATATTCCCAGTGACAGAATAGGAAATAAGTACACCATGCGACGTCCGATAATTGCGGGAAATTGGAAGATGTACAAGACGACGGGGGAAACCTCTAATTTTTTTCAGCAGCTGATCCCCCTGGTGGCGCAGACAATGCATTGCGACATCGTCATCGCTCCTCCATTCACTGCATTGGCGGAAGCCGTGCGCTCCTCTGCGGGCAGCAATATTGCGATTTCCGGTCAAAATCTTTATTGGGAGAAAGAGGGAGCCTTTACGGGCGAGATTTCAGCCCCCATGCTTGCGGATGCCGGATGCCGCTATTGCATCATCGGCCACTCGGAAAGGCGTCAATTCTTTGGGGAAACCAACCAGACGGTGCGACAAAAGATCAACGCTGTCCTGGGTTCAGGCTTGACAGCTATAGTCTGTTTGGGTGAGGTCCTTTCAGAGCGTGAATCGAACCAGACGACCTCTGTCATCCAAACCCAATTTCAAGAAGGGTTTGCGGGCTTGACACCCCAGGATTTTTCCCGTATAGTCGTGGCCTATGCACCGGTCTGGGCAATCGGGACGGGGCGAACCGCCACTCCTGAAATTGCTGCAGAAGTCCACCAGCTCATTCGACAATCCGCCCAAGAACTATTTGGCGTGGATAGTGCAGAACATTTGCGTATCTTGTATGGCGGGAGCGTAAAACCCGAGAATATCAGAGGGTTGATGGCTAAGGATGACATCGATGGAGCGCTTGTGGGTGGGGCGAGCTTAAAGCCTGACCAATTCGCCTCGATCGTCAATTATCTATCGGCGTAACAACTCTCACCTGGAAATTGTCAGAAGGATTGAGTAAAGAGGCTTCATGTCGATTTTAATTTCGATCATTCACATTCTTGTTTGCTTGATTCTGATCTTGGTGGTGCTTTTGCAATCTGGCAAGGGTGCCGATTTGGCAGGGGCTTTTGGCGGAGGAGGTTCGCAGACGGCGTTTGGAGCGCGTGGCACGGCGACATTCCTTTCCAAACTGACAACGGGCGCCGCTATTATCTTCATGCTGACTTCGCTAACACTCTCGTTAATTACGACGAGAGACAAAGGGAGTTCCGTGATGCAGGGAGCGGCTCCTCCGGGAGCGACCGGAAAAGCTCCGGCACCTCCAGTCCAGAATCCAGTAGTGCCCGTTCAGCAGCCCAATCAAACTCAACCGCAGTCCAAGCCCTGAAGTAGCCCTGGCTTTGTCCCCCGGTTGGAGAATGCGGAAGTGGTGGAATTGGCAGACACACCATCTTGAGGGGGTGGCGGCGCAAGCCATGCGGGTTCAAGTCCCGCCTTCCGCACCAATTCAAAGTCAACCCGATAAGAAGCTCTGCTCCCCGTCCAGATGGGCCCGTGTCAGATACGTTAAGGTTCAGATGATCCTCGATCAGTCTGCCGATTGTCTGATGCAATCTTGCTTTCTGCCTTCAATGAACCCGCGAGTGAATTTCCCCATTCAACCCTCCAAGTTTTTCTAACCTCTAATCCGAGGAAGATTCAACCGCAATTGATTCCAGGAAAGGGTGATTTTCCATGAATTTGGCATTTAGCCCGGTTTCCGACATTCATTTTTCTACAGATGTGACAAATATATGATGTGGGCCAACCCTTGACTTTCAAACATCCCCATGTTGGAATAACCGCGTTATCTCCGTGTGAGATTATCGTTATCCGTACCCAAACCACGATCCCGTGTACGAAAAACAGGTATTACAGGCTTGTTTTGGCTGGAATCTCAAACGGGAGGACCCGTTGGTTTCCAGGCCTTCAGACGGTTTGGATGAGCTGCGGAGGCACAGATGAGCAAGAAGTGGTATAACTATTTTGTTTCAACGGAAACTCCCACTCCGAGTCCAGACCATCCCAGCAAAGAGTCGGGTGCAAGTGAACCCAAACCCGATCGTACACCGGCCCAGACAATTGCCGACATTGCCTCCTCCATTGCACCGGTAGCCAAATTCAGCAGTCCTGTAACTGACCCTAACTCATTCGCCGAGATCTACAAGGCAGCCGAAGTCCCACTTCCATCCCACGGATATACAATCTTGAAAGTCGGCGACATGCTCCAAAGCGAGCACATTCGGAATCTTCCTTCGGAGGTCAAGCGAAGCTCTATCCTACTGGCCCTAGATGCCGCTGGGGTTAAAATCGAAGAAGTAATCGGAGACGCAGTTCGCCGGGACCGCGCCCTGGATACCTACGAGCGGGTGCTCCAAAAATCCGTTGAAGAGCTGGAAGCGCACAAGACCGAGGAGAACCGCCAACTCGAAAAAGAGATGGAAAGACTCATGGGCGAATACCGTGCTCGAATTCAGAAGAACACGGATGAGTTGGCCCGGGAGAAGGAGCGTTTCTTTGGCTGGCGGCTTCAAAAGCAACAGGAAGAAAAGAAGATCGCGGATGCCGTCTCTTATTTTGCGTCGGAAAATCCGATTACCACCAGCGGCGCCCAGGCCAAGCCGCTCCCAACCCTGACCCCGAAAGAACCTTAACCATTGAACTTTTAGAATGCTAAGGAGGCAATATGTGGAGACGATTGTCACGCATGGTGCGCTCATTTTTTGGCTTTTTCATCTCAGTAGCGGAAAACCCGGAAATCATTCTGGAACAGAATATCCGTGATATGAATGATCAAGTGCCGCGGATGAATGAAAGTATCGCTATGGTCAAAGCCAATGTCAGTTTGCTGGAAAAGGAAGAGAATAAATATAAGAATGACCTCGGCGATTTGACAGCTAAGGTAAAAGCGGCCATCCAAGCAGGTCGCGACGATCTTGCAGGAAGTTTTGCGGCCCAACTGGAACAACTTCGCGGCGCTCTGGCTCGCACGCAAGGCCAGTTGACGACTGCTCGAGCCGCCTATGAGAAGGCCCTAGCCGTGAAACAGGCTTTTCTGCGCGAAAAAGAACGCAAGACGCAGGAAGCGTTAAACGCAATCCGGGATTATCGCCGCGCCCAATGGCAACGAAAGGTGGCCGACGCCATGGAACAATTCGAGGTTGCCGGCATTAGCCAGACGCATGATGAGATGGTACGGAAGATCGAGGAAATGACTGCTGTCAACGAAGCTCGGATGGATATGGCGTTAGGTAACGTTGATCAGCAGCGCATTAAGATCGAAGAAGAGGCCGAGAAGCTGCGGGCCAACGAGTTAGTAAAGCAATTTAAGGTCGAAATGGGCCTTGTGGCCCCGGAGCCTTCAGGTGCGCCGGCTGAGAAGACCATTGGTGGTAAAGAAGCGCAGAAAAGTACTTAGTCTGCTCAAGTGGAGACAAGCCATGGCTATTAAAATTGAAAAAGGTGGTTGGATCCTCATTTGCTTAATCGGGGTTGCCCTTGTGATTTATAGTTTAGGCAAATATGGAGTCTTGGACTTGGGTAAATGGACCGAATCTCCATCTAAGACTTCTGCTCCTTCCTCTCCGCCCTTGGATACATCCAGGCCTCTGCCGGCTTCTGGTAAGGCAGAAACCAGTGATATCCGAGTGCGAGTCAACATCTGGGTGGGTTGTGTCCCGGGATTGGTAGCCAATGGTGGACTGGACACGGCTCCGGGCTCGTTATTCGCGAATAAGGGACTGAAGGTCTCATTCAAGATCATTGATGACTGGACCGAAGGTGCGGCTGCCTTGGCTACTGGCAATGTCGACATTATGCTGACGAAGGCTGACGTTTGGGCCAAAGACTATGGACAGTTTCAAGATAAGAACTTTGGAGCCCATGCGTTCCTGATGGTGGACTGGTCACGAGGCGCCGATGGTGTCATCGGGCGTCAAGGGATCAATAGCATCGAGGATCTTGCGGGCAAAACCATTGCTTTTGCCCCATATACGCCCTCCCATTTTCTGCTTTGGAACGGGTTGAAGAGTTCAGGGCTTACCACGGACCAGCGGAACGAAATTTTTTCCAAAGCGGTACACACCAAGGACGGCATTGAACCAGCCACACTCTTCGCCCAGCAAAAAGTGGATGCCGCAGTCGCTTGGGATCCGGACATGAGTGATGCAGTGACCAAACGTTCGGGGTCTAAGAAGATTTATGACACGCGAGTTGCCAACAAATTGATTGCAGATATTCTCGTTGTCAGCGACCGATTCGCTGCCCAATCTCCACAAGCACTGACGAAATTCACAGAAGGCTGGCTGCAAGGGGTGGAGTACATCAAAGCACAACCGGCTCGCTCATACACCTTGATCGGGACCATCAAGGATTTCAATATTCCCACCGATCTCGCTAAAGTCATGTTGGAAGGAGTGAGACTATCCGACTATGCAGACAACCAAGCCTTTTTCGGTACCTCGGATACAGATTCTGATTATGCCAACATTTTTCAGATGGCTCAGGAAATGTACCGAGAGGAACGCTTGATCAAGCGCCGATTCGATCCAGGAGCCACTGTCGACCGACGTTACCTGGCCTCTCTCCAGGGGCATTTTTCATCGACGCGCACAGAACAACCCATTGAATACAAAACCCCTCCCAAAGGGGCTACCCCTATCGCCACACAGCACCGTTCAATTTACTTCGAACCAAACTCGGCCAAGATGGGACTGGACTCCCGCGCCGTCGTGGACGAAATTGCTGGCTTCATGCGAGCGTATGAAAACACTGTAGTGGACATTGAAGGAAACACTGACTCCACGGGATCGCGGCCTTTGAATATGCAGCTTTCCAAAGACCGGGCCGAAACCGTGAAACTTTATTTGATTGAGAAATACAAGTTCCCCGCGAGCCGAATGCGAACATTTGGAAATGGTCCTGATAAGCCTGTGGATAACAATGCAACGTCTGAAGGACGGGAAAAGAATCGCCGTACAGATATTAAGGTTTACCCCAATCCCACATCGTGACAATGCAAGGACTCTTCACCATTCGGAAGCCCATTTCCTCCAGGGCTCGGCTATCCTTAGCAATCCTGGGTTGGGGACTTTTGATAGGGGTATGGTTTGGTCTCACCCATTGGGACATTCTCCCCCCATTCTCCCTGCCTCGGCCCTCAGGAGTTATTAGCGCATTAGTACGATTATGGGGAGAGTACAACCTGCTGGGCAATGTTCTGCAAAGTTGGTGGCGCATTGCCCAAGCGTTCTTCTGGTCGGCGGCTGTTGCCATTCCTTTAGGATTGTTGATGGCCAGTTTCCCCTGGGTCCATAATCTGGTGAATCCGATTGCTGCACCGATGCGGGCCATGCCGATCACAGCATTTCTGCCAGCCTTCATTGCACTCTTTGGAATGGAAGAGTTAATGAAGGTCGCGTTTCTTTGGTTTGGCATGTTCTTTTATCTGTTGGCTGTCGTGGTTGAGGAAGTCAGCCGCGTGGATGACATCCTTTTGGAAACAGCCTATACCCTGGGAGCCAAGCGTCGTCAAATCCTATGGCTGATGTTCCGTGCATCCTTCCCTTCAATTTTCGGTTCCTTCCGGATCTTATATGACATAGGTTGGACCTATGTGATCCTCGCCGAAATGGTGAACGCTCGCAGAGGTGTGGGTTACATGGTGGAGTCGGCACGTAAAGTCCTCGATTTTGAACGGGTCTATGCAGGGATCATCGCCATTGGTCTAGCTGCTTTTCTGTTCCGTTGGCTTCTCAGTGCCTTGGAGCGTCTCCTCTTTCCATGGAGACGCCCTTCTCGAGGCGGAAGCGAGGCCGCGGCCGCCATCGGCGCAAGCGCAACCGTCAAAGCAGGGCAGCATGGCAAGTAAGCTCAAACTTTCACTTCGTCATATCAGTCGGATTTTCTGGAGTCCGCAGGGAGAGAAAAATCAAGCGAAGATGTCAACTTGGATGTAGAAGACGTTTATTCCGCAGAAGGGCGGGACGTCGGTGAATTTCGTGTTCTTCTAGGGCCCTCAGGTTGTGGCAAATCTACAATCTTACGCTGTGTTGCAGGCTTGGACCATCCCACAAGTGGAGAAGTATTGGTCAACGGGAAGTCTGTGGTAGGTCCGGGGCGTGATAGAGGGGGATGGTCTTGCAGAAATATACCTCCTTCCCTGGCTAACGGTGGCAGACAATATCGCCTATGGATTGAATCTAAGCGGGACACCCCCCACCAAGAGTCGTGAGTTGTGTCCCATCTAATCCAGGCCGTGGGGCTTTCCGGGTTTGAAAAGGCTTATCCCGACACTCTTTCGGGAGGGATGCAGCAGCGCGTAGCGATCGCAAGAACGCTCGCCGTCCGTCCTGAAATTATCCTGATGGACGAACCGTTTGGCGCCCTGGATGCCCAGACGCGCAGCGACATGCAGCTCCTGTTGCTGCGGATCTGGGAAGAAAGCGCCAGCACCATCCTTTTTGTGACTCACGACGTGGAGGAAGGCATCTATCTGGCTGATCGGCTCTTTATAGTCAGCCCTCGGCCGGGTACGATCCTTGAAGATATCCCTGTTCCTTTTAAACGGCCGCGTGACCCGGAGGTCAAGCAAGCTAAGGAATTTCAAGAATTGGTGCACTACATACTGGGCTGTCTGCGACGCGCTCCCGGCCCAGGCCAAGTTAGGGTCAGCATCTGATGCCTGAGGAACAAGACTCCCACAGGTTCGCTCCTGAAAAACCAGGTTCGATCTTGAGTAGCGCAGTCGAACAGAGCGTGGATAACCTTGGACTGGACAAGATTAATTATGTCAAGGAAGCCCTACACTGGCAGTACAACTGGATCGGCCTGGCTGGGGCAACGGCGTTTGCGCTAATTTCAGGAACAGGCTTGCCCTTGGTCTTGACGGCTGGCTTGGAATTAATCTATTTGAGCCTCGTACCACAGAGCAGTCGTTTTCGGCGAATGGTACGTTCCTGGAAATATGCCGAGGAAAAGCGGCGCCGCGAACAAGATCTTTCCACCCTGTTCAACGAGCTTCCCCCCGAGAGTCGCAAACGGTATATTGCATTAGAAGCAAGTTGCCGCCAAATCAAAGGCAACTATGAACGTCTTTCTTCTACTTCTCAAATCTTCCTTGGCCAAATGGAGGAACGCCTGCGAGGGCTGTTGTTCGCCTACCTTCGCTTGCTCAGTTCTTACAAACAACATGCCGACTACCTATCTGTCATTGATCCTTCAATGATCCGTCATGACTTGAAAGAGTTGCAGGCTAACCTCGAAGCCCAGGCCAAAACACCCAAAGTCCAAGAAATAAACCGCAAGCGCATTGAGATTCTGACAAAACGATTGGAGAAGTTTGACAAGATCCATGAGAACCGGCAGGTGATCGACGTCCAATGTAAAGCCATCGAAGACGTACTGGGCCTGATCCGAGACCAATCGGTAACTGTTCAAGATCCACAGGAAGTGAGTGGCCAGCTCGATAGCCTCATGCAAGACGTGCAACAAACGGAAGAGAATATTCGCGAGGTGGAAGCCATTTTTGGATTAGCCACACCGGAGATGACCAGTTTGCCACCCCTGCCGTCAGTTTCGGATCTCACGAATCGTTCCCGGGAATCTCAAAATCGTGTTCGGAATTAATAGCGGAATTTTTCGTACCCATGTTTTGCTGAGGCTGCCATGAGAAACCAAACACAAAATCTTCTCGATAGTTTCCCAGACTGGGCGCGCCAGTTGTCTGAAAATTATTATTCGGGGGCTTTTGCCGTGTTTGTGGTCCACGGGAATGTGCGTGACCTGGTCCCGTGTAAACGCAAAGAGACAACGGAATTCCTCAGCCTGCATACTTTTGTTCAACAAGCTCTTTTCGGCCAACGTGATTTAATTTTTACTTACGACCGGGGCGGCGGCTTGTCTTTTATCCATCCGGACATGCAGGCAGACTTTCAGAGCGCCCTCAAAGGATACGATAGTTTTCATGGCAGTAATTACTCGCAAGGCCTTCCTCGAAACCCCGATGGAGTCCTTAACTTACTTGACAACTATTTGCGCCTACGTATTCTTGAGGGCAAAAAGATTGCCCTGATCATCGATTACGCCGAGACCATCTTTCCAGCGGGAGATGTTTCAGGGATGTCGGCTGAAGATCGCAACGCTTTGGTCATTTTGAAACGGTGGGCTCAGAACGAGACTTTCCTTCGGGCCGATGTCACGATTTGCTTAATTTCTGAGAACCGTACAGAGATGAACCAAGGGATTGTACAAAACCCGGGCGTAGCCGCCATTGCTGTACCGCTTCCAGATGAGACTGAGCGACGGGAATTCATCAGTTCTCAATTGAAGCTTACCCCGCTTCCATCCGGTTCCGATGTGAGTGAAGCGGCCCTTGCTAACCTTACTGCTGGTTTGAAGCGGGTTCAGTTACAGAGCCTTATCGCACACGCCGTTCAAAACGCGCAGCCCTTGACCCTCAAGTTCCTGACGCAACGTAAAAAGGAATTGATTGAAGCGGAATCTGGAGGACTTTTGGAATTCATTCAGAGCCGATTCGATTTGTCCATGGTGGCCGGCCACGGAAGGGCTAAGAAGAAACTCCAGGATGCCGCTGCAGCACTGCGGGCCGGGAAGGCTGAGGTCCTACCAATGGGCTATGTGATCTGTGGACCCGTGGGCACCGGCAAGACCTTCCTCACGACTTGCTTTGCCGGCGAAGTTGGAATCCCGGCGGTGAATCTTAAGAATTTTCGCAGCATGTGGCAGGGTGTCACTGAGGGCAATTTGGAACGCGTGCTCAATTTGTTGAAAGCCATGAGCCCCATCGCAGTCATTGTGGATGAAGCCGATGCGCAACTGGGAGATCGATCCACTTCGGGTGATAGTGGAGTCAACAACCGCGTGTTTGCCCAGATTGCCCAGTTCATGGGGAATACAGAGTACCGCGGGAAAGTGATCTGGTTCCTGTTGACCTGCCGCCCGGATTTGCTTCCGGTGGATCTGAAGCGTCAAGGACGTGCTGAGGAGCACATTGCCTTGTTCTACCCCGATACCGATGAGGAGCGACTGGCCATGCTCCGTGCCATGCAGAAGAAGACAGGAACGCAAATTGGGTCTCCCGAGGGTGAGAATTATTTTCTAAAGCGCTGCAGTGAGCTGTCAGGTGCTGATATTGAAGCCGTTTTGATTCGAGCCCGTATGAAAAGCGCTTTGGAAAATGATGCGGCCGTCGATACGGACGATCTTAGAACGGCCATTGAAGACTTTATCCCGCCCTCATATCCAACAGAAATTGAATTACAAAACCTAGTGGCCGTCCTGGAATGTACCAGCAGGAGTCTCGTGCCTGAAAAGTATCGGGAGATGGATCGAGGTGAGCTGATCCAGCGAGCAAACGAACTCTCATCCCTTAGCCGACGTTGAACCTTCCTGTTCAGTCTTCATGAAATTTTTCTCACAACCATTGGTACAAAAAATAAGCCTTGTTAACTTTCTAACCTCTAATCCGAGGATGATTCAACCGCAATTGATTCCAGGAAAGGGTGATTTTCCAGATCGGGTATTGCCAGAGGAAATTCAAAAGGCTGCCCAAATGAAAAAGTGAACGGATCCACAAGTGGCGGAGAAGCGATAGACGTTCGCGATACTTCTGCCACGGAGTTTTCTCGTTTTCTGGAACTTGGGTGCCGAAGCTTATAAGGGGGAGGCGATGAGGGAAGAGTCGTTTCCAAGCAATTGACCAACCAGAAATACTCTTTCCCTGGCAATCCATCTGCAAGAGCAAGCCGCTCTTGCTTTTTCGAAAGGAAGAGAGGGCTTCTCTCCGGCCAAACCTTTGGATCCAGAGTTTGCTTGTCTGGGTGAGATGGCCGGCAAATAACTCCTCCAAGTGGGGAGAGCAGTGAGGCTGAAAACAATGGCGGGCCAATTGAAGGATGATGGCCATGTTCCTGGACCCTTCTGGAAAATCTTTCACTCTTCCCAGCAGTTCTTTCCAAAATGCACTTCGTTCGGCGTTTCTGTTCAAGAAAAATGCCAGTTCATAAAGATGCGATAGACGCAAATCATTGCCCAGCAAGTGCCGCATGGCATGCTGGATGGCAAAGAGAAAGGCTTCTGATTTGCCTAAGACGGGAACAGGGACGCCATGGATCTCACTCGAAGTTGGAGTTTGCCAACGGTCCGGCGATTGGCTTGCCGAAATTGATTCGAACTCCCCATCCCATATCCGAAAATGGAGTTCCACGGAGCACGGGATCCCGGGGTCATAATGATTCCCTCGCCACTCCCAGCCGTTTCTCTTGATCATCGTCGGCAGATGATGAGTGTGAGCATTGGGTTTTGAAGCCAGAGGTTCGAAGCCCAGAGCCCGGAATTGAGTGCCTGCCTTCCGCAGGTCATCCTCATAGACGAAGAAATCAAAATCATATTGAACGCGATATAGCGGATCTTCAATGAATTCCGGGTACGAGGTCAATCCCTTCAAGCAGAGGTAGCGGACTCCCTCCTGTTTCAGCAGGCGATTTAGTTCCAGGAACTCTTTACAGATCACTGTCTGTCGTTGGGATTGATCCCGTAGGTTACGAAATAGTCTCTCCTGAATCCGAGGGGGCAGCAATTTCAGATCTCCCCTGACGGTCATTTTAGATAGAAAATGAAAGACCATCCCGCCAGAATCCATCTCGTGGAGTGCCTTTTCCCACTGGATTTCCGAGATAGAAGCACCGAAATCAGTAAGTGGCGGATACGAGCTCCGAAAGCCGAGGTACTCAAGGATCCAGGAGGGAAGCGAAGTGAAGGAAGTCATAATCGATTCCGACTTTAGCTATTCCAACCGATTCAGGATGTCATTCTAGTTGGCCAGAGATCTCTGATAAACCTCGACGGGCACTGCAGTCTGGACCGTGTTACGTTGTCGATGCTCCACCAGGCCCGTAGAAACGAATTCCTGAATCTGCTGAAAAAATCGCGTTTCGTCGAATTTCAAGGCGCTTTGGCGAATCTCAGCAGGGTCGAATGAAGTTTCTATTTTTTCAAACTCGCGAAGGGCTTCGCACAAGGCATCAATGGTGTCTTCCATGAAGCAAAGCCCGTTCACGTAGGGGAGGATTGTCTCCAGGGATCCTCCTTTGCCAAGGGCAATAACGGGTCGTCCGCTGGCGTGGGTTTCGGGAACTGTCATGCCAAAATCTTCTTCCCCTGGAAGGATCAACGCGCGACATCGGCTTTGCAGAGAACGAAGTTGTTCACTAGAAATCCAGCCTAGAAAACGGATGGTATTACCAGCCATTTTCTGAAGTCTGCGCGCATCGACACCGTCTCCTGCCACCCAGAGGGGAAGACCTAAGCGATTGAATGCCGCGATGGCCAGATCAAATCTTTTGTAGGGTGTAAGCTCACCCGCTGCCAGAAAGAAATCGTGCGGTTGGGGAGTGACTTGGAAGTCTTTTATCCGGATTGGGGGATAAATGACCGTAGAATCACGACCATAAAACTTGCCAATTCTTTGGGCTACATTCCTGGAGTTTGAGATGAAGTAATCGACCCGGGAAGCAGCGTGGTAATCCCAGGTTCTCAGGTAATGGGCGACAAGAGGCAGGAACCGTTTTTGCCAAGGGTTCCCCGACAAGGTCAAGAACTCGTGATACCCGTTCCAAAGAGAGCGCATGGGGCTGTGACAATAGCAGATATGGCAGGTTCCGGGTTGCGTCAGAACGCCCTTGCAGAGACTAGCATCAGAGCTTAGGACCAGGTCGTAGTCAGTCAGATCAAAGCTTTCGACGGCCAGGGGGAATAAGGGAAGATAGTTGCGGTAGTGACGCGCAATGCCCGGGATTTTCTGAAGCCAGGAGGTACGAATCGGATGATTCTTGATTCGGTCTGTCAAGGCTCCAGGCTCACAGACGAGCGTGAAAATATCGGCCTTTGGGAATAGTCGACAGAGTGACTCCAGGACTTTTTCCCCTCCGCGCATCTTTACCAGCCAATGGTGGACCAGAGCCACGCGCAGGTGCTCCCACTCTTTCCCGTGAGACATGGAGATCCCTCTTATCATGGGTTCACCGTTTCCAACAAAATTTGACCAACGCGCTGGCCAAATTGCTGAGGGGTCATCCAGGAGTCCATCCCTCGGGACGCGTTGCTACTGAGGCGTCTTCGTTTCTCGGGAGATTCGAGTACTTCCAGCATCTTGGCAGAGAGTTTCGTGGGAGAGGCGTCTTCTACTAACAGCGCATTGAAATCATCTTCCAACACGTCAGTCACCCCTCCACGCCTCGCGGCAATCACGGGCTTCCCCATGGAGAGAGATTCCAGCGCACACAACGGCAAACCCTCTTCTCCCTGGGAGGGGAGGACAAGAACATCGAACAGTGCATAACAGGGGGCGATATCCTCACGCCAGGGGACAAAAAAAACTGCAGCGTCCAAGGCGTGGTTTCTTACACATTGAATCACTCCTTCAAAGTATTCCCGATCACCCGAATCCGAAGGGGCGGGGCTGCCCACCACCCAAAAGTAAACATCCTTCCATTGCCGAGTCACCAAGGCTGCAGCCTTGATGAATTCCAATTGCCCCTTGAAAGGGGTGATCCTGCCGACTACCCCAAATCCCATTCTCCCGGAATCCAGTTGCGGCAGCCTAAGAATCTGCAGGGCTTTTTCGCGACCCATGATTTCAATCCGCATAGGCCTGGGGTTTGGAAGGACCTGCATTCGAACAGGAATAGAGGTATCCCTCCGGAAAAGGGAATGCGCGCTTGCTTGTGAACACGCCAGGATGCGGGAAGTCCATCGCGCAATGTATGCCGCCACTTTATGGGCCAGGCCAGCGGGCAGAACGCTGTGAATATGCCAGAGAACCGGAAGTCGACTGACTTTCCCCGCAAGGGTCGCGCAGCAAAAGATTTGCGGACCGTTACAGTAAATAACATCAAATTTGCTTTTTCTGATCAGGCGCAGAAGCCAAATGAGACAAAGTACCGTTCTCAGGAAGAAGCGAACTTGTTCCGGGAGAGATTTTCTTCCTGCCCTGTAATGCCCCAAAGGAAGGGAAACAACTTTAATCCTCGATTGTGACAAATGCTCCCATAAAGGGCCCCGGCCGTTAAGGGCAGCGGTGCAGGTGAATTGAGCTTTATCCAGAGCACGGATCAAGGTCAAAAGGACCTTTTGCGCTCCTCCAAGAGTTCCATATTGATCGACAAAAAGGACGCGAATTGGTTTGGAAGTCATTTTTCGATGTTTTGAATGGCCGCCGCCAGCGCGAAAAAAACGACCAGGTTTCTCCAAAAGGTGAAGATATCCCCCGTTGAAAGCTGTACTATCTCCCCGCACCAGAACGACAACATGAACGTTCCGGCAAATTTCCTCAGAGGGCCTCCCGTTTGTCGTGCCTTGTAGAACGATTTCAAAAGAGCCGCATTCAGGAGAAGAAAGAGACCAAGCCCAATGAGGCCTCCTTCAATGAGCAGACTGAGATAGCCATTGTCGGCGATGATTTTTCTCCCGAACAACGTCGTATACGGCAATGTCTTGTATCCAATGCCTAACCCAAGGATCCAGGGATGCAGAGTCAGATATTGGAGTATGGCGGACCAGCTATCCCATCGCCCGCTGGTTGCCAGATTAGGATTTCGCGGAAGCTCTCCCAGTGTGCCCACCCGGTAGCTGAAGAAGTTCGAAACGATGTCCGGGGATACCCAACAAAGAATCAAAATGGGAAGAACCATGGCTGTGGCTACGAGTAGGAGTTCTACAGCCCGAATTCGGGGACTCAGAACCAGAAAAACCGCCAGGGTGACAAACGCCGCCATCCAGGAGCCGCGAGAATAAGAGAGGAAGAGGGCACTCACGAAGATTCCAATGAACGATAGCAGGACCCATTGCTGAGACGGGGTCAGGCGGTTTCGAAGGGATAGGAACATGCCCGTCGTAAGAGTAAGAAAGAAGGCGCACAGATTCCCAAAACTGCTGGACTCCCAAAAAATCCCTTGGGCTCTGCGGAGCGCCTGGCGTTTTAGATAGATGAATTGTTCAGCCGAAGGGTGTGGATAGGGAATCGGCCAGCAAAAATCAACAATTCCGTAAAGGCTTACTACTGCACCTATCCACAGCAGTGAGATTAAAAAGGCTCTTAACCAATCCTCACTGGACAAACCTGGAGAGCTTCGGATTAACCAATAAACCAGGAATGGATGACACAAGAGGCCAAAGCGAAGCATCGCAAAGGAAGCTATGTGCGCCCCAGAAAACCACCACGCAAAAAGTAACGAGAGCGCCAGTGCTCCCAGAAAGTAGGATCCGAGTCGCGTGACTTCGTCTGACAACAGTGGAATGGGACGGTGTTTCGAGAGGTAAGACAGAGCCCAGGCTGCCAGAATAAAATTTCCCACATAAAGCGGGACTTGGCCGCCTAGAGAGGCTGGGTACAAGGGGGGAATCCAGAGGCAAGTCGCGATGAGGATGCAGGGCCATCCGGAAAGAACCAGAGGCTTTTCCCGAAGAGTTGTGTTGTCCTGCCGCATGGGACAGTGGCTCCCACTAATGGATGATGGTCTTGATGATTTCCGTGACGGAGCTGGGGTGCCCTGAATATTCCAATCGATAGGCTGGGAGTCTTGCCAGTTCACCGAGCAGGACATCATGCCGTTCCACCACGGTTTCAGTATCCAACACGATATCCTTCCGAAGTTGTTTCACAACCGCCTCCGCGGAGAGGCGGGATAACTCGCACTGAACATTGGGATTTCGTTGTAGAAAGAGCAGCAGAGCTGGTCGAGCTTGCAAGCAAATTCCGCCCCGGCAGTATTTCAGAACGTCCACGTTAAGGTACGATTCATTCCCATGCCAGTTGGTGGGTTGGATGGATTCAAGTTCTGAGAAGAAAGTCGTTGTGTCTGGTGTGAGATGCAATGTCCAAGGCTTACCCCATACCTGTAGTCCACCAGATTTTCCCTCAAGTGCCAAATGAGCCACATCATCAGAGACAATGGGCATCCTGGCTCTTCCGCAAGCGTATGCCAAGGTACTCTTTCCTGCCCCAGACATGCCGCAGATGAGAATCCCTTCGTTTTTCCAGGCCACGCACGAGCAATGAACAGGTGTGAATCTGTTATGGACAGCTAACACATAAAAGAGGCATTCCAGGAAAGCCGGACAGAAAAACGCGGGGTCCAGGGCCATTTCCTTGGAGATAAATCCCATGACCGTAGACGTCTTGAGATCGGCAGTGGCAAAATTTTGGTCCCCACAACTGATGTGGAAGAGATGTTGAAGAGCCCTGTATTGAGGCTGAGGCCAATTTTTAAGGGGCTGGTGGCCAGCCTCCAGGTCGACTCCGAAACTGAAAACAAGCGACGGTTCCAAATCGGACGGTGGTTTCCCATAAAGGGAAAAGCTCTGATCGGCTGCGTGGATGATTGCATCATGATTACTTTGGACTTCCACCACCATTCCCAATGGGAAGTAGGTCTTCCTCAAAGCCATCGAAAGCCCGCGGAAGAGTGGATCGGGGCACTCACGGAGTCGAGGACTGAGCATGACGTTTCCCGCTTCATCCATCGAAAAAAAATTCCCTTCTTGGGAGTAGGCGTAACTCTCTGTAATAAGAATATGAATTCTGCTTCGCAGGTGCACTCTGAGAGTTGGCCCGAGAGTTTGCCCAATCAATCGAGGAGCCCCTAGTTCATTGTATAAAAGGAGCATCTTCACTGGTTAAGCTCCGGGATGAACGGTTGAAATGGATTGTTGAATCACGGACTGTTCCGGTTGGATAGCGATCAAGGGTCCGGTGCTTGGTAGGCCGCTCTCCAAGGCCTTTCTCCTTGACATCCGCCAGACGCACAGTTATATTCCTTTACGAATCAATCAGGAAGGTGCTTCTCCTGGGGCGGTTAGCTCAGCTGGGAGAGCACATCCCTTACAAGGATGGGGTCACTGGTTCGATCCCAGTACCGCCCACCATATGGATGTACCAGAGATTGCGGGGTCGTAGTTCAGTTGGTTAGAACGCTGGCCTGTCACGTCAGAGGTCGCGGGTTCGAGTCCCGTCGGCCCCGCCATGAAATCTCCCCCCGACAATGAGTCTGCAGAAGGAATTCATTCACTACCTTTCCAAGAGGATTGCTGATCAGCTGATCAAGCGCGAAATGATCGAGATCGCCAATTCCTCCCAGTTGCAGGAACGAATCCTGGCGGTTCTCGGCGAAGAGATATCGCAGGAGGACAAGATTAATGAGGAAGTGCGGGCGATCCTCAAAGACTATGCGGATGAGATGAAGCGGACCGGAATTTCCTACCAGGAAATGTTCAAGGCCGTGAAGAATAAATTGATCCGAGATAAGAAGGTTATCCTCTAAACGCGCATGCGCCTTTCACGAGAGAAAGTTAATCGCCTTTCCCATCTGGTCACGGAAGAACTCGTCACTATGGATGCCGTGGAGTTCATTGAAGACCGAAATACGATTCGACTGGAAATCGTCAAGATCATTAATGAGGAACTGAAGAAGGAAGAAGCCATCGATCGAGAGGCCAAGCGGAAAATTGAGTCGATGAAGAAAAGCGTGCCCGAGGGAAGCCTTGAGTGGGAGATTTTGTACCGGAAGTTTTATACGGAAGAGGTGAAGAAACTCTAAATTCTTGTTGAGCGGGATAACAAAAAAAAGAGGCAGCGATGAAGCGCTGCCTCTTTTTTTTCATTCCAACAACAGCTTAATCGGTGCGACGCTTAAGGGTCGGTCGATCGTCGCTTGAATCAGTGGTCGTAGTCGCCGGCTCGTCGGACGTGTCATCCGGTTGGCCGCTTGTTCGGCGCTTCAGAGTTGGCTTGTTGGACTTTTCTCCATCAGCCGGCTTTTTCCGATTCTCCATGGCGATCAGCTTGCCCTTGATTGAATCAAATTCGGAAGTATTGATGACGTATTGGTCGCGGCTGGGAAGAATACTGGCAATGTTCGCCTGGGTTTTTTCAATCCGGTCTTGAGTGGGTGGATGGGTCGAGAAAGCCACGGCCATTTTCCCAGGTTTCTTTTTTTCCTGTGCTTGAACTTTTTCAAAGAATGAAATGAATGCGGTTGGGTCATATCCTGTCTTATACATATACTGCAGACCCAAGTAATCAGCTTCCGTTTCCGCCGCCCGGCTAAATTGGAGGAATTTTAGGGGGATCAGAAATCCAGCCGCCTGGTAGAGGCCATAGCCCAACCCTCCCCCCATGAAGATCAAGGGAATGGTTGCGTATTGGGCAATCGTTCCTTTGGTATATTGCTCCGTCCCATGGCGTGCCGCCACATGGGCAATTTCGTGGGCCATCACGCCGGCAAGCTCTGATTCCTCGTCGGCGGCCGTAATCAGACCCGTATTTACATAAAAGAATCCACCAGGAAGGGCAAAGGCATTGATATCGTCGGAATCGATCACTTTGATGGTGAAGGGAACCTTCGCATCCGAATTGCGAACGATGTTCTGCCCGACACGATTGATGTACTCGTTGATTTCAGGATCGTTGAGGAGTTTGACGGATTTTTCCACTTCCTGGGCCAATTGTTTGCCCAAGGCGATCTCTTTTTCGATTGAGATCATGTTCAGCTGACCCTTGTTAACGTTACGGTTCCCGATGTCATCCACATCCGAATTCTTTTTTTTGCTGTCAGCCATCAGCAAGAACTGACTGGGAGAGAGGCAAAGCGTGTACACCAAGGAAACCGCTATAAGCATTTTCCCGATTTTCATGGAATTACTCCTCAATCCACAACGTCCATCTTCTAATAAAATACTAACACCCCGTGCGCAATTAGACTAGGGATTCTTCACCCTCTCTTCGCCTCACATTTTCTCCACTTGCGGTTATACACTTCAATAAAGGAAGGTTTCCATCACTGATCCCCTAAGTTTAGAGCAGAAATCTGAAAACAAGGTTGCATCCAATACCTATGAATCTGCGGGGCCTTCAAAATAAATCTAAACCATCGTCTTCCATTTCCGATTCAATTGGATGGCAGAGAAGGTGTCGTTTCTCAATCTCGATCTAGCCCTCTAACTCATTCAACTGCCTTTATCCATGAATATTAAGAAAGTTTCCGTTGGTCAAATGTGGAAAAATGAAGAATCCGGGGAAATCTTCGTTGTCACTTCCTTGTATAAAGACGTACTCACTTCCGTGGCTGTTCTCAGGCCTGTAAACAAGGGCCCAAGTCTTGTCAATAAAAGAGCCAAAGTTGTCAAATCTGAAAATGGCGAAATACTGCTCGGGTTCACTACGGCAGAGCAGGTTTAGCAAATCCCGTTCTTGGAGCGCCTGCTTCAACTGCCTTCCGAGCCTCGTCGAGACTAGCGACCCTTCTTAACTGACTTGCTTGGTTTTCGGGCAGCGGGGGCCTTGGCCGGGGGGGAGGCTTTTCCTTTAAGGGGTTTTACGATAGGAGGCTTTGGAGAAACGGTTTCTTTCCTTGGCCTTTCGGCTCTCACTGGTGTGGTTCTTCCCTTGAGCGTCCCTTTCTTTTCAGCCACGATAATCAGATCCTGCCCATTGGGATCGAAATCCTCAAAATTAAAGTTTCGGTAGCAGGACACTTTACTGAATCCCAAGGATTTCAGTGGCTTTTCCAGATCTTTCTTCAGGTGTGGGGAGAGAAGGGTCGTCAGAACTGAGCTGTCCCAACGATTTTCGTGCCAATGATACTTTACAAGAAGATGTTGAATGGATTTTGGAGCATAGTCCAACAATCGAAAGAAGAGAGTTTCCTCGGATCCGTTACGAGAGAAGGTGGGGGGCATGAACCGCAACCGGTTCTTGAGAATATGATCATAGTTCCTGGTCTGCAGGACGAATAATCCACCTGGATTCAAACACTTATAAATTTCTTGGAAGGCCTTCTTGACTTCCTGCCCGGTTTTCAAAAAAGAAGTGGTATCTCCCAAGAGAGTCACAATGTCAAATCCTTCAGAAAATCGCTTCGACATGGTGAAAAAATCGCCCAGAATAAACTCGACGGTTACGCCACAGGTCACTGAATTCGCTCGAGCTTTTTCAATCATCTTAGAACTGGCATCGATTCCGGTTGCATCGAGGCCAAGCCGGCGAAACATGATGACATGGAAGCCTGTGCTGCACCCAACATCCAAGAAACTCTTTAATTTATAGTCATTTACGAGCTTTTTGAAGAACACACCTTCAGTGGAGATGCGACCAGGCCACGAAATCATCTGATCATATGTTTCGCTTTGCAGATCAAAATACTCGAGCGTAGAAAGAGGTTTCTGCTCCATGCTGATCGACGAGTTTATAAATTTCCCCCAAACGCTTTGAATCCGCGAAATTTACACCAATCAAAGCGACACTGCAAGGAAAAAAGCCAATTTAGAGGGCAAAGGCAAGGGCAGGGGATAAGAGGGGAGACTTTTTCAGGATAAGTAGTTGATATTAATGCTAGATAGCACCTAGCGGAAAGAGGCGCTGCCGGCGAGACGATTAGACTTTACTTCCTGGTCCGTGGCCGCTTGTTCGAGACGGGTGGCTTCTTTCCAAGTAAAGACAATCCGGTGGATGACAGTTAGATTTGAAAAGAAGGCGATGATCCAAAGTACCGGAGCCATTCGATTTGCGAGCATACCAATGATTAACAGCACCAGGCGTTCGGGGCGTTCCATAAATCCTACCTTGCACAACGGGATCAAAGATTCTGCCCGGGCCCGGGTATAACTGGTCATAAGGGAACCCATCATGGCCACACCTGAAAGAATGACATAAGAAATACGCATCCCTTTGGCGTAATAAGCCATGAGCCCAAGGTAGATCGCAATGTCCGAATAGCGGTCTAAAACTGAATCGAAGAAGGCACCGAAGCGGGTGACGTTGTTGGTGATTCTGGCGACACGACCGTCAAGCATGTCAAATACACCCGCTATGATAATGATAAGTCCGGCCGTCGCAAATTTTCCTCTTGCCAAGTAGAAAGACGCGAACAGCGTCGTAAGGAACCCGACCAAAGTCAAATAGTTGGGATGAATCTTCAAGGCCGACGCGGTTCTGACAATCGCGTCAAGAAGGGTACGACAAACCTTTCCTATAAATTGGCTGAACATATCAACTAGACCGAATCATCTTCTTGCTTCTGATGGATCGTCTGAAGACTTAATACCTCAAATTCCTTCACACCTCCCGGTGTAGCGATCTTGACAACATCCCCCTCACGACAATTGAGCAGGCCCTTCCCGATCGGTGAGGTGGTGGAGATCAATCCTTTTTGAATATCGGACTCTTCAACGGAAACAAGTTTATAAGAGATTTCAGACGCCTTCTGAATGTCGTAAAGCACCAACCGGGAACCGTACGAAGCCCGGTCCGTGGGTATTTTGTCAAGGTTGATGAGGGCGACTTCGGCGAGCCTCTTGCGAAGGTGCGCGAGCTTTGCGTTGACAATTTCTTGACGCTGTTTGGCGGATTGATACTCCGCATTCTCACTGAGATCTCCCAGAGCCGCTGCCTTCTTCAATTCTTTGGGTAGCTCGTTTTTCAATTCAAATTCTAAAATACGAATCTCTTCCTCAAGTTTCTTTTTAATTTGTAGGGTCATAGCACTCTTCCTGAGTGAAAGCTGGATCCATCCTGATCGATGAGCTAAGATGATAAATTCAAACCTCTAAATTGTCAAAGCCGGCCCTGCCTCAACCGTGCCGTATAATCTTGTTGATCTGCGGGAAAGCATCATCTAATTTATTGGATATCAGGTGCATGTCATGCGGCAGGTGTCATGGGTTCCCAGCCTTCCACTCAACTAACAACCGTCCTCGTCATCGACGATGAACCCTCCATGCTCGAGAATGCCTGCTCCATTCTCGAACAGGCTGGGTATCAGGTCGTTGGAGCAGTTCACGGGAAAGAAGGCCTCCAGAAGGCTCTCGAAGTTTTCCCGGGGCTGATTCTCATCGATCATTGGATGCCCGATCTCAATGGGATCGAAACTTTCCGTCTGATGGTTCACGAGCCGCAGTACTACTCCATTCGGGAAACGCCGGTCATCTTGTTGACGAGTAAGATTCTCAACGGCCATGAAAAAAAAGAATTAATGGCTCTTGGGCTGGCTGCCTATTTGCTCAAGCCTTTCGGCCATCGAGAACTTATTAATGTGATCGATAATGTCCTGATTACCCACGAGCTTAAATCGGAAAATCGACGCCTCCAGCAGGAACTCCATGATTCTTTCCTGGAGACCGTGAAATTACTGGTTAATCTGCTGGCCATCCGTGATCCAGCCACCCAGAGCCACTCCCTGACGGTGCTCTCCCTGGCCGAAGAGGTCTGCCATAAGCTGGGCCTGGGAGGCGAGGACTTGTACCATATCAAGCTTGCTGCTTTGCTTCATGACATTGGGAAAATCATCATTCCGGAGGACCTCCTGCAAAAACCGGAAGGCCTCAGTCCCGACGAGTATGTTCGCATGCACCAGCACGTTCACTATGGCTACCATGCGCTGAATGGAATTTCGAGTTTGGCGACCGCCCGCGAATTGATGTTTTATCACCATGAGAACTTCGACGGGAGTGGGTATCCACGCGGCCTGAAAGGAGAAGAAATTCCCATTGGGGCGCGAATTGTTGCCGTTGTCGATGCCTACGATGCGATGACCTCGGACCGGCCCTATCGCAAGGGATTGGCGGCCTTGGAAGCCCGACAACGATTACTCGAAGCGAAAAGCAGGCAATTTGATCCGCAAGTCGTGGATGCCCTCATGACGTGCCTCGAGGATCACGCCGCTGCACTGTCCCTCAAAACAAGCCAATCTTGATTCGCAGAAATTTCTTGGGATCCTGGCGGAAATCATAAAGCAATTTTACCAGCTCGCTGGCGGCGTGGTTCAGATTGGTGTATAGCGAACTGTCGACAAACAGCTTGCCAATGGTTCCTTCCCCTTGATTCATTTTGTCCGCTAAAGCCGCATATTTGCCCGTCGCGTCCCGGAACTGAACATAGAGAGAGTCATCTTTGGAGAGTCGTCCAAGGAAGCCCTCTCCCTTCTCGATTCTGGCGGCAACTGTATCGATCCGATTCAAGAGGGATTCTGCTCGGTTATAAACCGAGGGGTCATGGAGGAACTTGCCCAGCGTTCCTTCTCCCTTCTCAACTAAAGCCATTGAATTATCGACCCGCTTGAGGATCCCATTCACTCGATCATAGAGTTGAGGGTCCGAGATCAATCGCCCCGTGGTTCCATCTCCGGACTTGATTTGTTGTAACAGATCCTGCGCTTCCCGAACGGTGGCGTTGATATTGTTGTAGAGCGTTGGGTCGACGATAAACTTGCCAATGGTCCCCTGTCCCTGATCGATTTTCTGGGTGATTTGATTGATCTTGGTAACCAAATCGCCGAGATTGGCAACCAAATCATTGCTGTTCTGCATGATGCGTTTGATGTCGGCGGAGGAGGATCCCCGGACTTCGCCTCCCGGCGGGAGAGGCTTGGAATTGGCTGACCCTCGCGAGATATCGATATATTTGTCGCCCAGTAATCCAATCGAACCGAGCGTGGCCACGGAATCTTCGCGAATCATGGGTGCAAATTCTTTTTGGATTTGGAAGGTCACTTCGACGGCGCGATCCGGGTCCGAGGCGGACGTGATGGTCACCTTTGCCACGTTACCTCCTTCGATCCCGGCAACCCAGATGAGAGATCCCTTGCGCAGTCCGTCAGCGCTCGCAAAGTAGGTCTTGAGCTGATAGCGAGGGGTAAAGAAGCCGGCGCCACCGCTGATGGCCAATAAGGCGAGAATGAGGATGGTAAAGCTTGCAATTACCAGGATACCCACTCTCAACTCTGCCCAAGCCAGTTTTTTCCTAGCCATAGCTCCTCCTTAAGCGAGAAATTTCTTTATATACTCGTCCTGACTCTTGCGAATCTCCTCATCAAATCCATCAAAGATGATCTCGCCTTCTCTTAGCATCATGAGTCGAGTATTGACAAGGCACAGCGAATTTTCCTCTTCTTTCATATAGCGCAGCGTTCCCTCGTGGTATCCCAGGAATTCGTTGGCCATGGTAAAAGCATCCTTGAGTCGATGGGTCACAAACACCGAGCTGACCCCTTCCAAATCCCGAAGCTTGATCACCAACTCATTGATGGTTCGTGCCGTCAATGGGTCCAGACCTGCCGTCGGTTCGTCGTACAACATGATCTTCGGGTTACCCACAAGAGATCGTGCAATGGCTGCACGGCGGCGCATTCCGCCCGAAAGCTGGGAAGGCATTTTTTCGATGGCCTCTTCGAGTTCCACAAAACCCAGAGTCTTGCGCACCAGGGCTTCGATCTCCTCTTCTCCAAGGGTGGTTTGCTCACGCAGGCGATAAGCCACATTCTCGGCTACCGAAAGGGAGTCAAAGAGGGCCCCTTCCTGAAACACCATTCCAATCTTGCGACGGACTGGCATCAGGCGAGATTCCGAAAAGTTTGAGATCTCTTCCCCATCCACCCAAATTTCCCCTTCGTCCGGCTTTTCCAATCCGATAATCAATTTCAAGATAGTGGATTTTCCCGAGCCGCTCCCCCCCAGAATAATCCTGGTTTCCCCGCGACGGACGCGAAAGGAGATGTTTTTCAGGATCAGGGCGTCGCCGAAGGACTTATAGACGTTCTTCAGCTCAATGGCAGGGTGAGTTTCGTTTGACTGTTGGGCTTCCATGATCCTAAAGCACCGTCAGCAATAATCGAGTGACAAAAAAATCAGTGACAAAAATGAGAATCATTGCCGCAACCACGGATTGAGTCGTGGATCGACCCACTCCCTGGGTTCCTCCATACGTGGTCAGTCCACAGTAACAGCCGACCAGCGCAATAATGAATCCAAAGATAGGCGGCTTAACCAACCCCTGGATGAGATCGGAATAGGAGAGCTGTTCGTAGGTGGAAGTCAGATAAAGGCCCGGATTGATGCCCAGTAAGAAGAAGGCCACAAAAAATCCACCCATGACGCCGACAATGTCACAAACAATCGTAAGCACAGGAACCATGGTGATTGCCGCAAAAACCCGGGGAGTGACGAGCTTCTTGGTGGGATCGGTTCCCAAGGCCCTCATGGCGTGAATTTGCTCGCTCACGACCATCGAACCTAACTCCGAAGCAATCCCTGAACCGATCCTGCCCGCCACCACGACCGCCGTTAGCACCGGCCCAAGCTCCCGGACGAGTGATACAGAGACCAGCTGTCCGGTATAGGCCACAGCCCCGAAAGACGAGAGTGTCTTGGAGGTTTGGAGAGCGAGAACCGCCCCGGTAAAAAAGCCGGTCAACATCGTAATGGTTAACGAGCCCACTCCAATAATATCCATTTGCTCAAACGACTCGCGGAAATACAACGGAGTACTGAACAAATTGAGCAGTGATCGCACCCCCAACAAGGTCCATTGCTGTACCACCAACACGGTGTTTTGCAACGAGGTGGTTGATTTATTAGTTAGAGGTTCCATGTCCTTTCAAGAAATGATGATGATGGTACGGAGTAACGAGGCAGCTTCAAGGATAGCGGTTCTGATTGAGAAAATCACCTGCAATGAGGGCGGGGAATATTGGTCGTCACCACCAGGTATTGTCCTTTCACCATTGAAAAAGTGGATAGGATGACGTCAGTGATGGAAATGTTAATCGAACCAGGAAAAGTTAGTCAAGGGAGCTGAGACTGGAAGCTGCTGCGACAAAAATAAATGGGAATTGACGGGCGCGGATGTTATATTTCAAGGTTGAATTTTGGCGGAAAGAAGCGTGTAAAGAACCCCAAAGTGCCCTAAAAAGAATGATTCTGCCCATCTTAAAATACGGCGACCCCACGCTACATCAGATTTGCGAGCCGGTAACGACGTTCGATGAATCGTTGGCAGGGCTCGCTCAAAACATGGTGGAAACCATGTATGGTGCCCCCGGAGTAGGATTGGCGGCTCCTCAAATTGGTGTCTTGAAGCGGCTGATCATTGTGGACCCCACCTTTGGCAAGAAGGAGGGAAGTCTGCTGATGCTGGTGAACCCTGAGATTATTCTGGCGGAGGGGGAACAATACGAAGAGGAAGGATGCTTGAGCATTCCTGAATTTACCGCCAAAGTGCATCGGCCTTTCCGTATTGCCGTGTCCGGGAAGAGGGTGAGTGGCGATGAAATTGTGATTGAAGGGGAAGGACTTCTCTCCCGGGTGCTTTGCCATGAGATCGACCACTTGAATGGGGTTCTCTTTATCGACCATCTGAGCTCGCTTAAACGCGATATCATCAAAAGGAAAATCCGCAAGAAAGTCCGCGCAGGGGAATGGTAATGCGGCTTATTTTCATGGGGACTCCCCACTTTGCCGTTCCTTCTCTTGAGAAACTTCTGGATTCAGCCCACCAAGTAGTTGCTGTCTTTACCCAGCCCGACCGCCCTGCCGGCCGAGGCGAAAAAGTAGCGGTTCCTCCCATCAAGGGATTAGCCTTGCGCCAGGGAATTCCGGTTTATCAACCCGAAAATCTCAAAGAAGCGGAATGGGGCAGGACCTTTTTGGAAATAAGGGCAGATGCTTTAGTCGTGGTTGCCTATGGAATGATTCTGCCCCGCTGGCTGCTCCAAATTTCCACCTATGGGGCTTACAACCTGCACGCTTCCTTGCTTCCTAAGTATCGCGGAGCGGCTCCCATTCAATGGGCCATCGCCAACGGCGAGCCTGAAACCGGAGTGACCACCATGAAGCTGGATGAGGGAATGGATACCGGAGATATCCTGCTTCAGAAAAGGGTCCCGATTGGTCCTCTCGAAACGACTCCTGAACTGCAGCTTCGCCTGTCAGACATTGGGGCTGATCTCCTTCTCCACACCCTCCAGCTGCTTGAATCCCGCGAGCTACGCGGAATGCCGCAGGTCTCCGAATTAGCGAGCTACGCCCCTTGCTTGAAAAAAGAAAACGGTTGTATTCATTGGGAACAATGGACCTCTCATCAGGTATTCAACCGGATCAGGGCTTTTAATCCATGGCCAGGGACGTACACTCATTTGCATACCCGTCAGCTGCGCATTTGGAAGGCCCGACCCAGAGAAGGGACCGTGGGCTCCTTACCGCCAGGGACCTTGGTTCAAGAAACGGCTGAAGATCCAGCTGTGGTCTGCGCTCAGGGGTTGCTCAGTCTGTTGGAAGTTCAATTGGAAAATCGCAAGAGGATTTCAGCCAAGGAAATGCTGAATGGATTGCGGATCCCCAGAAATCAGCCGATCCTCCTGGGAACCTAGACGTGCTGATCTCCCGCTCGACAAGCCGCTTTCAACATTCTTAAGAAAATTTTGCAGG
Organism: Terriglobia bacterium; assembly: GCA_046331665.1. Lineage (GTDB taxonomy): Bacteria > Acidobacteriota > Terriglobia > Versatilivoradales > Versatilivoraceae > CAWBAT01. The sequence continues at coordinate 17,204 of JAXLQK010000020.1, read as the reverse complement.
AGGACGGGTTCGCCTCTGATTTGCTCCAGGCAGATGCCACGCGCTCTCTTAAGGATGAAGACAAACGATTGCTTACGGAATTAACCCTCGGGGTTACGCGCCATTGTCGATTGCTGGATTGGATTCTGGCACCCTACAGCCAAAAGCCACTTTCCAAGCTGGATCCGGACGTTCTCCTGGCCCTGCGCCTCGGGGTTTACCAAATCCTTTTTTTGACACGCATTCCGCTCCACGCCGTCGTTGATGAGAGTGTGGCCTTGGTAAAACGCGCCAGATTGGTTTCCGCCAGCGGCTTTGTCAACGCTGTCTTGAGGCGAATCAACAAAGAGCAAGACCGGGCTCGGATTGACACGCTGGATAAGAATTCATGCGGAGAGCTCAGCATCCGCTATTCTCACCCGGAGTGGATTGTAAAAAGATGGATCCAACGGTACGGGATGACGCTTACCCAGCGTCTTCTGGAGCACAATAATTTCCCGCCGCGGATGTTTTTCCGGATGAATTCCCCTCGAGTGCTGCGCTCTCGCCTGTTGGAAGAGCTGCAAAAAGAGGGGATTGCGGTTCGCCCTCATCCGCTATCCTCCGATATCCTGGAGGTCAGTGAAGGAGAGCTCTTCAAAACCAAAAGGGTCAGGGAACACGACATTTATATCCAAGATGCCGGTTCCCAGCTCGTTGCCCGCTTGCTTTCTTTGACGCCAGGAGATTGCTGTCTCGATTTGTGCGCCGGCGTGGGTGGAAAATCGAGCCAACTCGCACAATTTCAAGTTGAGGGCTCGTGCATCTATGCGACGGATCTTCAATGGAAGCGACTTTCTCTTGGGAAACAATGGCACGGAAACAACTGGCCACGCCTCCAGTGGATCGCAGCGGACGCCACCCAACCGCTTCCATTTCGAATTCTTTTCGACAAAATTCTGGTCGACGCTCCGTGTTCCGGCACCGGCACGCTCCAGCGCCATCCTGAGATTCGATGGCGACTTCAACCTTCCCAACTGTCAGTCTTTCAAGACTTGCAGATGACTTTGCTCGCCAATGCTATTACTTATCTGAAACCGACAGGGAGTCTGGTTTATTCCACCTGTTCCCTGGAGCCGGAAGAGAACGAGGATGTCTTGGAAAGGTTTCTCAGCAAATACCCCGAGTACGACATTGCCCCGCCGGACGAGCCATTGTTTCAGCCATATGTTACAAAAACAGGGATTCTAAAGCTCCTTCCACCAGTCACCAATACCGATGGATTCTGCGCCGCCATCATTCAAAAAAAAGCCCCGCACGAAGTGAAATGAAATAATAGCCAACCTGAATGCCTTTCCCTGTAAGAACCAGGTCATCGAAGGGCTGGGGAATCTTTGTGCCAGGCGCAATTCCGTGAGCGGTTGACAGGTATCCGTCGGAAAAAGTTAACGCAGGAAAAACCCAATGACAAGCAAGGCACATGCGGTAGAAAGGCCCACGCGAAAGGCGGTCATATGATTTGTCTTCATCCAACTCCAGAATCTCGCAAGAAAGATCATCAGAACAACCATTCCAAATGTCAGCAGCAGACACTTTCCCAACGACAATGATTGGCCGAAGGTTTCGAATAAGGTCATTTCCCGATAGGGAATTCGATAGATCAGGAAAAGATGGGCCGCGTAAACCATGAGAGATTCACGGCTCACGACTTGAAGCCAGTGGGTCCCCACCGGTCCCCTTTCTTGAAACAGCCGGCAAAGGACCACCAATGCCAGAACATATCCCAATCGCTCTCCCCAAAAGACAGGCTGGGCACGAATATTGGGGGATACATAGGACAACGGAAAATCCAGCAAAGGTAACCAATGGCCCGCCACAACAAGAAAGAGGGCGGTCATGCCAATAATTTGGAAGAAATGCCGTTCTATCCCAGCCTCGAGGGATTTGAGATGCCGCATGGCACAGGCCGCACCAATGCCAAAGAACCCTAGCCAGGGGAATAGGGGAAAGTAAGACCATGGGCCTTCTTGAAAATAACTTACCAATGAGGCCGGCAGCCCTTTTGGAAATCGATACTCCCACACCCAGGGAGTCACGGCCACGATGGTGAGACTGATCCCCCAAAGGAAAGCCTCAAACCTCCGGTCCTGATGAAAAACAATCCGCCCTGCCAGAAGCCCCAGTAGCCCCACCGCGATGCATTGCAGGATGTCGACGGTATAAAACCTCTGCCAATCAGCGGTGCTGGTCCAATATCGAGCAATGGAATAGGAGTACTTCGGAAAGTGAAGGCAATATCCCAAAATCCAGATCTGAGCGATTCTCCAGAGTTGCTTTCGAAAGGCAGGTCCGAGGCTGCGAAAATCATCGACTTTGCGCCGGCTCGAGACAATAAATACCCAGCCGGAAATGAATAGGAACGATGGAGCTACCAGTCCATTGAAATAGTTCAAGTGGTGGAACCAATCCTTGCTCCTATAGGTTGTATCCAGAAAGGCGTTGAATACATGAGTTTCAATCATTGCCAAAATGGCGATCCCGCGAAAGAGGTCGATAAAAACCAGACGAGATGAGCGAGGAGAATTTCCGTTTAGATTCAAGCTTGGGCCGCCTTGCCTGGTTGGCTTGTTCTTCAATAGAAATGCAGAAAGGAACATGATTGTAGCATGGGACCAAGATGGGGTGATGCCATTCCGTGCCGTTCGGGGTGACGTGAAATGGAGTTTATCTGTGGATGGAAGGGACCGGCGTGGGAGGCAGGTGACGGCTTTTGAATTGAGCAAAGAGAAAGACGTGTGCCAGCCCTAACGCACAGTGATCAGGAAGGTATCCACAGAAGTAATCGTAGGAAAGCACGATTGGGTGCGTCGCCAGCCAGGTTCGAAATCCTCTCAGCTTAGGGGTTCCCTTTCCATTATTCCCAATCTTCCGAAGGATTATTCTGGTTTCATCCCGCAATCATCTGGAGAAGGATCGAGCCATGTTTTGAGCTTGGGTTGTTCCTGGCTCTTATTCGGAAAAGACAGGTTCAGCCAGCTTCGCAAGCAAGGTGGCTGAAGCTTTTTCCACATCTGCATGCATGGAATTCCCATGAGCATCCATCGTAACAATGGCAGGAAAGTTTTTGACCTGGAGATGCCACATCGCCTCAGGGACTCCGAATTCCAACAAATGAACACCCAGAACTTTTTCAATACAACGCGAGTAGTATTGGGCCGCCCCTCCAATGGCATTAAGATAGACGGCTCCGGATGCTTTCAATCCTGCGAGGGTCTTGGCTCCCATTCCTCCTTTCCCCATCACGGCGCGAATGCCATACTTCTTGATAATATCGGCCTGGTAAGGCTCCTCTCGAAAACTAGTGGTTGGCCCTGCCGCGGTGATTCGATAACTGCCATTGTTCTTGAGGGCCACCGGTCCGCAATGATAGAGAATCATCCCTTGCAAACTTACGGGAGGGTCGTGCTTCATGAGATAGGAATGGACTGCGTCTCGTCCCGTAAAAATTTCCCCATTCACGAGCACAACATCTCCTACTTTCAGGCGCCGAACTTGTTCTTCAGTTAAAGGGGCTCGCAACTCTATTTCCTTGCCGGTGAGGTGAAAGCCCTCTCCTTTCCCCACCGGATGGGGCGGTTTTTCATCACGATAGAGCCAGCGCTTGATGTCTCCCGTTGAGGCATCCAAAACAACCCCGAGGCGCCGAAAGGCCCAACAATCATAGGCGACCGAAACAAAGAAGCTCGCCGGCAAACGGTTTAGTACACCGATCTTGCACCCAATCAGAGTGACGTCACCGCCAAATCCCATAGTCCCTATCCCAAGGGAGTTGGCTGACTGCATGATGTAGTCTTCAAGGGCGGCCAATTCAGGAATTGCATTCGTGTCATCGAGGGTTCTAAACAACTGTTCCTTGGCGTGGGCATAGCCGGAGGTTCTGTCTCCTCCAATGCAAACCCCCAGAGCTCCGGCACTGCATCCCTGCCCTTGGGCCTGCCAGACAGCGTGAAGGATGCACTTCCTCACTCCATCAAGGGTACGATCGGCGCGCCCCAAATGCGGCAGTTCGCAGGGGAGAGAGTATTGAATGTTCTTATTTTCGCATCCCCCGCCTTTTAACAGGAGTTTGATTTCGATTTCATCTTTATTGGCCCATTGGTCGAAGTGAATGATGGGCGTGCCAGGCCCCATGTTGTCCCCGGAATTCTTGCCAGAAAGCGAATCCACTGAATTGGGACGCAATTTTCCTTGTTTGGTGGCTTCCGCAATGGATTCCAGAATCCATTGTTTCATTTCAATTTGGTTCGTTCCAACCGGGGTCTTGATCTTGAAGGTCGGCATTCCAGTGTCCTGACAGATAGGCCCTTGATCGTCACACGCCATGTCGATGTTATTGGCAATGACCGCCAGTCCTTGCGACGACTGTGATAGTGGCCGCTCCATCCCGATGGCCTCAGCAATGGCGGTCCGCACATCAGGCGGTAAATTGGTGGAGGTTTGAACGATCAAGTCGTGGATGCTCTCTCTAAAGCGGGTCATGGAATCTCCTTCGTACTCTGGAACTGAACGCAACGAGCTCATGTTAACACCCCGAATAAACTGTTAAAAGGGTCGAATTCTTGTTATAAGCAAGACGGGTTTCTTAGCGAGGGGAACGAAGCGCCACTGCTGGCAAAGTCACGTCACGCGGAGCATTGGAGTCATGTACAAGCATTGCCCATCATGCCATCAACTCTTGGATGAATCAGTCCAAATCTGTCCCAGTTGCGGGGCATTTGTGGCTGATGTCCCCTCCCTAAATGCCCCCATCCGGATTGCCGAAGATCAATTGCCGCCTCCTTTGATTCCAGAGGAAACAGGGTCCGATGTCCCGCCTCAAAGCTTTTCGCACCAGTTGACTCCAGCCGGGGCTGCTCCGAATCTGCTGAAACCCTCTTTTCTTGGCGGCATCGTCTTGGGAGTTCTCTGCGCGGTGCCGTTTATCAATTGCTGTTGTTTCTTGTGGGTTGGCGGGGCTGGTGTCCTGGCGGTCTACCTGTTAAGACAGGAATTTGGAGGAGAGATTTCACCTGGGCTGGGCGCCAAATTAGGGTTCTTTACGGGAATGCTGGGGGCATTGTTCTGGCAGGTCATTGAACTTCCCATTGCGTATATCAAGAGCCCGGAGACGGCCAGACAGTTGCAAGAATTGCTTAAAACTCAAAACATCCCTTCTGAGTTCCTTCCTTTTGTTGAGAAGATCCTGGAAATTGCCAGAGATCCATTTAATCCGCTCATATTACTCTTCGGGATCAGCTTCAAATTGCTTGCCTGCGGGATTCTCACGACTCTTGGGGGCGTCCTCGGTGCCGGATTATTCAACAAGAGAAATCCCTCTAATCATTGATACTTAAAGGCTTAACGCTTAATTCAATGGGGGGCAAGACTGATCTCCCCTCGATTCTGAGATGTCTTCAGATGCCGGAGGTACTTTCTGTTACACTCGATTCCCCGCCTCTAAGACCTCTGGGATTCCCACCGTCAGCCACAAATTTCGGGGCGCAATCTTGAGGGAGGAATCCCACAAATCCGGCAACTGTTGAGGCATTCAGGCATTTTTTGACCTTGACTTTTGATTTCTTTGGATTTTAGATATAACCATTCTCTTACTCAGTTGATTTTCTTGTGGTCTGTACGATTTGGTTCTCTTAAGTGATTGTGAAGTTCAGCTCTTGAGCTTAGTGATCCTATTGATAAGGAGGATTGAGCGTGACCATAGATGAGAATGATAATCCCATGGATTTTGCCGAAGGTATGAGTGAAGCTTCCGACGCCATTGAGGGGGAAGAGATTCCTGTTTCCGAACCTGAGCCTCCTGTGACGCCCACGATTATTGCTCCACCAGTGATAGCCCCAGCCCCTGTGGTAAGACCGAAAGCCAAGCCAAGAGCCAAGTCAGCGAAGAAGGCTAAAGCGCCGGCGAAGAAAGCCAAGGCCCCTGCAAAGAAAGCCGCTAAGAAGAAGAGTAAAGTAAAGAGCAAGAAGGCCAAGCGGCCAGCTAAGAAGGCCAAGGTATCCTCGAGGGCGAAAACTGCAAAGAAGACGGCGAAAAAGGCCGCCAAACGCCCTTCAAAGAGTTCCAAGAAGAAACCAAAGAAGTAATACTTAAACGAGAACCTGCCTTGGAAAGCCTGCCCTTGCCGGGGCAGGCTTTTTTTTTCGCATCCTCACTCTTTGTGTTTCATGACGATAAAGATTGACGAAACCATTTGTCTTTTAGTCCATTTCCCCATTAGGATATTTTGGATGAGAGATTCAATTGCGGTAGGCTAGACCCGCTAATGCCGATTTGCCTGAGACTCTGAAAATGAAAAAGATCGTTCGTGCTGCTCAAGGCCCTGCGCCACTGGCTCCTTATTCACAAGCAATCATTGCAAACGGGTTTGTCTTCGTGTCGGGCCAAGGGCCGATCGATCCCAAAACAGGGAAGTTATTCTTGGGCGACATCAAGACCCAAACTCAACTGGTGTTGGAAAACATCAAGACGATTTTGGAAGCCGCGGGTTCTTCATTGGATAAAGCCGTCAAGTGCAGTGTTTTCCTGAAAGATATCCAGGATTTTCAGGCGATGAACGAAGTCTACAAGACTTATTTCAAGGAAAATCCTCCCGCCCGAACCACGGTGCAGGCGGGGGATATCTTCGGCGGGATCGGTGTGGAAATTGACTGCATCGCTACCCTGGAATAAACGGAGGATTCCCTCCAATCCATCCTGATGACGGCCCCGTCACAAGCTTCGTAATGGGGTTCACGCTGGCGCAATTTACGGCATTCTCTACGGGGTAAAGACGGGGATTGCCGGAACCATCTTGCCGGGGGGTGAATCCCCGGGGTAAATCACCTTCTCTAAGAATAATCCAGAGGCCGGAGCAGTCCACTCCCCGGTGGCGAGCCCGGGTTTTGCCAGGAAGTTCCGCACGCTTTCCGCATCCATGTCTCCCAGCCCGATTTGGACTACGACGCCGACAATCCGGCGAACCATTTTCCAAAGATAATGTGAAGCTCCAAATCGAATAAGGAGAAGATCCTGGGAGCGGACCAACTGGGCTTCACTCAACTCAACTATCGTTGATCCCTGCTCATGAGGGCGCTCGGTGAAAGACCGAAAGTCGTGTCGCCCGCAAAAAAGACGAAGAGATTCTTTCATCCTGTCGGAGTCAAGCGCCTGCTTTACCCACCAAACGTAGTCTTTGGCAAAAGCCGTTCGACGCGTTGCAACCTGATAAAGATAGTATCTGGCAAGAGCTGAATGGCGTGCGTGGAAGCGCTCCGAAGAGGGTTCGACTCTCAGAATGTGGATGTCCGGAGGAAGTAGTTCATTGAGACCGGCATGGAGCCTATCCGGAGAGTGTTTCCGAAGCGTTCTCAAGTGAGCGGTTTGCGCCAGTGCATGGACTCCAGCGTCCGTCCTCCCGGAACCTCCAATATCCACCTCTTCTCGCAGATAGGCCTCGGCCGCCTTCCGGAGCTCTCCCTGGATGGTCTTCCCCTTTGCCTGCTCCTGCCAGCCGAGGTAGCGCGTGCCTTTGTATTCGATCGTCAGCTTCCAAGTAGACATAGGGCATAGTCTAACACAGGTGCATTCTGCTCTAGATTCAAGAGATTAGGGGTGTTCCGGAAAAACTCCATTTATCCCCATATTTTCATTTGAAATGATTTATAATTCACCTCATGAAGTTGGAGCCATCCCTAGAGGATCGTTTTCAGGGCTGTTTCTTAGGTCTAGCCATCGGCGATGCCTTGGGTTACCCCACCGAATTTCTTTCCCTGGCTGAAATCCAGAAGCGTTACGGAACGAATGGGATTGATGATCTGCCCGGCAATCCTGCCTTGCACTCGGATGATACCCAGATGTCAATGTCGGTAGCGACCGCCCTCATTCAAGCGGGGCATGCCGGCGTGGAACATTGGATGGAAGTGTTGGTGCGGGAATTCGTGAAATGGTTAAGAAGTCCGGAAAACGACCGGGCTCCCGGCAACACTTCGATTAAAGGCTGTATGCACTTGGAAGCGGGAATCCCCTGGACCGAATCGGGAATTGTACAGTCTAAAGGCTGTGGTTCTATTATGCGGGTCGCACCGATAGGGCTCTATTTTCATGGGGACCCGACGGAATTGCGAACGGCAGCCCGAGCCTCCGCCTTGGCTACGCATGCTCATCCCACAGCCCTGGTTTGCGCCGAGGTAACGGCCTTTTGCGTTGCGTGGGCTGTGAGTGGAATCGCTCCGGCCCAATTTTGCGAAAAAACCCGAAGTCTCCAGTCCCAATCGGTTTCTTCGTGGGATCCCGTTCTGGGCGCGAGTTGGAAGCGCGCGGGCTATGCCAATCCAAGAGATTACCTGGCCGCAGGTTGGTCTCAATTGCTCGTTGAACTTGACAAGATTTCACAGTCGCTGGCGCAAGACCCTTCCGATGTCTGTGAAATTCTGGGTGGCGGATGGGGGGCCGACGAAGCCCTCGCCTGCGCCCTTGCTTGCGTGATCGAATTCCCGGAGGACTACGCGGCGGCCATCAAGCGGGGAGCCAATACCAGTGGTGATTCCGATTCGATCGCCTCCATTGCCGGTGCCATTAGCGGGGCATTTCTGGGCACCGAGGCTATTCAAAAAGATTGGCGCAAGCGCATCGAAAACCGCCGCACTCTCCTGAGCCTCTCGAAAAAGCTTTTTGACACTCATCAAAAACAGAGTCTTTAGCGGCAGGACTCAGGACCCGTGAGTGCCCCATCGGCGCCTTCGCACGAATCTCACCGCAATGTTTTGCCAATGGTTCCTTTTACGCCCGATTCCTAAATCATCTTCCCGTAATGATACGCTTCATCGTACATCGCAATGATGTTCTCTAAGGGCGTATTGCCCTGCAGATTATGGCAGGACGCCAGGATGTAGCCCGTCCGATCACTAGCCAGAGAATCAATGCAATGCCGAACCTCGGCGCGGACCTCTTCGGGAGTTCCAAATGGCAGGATTCTCTGGTTCTCGACAGCTCCATGAAAACAGATCCTTTTTCCGAAATCGCGTTTGAGCGCCGCCATATCCATCCCGGGGCAAGTCCATTGGACGGGATTGAGGATATCAATTCCCATGTTGATCAGGGTGGGAAGGAAGGCTCGGATACTTCCATCATCATGATGGAACACCTTGATCCCGAACTCGTGGCAAAGGTCAATGAACCGCTGGTGGTGAGGGGCATAAAACTCCTGGTAAAGTTCCAAACTGATCATCGGCCCCTTTTGAGTTCCTAAATCATCCGTCACCTGAGCTACATCCACCAAGCCCACGCAGGCTTCAAACATGCGGCGATGATGTTCGTAGAAAAAATCAGAAATCCGCTTCAGCATTCCATGCGTCAATTCAGGGTTCTCCAAAGGATCGATCAACGACTGCTCCAGGCCCCGCAGCAGGTTATGAAAGAAAAAAGGAGCCATATAACCGCACATCAAGACTTGAGACTCGTGCAGCCTTTTCGCCTCGTCCTTCATTCGCGAATAATCAAACCATTCGGCTTGCGGCCACGGATACGATTCAACGTCGTCTATGGATTTGGCAAAAGCCAGAGGGTAGAAATACTGCTCGTCGTAGTCACCACCCTCGTGTGACATGCGCTTGGTTCACATCCCCCAATAGTTGATCGTTTCGCTCTCAGGTACTTCCGGGAGTCTCGGGCCGATGTATTCCGGATTGACGGATCCCATTCCGTCAATGTGCAGTTCAGCCATCGCGTTGGCTTCGGTTCCAAAGCGGGAGCGCAATTTTTGCCATACCTCGGGAGTGGCCCAAATATCGGTCGGTATACGATCGATCGGCTGGTGATTGAAGGCGGCCAAAACGCGTTCTCGAGAATTCATAGGAAGGAAGCGCTCTCCTCAGGGACAGTCCTTAGTGGCAGTATCGTCGCAGTTTCAATGTCGATTGACAACAGGTTAGCGGGGAATTGCGACGATTAAACACGAAATTGATTTGAATTTAGAAAAGTCAATGATAGGTTTCATCATCAAGCTGGAAGAGCTTGGAAAGCCGCTACTGGAGAGCATTTCAAAGGAATAGCTCGAAAGAAGGCTTGATCAAATTAGCAACACTTTTTGAGGCAGATTTGCCGCGAGTTGTTGCAAATTTCAACAACAGTCAATTTTCTATTTCAAATCTGGAGAGGTTATCTCATGAAACAAACCCATTGTTCCTTTACCATGAGCATCATCTGTCTCGCGGTTGTCTTTGGACTCTTCTTCATTCCGGTGGCACCAGCGGTAGCCTCAGGAACGCCCTCAGCACAGGGCGACAGTTTAAGCATTACGGGAGTTACCCCCAATTCCGGTCCCGTGACCGGAGGGACTCCTATTCGAGTGTCTGGTACCGACTTTTCTAATGGAGCGACTCTTAGCGTGAAAGGAATTACTGCGGTCAATATTGTTCGTGTCGAAGAAAATCTGATCACCGCAGTTACGCCGGCAGTTGCCACGCCGGGCCCGGCTGATGTCACGGTTACCCTGCAGAATGGGAAGTCCGTCACTCTGGCGGGGGGATTCACCTATACCACCAACCAAACTGCCGCACCCACCTCGAGTGCCCAGTTCATCCCTTATGTCGTGGATGACAACAGCTTCCGCAGCAATTTGATCTTGACCAACATGTCCGCAAACCAGGCGACGGTAACGGTCACGTTCGTGGATGACAGCGGCACGATCATTGGTTCCAAATCCTATAGCATTGTGGGCAACGGGCGAATCCAGCTTTCCAATGTATTGCGAGACATATTGGAGAGTTCCGTCCCCACGAACAAGACGGGTTATCTTCAGGTCGAGTCCAACCAATCCCTGTCGATGGCGACGACTCCCATCGATAATTCGACAAACTCTTCCTCCGTCGTTCAGGGCACAAGAGGACGAGGCACTCACCTCCTGCTTCCTTCATCCACTTCAGTCGGGGCTTTTAAAACGACGCTTACCCTCGTCAATGATGACAAATCGCAAAATGAGATTGAGATCAAACTTCGAGGAGATGATGGGACGACCAAAGTTATCAGGAAAGTGGAGTTGGCGGCCTATGGGTTTTTTCATGTCGAGGACCTTCACGCTTTCCTGGGAGTTAACGGATCTGTTGGAGCTGTTGAGTTAAGATCGAGCGGCTCGATTCCGGCGCAGTTCGTGGCAGTTTCAAAGGTTTACGCTCCCTTGACGACACAGGGTGGAAGTGCCGGGACAGTGAGTTCGTTCTTCATTGCCGAACCAATTCAATAGTAGGCCGGGAAAGAACCCCTCAGTAGCAGGATGAGATTCGTTTTGGGAACAGTGGGAAGGGGGGCGTGGAATTCTGCGTACGATCAGGCGGTTATGCCCAAGCGAATGAGTCTTTCAAAGTGGAAGGGGGAGGCCGCCTCCAGTCCTCCTTCGCACTCATCCTGCCATTTCATATGGGTTTTGCGTCAACGATGTTGGTTTTCCACTCCAAAGCTTCCTCAACAAAATTAAAAGCATCCCCCTGTTTTTCCGATAAGTAAGGGAAACATTACAGGGGGGCAGAAACTTGGCAACTGAGCAGAATGATTCCCCGCGACTCAAATTAATCCTCATCCGTGTACGTCAAGTTGTAGATTATCTCTTTTGTGTGGGCTATGGGCTGATTGGACTGCAAATCATCCTCGATTTAGCCGGAGCTCACAATGAAAGTGGGTTCAAAAGTTTCCTGAATCGGATCACGCATCCCTTTCTTGGGCCGTTTGAAGGAATCTTTTCTGACCCGGTCATCAACAACTGTTGTCGTGTTCGTATATCCTACTTCGTTGCCTTGGTCATCTATTCGCTGGTACATCTTGCGGTATATTATTTCTTTAGGTTACTCGAGCCGAAAAGATAACGCTCCGATCTGGGCCCGTTCCTCCTTGCTGAGACCGGGGATCAATGTTACATTCCGCCTATCCGGGGGATTGGTTCAGACACTAATAAAATTTCGAGTTCGAAGGATGAATCATCATGGCTGAATTAGCCCTTTCTCCATTCACCCCAACTCGTCGTGAGTTTCTGTATTCGCTGTCGGCTGTTGCGCTTTCTCAGCTTTCGAGGACTGCACAGCCTGTCGCCCTGAAAACCTTCGGGATTGCGCAGGCCTCTTTCAGGATTCGATTTTTGCAAGCCGCCCAAGCGGTCGATACAAAGGGGCCGGCCATCCCAGCCGAGAAATACATCGACTTGTGCAAATCTTTTGGAGGTGACGGTGCCCAGTTTGATTTTGGCCTGCTGAGTTCAACGGATGAGGACTATTTGAAACGCCTGCGGCGCTCGCTGGAGGACAAAGGGATGTTTCTTGAACTTACCCTCTCTCCTGAATGGCTTGGCGATTCGAGCACGTTAACCAATGCGGCCGCAGTGGCCAAAGAACTCGGCGCAATCCGCCTTCGAGTGACATTTAGTGAAAAACGGTACCAAGCGTTTTCTTCGCTCCAGCAGTGGAAGGATACTTCCGCCCGCAGGGTTGATGTATTGCGCCAGGCAGAACCGATCTTGAAGTCCCAAGGCCTGATTCTGGGAATTGAGAACCATGGAGACTGGATGGCCGACGAATTGGTCGAAGTGTTGCGTCAAATTGGCAGTCCTCATATTGGAGCTTGTGTCAACTTCGGAAACAGTTTAGCGCTCCTTGAGGACCCCGTCGAATCAGCACAGAAGCTGGGTCCCTACGCCGTGACGTCTTTGTTGAAAGACATGGTGGTTCTTCCGTCCGACGGAGGATGCCTCCTGGCTGACGTTCCATTGGGGCAGGGAATTATCCCGATTGCAAAGATCATGGAGATATTGCGCAAAGGACGTTCCGATATTCATTTTTGTCTGGAGATGATTACTCAAGACCCATGGAAGGTCCCGTTTAAGAGCGATAAATATTGGGCAGCCTATTCCGAGAGGAATGAGGACCGGATGGACAATTTTGCAAGCGCCTTTCTGAATAAGCCATCCAACTTTTCGCCGCCTAAAGTCAGTGGGATGAGCAGTCCGAGGATGCTGGCTGTGGAGGATGAAAATATTCGGAAGTGCGTGTCTTACGCCAAGCGTACATTGGGAATGTAAGCTTTGGTGTTCTTACTGCCGATGAGAAGGGCTGATTCCTTTGGCGCGAGAACCGAAACAAGCTCCTGATCTGCTTACGCGTGAGATGAATTATGAAGTATTTCGTTGCCTTGTTGGTTTCCATTCTTTCCGTATGGCTTTTCTACTTCCTCGTAGCGGCCTTCTTTGTTCAATTTGAGGCGTTCCCGATTGTCCTGGTTTGGCTGGCCAATATTATCCTTTTCGTCCTTAGTAACAACGTTCGCCATATCTTGAGCCGTTTTTTCTTCCTCATTGCCATCGAGTCGATGGTCCCGCCCCTCGCGGCTTTTCTGCACACGGTGAGCGGGCAAGAGGATCTGCTGGGGACGCTATTAACCTCCGGCCAAGACCCCGCTTTGATTCGCTATTTTGTAGCCAGCGGTTACGACATTGAGCGGGTAGTAATGACGAGTCTGGGGTTCACACTCATTTTCTCTCTATTTGCTTTCTTCCTTTCCCCGGAGACAGACCGTTTCCGGTACTAGTCCAAATACAAAAGCCTGCTCCTCGACGATTGACTGTTCAGGGGCGCGGCGATGATTGGTTTCCCGTGCCCTTTCTAGGGAGAACCTGGCTATTTCCAACTAAAGAGTCGAAGTGCCAGGTAAAAAGAAACCAATCCCCAGGTCAAAACTATCAACAATCTCATCGACTGCTGCGATAAGCTGGCGCCTTCAAGAATGACTGCCCGCAGAGCATCATTGAGAGCAGTGAGGGGAAGCGCGCGAATAAAGGGTTGGACAGCGGCAGGGAAGCGATCCGCGGAAAAGAATACCCCCGACAAGACATACATGGGAAGCATTACCAGGTTGATTAATCCCGAGATGGTTTCGATTTTTCGAGCCCGACTGCCACAAAGCAATCCCAAACCGGAAAAACAGAGTGAACCGAGCAGGGCCACGAATAAAATGCTCAGTCGAGAACCTTGGATGATCATCCCAAAAACGTAAACGCCAACCACCAACATCAGGACAACTTCCGTCACCATGAAAACCAAACGACTCGCCACCAGAGAGATCAATAGATCCATCCGACTCATGGGTGTGGCAATCAACCGTTTGAGCAGATTCTTCATTCGCATCTCCGCTAAAACAAATCCGATCCCCCACATCCCCCCGCCCATCAAGTTCATTCCAAGCAGGCCGGGGATGAGGAAATCAATGTAGCGGGAACCGGGCAGGGACGCCAGGGATTCGTGTGTCTTCACCGGATCAGTGCGGCCGGCCGCCTTTTGAAGGGCACTGTCCACAACAGCCCGGGCCAGCAGACTATCGGGACGTGTGGGATCGTACTGGTATTCATACACGCCGCCGGGAACCACAACGACAGCCACTTTACCCAGGCGTAGTGCCGAAGCCGCTTGGTCCGTTGAAAGAACCTGGACCTCAATTCCGCCCGTGTTCTTCAGGGCTGCCACTACTGGCTGGATCCCTTCTCCCGTAACTACGGCGACGGTAATCTTTTCAGGAGGGCGATTGCGGAAGGCTATCCCAAGGCCAACAGCCAGAAGAATAGGAAAGATGAATACCCAAAAAATGACCGAAGGCTCACGGAAGAATTCGTGGAAATTCCAAAGGATCAGCTCAAGCAGAGGATGGCGTCGTTTCATTGATAAGGCGTTCCGTTCATTCTATTTCTGACGATCTTTTTGGGGGGAATTGCCAGGGGCCGCTCTGGGACCCGCCGTGTCCCTACCAGGTTCGCTCCAGAGCAGACGGTTTATCCGTTGCCATGATGAAGTCAATCCTCTCTCAAGTGCCTTCCCGTAAGTTTCACGAAGACGTCTTCAAGGCTGGCATGCCGCGTGGCTAATCGGGCCAAAGGCACTTGTTGCTGCCGCAGCAGGTGAATCAAGCTGGGAATAGCCAAATGTGGTTCCTGGACTTGCATGGAAAAGCTGTTCTGTTCCTGGTGCACTAACTGAACCGAGTCGAGCTGTTTCAATAGCTCAGGTGTGATTTGATGGTCTGCCTCATTTTCAAGCGCAAACTCCACGATATGCTCGCCCCCCAGAGAGGCAATCAATTCCCGGGGCGATCCCAGGGCGATAAGCTTGCCATGATCCACAATTCCTACTCTTCCACATAAACGTTCTGCTTCATCCATGTAATGGGTTGTCAGCAAAATGGTGCCGCCCTTCCTTTGAAAGTCCTGAATAATTTGCCAGAGTTGGCGGCGTGACTGTGGATCCAAACCGGTCGTCGGCTCATCGAGAAACAAAATACGAGGATTTCCCACCAGCGCGCAGGCAACCGCAAGCCGTTGCCGTTGTCCGCCAGACAGCTTGTTGACCCAGGTGTCCCGTTTTTCGACCAACTCCACCTCTTGGAGGACGGACTCCGGTTCTTGCCCGCATCGATAGAAACTGCGAAACAGAGACAGTACTTCTGCGACGGTCAGCCTGTCGGGTAATTTTGTCTCCTGCAGAGAAATCCCCAGATCTTCCCGCAAACCATGGTTTTTTTCACCCCAACGCTTGCCAAAAAGCTCCACTTCGCCGGAGGTTGGCTCGAGGAGGCCTTCGATAATTTCGATTGTCGTCGTCTTCCCGGCCCCATTGGGGCCAAGCAAACCAAAGCATTCTCCTTCGACGATTTCCAGGTCCAGCCCGCAAACCGCCTCGACTTTGTGGTCGTAGCTTTTATGAAGGTTTTTACACCGGATGGCAATAGGAGGCATCCTGTCCATCTTAGCATAAGCCCCAATTGGGACCAGAAACGTGGATTCCCCGGGTCGGGTAAAATCTTTCTAATTCCTTCCACAGGTGCTACCATGGGCTCCCGAAGTTCGTGCGACGCACTTTGAAGCCGGCAGGTGGAGATCCGGCTGAGTTGTGGAATCAACTGGGGGGTTACAGTCGAGAAAATGAAGAAGATTGGCTTCGTTAGTTTAGGATGCGAAAAGAACCTGGTAGATACAGAGGTCATGCTCGGCCTTTTGAGCCAGCGAGGCTATGAGATCACTCCTGAGCCTCAGGGGGCAGACGTCATTGTGGTCAACACTTGTGGGTTCATAGACAAGGCCAAACAGGAGAGCATCGACACCATCTTGGAGATGGCAGAGTTCAAAAACACCGGGAACTGTTCGCGTCTCGTCGTCACCGGCTGTCTGGTGGAGCGGTATCGATCCGAGATCCAGAAGGAAATCCCCGAAGTTGATGCGGTTCTCGGCACGACGCAAATTGAGTCCATCATTCAACATTGCGAGAATACGGCACCACCCGCCATCGAGAACCCCTACTATCTTTATGACGAACACTCTCCCCGGTTGCTGACAACGCCCAAGTTCTCAGCCTATATCAAGATTGCCGAGGGCTGTGATCGCCCATGCTCCTTTTGCATCATTCCCAAGCTGCGAGGTCACTACCGCAGCCGGCCATTACCCTCGATTCTCAATGAGGCGCGTTTTCTGGTAGAGGGCGGAGCCAAAGAGCTGACCTTGATTTCCCAGGAGACCACGAAATATGGGGATGAGATTGGTTTGAGACATGGGATTTCAGAATTGCTTCGGCAGTTGGCGGAGTTGAAGGGGCTGGAGTGGATCCGGTTCCTTTATTGTTTTCCGTCCCAAGTCGACGATGTTCTGTTAACGACCCTGCGAGAGGAAGATAAGATTTGCAAGTATATGGATATTCCGTTGCAGCATGCCAGCGGACGCGTTTTGAGGTCCATGCAACGTGGGGGAAACATGGACAGCCTGAGGAGGCTGATCGATCGGGTTCGCCAGCAAGTGCCGGGGGTGACCCTGCGGACTTCCATGATTGTCGGCTACCCCGGCGAAACCGAAGAAGAATTCGCTGAACTCTGCCGCTTTGTTGAAGAAATGGAATTTGATCGTCTTGGAACTTTTACCTACTCGGATGAGGAAGGGACCGGGAGTTACGTGTTAGAGGGCAAACTGCCGCACCGGACCATTGATCAGCGAAAGAATCACCTGATGCGTCTGCAGGCCAAGATATCCAGGAAGAAGAATCGACAACTTGTGGGGAAGCAATTCCGGCTGATGGTCGAGGGTCAATCCGAAGAAACAGACCTGCTCTGGCAGGGGCGAATGGAGTCTCAAGCTCCCCGCATCGATGGAGTGGTGTTGATTAATGATGTTGCCGGGGAAATCCCAGATGCAGGAGAT
>JAXLQK010000019.1:0-126069 GCA_046331665.1 Terriglobia bacterium | reverse complement strand
GCGACTTGGGATTTGCCGCCGGCATGGGGGTCTGTGCAAGACTATCTGCCGCAAATGCGGCCGTCACAAGAAGAGCGGGCAGAGCACGCCCGGTCCATTTCTTCAGATTCATATCATCCTCCTCAGTGGATTAACCACGATGTTTGTAAATACTCATTTTCAGAGATCTGGAATCATCGCGTCGGCACTCCTGAAATTTGCGGACGCGGACAAAGCTTGGCAGGCTGGTATTTCGTAACAATGAAAGCCGGATGAAAGTGTTGTGAACTTCGCGATCGAGATCAGGCGCAATTCGATCAAAAACTCTTGACTCATTGTTTTAGACGCCGGGGGGAAGCAGGCGGAGGAAGCTTCAGCGATGAGCTGACGGCAATCCATTCTTCTCTCACTTGCGGTGGGAAGAGGAGGTGGCAGATGGATCTCCGTGTTTCCATCGCCTAATGCCTTCGGAAAACAGATTTCAAGTGCTGGTAAATGCCATCACAAGGTTGGAGAATGCCATTCGCACCTCCTTCTTCGATTCCTCGGAAATACCCAATTAAGAAGGAAGAAATGAGTATTGGTTATAGCCTTAGGCAAATCTCGACGGAATATTCTGGGTCGTCCCAAAAACGTCTTCGACTAAATGCCATCATAAAAAATTCATCCTGATTTCATATGAAGTTAACGCAAACGCCAGACAATGGAGGGCCATGAAGCGAAGTCATCTCCGAGTCAAAGTGATGTCCATGGGTTGTTGATTTAGCCGGCGGGTGAAAATGGAATCGTTTGATCTGATCGTTATCGGTTCTGGCCCCGCTGGACAGCGGGCGGCAATTCAGGGTGCCAAGTGCGGTAAACGAGTCGCTATTGTAGAAAGACGAGCAGTGGTCGGAGGGACGTGCATTAACACGGGCACCATCCCGAGTAAGACGATGAGGGAGGCGGTATTACACCTTTCGGGGTTTCAATATCAGCAGCTTTACGGCGTCAACTACCGGGTGAAGGAAAAGATTACCATGGCGGACCTCGCCTTTCGGGTACAGCACGTCATCAAAACCGAAATTGATGTCACCCAGTCTCAGCTTTCTCGCAATGGGATCGAGATCTTGTCAGGTACGGCAAGCTTCACGGACCCCCACCAAATCCGGGTCTCGAATTGTCATGGGCAGTATTCTGAATATGGAGCCCAGACGATTATTGTCGCTTCTGGAACCCGGCCTGCAACTTCTCCGAAGGTGCCGTTTAATGGTCGAAATATCATCAATAGCGACCAAATCATGGATCACCCGAGATTCCAAACCCTGATCGTTGTGGGTGGAGGTGTGATTGGCGTTGAGTATACCTGTATGTTTGCGGCACTGGGAGTTCGTGTCATTTTGATTGAAAAGCGGCCGCGAGGCTCCTTGAGTTTGCGGATGCAGAGATGGTGGAAGCACTCACCTATGCTTACGAGACCACCGGGTGACGTTGCGCCTCAATGGGGGAAGTCGAGAGTGTGGAAGAGACGCCCGAAGGAGGCGTGGTAGCGGGCCCGGAAAGCAAGAAGAAGATTTCGGGATGCACTTCTCTATGCGGTGGGCCGTCAGGGGAATGTTGACGATCTCAATGCTCCGAGCTGGGGATCAAGACGGACTCGAGGGGACGTGTCGCGGTGAATGCCAATTACCAAACGACCCAACCCCACATTTATGCTGTGGGAGATATCATTAGTTTCTCGCCTCCGTTTCGATGGAACAAGGTCGCATTGCCGCCGCCCGCTTTCGGCCTATCAGTTCCAATCAATCCGGCAACCTATCCTTATGGGATTTATACGATTCCCGAAATTTCATTTATTGGAAAAACAGAAGAGCAACTCACCGATGAAGATGTTCCTTATGAAGTGGGGATTGCCTACTATCGTGAATTGCCGAGGACAAATTCGAGGGATACCACAGGCCGTCTGAAACTGATTTTTCATCGCGAGACCAAAAAAGGGAATTGTTGGGGGTTCATATTATTGGATTACGGGGCATCGGAGATTCTCCATATTGGCCAGGCGGTCATCATTCTCAGGGGGAATTGACTATTTTGTGAACACGGTTTTCAACTTCCCGACCTTGGCGGAATGTTATTGCAGAAAGCAGCAGCCTTTAATGGGCCTAATATAAACTATCCAAGCTCTAGGAGATGGCGGGATCCGGGTTCCCCCTGCTCCTCCAATTGCTCGGTAAGAACGTTTAAGCTCAATTCGAAGTATTTGCCATAAAGTGGCCCATCGCTCACCTGCCACGACTCCCCCCCTCACAATCAATTGGGTGACTCTCTATTCCCATCTCAAGGCCGTGGTTTACGCAGCAAATCACTCAGATCGTCCATCTTTTTCATCCAGCAGATTAATCTTGCGGGCCAAACCTTGGATTTCTGACTCTGCTCGACGATTGACGTCATGGTCCAGTTCGCCTCGAAGGCGATCTTTGGTGTCTTGGCGATTTTGGCTCATCATAATGACAGGAGCTTGAATCACGGCCAGCATCGACAAGAATAAGTTCAGCAAGATAAAGGGATAGGGATCCCAGGAGTTATGACCCATGGCCACATTGATTCCCGCGTAAGCAACGAGAACAATGCTAAAGGTGATAATGAACGACCATGAACCACCAAATTGGGCTACTGCGTCGGCAATCCGCTCGCCAAGGGTAGCTTCCTTTTCAATCACTTCATTTGGATTGCGCATGGAACGAATCCGAACAAGCTGTTGCGAAGCATGGAATTGGCGGCTGAGCACCGTCATCATATCAATTCCTGCCAGAGGCTTGCGCTGCAGCAAAACGGAAATGTCGTGCCGATCGATGGCCAGGCATTGGGTTTCCTCTAGAGCAATGGCACCCGTCTGATGCGTCGTTTCATCCAGCATCGAAGCGAAGCCAAAGAATTCCCCGGTTCCCGGTTCATCCACAATCACCTCCTGATGGTCTTCGTCGACCGTGGTCACACGAACTCGTCCAGTCACAATCACGTAAGCTGGCCCTGGCGGATCCCCGATCCTGTAGATTCGCTGGCGCGGGGCGAACGTATTGACCTCGACTTGTTCGGCCAAAATGGTGACTTCGTCCTCATCCAACAAGGAGAAAAGTAGAATGTTCTTTAACACCTCAGGGTTGCACGTCATGGGTTTCTACCTCTCTTTGAATTGATGAAAAGCTTCCGGCATCCTTATTCAGTGGGACGAGTTTTGCTCGCGAACAGTATTCTTCCTTCGCAGAACAGCGGGGAAGTCGACTGAGAATCCAAATTGTGCTCCAATGCGGGGGCTGGCGATGAACTTTCCACCGAGCACTCCGAAGTCGAACGTCAGGCCATTTCGAATCTGGTAGTTCCCTCCGACAAGAATCTGAAATTGACTCCTGGTTTGGCCTAACGTGTTCGAAAACCCGCCATAGACCTCGGCTCCCACTGTCCACCGGGCATTGACATCACGAAGGAATGACAGGCCGCCCGTGTAAACACGACCATGGGTGGTATGAATCCCGAGTTCCCCGGTACTGGTATCCCCCGTGAACACAGTCCCCAAGTTCAAGGTCAGTCGGTTCTTGGTTGTGAGATGCCTTTGGGCAATGAAATTGATCCAATAGTCTGACCGCCCTGATCCCAATTGCTCTTTCGTATCCCCGGTTGGAAGTTCGATATAGAAAGTAACGCTCATCGCCGGCACAACGGACGATTCGGCTTCCGAGTGGAAATTCCACTTCATCCCCAGATTCGTATCGCCAATGCCGATTGAAGCTTCGGGCAAATCTCCCAGTGCACGGAAGATGGAAAGATAGGGTGAGTCCCATCCACCTCCAGATGAAAAGGGAGACCATAGTTTAACTTATGGTCAAGGTATTCTGTCGGAGGTTGGGATACTGAGCGTCTTGAAGAACATCATATTCATTGAAGAATTCAAAGTGAATTGTACCCCGTTCAGTGACAGCGGGATCGTCTGTGTAGAAAGGCTGTTGAGCCAGAACAGGTGCAGCCATCCATGTAAAGAGCAAGACTGTTAAAGAAAGTGGGACGCAGCACCTGGTTTCAGGATATGAAGACGCTCTGCACCGAGGCTGTTTCATATAAACC
Source organism: Terriglobia bacterium (assembly GCA_046331665.1). GTDB lineage: Bacteria > Acidobacteriota > Terriglobia > Versatilivoradales > Versatilivoraceae > CAWBAT01. The sequence continues at coordinate 121,992 of JAXLQK010000019.1, read as the reverse complement.
CACAAAATCTCTTCCCCAGCATTACCCTCGTTCAGAATTTCAATGATGACGATTTAATGGATTAATTCAGCCGCAGGGAATAACGAGTTCACCTGATTCGGGCAAGCAAGTTGCATTAGCCTGAAAACAATACAATTCTTGCCCTGCGCAAGCTGAGCGCCATTGAGGCCTTATTGGCTTGACGGGAGTTTCAGGGTGAGTCTAGCCGTGGGGGAGCTACAGCGCCATAGGGCATCCTACCTTCTTTGGTTGGCAGAGAGCTGTTCCATTCTAAGATCCTTGGATCTATCTTAGGGAATACCTTTGACCGTGATAGAGCAGTAAACTCGTAATCGTCGTAGCCGTTGCTCCCGCAGTGAAAACCCATGTTAACGAGTCGAAACCCAATGGTGAGAGAGCGGTGGCTCCAGCAGCAGAAAATGAAATCTGAAGCAGCCTAAAATCAGTCGAAGCCAGCCCCACATCACACCTCAGAGGTTGCTGTCGTTGACCGGAGGATCTGCTGGACCTGTTCTTTAGGTTGCTCCCGCGTCCTATCCATCATTCTCTTCCCTAAAGTCCTCGTTTTCATGGAAATGCATTCCCAAAGCCTCCAAACCTTCGTTCGGAATTAAAGGAGATTGAGTCTTATCCAAAACTTCGGTACGCGTTTGAGGCTTAAGTGGCTGCCAACGGATGATTCTGGCACCGCGGGAGGGAGTCTCCTCCCACGTCGAGGGTCAATCTCCTGGTTTGATAGTGCTGAGAGCCGAGAGTGCCTTCGCAGTCACATTGGGCGATAGAGGGATGTAATTGAGTTTGGAAGATTCGCTCTGGCCGTCCGACAGGCACCATCGGAACAGGTCTCGGATGGCTGCCGCCTTTTGGGGGTCTTTGTAATTTCGATAAGATAGAATCCAACTTACAGTGACTATCGGATAGGAATCCGGGCCTACAGGATCCGGGAGGGAGAATTGCCGATCTTCCGAGGTTTGGACTTCTGCAATCGCAGCCAGACAGCTCTGCTCGGTTGGCTTAATGAAGTTCCCTTGTTTGTTCTCCAAGAGCGCCATTGGTAAGCCCAATTTCCGTGCGAATTCATAACCAACATAGCCAATCGATCCTACTGAATGTTCGATTAGGCCAGCAACCCCATCATTGCCGCGGGCGCGCATCACGAGACCAGGCCAAGTCACCAGGGTTCCTGGCCCAATCTGTTGACGCCATGGGTCGCTGATCTCACTCAGGTGCTTTGTCAGTGCATAGGTTGTTCCGCTTTTATCCTGTCGAACCACAGCGGCAACAGAAATCTTTGGCAGGCTTAGGCCCGGATTGGTCTGTGCGATCAATGGGTCGCTCCAGCTTTTGATCACTCCCAAAAAAATTCCAGCGTAGGCTTTGCGCGAAAGCTTGAGCTCGCCCTCCAAAGTGGGGAGATTGTAGGCTAAGACGACACTGCCGGCAGTCAAAGGTAAGAGGAGCACACCTTCGGGAACTTGGGCCATTTCATCGTCCTTCGGAACAGCATCGCTGGCGCCGAAGTCCACTTTTTCCTCTTCTTTGATGTTCTTTCCAACAAACCGTCGAATCCCTTCTCCGCTGCCAACCGCGTCGTAGGAAATTTCCGTATTGGGATGACTTTTTTCATAGACTTCAAACCAATGCTTGTAGAGCAACGAGGGGAATGTTGCCCCGGCGCCCTTCACAATGATCCTGCCGACGGCTCTTGGCTCCACTTCCCTCGAACTTCCAGGATCCTGGCTTGAACAGGAAGATAGTGTCCAAGAAAAAGAGAGTATTGCTGCGAGAAACAATGATAATTTGGCCGCTCGCATCATGGCTCCTCTGTTTCCTCTGTGATTGGCGACAGATTCAGAACGACGACAGTCGAAGATGGCCGGTCAAAACTGCCCTCTGCGGAAAATGGAGGCATGAGCGATTACGCCCACAGGAAGGCCAGAAGGCAGAGGCATCTTCTAACTGAATTCTCCCCGGATATATTCCTTGGTGTGATTTTCTTTGGGATCTTGAAAGACTTGCCGCGAATCTCCGAACTCGACAAGATACCCCGTACGTCCGCCTTCGGCGGTATCGACATAGAGAAAACCGGTCTTATCTGCTACGCGCTGGGCCTGCTGCAGATTGTGAGTCACGATGGCGATGGTATAGCGGGTTTTCAGATCGAGCATCAACTCCTCGATCTTGCGCGTTGCAATGGGATCCAACGCCGAGCAGGGCTCATCCATCAGCAGGACCTCGGGGTCGGTGGCGATGGCTCGGGCAATACACAATCGTTGTTGCTGTCCACCGGAAAGCGATAATCCGCTCTTGTGGAGTTTGTCTTTGACCTCATCCCAAAGCGCAGCGCGTTTCAATGCTTCTTCAATCTTCTTCGGGATGTCTCCTTTGTACCGATTTAACCGCAACCCAAAGGCAACATTGTTGTAAATGCTTGTTGCAAATGGATTTGGCTGTTGAAAGACCATCCCGATAAAACGGCGGACGGCGACTGCGTCGACGGAAGAATGATAAATATCCTTGCCGCGGTAGTGGACATGACCTTTGAAGCGAAAGCCGCGAACCAGATCGTTCATTCGATTGAGACAGCGCAACACAGTGCTTTTCCCACAACCCGAAGGTCCGATGAAGGCTGTAATCGAGTTTTTCTTAATGGGAATTGCTGTGTCTCGAACTGCCTTAAAGGTTCCGTAATGCAGTTCCTTGATATTGCAATCAATAACCGTCTCTCCATGACTCGGGGAATGCTCTTGGTGGGCCGTCTGGTCTTTACCTGTTGGTTACGGCGATCATCGGATGGATACTCCTATTCACGAATTTGTTTACGGGGCATAAAGCTCTGGCCCGCAAGATTTGTTACCAAAACCAGCAACACAAGAACTAATGCGGCTGCCCAAAGCGAGCTCTACCTGGTTGGCGAAGGGCATCAGCGAAATTGTAGATCAGCACCGCCAGAGGCCGTTGGTTGCTTCAAGTCAATGCGATGATGCGACGCAGTCAATAATTACTGAAAAGCGCTGTGAGCAGCAAAGGTGCGGTTTTCGCCGGCAGCGCGCCACGGCTAGCATCACTCCGGTCAGGATTCCCGGAAACGCCGTCGGAAGCAAAACCATCCAAATGGTTTGAGTGGTCGCCCCCATGCCAATGGCCGCTTCTCTCATCCTGACGGGCACCATGCGGATGGCTGTCTTCTGCTGTCAAAATGATCGTAGGGAGCATCGAATGGAGAGAGCCAACCGCCCGCAAAGGCCGAGAATCCCCCAGTCAAAAGGACGATCGCTCCATAAACGAAAACTCCCGCCAGGATGGAAGGAAAACCCGTCATCACCTTGGCGGCAAACCAAACGGCATTTGGCCAAATGACTCTCCTTTTTTGCCTGTGCCAGGAAAATGGCACAAAAGATGCCGATGGGCACACTGATGCCGGTTGCAAGACCAACCATTACAAGAGTCCCGAGGATCGCGTTCCCGAATCCCCCTCCCACTTCCAAGGGGGGCTGGCGGCAAGTTTGTAAGAGAGCTCAATTTCTTCCCACCGCGCCAAAGAAGCATGCCAAGGACTGAGAAGAGAGGGACCAGCGCGAAAATGGTCATAGCCGCCACCAACCAGCTCATGAGAAGGCTGAATAGAGGTTCGGGGTCGACGCAGTGAGCTTTTCAAGTTCGGAAAAGTCTCCGTCGGCAAACGGCCCTTCGTCGGTTCATCGGACTGAAATGGAAGAAAATTGACTGAGGCTCTCTGCAGAATCAGCCCCCCAAAAACATTCGTCATCAAGGTGATCCCCAAAGTACCAACGCCGCATACATCAAGACGCCGACTTCTCTGGGGCCTGCCTCCGGAAAATTGTTGGCCAGGAGAGCTGCCAGAGTATTGGCTGGCGAAAATAACGAAACGTTGATCTTATTGGCATTTCCTACCAGCATTGCTAGAGCCATGGTCTCCCCCAGAGCTCGGCCAAAGGCCAGGACAACTGCCCCAAAAATCCCCCTCAAGGCGGTTGGGAGGATCACCGCCAGGATTGTTTCCCATTGGGTGGCCCCCAAACCGTAGGCCGCCATCCGAAGCTTCGAAGGGACGGAAACCAACGCGTCACGGCTGATGGCCGTGATTGTGGGAAGAATCATGATGGACAACACCAGAGCGGCTGGAAGCATGCCAGGGCCGCTGAGCGTCGTTCCAAACAAAGGGATCCATCCCAGTTCACGTAAGCCAGTTGCAGGCTGGACGAACCAAAGGAATCACCAAAAACAGCCCCATAAGCCGTAGACGACACTTGGAATAGCAGCCAGTAGCTCGATGAGGTTTTTCAGGAGTAACTCCAGACGGTCAGGAAGCTTTTCCCATAATGGATGGAAGTGAATTCGAAAGATCTTCAAAATGCCGAAGACCAGCGACGGATTGGCCTTCGCTGAGAAATATGGCTGCGGCCAGGCCAAAAGGTTCCAATGACGAGAGCTAGGATTGAACTATAGAGAGTCCCCCAAATCTCCGGCAGAATCCCATCGGCCTGATTGGCATCCCACGTAGTTCCTGAGAGAAAGCCCAGCCCCTCTTGCCGAAAGGCAGGAATGGCGCCGAACGCGATCCCCAAGACAATGTAAACAATCAAGAGGAGAAAAGACCACGCCAGACCTTTACAAAGCCAACGAAAAAATGTCTGTTCCCTCCAAACTGGGAGGGAGGTTTGAGATCTGCTCATGTTCCGGCACAGCCATACCTCGATTGTAGAGATTTAGCATCGATTCGCGCTCCTGGGTACGTCACGTCGTCCGGCGGCCTTCGATATCCCTGACCTCAACGGCATTGGATGCCAGTTTGATAGATTGGGCGGCATCACTACCTTCTCGGCGACTGCCTGAGGTAAGGGAAGATAGCCGAGCATTCGACTCTTTCTGCCCTTCGGTCAAGCAATATTTTAGGGAACGTCTTGGAAGCCTTGTACTTCTCCTTGTCCTGGTACTGTTTATAGCAGATCAGCCAGGTATACGAGACGATTACGGATGACCTTTCGCATCAGGGTCAGATGCCCAGGCAATCCAGATTTTCAGGCAACTGCATGAAGGCAAACGGCTTGTCGGATTCCGCGTGGCCGTCACGGATGCCCGATTTATTTTCCGGCATAGCCATGGGAACGTTCTGGCTTCTGGCATAGCCGTATTCAATGTAGCCGATAGAATTTGGAGTTGACTTGATGCTGGCCGTCACTCCTTCATTACCTTTGGAGCGGGTGCCTACCGGCTGGTTGGCATTTTGTTAGTGCCTTGGATTTTGCAAAATCCTCACTAATCGCGCTGAGATGTTTGCTGAAGACATAAGTTGTGCCGCTGCTATCAGCTCTGACGATGACATTGATGGGTTCGTCGGGGAGCTTGGCCCCAGGGTTTGCCTTGGCGATGAGAGGGTCATTCCATTTCTTAATTTTGCCCAGGAAGATATCCGGGTAGGCCTTGCGTGGGAGCTTTAATTCGGTGACGCCTTCAATGTTGTAGGCCAGGACGATACTACCAGCCGTCATGGGAAGACATTGGACTCCGACATCAACCTTGGCAATCTCCTCCGGGGTCATTGCGGCATCGCTGGCGCCAAAGTCGACGGTCTTATCGATGACACTTTTAACTCCACTGCCGCTGCCGACCGACTGGTAGTCAATCTGCACGTTGTCATGGGCTCCCCCGTACGTCTTAAACCACTTTGTATACAGAGGGGCCGGGAAACTGGCTCCCGCCCCCTGCAGCTTGACTAAATTAGAAGCACCTTGTTCCTTGGTTCCCCCACAAGAACAAACAAGAGCTGAGAATAGTGTCGTTAGAGCCAACAAACGATAGCTTGAGTTTTTCATACAGAATCTCCGTTCGTTTTCATTTCTTGGTGCGATTAATCTTGGGAAGAATCTCGAAGACACAATCTATAAGAGTTATTCAGCGACAATCAAATTCACCCAAGACCTGATCCGAGCTCTACTCGTCATGGTATTTCCGCCTCAAACTCATGCTGGAATGCTTCTGTCTTTCAGCCACAGCTAGCACTCTTCTTTGAATCACTTGTCCTGTCTCGATCATCTAGACATGAAGGGCTTGATTAGATTGAGTACGATGCCATAAGCCTGTGATATTGGTATTAAATCGATGTAAATTGTTTATTGCCTTTGCACTGGATTCCCTATCAATCCCACAAGAAAGAATTTGACCTCATTCGTGATTCGAAGTGCTTAAAAGAACCTCTTTGACGCGGAGTTTTCGCCCGAATTTTAGGTCCCCTCCCCAGGCGCCCAGAAGGCTCATCCGCAAGTTCATCGTTGTGAATGGTGATCAAAAGGGTCAAGTGGGACGCCCGGGCGGAATCATTTTCAAACCTCACCAGGAGATCCTTCTTGGGTAATGGGGCTGTTGATGGAACGATGCTTTTCAAAAGATTCCTGAATGCCTTCGCTCAGGAGAGAGGAACACTAAACCGCCGAATTTCGATTTTTCCTAGGGGAAGCCGATTTCGGCTGCGAGACATTTCGATCATGTTTGCGGCGATCACAAATAATCGAATGCTCGATGAGAATTGAGACCACACGCCCATAATCCTCGTCGAGGACACGCGTAATGTCGGTCAGCGACAAGTGATGATTCACGAACAGGTTACAAATGGTCAGCCTTCGTTTAACGGCTGGATCCATTGAGACAGTATTCTCAGGCTGCGGGAACGTGTTTCGCCTGATCTGAAATCCATCCCGATGTCGGACTTCAAACGGTATCATGGTTACGCTCTCCGCCAGTGGCAAGCGCAGCCTCAAATTGGAGATCAAGCTCCCGTAGAATTTCCTTTTCCGCCTCTACCCAATCCTGGAGGTGCAAACCATCCAGATATCCTCTTGCCACATACATTTGATGGGGGGGGGGGAGTAGACAGGCGCGTGTCATGCCGACATGGAGTGATACCTTCCCTCAAGGTCTCCGTCCTAACTGGTTGTAACAAAGGCGTCACAATCATGTTGTAACCTCCAGTGGTAAAGCTGACTGATGTGGATGAGGATGGATTTATTAGGGTCAGGAATGTTGTCTCATGCCATCAAAAATGCCCCAGGATGCCAACGTGAATCCAATTCATGATTCGGCACCTATGCGACTCTATTCCTTCTCAGAGTGATGATCATCTCGCGTCGGATGAAGGCTCAATCTGAAAATCTTTCTCTGCGATCTCTCCTGGAAAATTACGCCGCCTTGATGCCATGAACATCTTGAAGGCTTATTGCTACAATACGATGACTGATGAGTTAATTTTGCGAGAACTCTCTATGACGTTCCGTCGCCTTGGATTTTTGAGGCATTGGGTTAGAGCAATATCGTCTGGAGATCCAGAAATCGGAGGACCGCATCGAGATCAAAACCTTAGCCAACATGGAATTCATCCGGAGGATGAAAAATCTCGACACAGTGAGTTCTTCTCATGATCCAAAAACAGCCAAGGAAGGAAGACTGATAGTCGTGAAAGAATTGCAGATCTCGATTTTCTGCATGAATTGAGCATTCTTAACCTGGCACGCATGACACAATTCCTTATCCGTTTTTTCCCAGGCCGCGCTTGGGCACCAGCTTCAGTCCGCGTTTCCCTTCTTGAGGATGAAGCAATTTTCATCAATCATGATTATGACCCACTTCCAGATGGATTGAAGTCAATAAGGTGAAACAGTGCTCCCATCCTGCCAGACGCGGGTTAGAGGAAGGAATCGCGAAAGCAAACGCGACATCCGCTTAACTGGCAACGCATTGGAGCCAATCCCCGCTGATTAATAGTCTTTCCGCAAATGAAGCTTCGTCAGGTTCGTTGGGCGAAACGAACTTGAGGATCATTTACCAGAAGGATGTCATTGAAGTGATCGTCACTTTAAGGAATTGTTAAAAATTGTGGCGGAGAAATTCGTCGAATTCACTTCTATAAGGGGTATCGAAAACGAAATATCAGGGTTAGGAGAAGCTCGGCCTAATCTGCAGAGAATCCGACGAATTTCTGGTTCACTTTGTTCATTAAGGAGAGTTGAGAGCCGAGATTATTGGCGTCTTCAAGTACCCTCAGGTTTTCGTTGTTGGTAGGAGCCATCAGGTTGCATATCCCATGCACTCCGCTGGTCATAAAGGTAAATCTGAAGAATTTCCCAGAGTTGAGCACACAAGGTGCGGTCGAGGATGAAATTGGTTCGACGCGCGATTTCAGATTCCGATGCATCCAATCTGCCGATCTATAAAAAACTCGCCGTCCTCATCCCGCTCCGCGCCATTGCGGAAATAGAAAATTCGCGAATGTTCAAGGAAACGGCCGACGACGGAGATGACACGGATACTTTCGCTGAGTTTTTGCTTGGAATTCCTGGTCGGAGGATGCAAAATCCACGGACAATTAGACGGATCGCCACGCCGGCGTCCTCGCTGCATAAAGGGCCCTGCAGACGTCACGATCCTCCAATTGATTCATTTTGGCAATGATCTGGGAAGGGCGCCCTGCTCGTTGATGTTCAATCTCTCGCGTGATCATGTCCAGGAATCAGGCCTTCATGTTTGGAGTGCGACGGGAGCTTGCGATAGTCGGCACCGCTTCTCCCGGTCCAGATAATTAAAAAGGTCGGCTACGTCAGTCGTGAGATCTTCATGACAAGTCAACAAGCCTAAGTCGACATAAACTTGAGCGGTGCGGTGGTTGTAGTTTCCTGTGGCAATGTGCGCACTCCGTGTCACATCGTTTCCGCATCAAAGTTGTCTTTGTATGTGTTTTCAACCCTTCCACGCCATACACCACATGAACTCCAGACTTTTCCATTCGTTTGGCTAGTAGGTGTTTTCCTGCTCATCAAATCTCGCCTTGGCTCGACCAGGCAGGCAACTTTGGCTACAACCGGCACGAATCAGCAAGGGGATGAAGGGACTGCTATGTCCGGCACGGTAGATGGTCATCTTGATCGCAAGGACGGAGGGGTCTTCCCTGGCTTCTTCCAGGAAGCGAAGGATTGTGCCATCAAAAGATTCATAGGGGTGATGAACCAGAATGTCCGATGCCTGCATGGCGTCAAACATGCTTCGCTCGGCACGACGAATTTTATCCGGGATTTTCGGCCGCCACACCGGATAACGGAGATGAGGACAAGACAGGGAGGCGATTTCACGAAGACTGATATATTCCAACATCTGGGGCATTTCATAAACATCACGAAGTCAATTTCCAGTTCCTCCATCAGGAGCTGGCGCATTTCCGGATCAGGATTTGATGGAAAACTCAACCTTACGACATTCCATCCTGCGATGACGAAGCTGTTCTTCAATCGCTTTAAGTAGATCTTCAACGTCACTCGAGATCCTCCTCGATATCCCGCATTCCTTGTGACACGGAAGGAAAAGAATCTTGCCGAGGTCCATGGCCGGAAACGGGCTTGAAATTGTTGTTTGATCAAATCCACGACATGGAGGAATCGATAGGTTCCCCCGCAGGAGTGTCTGAATCAGGAAGGAATACTCAGGGTACCTTGAGCTCGCAAAGGACGTTTCCCCGTTCGCGGATCGCGCAGCATCAACCCCAGCGAAATGGATAGGTTTTGAGATAAATGGAAACGGGTGTCCGACATCCACGGCCAATGGGGTCAGGACGGGAAAGATCGTACGTTCAAACAGGTGGTGGCGTTTTCCTTTTCTTTGTTGAATTCAGGTCTTCCCAGAGCAGAAGCAGATGGATACCCTGTTCGCTAATGCGAGGAGCAGGATGGCATTTTTGTAGGTATCGGCCTGCTGATTGATAAGGGTTTGGATCGTCGAACGGGTCATGGTGAGTAAATCCCCAACAGATTTCTGACCCGACTGACTGTCAACGATTCCGGCGCGTATCTGTTCGCGCATCCCGTAGATGCGCTTCATGAAGAACTCGTCGAGGTTTGAGAGTGAAAATGGCCATGAATCCCCGCTCTTTCGAGGAGGGGCGTGCGCTCGTCTTGTGCCTCAAGCACGCGACGGTTGAATTCCAACCGGCTCAGATCGCGATCAAGGAAAGAGGCTTGTTCCCAATTCGTTCCATGAGGGCGCCGGACTAATCATGGGGGATGGACTTACTGCTTGCCATTAGGGAATCAGGGCTTTGGGCCCCGCTAGCGAGTTCCAGGATTGTCTCTGAGTGCAGATAACCACACCAGTTCGAATTGAAAGCGGCGGCCAGTGATTGCCGAATGTGAAGTTCCCTCTCGTTTTTCTTCAGGAATCTTGTTGTGTGTTTTTCCCGGCTGCACTTTCATCCCTCCCAAGGTGTCACGCACGTATTACAGAGTATGATTTCTGGATGATTCGAATTGAAGTTTGGACTCGGCGTGCCTCTCGTCGAAACAATCGACATAAAACCGACTCCGGTTTGGAGAGTTTTCGCGGGTTTATATGACGAAGGTTGTGCTTGGGATTGATGCGGGAATGTGATTTAACATTTGATTCATCTTCTGAAAACGCATTCTTCATGTGTTTGCGCTAAGGTGGCTTTGTGGGGTGGATGAAAGGATTTTGCCGGAGCCCAAGTGCTCTTGGCCCCTCGTAGGTCCCAAGATGACTCGGAGGGTGCAGAGGTGGGGATTGGCATCCTGAACGTAATCGCTTCAACCGTTGCCAGAAAGGATCGAACCATGTTGAACGTCACAAACACTTCTTTAATCAGTCCCAGGGTAAAAACTTTCCAGGATCAATATTCCATTAAAAAAATTCTCATCGCGGCCAGTGACGAGCATCATCGCCTGCTTCTGGCTGCACTGCTCAGCGAAGAAGGCCATACCGTTTAGGCCTGCAGTTCCGTGATTGAGGCACTGAATCGAGTTCGGCAGGAGACATCCAATTATGGCGTCGTTGATCACCTGGCTCCCGAATTGGATGGCTTAATCCTTTTGGAGCAGATCAAGGAATTAAAACTTAAGGTGCCGGTCCTTGTCATTTCGGATCGGTACGACGTTAAGCCGTATCTTGCCGCCATGAATCTGGGGGCACTCGATTATCTGGGGAAGCCGATTGATTATGCCAGAGCATCCAAAAAGAATCGTGAATTCACAGGAGTAATCTTTATTCAAGGACTGGCAGAATATAACGTGGTCCTGGATGAGGACTAGTAATGGACTGGTGACACGGCCCGAAAAGGGGTCCTACGAAAAAATTCAACCCGGCTTTTGTCAATTGTGGATTCTAATGTGTTCAGGAAGCATTCAAGTTATACAAGGTTAATTCCAGCCGGTTGGGTGGACGATGTGATGAATCCTCAGTACAAATTTTTGGAAGAGATCGCTTCCTGATGAAAAGTTGGCAACCCCTGGGGCTCAGGAAATAACCCCTTTCCGCACTGCGTATAAGATCAATTCTGCCAAGCTATGTACGTTGAGTTTCCCTTGGAGATTCTTTCGGTGGGACTCGACAGTATAAACACTGAGGTTCAGCAGATCCGCGATGTCTTTATTCGATTTGCCTTCTGCAAGCAAGTGGAGGATTTCTTTCTCTCGCGCGGTGAGGAGTTCATAGCTGTCCTCGGACCCTCGCGCCCTCATCTCTCGCACAAAGTCTTCGGCCAGCATTTTGCTTATTTCAGGACTGAAGAAGGCTTTCCCTTCGCTAACTGCATGGATGGCATGAATCAGGTCATCTTCAGCGGAGTCCTTCAAGAGGTAACCTCGGGCTCCGGCTTTGAGCGCGCGTAAGACATAGCTCTCATCCGAATGCATACTCAAGATGACGATCGCCGTTTGCGGGAGCATCGCGCGGATTCGTTCTGCCACATCGATACCATTCAAGACCGGCATCGCAATGTCAAGAATCACGATATCCGGGTTGGTCGCTTCCGCCTGCTCCAACGTCTGCCGACCGTCAGAGGCTTCACTGACTATCTCGAACTCTGGCTGGCGCTCCAGCAACAGTCGCAGGCCCTTGCGCATGATCGTATGATCATCGGCTAATAAAATGCGAATTGGTTTCACTTTCACGAGTGCTCCGAATTTCTTCGCTGGGTTGGAGGGGCAACTCTATGGCAAGAATCGTCCCACCGCCGACCTCCGAATGAATCTCACTTTTGCCGCCCAACCGGGTCACCCTTTCCTCGATGCCAAGCAGGCCCAGTCCCTTTGACTGGTTAACCTCGAATCCCTGACCGTCATCCTGAATCGAAAGCGATACCCGGTCCGTTTCCTGCTGAATCCTGATACGGACGGTCTTGGCATGAGAATGGCGTGAGCAATTATGCAAGGCCTCTTGAACGACTCTGTAAAGACATGTCTTGTAATCTTCAGGAAGATCATCGGATACAAGCTCGGCAGTGACGGTCACGACCATGGAGGTGCGTTTGGACACCTCGCGGGCTTGCCATCGTAGAGCGGGAAGCAACCCAAGATCATCCAGCATGGAGGGTCGGAGAAGGAGAGACATATTACGAACGACACGAACCGTGTTCTCCACCAAGCCTTTAATCATTTCGACATGAATTCGCCACTGTTCTTCAGAACGGGTTGCCAGCGCTGCTGATAAGATGCGGAGTTCCACGAGTACGGCAGAAAGTGCCTGCCCCACCTCATCATGCAGTTCGCGAGAAAGTGAGCGCCGTTCGACTTCTTGGGTCTGGACGAGCCGTGCGGATAAGTCTTTGAGTTGGCTTCGTGCTTCAGAAACTTCCAGATACTGCGTATTGGCTCGAGCCTCCAACTTCAAGATCTTCCAACTGCTGAATGCCGCCATTGCTAATCCCAATACCAATGTTGCCAGCAGGGTCAGGGTGAGGCGAGACTGTAATTCCAGCAGAAGGCTTTCAAATCGCTTGTTGCCGGCGATGAGCTGCTGTTCGTTGATGTTTGCAATTTTCCCGGCGAGTTCGAGCATCAACTCCCGGCGTGGGAATATCTCTTCCCGAAGGAAGCTGTAGCCTTTGCGATGGCGTTCATCAGGACTCCATTGCAGGATCGGATCGATGATCTCCCAGTAATGCGACAATTCGCTTCTCAGGAGAGAATACTCCCTGACTTCTTCCCGCTCCAGCTGTCCATTGTAAGATTCAAGTGAAGACTCCATGTCCCTGCGGACTTTTTCGAGGTTGGTCCGGTTTGTCTCGGCTCTGGCCGGCTCGGGGTCCAGGAGGTAGTCCCGAACGAAAGTCCCGGAACGATAGAGCTCAGATTGAAGAGTATTGAGCAGGTGATTCCGATAAAGAAACTGACTACGGATTTGACTGTCCGTCTTTCTGATTTGCTGAAGGACTCTCAGGGCATCTATTCCGGTCAGAGCCAAAATTGCGAGTAGACCCCCGAAGCCGAAAACAAGGGCAAAACGGGTGCTCAAAAAGGTTCGATTAGAGTCTTCCGGGTCAAGTTTACTCATGGTTTTGACCGGACAATGGAGACCTCTGAATCAGTGGTTTGGAGGGTCTCACTCTGCCGCGTCTCTCTAAGAATAATCTGAAGCTGCAGTGGCGGCAATAGCGTCAGGACAATAACCCGGTTTCTACCTACCTTTTCCCCCCAAATACGCCTTGTTGGTATGGGAGCTCTAAGGCCGCCCAGCCTAGACTGAATCTGGTGCATTTGATTCTTGGTGCAGTACACCGGTTGGGGGTGTCATGGACTCAACGGATTGCACTTCGAAGACAGGGACGATCCTTCCATGACCACGAGTTTTCTTTCTGACGCGGATTTCGCAAATCTTCGGAAGTTGGATACCAACTTGCGGTGTCAAACACAATAGACAGGTTTAACGTCAGGTTACGAAACGAAGGCTTCGTAGCCAGCACGGTCCACTGCCTATTTCCGGGTTTTGAGCCGATGCTCGGGTATGCAGTAACTGCAAGAGTTTGTACCTCATGGCCTCCGATGACTGGACGTTTTTTTAACGACAACATGGAGTGGTGGAATTATGTCGCAACAATGCCGTCTCCGCGGGTCATCGTTTTACAGGACGCGGATCACATGCCAGGGTTTGGAGGAGTGGGAGGTGAGATTCATTCATGCAGCGCAACCTCGCGTTGAATTGCGTCGGGCAGGTCACTAATGGCGTGGTACGCGATATTCCGGCGGTCAAGCCATGGGATTTCATCTTTTTGCAAGTGGCGTTGCCGTATCCCATGCCTATACACACATCACTGAGTTCGGAGAGCCAGTCGAGATTGGCGGATTAAAATCCTCACCGGGGTGACGATCCCCGGGATATACGTCGCCAGGTCCACTCTCGATCGCACCGCCAAATACCACCCAAACAGCCTCCCATATCTTAAGCCAGGAGCGCGAACTCGTGGAATTTTGTCATTCCAAGTATTTCTCATTGCAGGAGCTGGGAAAAAGACTCCGAATAATGTCGGGCAAGAATCAGATCAAGGGTAAGTTTCGAAGAAAACGGACAAGTGAACCAAAGGGTTCAATAACTGGTCGCGTTGAGGCCAAAAATGAACCGGGAATAGCGTAACTAAAATTCATGGTTGGCAGTTTTGGACAGGGGCAATCGGTATCACAGTCCTCCTGGCCGGCTTTGTGACATCGTGCGGGGTAAGTGGAATCCCCTCGGTGGTTCCAAGATGCCTCGGTGCAATCCATGGCAGTTGGAGTGGCCAAGGTCAGAAGAAAGACATTGCAACGAGACTTGACGGTCTCTTCTGAGCTTGTGCCGTTCGAAATCGATGTGTATGCCAAGGAATCGGATATGTGCGCAGTCTCCAAGTTGATTACGGGACGCGAGTCAAGGCCGGCCAGATCATGGCGGTCGCCGAGATTCCCGGCGGAACAATTCCAATTGGAGCAGGACGACGCTGTCATCAAGAATGCAACGGATCGAGTGACCCACGCCGAGCACCTTGAGCTTTGTCCGTGTGGAAGCAGAACGCAAAGTACTCCATCTCAATTTGACAGATTGGATGGTGTTGCAAAAGACCAAACCGGGTTTGGTCGCCCAGCAGGAAGTGGACGATGCCGGGGCAAGGATCTGGCTTCCGAGGCCAAGGTCGATGCTTCAAAAGCCAATTTGCAGGCGGTCCAAGCGATCTCGTGGCTGCCCGCGCGAAACGCATGCACGACCAGGTGCTTTACGACTATTCGAAGATCACGGCCCCTTTTGCCGGCATTGTCACCCAACGCTACGCAAATCTGGGTATGCTGATGCGGGCCGGCACCAGTTCCAGCACACAAGCGATGCCTCTTGTATGGCTCTCCCGGGAAGATGAACTCTTTCGGCTTGTCATTCCGGTACCAGATCCTATGGCGTACGTTACGTCCAATATCGGCGATCCCGTTGACGTCGCTGGTTATCGCTGAACCAAGAGTTCCGAGCAAAGTGGCACGGTTTTCCGTGAACGTTAATGAGAATGCGCACCATGCATACCGAGGTGGACGTGCCGAACCGAAATCACGCACTTCCCCAGTTTGTACGCTGACGGTATTGACGCTCGAAAAAGGGATCTGGTGGTTTTGGTCTCCACTGCAAGCCATCAACCCACGAAGCCAATCCGACGACCGTCTACGGTCGGAGCAAACGGCAAAATCGAAAACCGTCGCGTGACCCAGCAATTCAGACAGCGGCAGATGCGGAAGTCCTATCCGGGACTGCAGGAGGAGGTGACTTGGTTGTCGTGAGTGATCGTGGCAGTCTGAAACCCGGAGAGAAGTTAAACTAAAGGAGTCGAGCTAATTGACTATCAAAGGCAAAGAGGAAAAGTAACTACTCGATCAAAAAGAAACAAGGCTCGTGTCCCGTTTTTCCATACGCAATCATACTTCATCGTTGATGTCTGCCTTGGCTTGATGGTCATTAGGTTACAAAGTCAGTGCGAATGCCGGTTGACCTGTTTCCGCATCAATCTGCCGGAAGTTGTCGTTGCCACTTTCTATTCGGGGATGCCTCCCGAAGATATCGAAACAGACATTACGGATCCATTGGAACGCTTTTTCACTCTTGCGAGCGGTATTGACCACATGGAGTCTCGCTCCCTTCTGCGGGGAGTTAGCATCATTAAAGTGTTTTCCAACCCGGCACGAACCCAGATGCGGACGTCACAGAGCTCTCCAACCTGGCTCTTGCAGACTTGAAGCGCCTCCCACCCGGCACACTCCCGCCTGTCGTACTCAAATTTGACGCCTCCAGTCTCCCAGTCACCACCGTGATGACCCTCCAAAGGGGGTGCGGGGCTGAATTGAACTCGAAGCCTTTCATGACATCAGTCAATTTACCATCCACCAATCAGATCGCAGTGAGTAGAGGGGCGAAATCCCTCCTCCATTTGGAGGGAAATATCGCCAATTAATCGGTCTACGTCGACCCCTTCAAGCTCTTTTCTCGTCAATTGGGCCTCATGGATGTGGTCAATGCAATTAACAAAAACAACCTCATTACTGCCGGCCGGTGATGTGAAGGTGGGGCTTTTGCGATTATTACGTTTATTCCAACAAACTGGTCAAACGGGTCCGAGGTTGAACGACATTCCCATTAAAACCGTCGGCGAGCGCTTCGCTATGTCTCGGTGGCTGACATTGGCGAAGCGAAGGATGCCAACCAGATTCAACCTGTGTGTTCGAGTCGACGGGCGGCGTTCCGTCTACCTGCCCATTATGAAACGGGGCGGGGACACCAATACCATTGAAGTGGTCAACGGCATCCGCGAGTTGGCCGTCTTTTCGACGTTCCAAACAACTGGTTGCCAATGTGGTGTTTGACCAGTCAGCCTTCGTCAAAGAAGCGATCCAGACATTGCTTCACGAAGGGCTAATCGATCTCCCCGCAGCACGGGCCTGATGAGTTGATCTTTCCGGCAGTCTCCGCTACCTGGTGGCTGTGTTTCTCTCCATACCGCTGACCGCTTTGACGACCTTCGTCGTGCTTTACCTTGGCAGCACGGTCAATACGATGATCGCCCGGCGTTGGCCCTGGCTTTTTCTCGCGTCATCGATAACTCCGTCATCTCCTTGAAAACATTTACAGGCATCTCGAAATGGGGCGTCACCCGAGGTTGCCTGGGGTAGTTCCGAAGTCAGTCTGGCCGTTCTGGCAGCCACGCTGACCACCGTAGTGGTTTTCTTCCCAGTCACCTTTCCTATACGGGGTCAGCAAATTTCTGGTGACACTGGCCTTGCCCTGGCTGTTGTGATCTCGTTGTTCGCCTCTTATTTCGGCCAGGTGACCGTCATCCCGCTATTTGCGCGCGGTTTCTTCATGAAGTCCACCATGCAAAGGGCGAAGGAGCAGAAGTTACCAAAGAAGGCAGGAGCCCTTCCTTCGGAATTCGTTTCAACAACTGGTTTAACCGGCTCTTCACGCATTTGCTCGACCTGTACGAACTTTCAGTGCGCCGGGTGCTTCGGAAACCGGGTCTTTCAGTGCTGGTGCTTAGTCTTCTATTCGTTGGCAGCCTCGCTATTTATCCTTTTCTGGGTCTTGCCTTCTTTCCTCAAACTGATGCCGGGCAATTTACGATCAACCTGAAGGTCCCTACCGGAGCGCGGATTGAATCGACCGAGGAGTATGTCACCAGGGTCGAAAAATTGGTTCGCGAAGTAGTTGACCCCCACGACTTCAAGATGGTGGTTTCAAACATCGGCATTGTGCCGGACTTCTCCGCCCTCTATACAACCAATTCCGGGCCTTACACCGCTACGCTTCAAGTTGAACTCAAACAGCCGCATCAAGTCGGGAGTTTTGAGATATATGGACCGCGTCCGCCATGCCGTTGCCAGACAATTTTTCCGGATTTGCGAACCTTCATTACGAGCGGTTCATTGGTGGATACCATTTTAAACATGGGCATGCCTGCGCCTATTGATAAAGTATCCGGCGCGATCTCGACCGGTGTTACAGCGTGGCGCAGGACCTTGCCACCCGCATCCAGGAACTCCCCAGGCATCGGCAGTCTACGTCCCTCAAGACATGAACTATCCGGCACTTCGACTCAATGTTGATCGTGTTCATGCCGCCCAGCTGGGACTTAGCCAAAAGTTGTCGACAATGTCATCACGGCTCTCAATTCCAACACGATGATCGCGCCCAAGCTGCTGGGTCGATCATGAAACTGGGAATGATTATTTTCTCGGTGCAATATTACGAGCAGGGGCGCCCGGCCATCCATAATTTCGTCGATCTGGCAAGCATTCCGCTGCGGGCACCGAATCTAACGCGCCCGACAACCCTGGCTTCTGTTGTGAAACTGGAGCACCTCCAGACACCAACGGAGATAGACCACTATCAAATCCAGCGGGTCGCCGATGTCTATGTGACGCCGTCCGGAAGTGACTTGGGGAAGGTAAGCACCAAAATTAATAACCTTATTGCGGACATGAAACTCGGGGAAAATGTGCGCATCAACCTTCGCGGTATGGTGCAAGGCATGCGGGCATCTTTTAAGAGCTTTGCCATCAGTCTTTCCCTTTCCATCGTGCTTCTTTACCTGATCCTGGTTGCACAGTTTCGCTCTTTTAAGGATCCGCTTCTCATCATGCTCGCGATCCCGATGGGATTCATCGGCGTGATGGTTGTGTTGCCACTGACACACGACATTGAATGTCATGTCGCTAATGGGCATTCTGATGCTGGTAGGGATCGCCGCCTCCAACAGCATTTTGATCGTGGAAATTCGCCCACCGGCTGGAGGAGGCAACAGAAGTCAGTCATCGATGCAGTCATTACTTCCTGCCGAGTTCGCGCGATCCTGTTGATGACGTCGCTTGCGACTATCATCGGGATGGTGCCGATGGCCTTGAAGCTTGGAACAGGAAGCGAACAGTATGCGCCGTTGGCACGAGCCATCATTGGCGGGCTCACCGCCTCCGTTCTCTTCACGGTTTATATTGTGCCGGCGGCTTGTTGCTCGTCTACAACCTGCAGGTAAAGCCGAAGGACTTGAGCTTGGATCAGGGCTAATCTGCGATGTCTCGCTTCTCAATTCGTAATCCATATTTCTGTCATTGTCGTTTGCCTGGTACTAGGCGTTATCGGAGTGACCAGCTTAGTCCGGATGCCCGTGGACTTGTTCCCTGCTATCAATCTGCCCGAAGTTGTCGTCGCCACATTCTATTCGGGGATGCCGCCGCAGGATATTGAGACGGATATTACCGACCCGCTGGAGCCTCTTCTTCACGCTCGCAAGCGGCATCGATCACATGGAGTCGCTCATTGCTGGGCGTCAGCATTATCAAAGTATTTTCCAGCCTGGAACCGATGCCGACGCTGACGTGACCGAGTTATCCAATCTCGCCCTCGCTGACTTGAAGCGACTTCCCAAAGGAACTCTCCCCGGTCGTTCTAAAATTCGATGCCTCCAGCCTTCCGGTTGCCTTGTTACGGTTAAGGGAAGTGGTCTCGACAGGACCGGCTGCACGACCTCGCGCAATTTCAAATACGCAACCAGTTGCCCCGTGTGAAAGGTGCTGAAATACCGCCTCCATTTGGGGAAATACCGCCAGGTAATGGTTTATGTGGACGTACAAGCTGCAATCTCGCCAATTGAGTGTCATGGATGTAGTGGACTGGCAATTGCTCACGTAACCTCATCCTCCCCTGCCGGAGACGTCAAGAGGTGGATTACAAGGACTATTTTGTCTACTCAAACAGCCTCGTCAAACAGGTGGCTGACTTGAATCATGTCCCCCTTAAGACCGTTGGGACGCGGTCAGTTTCCGTTGCGGACGTGGGTGAGGCCAAAGACTCCAGCCAGATGCAGTACAACATTGTCCGAGTGGATGGGCAGAGGTCCAGTTACATTCCGATCATGAAGCAGGGTGGGGACACCAATACAATTGAAGTTGTCAACGGCGTTCGCGATCTCATCAGCCACCTTTTCGATGTTCCCAAGCAGTTGACAGCCAGCGTCGTTTTCGACCAGTCGGTATTCGTCAAAGAAGCCCTCAAAACGGTGCTTCATGAAGGGTTGATTGGTCTTGTTCTTACGAGTCTGATGATCCTGATCTTTCTGGGAAGCATGCGGGCGACTGTGGGCGGTACTGCTTTCCATCCCGCTCTCTGCTCTCGCCACATTCGTCATTCTCTATCTGGGTAGTACTGTAAACACGATGATCCTCGGTGGCCTCGCGCTCGCCTTTTCACGGGTTATCGACAATTCGGTTATTTCCCTGGAGAACATCTACCGTCACTTGGAGATGGGTTCGTCTCCCGAAATGGCCGCCGCTGAGGGCAAGGAGGAGTCCAGCCTCGCGGTGCCGCAGCCACCTTGGTCGATGTCGTTGATTTCTTTCAGTTACCTTCCTCTACGGGGTGAGCAAGTTTTTGTTTTCAGCCCTCGCGCTGGCATTTTGTTTTATCCTAATGGCATCGTTCGTCGTCGCAATGACGGTCATTCCCGCTTTTCTGCTCTCATTTCCTCAAGGAATTTCCCATGAACACGGAGCTGGGGAAGCGCTTTCGTCGTCCAACATCCACTCGTGGGGGAGTCGCTTTAACTCCTGGTTTAACCGCGCGTTTACAGCTCTTTTGGATTTGTACGAACGCTGGGTACGCCGTTCATTAAAACGCCCTTATCTTACCCTTGGACTGCTTGCTGGTGTTTTCGTTGCCAGTCTGGCCATCTACCCATTTCTGGGTCTCGCCTTTTTCCCGCAAACCGATGCGGGCCAGTTCACGATCAATCTAAAGGTCCCGACTGGAACACGCATCGAAGCCGCTGAACAATACGTCGCCAAGATCGAAGATCTGATTCATCAGATTGTCGACCCCCACGATCTCAATATGGTTGTCTCCAACATCGGTGTGGTCAATGACTTCTCTGCACTTTACACCACCAACGCCGGCCAATACACCGCTACTATCCAGACGGCTCTCAAGGAAGACCACCAGGTTGATAGTCTTGTCTATATGGGTCGGGTTCGGGAAGCCATGACGGGTCGTTTCCCGGAGATTCGGGCATTCTTTCAGAGTGGCTCCATGGTGGATGCGATCCTTAATACAGGGATGCCTGCGCCAATTGACGTTCAGGTTAGCAGCCGGGATTTGGGAATGACCTACAGTACCGCCCAAGGTCTGTCCAGCCTCATCCGCAAACTACCGGGGGTGGGAGAAGTCTATATCCCTCAGGATATGAATTATCCGGCGCTTCGGCTCAATGTTGATCGTATTCACGCCGCCAAACTTGGACTCAGCCAAAAAGAGATTGTCGATAACGTCATTACGGCCCTTAACTCGAACACCATGATCGCACCCAACTATTGGGTAGACTATAAGACCGGGAATGATTACTTCCTTACCGTGCAGTACTATGAACATGGCCATCCGGCCATTCACAATCAGATCGACCTAAAACAGATCCCTCTGCGCCCTGCTCGGATCAGTGGACAACCTCCGTTCGGTTATCGTGCTTCCTCACCCAATCCTGCTCAATCCAGTTCGGTAGAAAACGGTCCTCTTTGGAACATCAACGTAAAATTGCCTGCGAGCCCAGTGAAATCGCCACGTCCCGAATCTTCGGCCCGGCCCATCACCGTCCTTGACAACGTTGTGGGTATTGACTTCGTGCAATCGCCCACAGAGATAGACCATTACCAGATTCAGCGGGTCGTCGATGTTTATGTCACGCCAGCAGGGGAAGATCTTGGAAAGGTCACCGGTCTCATCCGCAAGACGATTGCGGGCACGAAGCTGCCTGGCAACGTCCGCGTGAATCTTCGAGGGATGGTCCAAGGAATGGAAGAATCCTTTAAGAGTTTCGGCCTGGGATTTGTCTTATCCTTTATTTTGCTCTTCCTGATCCTGGTTGCCCAATTTCGTTCTTTTATCGATCCGGTTCTCATCATGCTCGCCATCCCCATGGGCTTTATCGGCGTGCTCATCACTCTTCCACTCACTCATACGACTTTGAATGTTATGTCACTGATGGGAGTCCTGATGTTGGTCGGGATTGCTGATTCCAATAGCATCTTAATTGTCGATTTTGCGCACAAGCTCGAAGCGCAGGGATTATCTGTGGAGGATGCGGTCATTACCGCATGTCGTGTTCGCTTGAGGCCAATTTTGATGACCTCGCTCGCGACAATCATCGGAATGATGCCGATGGCGATGAAATTGGGGACAGGCGGAGAACAGTATACTCCGATGGCGCGTGCCATCATTGGAGGCTTGACCTCTTCGGTACTTCTTACTGTATTCATCGTACCGGCGGCCTATTTATTGGTTTACCGAGGGAGAAAGAAGAATGCCCTGTAAAAGACTGAATGTTTTTATGCTTATGACAATGCTTGCGATGATTGGGGGAGATTCTGCCCATGCCCAGGCTCCGTCCCGGTTGACTCTTCAGGAGGCCGCAGGTTTGGCGATCAAGAATCATCCCCAGGTTCTTACCGCGCAACATCAAATCTCCATCGCCGGCCAGCAAGTCATTGAGAACCGCGCCCCTTATTACCCCCTCCTTAGTGCTGATTTCACCGATCCGCTGCCAACACAGATGCACGTGTTGGTGCGGGGACTCTCTTCTGCCTCAAGGCTCTTAACCGATTCGACAAGGCATTGTTCTTTCCCAGTTGATCACGGACTCTGGTCGAACACCAAACCTGGTTGCCAGCTCTCGGCTTCAGGCTCAGGCGAGCACCCAGGACTACCAAACGACAAGGTACTCCGTTCTCCTTCGCGTCACACAGGCTTATTTCAACACACTCAGAGCCCAATCTCTCGTAAAGGTAGCACGGGAAACAGTTGCTGCGAGAGAGGTTCAGGAAAAACCAGGTCAGCCTGCTCGCCAAGAATAATCTTCGATCCCAGCTGGATGTAAGTTTTGCAGAAGTCAATGTCTCCGAAGCCAAACTGCTCCTCCTCAATGCCCAGGATGCTGTTCAGCAAGCCTTTGCCGAACTTACCCGCTCCATGGGTTCGGACCATCCTGCCAATTATGAGCTTGTGGAAGAGCCAATGCTGCCTGCTCCACCGGCCACCGTCGAAGAGATGGTCACGCAGGCATTTGATAACCGGACCCGAACTTTCCAGCCTTCACTTCTCCCGTGATGCCGCCTATAAATTTGCAGAAGCCGAAAAAGACCTTTACCCGGCCGACTGTCAATGTCGTCGGAGTTGCAGGGTTCCTTCCCCGATCAATGAGGGGACGGGGCCGCCGATTCCTTACCGAGTATGCTGGCGTCGCCTTAATGTCAACATCCCCATCTTTCAACGGACATCTCTTCTCCGCCTGCCGTGAGCTCGCCCGCTACCGCGCTCAAGTAGCCGACCAACGACTTCGTGACGAACAAGAGCGCATTGCGCGGGACGTCCGCGTGGTGTGGGCTAGTGCAATGAATGTTTATCAGCGTCTCGGACGTCACAGCGCAGCTACTCGCGGCAAGCTTCCCCGCTCTCGATCTGGCCCAGGGACGGTACAATCTAGGTTTGGCGGATATCGTCGCCCTGACGCAAGCCCAATTGAATGTCACCCAGGCTGAAATTGAAAATCTCAGTGCCAAGTATGATTACCAGAGCCAGTATGCGCTGCTTCAATACTCCATGGGCCTTGCGGTAAGTCACTGTATGGACGTGTGCAAGGGCGTTGCATGAATCGTAATCAAAGGTTTTTGGTGGGCAAGACAGTACAGATCCTTCCGAAAACTCGCCGAGTGCGGCTCACCTTGTCACCCAATGCACTGCAAATTGCTCGGGGTTTTGACTTCTCAACCGGTAGCCCCCTCCATTCGTAACATTGCACACCGATCCCTGATAATCGCTTCTGCAGGAAACGGTACGAATCCCCAAGCATCTCGAAATCGTCAGGGGATCAACATTCAATACTCAAAAGATCATTCATGAGCTCTTCGAATTCATTTGGGGCCAACAATCTCATGTGAAAGACCTTACTAATGATTTTGGTTCAAAGAACCTCAGCGAAATTAGAAAAAACAGCGATAGGCTTAAGAAACAGATCCAGAACGAAAAGGGTTTGATGAGGAAAGTAGAATCTATCTGAACAAACAGGAAGTGGTGTTGAGGCGAGATGGGATTTCCAATGATTTGGAGATTGCCCTTGAAATTAGGGCATTGTTGGGCTCGATTTCTGATCAGCATTGGTCCCTTCGAATCCTTAAGACAACGTTAGTGAGTCTTGAATTACGCCTTGACGTACTTGAGGAGAATTGTTTGAAGGACGGAAGGGCATCCACATGGTTCCAATAGAGTGGCTTCGAACTGTTCGGAGTGGATTTCGGGCACGAAACGACCGTGAGTGAATAGATCCGCTGTTAGTACTACGGCATTCTTGGATCTCAAATTATCTCAAGAGCTTTGTCAATAAAGGATAGAACCTTGTTGAATCGAGATATTCCTCTGACAACTCCGGGAACAAGACCCCTGCCAAGGCCACATAGAAATATTCTGATCGTTGGTGATGAAAATCAATATCGCGGGGTCATGGAAGCATTATTGAAAGAAGAAGGTTACACCGTTTCAACTTGTCGATCTAGTGGTGAGGTGCTGAGACTCATTCGCAACCAGAGTATTGGCTTTGTCATTCTTGAACAATCTTCGGGTGAGTTGGGAGTGTTACAATTTTTGGGAGAAATTAAAGAAATCGAATGGGGTATGCCCGTTCTCGTGATCCTTTATCAGTACGATTTAGAGCTTTACCTTGCTGCCAAAAAGCTCGGAGCGCTTGACGTTTTGGCTATTCCTATTGATTTTGAGGAACTACGCAGGAACTTAAATTCTCATCAGGCAACCTTTCCTTATGCCAAACACAAATACAATATAGTCTTAGACGACTACTAGCATTGAAGCGCAGCCTGATTCTCTCTCAATCTGTTTATTAGGCTTGGGATTTGTCGTGGATGAGTCGTCCGTTCATCAAAAGATCGCGATCACCTATCCCTTTCGGGGTTGACTCTCGTAAAGGCTTCTTACGCGGACGCCGTCTTAGAGTCAATAATTGCCTCAACTCTTCGATTTATTAATCGGCTGAAGGATGACATTCATTCCCGTCAAGCATTCGATGAAGCAATGAGTATTCTTCTCGAAAAAGACCGAGCTTTGAGCGTCGATGTCAGTAGCCTGAATGACTCCCAAACAAGCAAAGAAGCAAAACCAGGGCAATAAGAGTTACGAGCACGTAGGTACGATCGCGCAATAGTCCAAAGCGGCGACAACTGAAAAAGCAACTCGAACCACGGGTGTAGCCAAAAGGGAACAGCACTGCTGGATGATTCCCCGGCGGCTCAAGGCAAAGGCGTCTGCAATGATCCCGTGAATTGTGCGCAAGTCTGCCGGTTCGCCTCGAAAGACATGGCACATCGCGGGCTCGCTCCATCGCGGAAAAGGTAGTAGATCCCACCGATCGAGACGAGAATCGACGCTAGGATGACACCACCTCGCAGAATGATACTCACCATTCTCTCGGAGCCGCACTTCAGACCAGGTGTTCCGATGGATCTCCATATTAAAACATCCGTTTTAGGCCCTCATACACCATCTCAATTGCAAGGATAAAGATCGTCAGGCCGGAAGAGCGAGCTTCAAGATTCTGGATTCAGCAACTGGGAACCGAGCTCCCAACAACGACCCCAGGAGTACGCCGAGCATCACAGGCATACGCCAGACCGGGATCAATGTATCCGCGGTTAAGGTAGACCCCCGCACTCGCAGCAGCAGTGACCCCGATCATAAAGTTACTTGTTGTTGTGGAAACCTTGAAAGGAATACACATGGCTTGGTCCACAAGTACCTTGAGCGCTCCCGAACCAATCCCTAGCAGTCCCGAAAGAGTCCCAGCCACAAACATTAGCCCAAACCCGGTCGGAACACGGTGAACATGATAAGTCTTGCGTCCTTGGTCTGCAGGGAAAAACCCATCCAGCTTTAGCCATACCGCAAGTGGGTTGGGTTCGTCCTTGCATGGAAATAAAGGGAATGAACGCTCTGAAAGGTAGGCTGACGCCATTAGAACAATTCCGAAAACCACCGCGATGACGTGTGTGGATGCCTTGGTTGCCAACATGGCGCCACAGAGTGCACCCAGTGTTGTGGCAATCTCGGCAAACATACCGATACGGATATTTGTAAAACCTTCTTTGACGCGCTGCGGCTGCTGCCCCCGAAGAGGTTGCAATCACCGAAATGAGCGACGCTCCAATGGCATAGCGAATGTCCACGCCCAAACCCAGCGTTAGGAGGGGAACGATGACAACCTCCTCCCCCAGCCCAGTTAACGAACCGAGAAATCCTGCAACAAGAGACCCGATCCAGACGATGCCAGCAAAATCAAAGAGGGTCATCTGGACATTCTCCCATCACATCTTTAAGAAGGGGAAGAATTCCATCCGCGTTGTAAGAGGGCAGCATCGGTAGATTGGATGGTTACTCCAAGACAGGTCAAAGCAGGAAACCAGAGACAGAAAAGATGCCACTCACTAAAATGTTACCATGAATTCAACAACGGATCCTGTGCAGCGATTCTCTTCCAGGGTTGAGAATTATCTTCGCTATCGACCGGGTTACCCTAAAGGCCTGATCGGCTGGCTGGAGAAGGAATGCGGCCTGTCTCCGGCTTCTGTCATTGCGGACATTGATCCGGGACGGGCTTCCTCTCTGAATTATTTCTACAGAATGGGAATCAGGTTTATGGAGTTGAGCCGAATCTTGAAATGAGAACCGCCGGCGAATGCCACCTTCAAGGATACCGGAATTTTTTCAGTGTGATGGGGACCGCAGAATCCACTACCTTGCCATCTGCCAGTGTGGACCTGATCACGGTGGGGCAAGCCTTCCATTGGTTTGATCGGGAGCGATCGCGTCAGGAGTGGATTCGAATTCTGAAACCCAAAGGGTGGGCGGTACCGGTTTGGAATGACCGTCGAACAGAGTCGACTTTATTTTTGAAGGACTACGAAGGACTGCTGCTCAAATATGCGACGGATTACCAGACCGTAAACCACAAAAATGTCACCGGGGAGGATGTGGCGTCCTTTTTTCATTCGACAGGATTGAAAATGGGTTCCCTTACGAACCACCAAGGCCCTGGATTTTGAATCCCTCCTGGGGCGTCTCTTATCTTCTTCGTATTTTCCGGAAAAGGGCCATCCCGACTACGAACTGATGTTGAAGGAACTGCAGGATATTTTTGACCGCCACCAGGCCAACGGATTGGTGGAAATTGAATACGACACACTAATCTACTGCGGACAATTCCTTCCCTCCAGCCAGACGCTATCGTCTTGCTGACTCCCTGGTGCTACTCGTTGCTAGCCATTGCTTTTTCTTCGGCGTGGTGGCGGATATCGCGTCCCAGGACCATATAGATCACGTCTTCTGCAATATTGGTGGCGTGGTCCGCAATTCTCTCCAAGTTCCTCGAAACCAGAATGAGATCGAGAGCCTGAAGGATATGGCGATGATCTTTGATCATGTAGGCAATGAGTTCGCGAAAGATCAAATCTCGATAGCGGTCCACTTCGTCATCTCGCATCACGACCCTGCGGGCCAATTCCGTATCGCGCCGCACAAAAGCGTCCAGGGCGTCTTTCACCATCTGCTCGGCGATCTCGGCCATTTGTGGAATGTCGATCAACGGTTTCGGAGCAGGTTGCGCCAGCAATGAGAGCGCGCGTTGCGCAATATTGACGGCTTGATCACCCAGGCGTTCCAGATCGCTATTGATCTTCATCGTCGCCGTGATAAAGCGGAGATCGACGGCCATCGGCTGCTGCAGGGCGAGCAATTGCAGGGCCCGATCATCCAGTTCCAGGTGAAGCTCGTTGATCTGAGGCTCGATTTCGGCAAGCACCAAGGTTGCCTGGCTTTCGTTCCGTCCGTTCAACCCTTCCAAGCTGGCATGGATGGCCTTTTCCACCAGGCTGCTCATGAAAAGCATGCGTTCCTTGAGTTCTTCCAACTGATCTTCAAAATGCCGATGCATGGAACCTCCTCACCCCGGTCTAAATACTTATTCTGTATTCAACTACTCGTAAACGGCCGCAAGGCCTTGCTTCTGCCGGCATCCAGAGATTACCCGAATCTGCCCGTGATATAGTCTTCCGTCTCCTTGCGCGACGGCACCGTAAACATCTTGCTGGTAATGTCCATCTCGATTAATTCACCCATCAAGAAAAATGCCGTGTAGTCGGAAATTCGGGCAGCCTGCTGCATGTTATGGGTGACGATAATAATGGTGTAATTCTTCTTCAGCTCAAAGGTGAGCTCTTCAATCTTGGCCGTAGAAATTGGGTCGAGCGCGGAGGCGGGTTCATCCATTAATAAGGTATCAGGTTTTACCGCAAGCGAACGCGCGATGCACAACCGCTGCTGCTGCCCCCCGGAAAGACCGAGAGCGGACCGATCCAATCGGTCTTTCACTTCATCCCATAGGGCGGCGTCCCGCAGACTTTGTTCCACAATTTCATCCAGCTGATTCTTCCTTTTGACATAACCGTTCACCTTGAGGCCATAGGCCACGTTTTCGTAGATTGATTTTGGAAAAGGATTCGATTTCTGGAAGATCATTCCAACTTTCCGACGCAAGAGGATCGGGTCCACCGAATCTGCATAGATATTTTGGCTATCAATCAAAATCTTACCTTCGAGACGAGCACCGGGGATGAGATCATTCATACGATTCAACGTTCGCAGAAAGGTAGACTTTCCACAGCCCGACGGGCCAATGAAAGCGGTCACGTGTTTTTCTTTGATCTGCAGTTTCCGATATTGCGTAAAGCCTGACTCTTTTTCCATAAAAGAAATTGACCCCTTCGGCTGTGATCTTGGTCAATTCAGTCACCGGTTTACCCTCGGATCGCTCTCTCGCTTCAATTTTGACAGCTAATTTGCTGAAAGTAGTCCCCGCATTCAAGCAGCTCCTCCTCAGTCTGGCTCGCATCTGGCTGCGGATGACAATCGCCACCAAATTCAGGAAAAAAGTGAGAGCCAAAGCAACACAAAAACCGTGGAATATAAAAGAGGTTTAGTTGCCTCGACATCAGGAGACTGTGTCGAGAGCACATAAGAGTGATATCCCAATTCCATGAATTGGGAATGCAGCTTGGTGGGGAGCTCGGGTAAAAGTAGGCAGCTCCCGTAAAGAGGATGGGTGCAATCTCTCCGGCCCCGCGACTCACTGCCAAAATGCCAGCTGGTGAGGATTCCCGTCAAAGCTTGTGGAAGTACTGTTCGAGTAATGGTTTGGAATTTGCGGCTCCCAACGCCATACTGGCTTCCCTTAATTCATTGGGGATGGCTCTTAAGGTGTCCTCGGTGGTTAGAATGACGACTGTGGACCGCCAGAGTGAATGCGGCCCAAATAATGGTGCTGGCCAAAGACGAGTTCCTCCGAAGAACGCCCGGTCGATATTTCCTCCAATGAACTTCACAAAAATCCCAACCCAAACAAGCCGAAGACGATCGAAGGAACACCGGCCAAGTTACTGACTGCCAAACGAGTGGCTCGATAAACAAAGGAGGTCTTGGAGCTGTATTCATTCAGATAGATCGCTACCATTACTCCTATGGGAACTACCGCGATCGTCATCAGGATGACTAACAAGAGGGTGCCATAGATCGCTGGGAAAATACCACCGGCCGTCATGCCTTGTTCGTGGGCAAGCGGATAAGAAGGTCCAGGAGAGATGGTCCTTCCTGTTGTAAAAAATGTTGCCAACTATCAAAAAACCATGGCGGCGATGGTGAGGCAGGGCCACGGCGGTTGACCAATGAAAAAGCCGATCGACCTACTTTGACGGAAATGATGCTCGGCACGACCATGGCTTAATGTCCAACTTTTCCACTCACCAGCATAGACCTTTGTGTTAATGGGCCATTCCGGCCCATTAACTTTTCCTTTAATCGGGCGACCGTATACTCTCCCCAACATATTCAAGAGGAAGGTAAAGACAAACAGCAGGACACCCAAAAAGAACAAGACGTGGTAATGAGACTTTGGAAAAATCGACTTCTCCTGAATTCCGCGCGATGGCCGAGCCAGTCCGGACCGAGCTGGTAAAGCTCCAATTGGACGTTGCGGCATTGCCAGAAGCCATCAACACAATCATCGTTTCTCCCATGGCCCGGCCAAATCCCAGAACCAGAGCCGTAAAGAATCCCCGGGGGTCGCGGCTGGAAGCACGACAGCCCAGGCGGTTTTGGATGGCGTCACTCCCAGAGCCAACGAGGCTTCGCGATAGGTCCTGGGGGACAGCGGTGAGAGCGTCTTCGCTGACGGTGTAAATAATGGGAAATAATGGCCAACCCCATGGCAATTCCCGCCGTAATCGCGTTGAGCCGGTAGTCGAAATCAAACAAGCTCTGGAGCCAGGAGGCGACACAATCAAAGCCAGGAATCCTAAGACGACTGAAGGAATCCCGGCGAGCAACTCGATAATCGGTTTGATGAACTCGCGAACGCGAGGAGAGGCAAATTCCGCGGTATAAACTGCCGCGGCGATCGAAAAGGGCGCCGCGAAGAGCAATGCCACCAAGGTTACTTTTAGGGTCCCCAGGAAGAGGGGGACGACACTATACTTCGGCACTTCCGAAACGGGCTGCCACACATAGGGCAACGGCCGGTCCGGGGACCCATAATTCTGACGCATGAAAAGGTTGTTGAGACTCGCCTCTTTGAGCGCCTCGGGATTATAGAAAAGCGGGAGCGCTTCTTTCCCGACATAAACGAAGATCAGAAAATCGTCGAGATGGCAAGAATTGTTGTGCAAAGAATGATTTTCCCTGAAGAGAAAATCTTTGAGATGCGCTCTCGAAAGACTACTTCGAAGCGTTGTTGAGCTGACGGGATTCAAGGTCGTACTGACTGATGGATTTTCCATACTCAATTAGCTTCGATACAAAGGCGAGTCGACTCCGTTTGCGCGGGATGAAGTCGATCGTCCAGTTTATTTTTTGGGAAGTGGGTAGCGCCTACATTCTCCACCAGCTTCTGCCCTTCATGCCCCAACACCCAGGCGACCAGCTTTTTGATCTCGCCTCCGGGTTTCCGGCGGTACCAGTAGAGATAACGGCTAATAGGATATTTTCCGCTCAGCACATTCTCCATATTCGGTTCAACCGCTGGACTGTCGGCATCTTTCTTGACAGCGGCGGTGAATCCCCTTGGCGTAAGCAATCCCGCCATAACCAATGGCTTTGGGGATCCTTGGCGACTGCGTTCGTGATACAGCCGCGGTTCCTGGCAAAGTTTGCACGCTGGGATCAAATCAGCGTTGCCGAGGACATGTTCTTTGAAGTAGGCATAGGTACCTGAACTGTTTTCTCGACCATAGACGATGATTTTTGTATCCTTCCCGCCCACGTCTTTCCAATTGCTGATTTTCCCCAGTGTAAATACTTTCCAGCCAGAATGGAGAGTTCCTTGACGATTGACGCATTGATGTAAATCGCCAAGCCATCGACGGCCACCGGAATCTCATTGACGTCTTTCCCTGATTTGTTTTTTCACATCCTGCTTTTCCTTGCGCCCTTCATCGGACGCGACGCTTCGAAGTGATGTCCGTTGTTCCATTGATGAGAGCAGCGATTCCCCACGCCTGAGCCACCCCCGGTAACCTGAATGCGCACGCCGTATTCCTCATATTCTTCCGCCCAACGCTGACCTAGAATCATCGCCAGAGCCTCCTTGACG
The DNA here is from genome assembly GCA_046331665.1 of Terriglobia bacterium. Classification (GTDB taxonomy): domain Bacteria; phylum Acidobacteriota; class Terriglobia; order Versatilivoradales; family Versatilivoraceae; genus CAWBAT01. The sequence continues at coordinate 90,461 of JAXLQK010000019.1, read as the reverse complement.
GTAATGGCGCCTTGGGCAAAAAAGCGGAAGATTAACTGCTAGCAAAAGTAAAAGGGACAGGCAGAACGTCAAGCAGTTCATTCTAATTTTCATATATCAAATTCCTCATTGAGGTAGGTTATTAGATGGACATTTCATCCATGTAAACTTTGTAACATCTGTGTTAACTAAAAGTTAATTCGGCCCCCGGGGAGCAAGCTTGCACAGATGAGGCGGAATCACTCATGAATTGTGGATTATTTCAAGGCTGGGGCGGAGCCTGGCAGCGTATAGCGCAAATTCACAAACACCATGTTCAGATTTGCATCTGAGGGCTGCCCCGAGCAATGTACCAGGGGTGTCTGACCAGCCAGGAGTACTGAAGCATGAAGGTCGGGCGTCTGTACTTTGATCTCCTTTCCAGAATGTCTGCGCCAATCCGAAAGTGCGGGTTCCTGAATGCTTCGGTTTTGTCCAGGAGGATGAACCCGTGTATCCATACCTCTACTGGTTTTGCCATTCAGGTCGATGGCGATGTTGCGGCTGGCGTAGATTCCTCCATAGTATCCATAAACATGGTGTTCTTGTGCGTATACTCAATGCCCGAAACCGTCGAATAAGCATGAATGAGTGATGGATCGCCATCCGCTTGCGCGATGAGATCAGGCACTTGACCAGCGATATAGCGCCCACCACCGTCGCTCCAATAATTGTTGGTGACGATTCGGAAGTCTTTAAACACCCGAAATTCAGGTTTCCGAAGAAGCCACCTCCGCTTGCGTAATAAGAGGTATTGTTGGTCGGATTCCAGAGTTTGAACTGGCGGACTGCCCCACCGAGCTCAAAGTGCAGTCTACTATTTGGGTCCCCGGCGAATTTCACAATGACATCTGATATGATTCGGTACGTTCAAAGTCGTACCGCTGCTGTTTAATTCCCCCACCAGGATAGGTAGAGGCGAGTGCTGCCGGAAACGTGACTGCGCTCCCACCGGCAGACCCCCCACATACTGTTCAGGACTATCGAGGGCAACCGCAAACGCATACTTGCTGAAGGATGGGAAACGATCCGGGCTTCCGGAATTCGTCCCCAGAACAAGCCTGCCTGATAATTCACGTCAATGACTTGCGTATAGAACAGATTTGCGGGAAGCGGTGATATCCCTTTTGCGACCGGGAGTCATCAAGCTCCAAGTCTGGCCTCCCAGGAATTCCCATTTTCCTTTTTCAAGATCGACCCAGAATAACCGCGAACGCACAGGTTACGTTGCTGGATACGGCGACGTTTCCCGGGTTGTTTCCGAGAAAGTCCGACTCCATGTATCCCATGACATGGGCTCCTTTTAACCATGGCGTCAACGCGGAAGCCGGACCCGGGGAGTTCTGCATGGTGAGTCGAAATTCGCTTAGATTGGCTTGAAAGATATTGCCGTAGGGGATGCTTGCAAAATTCGTCCCGATACCACTACCACCGGTCTTGCTCCGCCATACGCCGGTAAAATCCAAAAATCCAACGGGCGTGATGTAAGCGCTGCCAATACGAAATTGTAGCGGCGCATCCTCGACGGGCTTGTCATCCTTCGAAGCTACTACGTTGTTCTTGGGCCGAGAAGCATTAGCGCTTGCGGAGGCCGGGGAGGGCAGAGAGCGAAGCGACTTCCACCGGGGGAGTCGGAACTCGGAGTCGCAATTCTTCGGTTCAACCTTCCGTTCGATGATCAGCTTGTCGATCAGAGTTTGCTGTTGGGCCATCTTGTTTCCGAGTTCTTCGATGGCTTGATGCTGCTGAAGGATGCATTTTGGAGAGCTCGTTATGTCACTATGAAGCGTTTGGCTCCGAAGGATTCTCCTTAGGCGTGTCCAGCTTCGCCGAGTTGGCAGGCCCAGGCTCCGGCTGGGCATGGAAACGGTTTGTGCACAGAAGCGAGAGGGCAACGAATAGGATCAATCTTGGCACGGTCCACCCTAGAATTGGTTTCCGTAACACACGTTTGATGCACATGATGAGGCTCCTTGAGAGTAGTTTTTTCTAAAAATTGAGTGACAGAATTTGAATGGTTCGGATCCCAGGGAGAACCGAATCATTCCATGGAGGTTCGCTTACACAAAGAGCTAGACTCAAGCTTGTGCAAGGTGAACACGCGGGAAAGGTATAGTTGACGTGTAATAGAAGAATGTCCTTTATGTTAAGTTCAGGTTAACTCTTGGATGCCGGCGTCACGGTTGAAATGTCTGGCCACGGCCAAATTGCGATAGGCCGAATCATCCGGAAAGCATGCAGGTATCGATAAGGGCCAGTGGTTAAAACAAAAGCATCCTTTCTCATCGGTCGAAGGAAAAACCTGGGATTGTGCAAGCCTGTGCAAAGTCATAAAGATTCGGTTGACAGGAAATCTAGTTTGCCACGGTCTTAAGGGCCAGCTTTGATCGGAAGCGGTATCCAACCCCGATCACCGTCTCAATGTAATCGTCCGCGTCGTCTCCAAGCTTCTTGCGGATCCTCCGGATATGAACATCAACCGTCCGGGTTTCGCCGTAATAGTTGTAACCCCAGACGGAATCAAGAATCTTGTCCCGGGTGAGTACACGCCCAGCGTTCCCGACCAGGATCTTTAAAAGGCTGAACTCCTTGAAAGTGAGCCTCAGTTCCTGGCCGCGAAGGAGAACTTGATAATTCTCAAAATCAATCCGCAGGGTTTGATCATCATAAATGTCCACCTGGTCCGGCTGTAATTCTCTTCGTCGCAGGGCCGCTCGAATCCTTGCCAACAGTTCACGCATTCCGAAAGGCTTGGTAATGTAATCATCCGCCCCAATTTCGAGCCCCAGCACTTTGTCTGACTCACTGGCAAGAGCCGTAAGCATCACAATAGGTATTTCCTGAGTTTCCTCGCTGCGACGCAGGGTTCTACAAACTTCCGTCCCGCTCATCCCCGGTAGAATCAAGTCCAGAACGATCAAGTGTGGCCTGGCCTCCAAAGCCAGCTTGAGTCCTTCGTCCCCGGTGGCGGCCGTCAACACAGAAACTCCGCGTTCCTTTTCGAGGTTGTACTTCAAGATATCCCGTATGTCCTTGTCGTCTTCAATCACGAGAATTCTTTTATTCATGCTGATCCTGTTCGTTTCTGTGAGGACTTTTGGAAGATGGGTGTCGGGATGAATCGTTGACCTTACACTACAATCCCCACAACCCTAGAGAGGGCGGGAAGCCGAATCTCCTGTGTGCCGCTCTGATCCGGAACGCATCAACTTATAGATCCGTCACGGAATATGAGCTTATGACTTTTTTGTTACAGAATTATTACAGCAGGATGAAATTACGATGAAATCTGGGTAGGAGTGGCTGTTGAGGAAGAGAAACGAACCCATTGGTGGGGCAAGATAATCATGGGTGGAATATCAGGTGCCTTAGTCCCTTGTAAATGTTAATGAGCGGTTCCCCGACTCGGCGGAACCCTACCTCGTTTTTGGCTCGTAGGAAAATATCCGAAATCGGGGACCAGCTTCGCTCAAAGGCAGACCAAGATATCCTCGGATTCGACCTTGGTCTCGTAACAAGCGACTTTGGCCGCGGGGTTCAGAACACCTGCACCGGTCGTCACATCATAGGTCCATCGGTGCCAAGGGCAAGTGACCACAGTCCCGTTGAGTTCGCCCTCTCCCAGCGGCCCACCTCGATGAACACAGGTTCCATCGATCGCGTAGAAGGATCCGTTGACATTGAAGACTGCAATATTTTTCCCATTGGCGACCACGCTGGCTCCATGGCCCGGGGCCAAATCAGCAACTTTTGCTACTTTGAAATACTCCGCCATTGGTCAGTAAACCTCCCTTTGCAAATTTCAGAATCATATTTTGTAGAGTGATCCTGGCAGCCCTCTCTCAAAAAGGCTAGTTCAGCGTAACTGAAGCTGTCAAAATGTCAACTTGGTCCTTTAAGGAACCAGGTTCTCGAGGGAAGTGCACCGTGTCTGTATTCTCATTAGGTTTTGCCCTGGCTATTCTTGTGGTTGTTGTCCTGATGGCCATTGAGTTGATGCGTGGAGTCAGATCCACCGAATTTCTGGAAGAAATTCCACCTGAAGATTCTCCTTCGTCTCCATTTGTGTCGGTGGTTGTTCCTGCTCGTAATGAAGAAAAGAATTTGGAAGCGGCCCTGCGATCGATGCTCGCTCAGACCTATTCACCCTTCGAAATCATCGTGATTGACGACCGTTCAACCGACCAGACCGGGGCCATTCTGGATCGTCTGGCCCGTGAATTCCCGCTCTTAAGAGTGTTTCATCTCCAGACGCTTCCGAACGGGTGGTTGGGCAAAAACCATGCGCTCTTTTTGGGAGCGAGTAAAGCGCGCGGGACGCTGCTTCTTTTTACGGACGCCGATGTCATGATGGAACCTTCCACACTCAGTCGTTCGATCCGATATTTGATGACAGAACGACTTGATCACCTGGCTGTGTCCCCGCGACTGGCGATGGATGGTTTAGTTCTCAATATTTTTGCCATTGGATTCAATTTTTTCTTCAGTCTTTATGCCAGACCCTGGAAGGCCCGTGATCGGCGGAGTCCGGCTCATATTGGAATTGGAGCGTTTAATTTAATGCGGCGGGAAGTTTATGAAAGTATCGGCACGCATCAACAGATTGCTATGCGTCCCGATGATGATATGAAACTCGGGAAACTCGTCAAAAAAATGGGCTTCTCCCAGGGGTTCCTCATGGGAAACCGCTTAATCTCCGTGGAATGGTATAGTTCAGTCAAGAACTTGATTCAGGGGATGATGAAAAACTCCTTTGCGGGGGTGAATTATCGAGTTTCCCTGGTGATAGCGGCAACGCTGGGACAACTTGTCATTTTTGTTTGGCCTTTTATCGCGGTGCTACTAGCCCGAGGACCAAGCCGCTGGGTTTATTTGGCCATCATCCTGTTGCTCTTAAGCCTCGCCGGCGGTGGAGCGTATCTTTGCCGCAACGTGGTCGGGCTGAGTGTGGGACTACCGCTGGCCAGCGTTGTCCTGCTCTATATCATGTGGAACTCAATGATCCAAATCTATTGGCACCAGGGGATCTTCTGGCGAGATACCCACTATCCGCTTCATTTGCTGAAAGCCAACAAGATTTAAGAAGGGCCGATGGCCGGGGCAAAAGGGGCTAGTTTTTTGATAAACGAGATGGAGTGAAAATTGAAGAGTTCAGGCCGGTCGATATTACAAACGTGGCCGGAGTTCTCCAGGATCGTTAGGATGCAGTATTTGTGTCTGCGGACCATCTGTTGGAGCGGAGGTAGAAACATATAGTCCTCCTCGCCCATCAGATAAAGCGTTGGAATCGGGATTTCCCTTTCTTCGAAATAATTCAGGAGCGGATTCACCTCGCTGGTAAGGCGAAACCAGCGAATGAATTCCTTTTGGCAAAGTTTCCGCGCCTCATGAATGAATAAATATCTGGAGTGTTGATGCCTTTTCCTGGGCATGATAATCCAGGCAAACAGGCTGTAGAGCCAAAGAAACGGGATAAATCGCTTGCAGGCGTTCCCCACGGTGACCAGGATTTTGGATCGTACACTCAACCGCGTAATCGCTCCCCCCAGTATCATCGAGCGAATGCGAAGGGGCGCAATTTCGCCAAGTGTCCGGATGATGATCGTGCCGAGAGATATTCCGACAAAGTGAGCCGTCTGGATTCTCAGGTGATCCAGAACTTCCAAGATCTCGCGGCTGATATCCTCAAAGGTATACCGATTGAAGGATTTCCCTCCTTCACTCGCTGGCTTCGATTTTCCATGTCCACGCAAATCAATCATCAAGACGTTAAAATGCTTCCGGAATTCTCTCAGCTGTTTATACCAGATGGAGGAACTACCTCCTGCGCCGTGAACGAAAACCACCCAGTCGTTGTGCGAATTTTTTTCGTACTTCCAATAATGCAACATAAGATTCTTCCGTATGAGGCGGCGATCCGGTTACTTTGCGATCCAGGGAACCGGCAGTTTGGCGCCACTGAATCGAACCGGCTTGAACGAAATCCCCGATAACAGTCTATAACGATCAAAGGCCCCACGAGCCTTACATTTTTTCATATTGCGAAATGAAATGGAATGGGAGGTATGAATGCCAAGCCGATTGATGACATCTCTCCTGGGGGTATTTTTGCTCAGTGCTTTCGGTAAGTCATTGGCAGAGCAGGCTCCTGGAAGCCTCCTCGGTTTTGAACAGAAGTCTTCCCAGCACCAATTTTCCCTGGAAAAAGAATTCGATTCGGCTTTGGACCCAACCCAGCTTGGACCCTGGATGAAACGATTGACCTCGAACCCTCACCATCTTGGATCGCGATTTGACCGGGAGGTTGCGGAATTCGTAGCCAGCCAGTTCCAGTCATGGGGATATGAAACGGAAATCGAGAAATTCGAGGTCCTCTTCCCAGTGCCTCAACAGCGCTTGCTCGAACTGATAGAGCCGGAGCATCTCGTTGCGAAACTGGATGAACCCTCTTTGGAACAGGATCAAACATCGCGCCTGACAGAAGAACGTCTGCCCCCATTTAACGCGTATTCGATTGATGGGGATGTCAAAGGTCAGCTTGTTTATGTCAATTACGGACTTCCCAAAGACTACGAGTATCTGGCGTCGAGGGGAATTGATGTCCAAGGGAAAATAGTCATCACCCGCTACGGGGGTGCCTGGCGGGGGATTAAACCCAAAGTGGCTGCGGAGCAGGGAGCGATTGGATGCATCATTTATTCGGACCCGCGAGACGACGGCTATTTCCAGGGAGATGACTATCCCAAAGGGCCCTGGAGAAACGAGTGGGGAGCCCAACGCGGCTCCGTGCTGGATATGCCCCTTTATCCTGGGGATCCCTTAACTCCGGGTATTGCGGCGACTGCGTCCGCTACGCGAATTCCTCTCGCTGAGGCCAAAACTATTACGAAAATCCCCGTCTTACCCATTTCGTATGGCGACGCCCTCCCATTACTTAGAGCATTGCAAGGTCGAGTTGCTCCAGAGGATTGGCGAGGGGCGTTGCCCATCACTTACCACGTGGGGCCGGGCCCAGCTGTGGTCCACCTCAAACTGAAGTTTCAATGGAATTCCGTGCCGACCCTTAATGTGATCGCCCGTCTGCACGGATCAGATCGGCCAGACGAGTGGGTGATTCGCGGCAACCATCATGATGCCTGGGTATTCGGGGCCATGGATCCGATCAGCGGATTGGTGGCGATGATGGAAGAAGCCCGCGCAGTGGCTGGTCTAACCAAGTCCGGGTGGCGCCCCAAACGAACCATTCTCTATTGCGCTTGGGATGGTGAAGAGGAAGGCCTGCTGGGATCGACAGAATGGGTAGAGGCGCATGCCGCGGAATTAACAAGGAAAGCCATTCTTTATGTGAATTCAGATTCCAATGGCGCCGGATTCTTGACAATGGGTGGGTCGCCAAGCCTTGAAAAATTTGTGAATCAGGCGGCTGCGTCTGTGGCAGATCCACTGAAGAAGGTCTCCGTTCTTGAACGTGCGAAAGCGTACTCGATCGTCAAAGGTGATGCGGAGATGCGTCAACAGGCTCGTCAAAAGGAAAATTTGCCGCTCTATCCGCTCGGATCCGGGTCAGACTATACTCCGTTTCTCCAGCACCTCGGGATTCCTTCGGTAAATCTTCTCTTCATGGGAGAAAACGTTGGCGGCTCCTACCACTCCGCTTACGACTCTTTCGACCATTACACCCGATTCATCGACCCCCAATTTGACTATGGGATTACCCTGGCCAAAACCGCGGGACGAGTTGTTCTTCGTGCGGCCAATGCCGACGTTCTCCCTTATGAATTTTCCGTCCTTACGGAAAGAGTCGAGACCTATCTTAAAGAGCTGGTAAAACTGACAGATTCAATTCGAGACGCCAACGAAGAGAAGAAGCGCTTGATCAAAGATCGGAGCATGGAAATTTACCTGGGACCAGAGGAAACATATCGTCCTCCTAAAACCTTGGTGGAGGTTCCATACCTCAACTTCTCACCTTTACAGAATGCACTGGGCAAGCTACGGCAGAGTGCCGAGGGCTACCAGTCCGCTCTCAAGAATCTTGAAATCTCCCCGCTCGGAATGACTATCGAAAGGTGCCATCGACTCAATCAAATTCTCCTGGAGACGGAACGCGCTTTCCTGCGTCCTGAAGGGCTTCCCGGGCACCCCTGGTATCGGCATCAGCTTTATGCGCCGGGAAAGTATACGGGGTACGACGTAAAAACGGTTCCCGGGGTGCGTGAAGCGGTGGAACAGCACGATTGGGAAGAAGCCAATCGGGAGGTCGAGAACGTTGCCAAATCACTCGAACAATTAGCTACTTTGATCCAGCAGGCGGTGGAAATCTGCGAGACGGACAGAACCCGGTGATGACGGCACGGAAGATTTATAGGGAGCCAGGGCGCTCTGGCCAAGGCTTGCGGGAAAGGATCCCCAGAATCGAGCAGTCGGTTTATAGTCGATTAATCAGACTGGCGACGAATCCAGCCCCAAAGCCGTTGTCGATGTTCACCACGGTGACATTCGAGGCGCAACTGTTGAGCATCCCCAAAAGCGCCGCAACCCCTTGGAAACTGGCTCCGTAGCCCACACTGGTCGGGACGGCAATCACGGGGACGGAAACCAGTCCGCCCACGACGCTGGGCAGGGCGCCTTCCATTCCGGCGACGACAATGATCACCCGGGCTTTGCTCAGTCGTTCTCGTTCACTGAGCAAGCGGTGGATGCCTGCCACACCCACGTCCACGAGAGTTTCGACCCGGTTGCCCATGGCTTTGGCCGTGACTTGGGCCTCCGTCGCAACCGGGATGTCCGCCGTTCCAGCACAAGCGACCAAAATTGTCCCTTTCCCGTATTCCGTCCGATCCTGTTGAACGAAGACGATTCCGGCTTCGGGGATGAACTTGGCTTTGGGATCGATTTTTTTGATTTCACGGAACACGGTGTTGTCCGTCCGTGTTATCAGTAAATTCTGCTTCTTGGAGAGCATCCGTTTGGCGATCCCTTTGATTTGAGCTACGGTCTTTCCCCGCCCAAAAATGACCTCGGGGAACCCTTGCCGAAGTGCCCGATGATGGTCAATTCTGGCAAATCCCACATCTTCAAATGGCAGGTGCCGAAAACGAGTGACTCCCTCATCAACGGAACATCGTCCGTTTTGGACATCCATTAGAATTTGACGGATATTCTTTTCGGTCATAATGAACTCCCAATTCTTGCCTCATCGCCTGCTCTTGTCCAGCCATTTTGACGCGGTAGCTGTCGGGGCCCATCGTTTTGGTATATTATCCTAAGGTTTGGGCAGCCTTCTAACTGCAAAGGCGGATTAATAATCTTGGAAATCACGATTGGAATCACTGGCGCAAGCGGAGCGATCTACGCGTCACGTCTCCTGAAACTGCTTTTGGAGGAACCAGAGATCCGGCGGATCTTTCTGGTTATTTCCTCGGCCGGAGCACGGGTTTTGCAGGAAGAACTAAATATCGGTCCAGGGAATCTCCATTCCTTGACTGAAAAACTCGCGGGGGGAAACAACTCGAAAATCGTGCCGCTCAATAATAGCGATGTTGGCGCCAGGATCGCCAGCGGGTCAAATCCGGTAGACGCGATGGTGATTATTCCGTGCAGTATGGGGACACTGGGAAGTATCGCCCATGGCATTTCACGAGACTTGATTCAACGTGCAGCCGACGTGATGCTCAAGGAACGTCGGAAGCTATTGCTGGTGACGCGCGACACCCCGTTGAATTTAATCCATCTTGAGAATATGAAAATGGTGACTCTTGCCGGAGCGATTGTGTTTCCCGCCGTACCCTCTTTTTATCATCACCCGTCTGCCTTGGAAGAGGCGGTGGATCAATTCCTTTATCGCGTGATGCAGCACTTGGGATTGAATCCAAAAAAAGCGTTCCGCTGGGAAGGAAGCGCAAGAAATGCTGATTGATTTCACCCGCGCCGCATACGGGCCAGTCATGGTGAAAGAATAGGATGGTGCGTTGGGTGGCCGGCATCAGGTAAGCGGGCTGGCTCAAGGGAGCTCAAATAAAGCCTATGTTCTTCTTCAATCCTCTCAAGACTACGCTGGAGATGATTAAGTTTGAGCACACGCTTTTTGCGTTGCCGTTCGCACTGCTTAGCGCCATTCTGGCTGCAAACGGCTTACCGCCCTTTCCCAAATTGGGATGGATTGTGATGGCCATGGTGGGGGCGCGCAGTGCAGCCATGACTTTCAATCGAATTGCAGATTGGAAAATTGATGCAGCCAATCCCAGAACCCGAAACCGCGCCCTACCGGCCGGCTTACTAAGCAGGGCCTTTGCCATTGCCTTCACGGTTGCAATGAGCCTCCTTTTTATGCTGGCTGCTTCCCGGCTTAACCGTTTGTGTTTTTGGCTGTCGGTCCCGGTTCTTTTGATCCTTTTCTTTTATTCCTATACAAAACGATTTACCAACTACTCCCATCTTGTCCTTGGTTTTTGTCTGGGAATGGCTCCCATGGGGGCCTGGATTGCCATTCGAGGAGAGATCAGTCTGACACCCTTGTTGCTCTGCCTGATTGTGACTTTGTGGACGGCAGGATTCGATATTATTTATGCCTGTCAGGATACGGAATTTGATCGTGGACGTAATTTGTATTCGGTGCCAAAGCGTTTCGGAGTAAAAGCCGCCTTGTCGATCTCAACCGGTCTTCACGCTTTCATGCTGCTGCTCCTCTTGTTTCTCCTCCATCTGGAAGCTCTCGGCTGGATTAGCTTGTTGGGGATTGGGATCGTTGCGGCGCTGTTGGTGTACGAACATCGTCTGGTTCGACCGGATGATTTATCCCGCGTCAATGCCGCGTTTTTCACGGTGAACGGTTATATCAGCCTGCTATTGTTGGTGGCTCTGGGAATCGACAAGCTTCTTTAAACATTGATGGTAAGATTCAATTTCCACTTCCCCATGAAACTGGTTCTTGCCATCTTACTCTTCCTATTGGTTGCCGTGATCCACTCTCCATCCGATAACTCAAGATCCCATGCCAGGTCGATGGTCATCACCCGGTTTGGCATTGTTGCAACCAGTCAATCGCTGGCCTCTGCCGCAGGAGCCAGCATTCTGGAACAAGGGGGAAATGCGGTTGACGCCGCGATTGCGGCCAATGCCGTCCTGGGGGTTGTCGACCCCGGCAGTAACGGCATTGGAGGCGATCTATTCGCCATGGTTTATGAATCGCAATCCGGCAAACTTTATGGACTCAATGCGAGCGGTTGGGCTCCCCGGAATCTATCGATTAATTGGTTGGAAAATCGCGGAATTCACAGTATGCCGCAAACAGGGATCCATTCCGTGACCGTCCCCGGCTGTGTGGCAGGGTGGGAGGCGCTGCGACGCAAATTGGGAAGGCTTGACCTCCCGAAAATTCTAGCGCCAGCCATTTACTATGCGAAGAACGGCATTCCCATCACCGAATTTATCTCACGGGATTGGGAGCAAGCCGCCGGCTTTCTCGCAGGACAGCCCAATACCAAGGAGACCTACTTGCCCAACGGCCGCTCGCCTGCAGTCGGAGAGTTGTTTAGAAATCCAGATCTGGCGTCGTCGCTGCAGCGGATTGCCGAGAAGGGGCGCGATGGCTTTTATCGCGGGCCCACGGCTGAAGCCATTCTCGACGTGTCCCATGAAAATGACGGAACCCTGGCCCTTTCCGATCTGACAGATTTCGAGCCTGAATGGGTCGACCCCATTTCGACGACCTACCGGGGCTGGAAGGTATATGAGCTTCCCCCGAACGGCCAGGGAGTTGCAGTCCTGATCATGCTAAACCTGATGGAACAGTTTCCTCTGAAGGATTACGGATCCCACAGCGCTCAAGCCTTGCACATCATGATTGAAGCCAAAAAGTTGGCCTATGCTGATATGCTGAATTACGTCGGGGATCCCCGATTCTCAAAAGTGCCGGTGGCAGCGATGATTTCCAAGGACCTTGCAGAAAAACGGGCTCATCAAATCCAGCCCGAAAGAGCCAATTGCCAAGTCCCGCCTTCCGATTTGAGCAGTATCACCCATGCCTATGGCGGAGACACGGTTTACCTGTCAACCATTGATCAGGAAGGGAATATCGTCTCTTTGATCCAGAGCAACTATAACGGATTCGGGTCAGGCTTGGTGGCGAGACATACCGGGTTTGCTCTACAGAATCGCGGCGCACTGTTTACCCTGGACCGTGGCCGACCAAATTCTCTTGAACCGCGGAAACGCCCGTTGCATACGATCATTCCAGCTCTCATGGAAAAAGACGGAATACGGATTGGATTTGGGATTATGGGCGGATGGAACCAGGCACAAGCTCACGCTCAGTTTGTTTCCAATGTGGCTGACTTCGGGATGAACGTCCAGGAGGCACTTGAGACGGCGCGTTTCTCGAAACCAACCTTTGGAGGGTGTGATGTTCTTATGGAGAGTCGTGTTCCGGAAAAGGTAAGAGCGACCCTGATTCAGTGGGGGCACGACATTCGATTACTCGGTCCGTTTTCCGAGGGCGTTGGAGGAGGCCAGGCGGTGATGCGGGATCATCAAGGAAGGAATTATGGAGGGTCCGATCCTCGCAAAGATGGAGAAGCCATTCCCCAAAACCCTTCCTGGAATCAACCATAACCGGGGCCAATCCCACGACTGCCCAAAGGTTTATTTCTGAATCTTGAAGTGAGAACAGGAGTGACATGGAATGAATTCTGAAAGGACTGCTGAAGATAAGGAACATGCCGACGAATTGTGGGCAGAGGGCGTCCAGGAGCTCATGAGCGGCCGTATTCAATCATCGATTGACTGCTTTAACCGGAGTCTTGAGTGTTACCCTACAGCGGAAGGCCATACCTATCGGGGATGGGCGCTCTCGTTTCTTGGCATGTTCGAACAAGCCGTGGAGGAGTGCCAAAAAGCCATTTTGATTGATCCGGATTTTGGGAATCCCTATAACGATATCGGAGTTTATTTGATGCAATTGAGACTGCTCGACGATGCCATCCCGTGGTTAGAAAAGGCCAAGAAAGCGCCGCGCTACGCCTCAAGACACTTTCCATTTCTCAACCTTGGACATATTTATGTGGCTCAAGGCGAAACCAACAAGGCCTTGGCAGAATATGTTCAGGCGTTGGATTTGGATCCAGAGAATCCGGTGGCACTTAAGGCCATTGACAGTCTTGATTTGAAATTTGATTAACCTCGAATTGAAGAGTCGATCCTCCGAAAACCTCCTGCCCGGGAAGGGGGCCTGGAAGTAACGCGCGAGATTTCTGATCGTCGCTTGCCACCGGTAACGCACTCTCCATGATCGAAACCCATCCACCTTCCGCATCTACCGCATTTCGCGAAAGCCGCCTGCCGGGAATCCCCTTTGGCAGCGGCAACGCAATCGATTTTCCTATCATCTTCGCTCCCATGGCCGGCCTGTCCCATGTTGCCTTTCGTCAATTAATTCGATCCTATCTCCCTCAGAATGTGAATTCTCTCTTGTTTACGGAGATGCTCTCAACTCGGCTTCTTCCTCACGAGGAGGTTGGTAAAACGCCACAGACCCGGGTCGTTGATGGAGAGAGAAATCTGGTTCCGCAGATCATTGGAAATGATGCCGAACTCATCGGGAGATCCCTGGAGAGACTCCAGGCAATCCGTCCCACTGGAATCGATATCAATATGGGCTGCCCCGTGAGCAAAGTCCTTAAGCATAATTGGGGGGTGGGTCTGATGGGTGACATCCGGTATGCGGAGACAGTAGTCCGTCAGACAAGGCGACTTTCCCTGCTCCCTCTGTCGGTAAAAATACGGACCGGGCTAAAGGATGATCCAGGATACCTCGTCGAGTTCTCCAAAATGTTGGAGGAAGCGGGCGCTGACTGGATTACTCTTCATCCCCGGATTCAGAGCCAGCACCGGAAAGGGGTGGCTAATTGGGAGTACATCGGGCGGGTTCGGGAGGCTGTCAAGATTCCGGTCGTAGGGAACGGGGATGTCCAGGTAGCTGAGGACGCCATGCGAATGTATCGGGAGACCCACTGTGATGGGGTTATGGTTGCGCGTGCCGCAACGGCCCGCCCATGGATCTTCTGGCAACTAGGTGAGTCACTGGGGCTGCCTCCACCCCCCGGACGGGAGGGGGAAAAAGCACCGCGAACCCCTGAGGAAGAAGGGTTTGAGTATTTTCGAGCCTTAACCCGGTTTTGTGACTACCTCGAAGCTCATTTTAGTCCTGTTGAACAATTACCCAGATTGAGGCTTTTCCTGGCCTGGGGTCATAAGTGGCTTTTCTTTGGGCACTTCCTTTCTACTCAAGTCAACCGCTGTTCAGATCTTTCTTCGGCCCGGCAAGTGATCAGCGCATTCTTCAAAGAACCCAAGACCCTCCAGTCAAAAACGTCATTGCAGTAGGCTGGCTCCATTCGGGGTGATTTGAGCGCTTCCCGCCGTTGTGCACATTTGCCTCATCTCTTTATCCATAAATGAACGAGCAATTCGATTTGGGTTGAAAAAACGTCGCTCACATTGTATTTTTCCAATGGGTATTGGGGCGTGGTCGTCGAAGATTGGACCCTTGGCCCCCCAGCGCGGATTCTTATTTCGGAATCGCTCCTAATGAAAAGGTAATGGAATTCCGAATTTGTAGAACGAGGCGAGGAACCGAGACAGATCAGACGGATTTATTGAAGTATAAAGACTTAATGCCACCTCACGAATGGTGAGCGTGACGAACTTGTTCCCCAAGAATTGATGTTTCCGCATGTGTCTGGGGAGTGAGTTTTGGACGTTAGAACGGGGAGAGACTAGTCACCCGTTTGGAGAATGCACAAATCATATGCCAGCAACCGTTCCCTTAGATTTAGCTGATAAGAATGGATTAAGCACTGCCGACGATGCAGAAGTGCATCTTCTCTATTTAATGCTGCTTATCCGACGCTTCGAAGAGCGGGCTTCTCAAGCTTACCAACAACAGAAAATTGGAGGGTTTTGCCATCTCTACATTGGCCAGGAGGCTGTTGCGGTTGGGACTGTAGCCGCGGCAAGGAACGATGATTTTATTATCACAGCTTACCGTGACCACGGACATGCCATTGCCCGGGGGGCAACTCTGAATGAATGCATGGCGGAGCTCTTTGGCAAGGCTACGGGAATTTCCCGGGGATTGGGCGGTTCCATGCACTATTTCGACAAGAAGAACCACATGTATGGAGGACATGCCATTGTTGGTGGCCACTTGCCTTTAGCCACTGGATTAGCGTTTGGCAGTGTCTATCGTGGGGAGGATCGCTGCACCCTTTGTTTCTTCGGTGCTGGCGCCATCAACCAAGGAGCGTTCCATGAAGCGGTCAACCTGGCGGCACTTTGGAAACTCCCGGTCGTATTTATTTGTGAAAACAACCTCTTCGGAATGGGAACCCATGTCATGCGATCGACAGCCGTTAAAGAGCTCACGGATCGAGCCAAAGGGTATGATATGCCCTCGGCGGTCGTGAATGGAATGGACGTCCGACATGTGCGAGACACCATGCAAGGGATTCTCGAGGAGATGAGGAGAAAGCCTTATCCCTTTTTCGTGGAAGCCCGAACGTATCGGTATCGAGGGCATTCCATGTCGGACCCTGCGACCTACCGGAGTAAAGAAGAAGTAGACAAATATAAGAGTGAGGATCCCATTTTGGCATTCAAGGCAACCTTGATTCACGAAGGGAAACTTGAAGAATCTCGTTTTCAAGAGCTGGATCGCGAGGCGAGAAGACTGGCAGCCGATTCCATCAAATTCGCTGAGGAAAGTGAGGACCCTCCGATCGAGGACCTTCACAAGTATACCTTGGTGGAAGGGGATGACCAGTGAGAGAGATTACCTACCGTCAGGCAGTCAATGAAGCACTTGAAGAGGAAATGCAACGAGATCCCAATGTATTCCTCATCGGCGAGGAAGTGGCTGAATACAACGGAGCTTACAAAGTCAGTCAGGGGTTGCTGGATAAATTTGGGCCCAAACGTGTAATCGACACCCCCATCAGCGAGACGGGGTTTGCCGGCTTGGGGGTGGGTGCTGCCATGGTTGGGTTGCGCCCCGTTGTGGAGTTCATGACGTTCAGCTTTTCCCTGGTGGCCTTTGACCAGGTGGTTAACAACGCGCCAAACATGCTGACCATGTCGGGAGGCCAATTTAACATCCCCATTGTCTTTAGGGGCCCGAATGGTCCCGCCCACCAGCTGGGAGCTACCCACTCCCATGCAACGGAGCCCTTGTATGCCAACTTTCCGGGGCTCAAAATTGCTGTTCCTGCCACCCCACGTGATGCAAAGGGATTACTGAAAACGGCGATCCGCGATAATAATCCCGTCCTGGTCTTGGAATCCGAGCTGCTTTATAACACCACAGGCCAAATCGAAGACAAGGGCGAAGAGCTCCTCATTCCACTGGGAAAAGGGGAAATCAAGCGGGAAGGGACGGATGTGACCATTATCTGTTATGCTCAAACGGTGCGAATCGCGTTGACAGCGGCGGAAACGCTCGCCGCCCAGGGGATCAATGCGGAAGTGCTCGATCTGCGGTCGATCAAGCCTCTTGATCTGGATCTGATTCTCGGCTCCGTGTCGAAGACGCATCGCTGCGTCATCGTCGAACAAGATAAGCCGTTCTGCGGCATCGGGTCGGAACTGACTTACCAGATCCAGCGGGATATTTTTGATGAATTGGATAGCCCGGTGACCCGAGTGGCTCAGGAGGAAGTCCCCATGCCTTACAGCGAAAAGTTGGAGGCGGCCGTCTTACCCAGCGAAGAAAAAATCCTCCAGGCAGTACTTCAAGTGTGCTACAAGCCATAGCGCCGGTTTCAATCACAAAAAATCCCAGCGAAAAAGGATAATGCCCATGGCCGAAATTACCATGCCCAAACTGAGCGACACCATGACGGAAGGGGTGGTAGTCCGTTGGCATAAAAAACCAGGGGAAGCCGTAGTGGTTGGGGACGTCCTGGCGGAAATCGAGACCGACAAAGCGACTATGGAAATGGAGGCTTTCGACGACGGCGTGCTGAAAGCGATCTTCGCCGAAGAAGGACAAAAGGTGGCGGTCGGTGAGCGCATTGCGCTAATCGAAGCCGAAAATGCAGGCCAACCACCAAAGCCGGCGGACCAGCCTGTTTCCTCCCCTCCGCCGAAGAAGGTTGCGACGGCAGTTCCTTCGCCGGCTCCCCCAAGTCTTGCCAAAGCACCGGCAGTCTCCGAAAAGCCCGTTGAAATGGGCCGAATCAAAATATCCCCGTTAGCGCGCAAGACCGCCTCTCAAATGAATGTCCCCGTCGAACAATTGCAGGGGTCAGGTCCCGGAGGCCGGATCATCCAGGAAGATGTGTTTCAAGCAGCCAAACGAAAGGAAGATTCTGCCGGTGAAGGACAACCGGCCACAGGCGGATTGATTCCTTTAACGGCGATGCGTCGTGTCATTGCGCAAAGGATGGTGGAGAGCAAAACCCGCATTCCCCATTTTTATCTCGATGCAGAACTTGATGCCGGCCCCTTGCTTCAGTTGCGCGGTTTAACCAACGAAGCCTTGGCTGCAGAAGGGGCTCCCAAGTTAAGTGTGAATGATTTTGTGCTGAAAGCGACCGTTGAATGTCTAAAACGTGTGCCCCAGGTCAACGCTTCTTTTACCGACAATGGAATCCTGCAGTATGCTCAGGTGCACTTGGGATTTGCGGTGAGCCTCGAGGATGGACTCATCACTCCAGTCATACGAAATGCCGAAACCAAACAGCTTCGGCAGCTTTCACTGGAGGCTAGAGAACTCATCGAAAAAGCGCGTACCAAAAAGCTCAAACCTGCCGAATACCAGGGAGGGACCTTCACCATTTCAAACCTGGGCGCTTCCGGGATTGAAAGTTTTCACGCCATCATTAATCCTCCCCAAGCGGCGATTCTTGCGGTAGGGAGTATTGTCAAGAAGCCGGTTGTCAATGCACAAGACCAGATCGTCGTTGGGCATCGACTCACAGTAGCGCTCTGCTGCGACCATCGAGTGGTGGATGGGGCGGTAGGGGCCATCTTTCTTCAGGAATTCCGCAAACTCATCGAGAATCCGGCCTTAATGCTTATTCAGATCTAAAATAGTGGGCGAGGGAACTCCTTCCGTGGAAAAGGTGCCCCCCCTAGACAAGCAACGCCCGGGGGCTTTACACTTTCCTCGAGGGACAGGAGAACGTCAATTTGGAGGCGTCAGCGTGAGCAGCAATCAAAATCATTTCGACCTAGTGATTGTGGGATCAGGCCCGGGGGGATACGTAGGAGCGATCCGGGCTTCCCAATTGGGGATGAAAACTGCCATCGTCGAGAAGGATAAGTTGGGCGGCATCTGCCTCAATTGGGGATGCATTCCGACCAAGGCCCTGCTCAAAAACGCCGAGTTGTACAGGATGTTTCAGAAGAGCGAAGAATTTGGGATTCAGTATGACAACCTGCGCGTCGATTTTACGAAAATTATCCAGAGAAGCCGGGATGTCTCCGACAAAATAAGCAGGGGCGTCGGCTTCCTCATGAAAAAAAACAAGGTGAGTGTTTTTGAAGGGACAGGGAAGTTAACGGCTGGGGACACCGTCGAGGTCTCGAGTGTGGATGGAAAATTGAAGAATACGCTCACCGCTTCGCGCATCCTTATTGCAACGGGAGCTCATCCGAGAGCCCTTCCGGGAGTGGCATTCGATGGAAGACGGATCATCGGAAGTTCCGAAGCGATGACGTTGAAACAGGTCCCCAAAAGTCTCCTGGTGATTGGAGGCGGGGCAATTGGCGTGGAGTTTGCCTATTTCTATAATACTTTCGGATCCTCGGTCACCATTGTGGAAATGCTGCCGACGATATTGCCCATCGAAGATAAGGAAATTTCAGAATTGCTGGCAAAAAGTTTCAAGAAGAACGGGATTCAATTGCTTACCGGAACGAAAGTCGCCTCCTTGAAGGCCACTGAAGACGGCGTCAATGCGGTTGTGGAGAGCTCAAAGGGAGAGAAGTCGGAGATCAAGGCAGAAATTGCATTAATGGCGGTCGGCGTCGCCGGGAATACCGAGGGACTCGGTCTCGAAAAAGTGGGCGTAAAGATCGAAAAAGGCTCGATTCCGGTGAATGGGAACTTTCAGACGAATATCCCCGGCATTTATGCGATTGGGGATGTCATTGGCCCTCCGTGGCTGGCTCATGTGGCTTCTGCCGAGGCCATTTCCGCGGTTGAAGGGATGGCAAATCATAAAGACCGGCTCGTGGTCAATTACCAGAACATCCCGGGTTGCACCTATTGTCAGCCTCAAGTCGCCAGTATTGGACTCACGGAAGAAAAGGCCCGTGAAAAAGGGTATGAACTGAAGATTGGCCGATTCCCGTTTGTGGCCAGTGGAAAGGCTAAGGCCATCGGAGAGACGGAAGGGCTGGTGAAACTGATCTTTGATGCCAGGTACGGAGAGTTGCTCGGCGCCCACCTCCTTGGATCCGAAGCGACTGAGCTCATTGCAGAATTGGGACTGGCCAAGAATCTTGAAGCCACCTACGAAGAGATCTTTAAAACCGTTCACGCACACCCTACGCTCTCAGAGGCGATCATGGAAGCCGCGGCCGACGCGGTCGGGGAATCGATCAATCAGTGATCGGAGTATACAAATTCCTTCGACCCACGCAGGCCGGATCCAAAGGAGTCTGGCTCCTTTCTTGGGAACTTGCGTGACTTTAGTGCATAGCGGAAAAGACCATTCCAATTCTGTCAGGAATGAACTCGAGTACGCGACGGTGAAGCCAGCAACCGCGCTCCTCTCCACTTAAGACGGCCAATCGTCAAGAGATACCACCCTTTTCACGATGAACGCGATTCCTGAATATTTTCGGACTCTGGGCGCCACCGGCATGTATTGCCACCCATTGGGATTTGGGGGGTACCGTGTCGTGGAAGGCAATCCGGAACATGAAGCGGCCTTGCGTTTGTACCTGGAGCGCGGCGGAAATCTGATTGATACCAGTGCCAACTACGGCAACGGGGAATCGGAACGGCTCATTGGGCGGGTCCTCTCCGATTTTTCCCGGGACGAATACCTCGCCATTACGAAGGCGGGATACATCCAAGGGTTGAACATGGAGATAGCCCGCACCCGCGGATTTCCGGAAATCGTCCCCTATGCCGAAGGAATTTGGCATTGTATCCATCCGGAGTATCTTCAAACCCAGATCGAAGGGTCTCAAAAGCGGTTGCAGCTTGAACAGCTCGATGTTCTTCTGTTGCATAATCCCGAGTATTTCCTGAATCATCAGGCCCACCTCAAAGAACTTGACGCCTCAGACTACGATGAGTTTTACCGGAGAATCCGTGAGGCTTTTCGATTCCTGGAGGAGAAGGTTCAGGAAGGAGCAATTCGCTTTTACGGAGTTAGCTCGAACAATTTTGGTTTACCCGCTGCTGACCCAACGATGACGAGCGTCAGCCGCTGTCTCGCGGAAGCGGAGACGGTTAGTTCCACGCATCATTTCCACATAGTACAGCTTCCGTTAAACTTGGTCGAAAGCGGTGGCGCCCTGGAACGAAATAACGAAGGCAACACCGTTCTGGGCTTCTGTCAACAACACGGCATCGGCGTATTGGCTAACCGTCCGCTGAATGCGTTCAGTAAGGGGAAGGTGATCCGCCTGGCTGATTTTGCGAAGCCAGGGGAGAGGCCTCCAGGAAAAAGAGAACTTCAGGAATTATTGAGGCCGCTCCGGGAGCATGAGCAATTACTTGGGGCCGAACTTCAGGCAGCCGCTTTGGATGGACGAAGTGCCGGGTTGGCTCAAATGCTCGAACAATTGGTGAGCCAGGCCAAATCACTCGACCAATGGAATCTGATGATGAATCGGTATGTTGTTCCTCCGCTCAAGCGTTGGATCAATGAATCGAGCAACCATCAATCGCATCCTATTTTGTGGAATTCCTGGCTTGAAAAGTTTCTGCAATTGATCCAGACAACGGCCGACGCAGCCGAACGTTTTATCCAATTGCAACACCAACCACAATCCGACAGAATCCGCAGCAGCCTGTATGAGGCTGGTTATCCACAGACGTCTGATTCACTTAGCCAGATGACCCTATCTATCCTCTTGAATCTAGAAGGACTTTCTTCTGTGCTCAATGGGATGCGACGACCCTCCTACGTGGCAGATGCTTTGGGAAGCCAGCTCTCTCCCCGAGCTGATTCCGTTGCCATCCTCCGAGATTTCAAAGGCTTTTTGTAAAGCGACAACCCTAAACTACCGAAAAGTAGTGGAAGGGTTTTTGACCCACTGAAGGGTAACGAGAAAGCTCGGTTGATCCCATGATATCCATCGGTTCATCCATGATTCTTTTAGCCAATCTGATTGCCATCTTGCTTTCGATCCTCGCCTTTGGGTTCTCGATCTATACCCTTTGGATGGTTCGTGTTTCTCCCTATAAACTTGTGGTGTATTCTCCCGCCGTTTCCTGCGTCAATCCGCAGGAGTCTGCGTTGGTTCTTGATCTGACCTTTCACAACCCGGGTCGGGTTCGGGCTGCAGTGCTCGATATTGAGGCCTCTCTCTTAAAGGGTCTCGCTCAGACGCCCTTTCTGCGTTTAAGGCCGCAGGCCTTTCAACGTACGTTCTTCCCGGCGGGAGATTTGAAGTCGCCGCAATCGGTCATCTCTCGTTTTGCCCCAATTACCATTGAACCTGGACAGACCGTGAGCAAGACCGTTTACTTCTCACCTCCCTCTGGTAAAAGCGACATCATCGAGCGGCCGAAGGAAGTCGAATGGGAATCCATTCATATTTCTTTCAAGGTCAATGGAAATTGGAATAAGCGCTCCTTTAACATCAAGCGAACCGATTTGGATGAACCCCGCTCCTCGAAAACGGAATCTTCCCTTTTGAGATTCCCCTTTGTTCCCACCATTTACCCTGATGTACAACCCTTGCAACTCCGCGGGACATTTTTCGATCCCGTATACTGAATTGGCCCCCTCCCACACTATTGACTCCCCCTTTTTACTGGTTTTGCATAATTAGAGTCATTAGAATGAGACCCCGGAATTCGCTATGATTCCCCTCAAAGACATTAACCGCTCTGAAAGCTATCCCCTCGTCACCGTTTTTTTGATCATTCTCAATGGGCTTGTATTTGTCTTCGAGTTGTCCCTTGGCCAGAGGGATCTCTTGAACCGTTTCATCTATGATTTTGGAGTGGTTCCGGCCCTCTTTCTCAGCCCGAAATACTGGTCACACCAAGGAATTCTTCTCGGAATTCTTCCGCTGTTTTCGTCGATGTTTCTCCATGGCGGGTGGCTTCATTTCCTAGGCAACATGCTCTACTTGTGGGTGTTTGGAGACAATGTGGAAGATCGTCTCGGCCACTTTCGCTATCTTTTTTTCTACCTCTTCTGCGGTCTGGCCGCGACCCTGTTCCATGTTTTGACAAATTCCGGATCGACGGTTCCCACCGTGGGAGCGAGCGGAGCCATTGCCGGAGTACTCGGGGCTTATCTCATCCTATTCCCGGGAGCCAGAGTCTTGACGTTGTTCCCCATTTTCTTCTTTTTTCAACTTGTCGAAATTCCCGCGCTACTCTTTATCGGCTTTTGGTTTGTGATGCAGTTTTTCAGCGGAGCGCTCTCCTTGGTTGCTTCCAAAGGGCAGATGGGAGGAACGGCATGGTGGGCGCACATCGGGGGATTTGTCGCTGGAATTGCCATGATCTGGCGCAGCAGGAACCAACTTCGTCGGAAGATTTACTTCTACTAGAGGACTCCGGATGACTTCAAATCCTTCTGGGATCATTTCATGATTCTTACGATCGATGTCGGGAGTTCATCGGTACGCGC
The DNA here is from genome assembly GCA_046331665.1 of Terriglobia bacterium. GTDB lineage: Bacteria > Acidobacteriota > Terriglobia > Versatilivoradales > Versatilivoraceae > CAWBAT01. The sequence goes on along the minus strand of JAXLQK010000019.1, from coordinate 67,617 downwards.
GGGTTTGTATGATCGCAATGCTCAACTTTGCGAGGGCTTAAACGCCCGGCGAGGATATGAGTTTCAAACCACAGCCGATGGCGGCGCCGAAGTGGACGCAGATTTCCTCTTCGAGCTGGTGTGTCAGGTCATCGATGAAGTGTTTGCCAAGGGAATCGGGAATCCCGAAGAAATCGATGCCGTGGCAGTTTCAACCTTTTGGCACAATGTCTTGGGAGTAGACAAAGACCAGTGCCCGTTGACTCCGGTGTACTCGTGGGCGGATACGCGGAGTGCAGAAGCCGCCGAGGAATTGAAGCAACAATTGAATGAAGAGTCCGTTCACTCCCGCACTGGAACCGTTTTACACCCGAGTTATTGGCCCGCGAAACTGAGATGGTTGAGGCAGAGCCGGCCAGACCTTTGGGAGCGAACCAAGAAGTGGATGTCGTTCGGCGAGTATCTTTACCTGAAATTGTTTGGGGAGACCATCTGCGGAATTTCGATGGCCTCAGGAACCGGATTGTTGGATCAGGTCCGCTGCGCCTGGGATGAAGAAATCCTGAGGACGCTGTCACTTTCTCCAGAGCAGCTTTCTCCCTTGGGAGATCTCGATACGCCGCTCCAGCAGCTTCGATCGCCCTATATCCAACGCTGGCCGCGGTTAAAGGATGTCCCCTGGCTCCCGGCGTTGGGGGATGGAGCCTGCAGCAATATTGGGAGTGGCTGCGTTGACTCGAAACGAATCGCCTTGATGGTGGGGACATCCGGGGCAATGAGAATCAGCTTGGATCGAGCGCCCTCCTTTATCCCCCGGGGATTGTGGTGTTATCATATTGATCGGCGGCGCTTCTTGATAGGCGGAGCCCTCAGTAACGGGGGCATTCTCTTTGAATGGTTGCGGGACACCATCCGGCTGGAAGCCAATTCCGAGTTGCTGGAACAAGAACTTTCGGCGATGGGGCCGGCGGCTCATGGTTTGACGGTGCTCCCGTTCCTCTTGGGCGAGAGGAGCCCCGGTTGGAGAGGGCAGGCCCGAGCGGCGTTTGTCGGTTTAAATCTTCACACGCGGCCGATTGAGATCCTCAGGGCAAGTCTTGAATCGGTGGCCTGCCGGTTTGCAAAGATTGCCTCTTTGCTCAAGCCCGTGGCACCGGAATCCGTCGAAATCGTGGCTTCCGGAGGGGCGTTATTGAATTCTCCGGCATGGACTCAAATCATGGCGGATGTGCTGGGTCGTCCTGTGATCGCTTCCGCAGTGACAGAGGCTTCAAGCCGTGGTGCTGCCCTGCTGGCCCTGGAAACTACAAAGAGGATCTTCGCATGTGGACAGGTTGTTCATCCGTTGGGTCGTGTCTATCTTCCGAATCCCGAGAATCAACCTGTTTATGAGAAGATGAGGATGAGACAGGACGAACTCTATGAATTATTGATTAATCAATTTGGACCGTAATTGAATTTGAGTCAGTTTGCTGAATGAGGGGAGGATGTTATGGATCAAGTGGTATCTGCCCAAGTTGGAAATCCCTTGTTGGGGCTTCAAACCCAGGGTCAAAGCATTTGGCTGGACAGCATTTCCAGACAGTTGCTTCGGAGCGGCCAGCTTAAGAAGCTCATTGATGAAGATGGCTTGCGTGGCGTAACGTCAAATCCGACTATTTTTGAAAAGGCCATTACCGGAAGCCACGACTATGATCCGGAAATGGACAAGCTGTCAAAGCAGGGCGCCAGCGTTGACGAGATCTACGAGGCTCTCGTTGTCGAAGATATCCAGGCCGCAACGGATCTTTTCCAGACCGTCTATCGCGAAACTCAAGGCTTGGATGGCTATGTAAGCCTCGAGGTTTCCCCCCGCCTGGCGCATCAGACCGACAAGACAATTGAAGAGGCCAGACGGCTCTGGAAGCGAGTGAGCCGGCCCAATGTTATGATCAAGGTTCCGGCCACCCCGGAGGGCATCCCCGCCATTGAGACGTTGATTTCCGAAGGGATCAATGTGAACGTTACTCTGATGTTCTCCCCCTCGCACTATGTCAGTGTGGCGGAAGCTTATCTGCGCGGCTTGGAAATCAGGGCCCGCAATGGTCAACCGCTCCGGCTCGGTTCGGTAGCCAGCTTCTTTGTGAGTCGCGTGGATACTCTCATCGACCGGTTACTGGACCAGGCTCTGGCCGCGTCGAAAGGACAGGAGGCACTCATCCAAAGCCTGATGGGGCAAGCGGCGATTGCCAATTCGCGTCTCGTCTACCAGAAATTCAAGGAAATCTTTTCGGAATCCAATTTCGGCTCTTTGCGCAAACGAGGGGCGAGAGTCCAGCGACCGCTCTGGGCGAGTACAAGCACCAAGAATCCGAAATATCGGGATGTACTCTATGTGGAAGAGTTGATTGGCCCGGAAACAGTGAACACGCTGCCTCCGGCAACTGTGGACGCATTTCGCGATCATGGAAAAGTTTCAGCCCGTTTGGAACAGGATCTGGACGCTGCCAAGATTCTGTTTACCCGTTTAGCCGCCTTGGGCATCGACATTGAACAGGTAGGAAAGACTCTTCAAACCGAGGGCGTCAAGCTGTTTCTCGATTCCTTCGAAACGTTGATACGGGCGATCGCCGCCAAGAAAGAAAGCCTGTCCCATTGAACGGGCTGGAGCCGTAGGAAAAGGCTTGAATAGGCACTTCCCATAGGCAGAGTTCCAAATTACTGTGGTTTTTGGTTGAAGTGTGGCCCCGGGAAATGCAGACGGCAATTGGGCTAAGGCGAACCTCAGATTCCCTGGATCAGGTCCTGAAGCCAGACGCCTCGGCGAGCCGCTACCTCACAACTCAGGCGTGGAACCCAATTTCTCCAACTCCCGGGGTTTTTGCTCTGCGTCGAGCTTGGAAATCCGGCCGAAAGACAGCCCTTCTCGATTGAGAAAATACAAGCCAAGGAGCATGACAGGCACCATCGAGGCCAGATAACATCCATTGCTGATGCCGGCCGCTTGCGAGACAGGGTCCGAGGTGGCGAGGTATTGAGCAAAGAAGTTAATGAGCCCCAAATTCATGAAGAATTGAAATCCCCCGACACCGCCTGGGGTCGGGATAGCCACGCCCACCACCGTGATAGACATCAGAAAAAGAGCGCCTGCAAATGGAAAGACATCCACATAAGCCTGGAGCATCGACCACAGTTGCAAGGTGATTGAAATCCAAATTGCCAGGGAAAGTATCGCGGATTTCAGGACCACGGTGCCCTTCTGAAGTCCCTTGAACCCCCCCAGGAATGAGCGAAGAAGATCTTGAGCCCGAACGGGGAGCTGACTCAGCCAGCGGTCCTTCCATAATAGGAAGGCCAACACGCCAAAGAGAAGACCAAGAACCAGCATCCCTTTGAGGGAGTACTTCTGGATCATCGTCATGATCTCCCGTCCACGATTTGAGTTTGGCATAAATCGGGAAGCATAAAAGATCAGGTAATATCCGAAAATGACGATGACCGTGACCATATCCAGTATGCGTTCCAAAAGCGAGGCGGCAATCACCGAAGCCACTGAGATTTTTTCTTTCCGTGCCAGGAGGATGGAAGCTGCGACCTCGCCGGCTCGTGGAGGAACCGCATTTACGACATATTTGATCAGGGTCAGAGAAAAAAGATTCCTGAAAGCAATCCGATGTTTGACTGGGGAAAGCAGGATCCCCCAGCGGAGGGCTCTCAAAGTCATGTGCAGGATTACAAAAAAAAGACCGCTTAAAAGCCAGAGGGGGTTCCCCTGAATCATCACGTGCCAGGCATAATGCCAGTCTGGCACCCCCCTGTAAACGAGATAGCCGATGAGAGCGGTAAGTCCCAGGCTGATCCCATACTGTCCCGCTTTCTTCATGAATGAACCTTCCAGGCGCTGAAATTTCCTTTCTAACTCGCAGTCCCAGGCAAACCTATCACGCGGCTCGAATTTTCTCAACCACCTGACTGAAGCAAGAAGTTCCAGGCTGATTTTGTACATCCTGCTGCAATATCCAGGACTGACTCTTCAAACACAGACCAACACCTTGGATTCTTCAAAGCAGGGAATAAGCCTCTTCCCCTTAACCTGAGTGCCTTTTCTCCTTGTGCTATACTCTGCCAAGGACGGCATGCTTGAGCCTGGAAATTTGTTGAGTTGGTTCCGCGCATCTCCCAGCGGAACATTTTTACATTGAGATTGATAAATATTCGCAGGCAGAAATAAGGGGTTAGCAGGAGGAGAAGAATGGGCGTGATTCAGGGGAAGGCCATTATCATTACCGGTGCCTCCTCCGGGATTGGTGAAGCGACTGCCAGGCTATTGGCACGAGAAGGGGCCTCTTTGGCACTGGTTGCGCGACGTCAGGAGCGTCTCCTCTCCCTCAAGGCGGACCTGGAGAAAACCGGCGATCCCGTCTTGCAAACATCTGCCGGCAAGTCGGTTATTATTCCGGCCGATATTACACTCCCCCAGGATCGTGAGCGAATTATTGCTACGACGTTACAAACTTTCGGGAGAATTGATGGTCTTGTCAATAACGCCGGGTACGGACACCGGGGTCCTGTTGAGCTGGTACCTGTCGAAGCGATTCGTCAGAACTTCGAAACCAACTTGTTTTCCTTAATCGCCTTGACTCAGGCTGTCATTCCCACGATGCGGAAACAAGGGACGGGCAGAATTGTCCATGTCGGCTCCGTAGCGGGGAAAATTGCCCGCCCTCTCTCCTCGATTTACGATGCGACGAAGCACGCTTTGGAAGCCATTACTGACGGGCTGCGCGGTGAACTTTCGATCTTTGGAATTCAGGTAATCCTGATTGAACCCGGATTTATTCTCACGGAATTCCTGGAAGCCTCGGATCGAATCTCCCGGCCGATCCTTGATCGTGCAGGACCCTACGCTCCTTATTTTTCAGACCTTTCACTAACGCGACAGCGTGCCCGAAGCATCGCAGGCCGCCCCGATCAGATCGCCACGCTTATCCTCCGTGCCTTCAAAGATGAAAAGCCCCGCTTCCGTTATGCGGCACCCGGCCATGCCCATCTCTTCCTTGCGATGAAGCGATTCCTGCCTGAGAGAATATTTGATTATTTTATCATGCGTTCCGTGGGGCTTCAGAAGGCGAAACGCTCTTCGGCGGGCTGACGGGCCACAGGCTGTTCTTCCGGCTGTAGCAAGATCCCAGAAGGTCATCGCTCGTTGGAGTCAGGTTCCAAGGAGCAACTCGAGCAGTATCAAAGGGGACTTTCGAAGCAGGGAGTATTTCAAAGTCCGATAGTTTTGCTTTCCGGCGACAAAAGCATTCATCGTGGCGCAAAGGATTTTGCTTTTCCGGCTCCATTGCACCATCCGCGTAATGAAATCCCGGCCCATGATTTGGCCTGCGTAAAATTTCTCAAACAGGTTTGCGCCGCAAATGAAGTCACCCACGAATTCTTGACTGCAAGACCGCACGTAGAGTTGTTTGTCTCCTTCAGCGAGGGTTTCCGCCAATAATTCTCCGGAACGGAGCGCAAAATAAATGCCCTCGCAGGTAATCGGGTCACAGAAACCGGCGGCATCGCCAACCAATGCCCAGCCCTCTCCACAGATGCGGTTCTCCCTGAGGGACTCTGGGCGCAGAGAAGGGATGAGAGAACTGTAAATCGTCCCTTCTTCCGCTTGAAAATCCTTGGAAGTGAATGATTTTCTCATGAACTCATGCAAGTGCGTTTTGAGCTCCTTCATCCCATAGCGATGCAGTCGGGCGCAAATCCCGAGGGAAACATGTTCTGGGCGCGGAAACGCCCAGAGGTAACCGTGAAATTTCGGGTAGAATTTGATTATGATGCGATCATCCATAACCCCGGGCAAACGGTATCCAAACGTCATCATCAGGTCTTCGGCTTCAAACTTTTTTCCCAGACGTTTTCGTACGAAGCTGTTGACCCCGTCCGCTCCGACCAGGTAATCGACCTCATAAGCGGCTCGATCGGTTTGGATCTGCCACTGTGATCCGTGTTTGGAAAAGGTCAACACGCGTTCTTGATGAAAATTCACTCCTTGAGAAACCGCCTGATCGAGAATAATCTGATTGAGGACGTTGCGAGAGTAGATGGAAAGAGGCGAAGTTAAGGGAATCGTGACGCGTTGGTCAGACGGGGATAGAACTTCGATCGCCTGAATCGCGCGGTGGGGTTGTAGTGCTTGCCGCAAAAACGGGTATCTCTGAATGGCCTTAAACGTGACGCCACCGCCACAGGGTTTTTCCCATGCGGCATGGAAGTCAAACAAGGAAACTCCAAACCCTTTGCCGGCTAGGAGCGAGGCGCAATAGGCTCCCCCCGGACCTGCCCCAATGACGGCAACTCTCATCATGTCGAGTGTGTCCCTGCCCTAAATTATACCCGGGTAAAGAACGCGCTGAAGATCAGGCCAGTCAATAAACTACCAAAAAGCGCCGAGGCCACGCTACTGCCTGTTTTGAAAAATACCCACCCAGAACCCAGCCAAACGAGCAGGCTTAAGAGCGCAAGTCCCGGAAGCAATAAGAGTATTAGAAACTGAGAGTTGTTCAAGAACAAAAATCCAATCATCAGAGTGAAAGCCAGGATAAGTCGTGTCGAGACAAAGTGAACGGCTCTCTGCCAGTTTCCTGGAAGGGCCAATCCTTGTCGAAATATCCACTCCTCCCATACGAAAAACGGCATCAGGCTGATGGCAATCAAAAGGAAATTCCAACTTCGGATTGGGGTGCATTGCAGGAAGACGAAGTGTTGCGTGAGCAACGGAAACGGATAGAGTAAAAGCAAGACGACCCCCGCGACCGCAGTAAGAAGAGGCATGATGTTAAAGCGCATGATCTTCCTGGAGGGCCTTCGCCATAGGAAAAGAAATAAACCCGTCAGCGAAAGAAATCCCGTGAGAAACCCGCCTCCCATCAAATGCAGGTAATTCCAAGGATCATGCCATCGCAGGATGAGGAGCGCGAGAAAGGAGAAAAGGGCGTAGGCTCGATAAATCTGAAAGCCCGTGAGGCAATGAGTGCCTATCGCATTGCCGTGCCAAGGAGCTGAACCAGATTCTACTCTTTGATCTGTGTTGGTGGGTTTCCACTTTGCCAACAGGGAAAACGCGGGAAACCAAGACATCAGTGCCGAAAGACAAAGTAATCCATTGATAACAACTTGTTTTCCCGATGCAACAGAGGGGCGCAGGCCGATGGCCGAAGGCTGGAGCGTTTGGTTGATCCAATGCTCGATCTCCCCGTAGACCTTGGCTTGGAATAGACTTCCCGAATGCTCCGTAAGGGGAAGGAAGACGAGGCGTTGGGTTTTTTCCTGGTTTTCCCATCGGGTGATGGAGGATGACGGGTGAATGGTTTGGGATGTCGTGCTCTCAAACAAAAAGGCGGCGCTGCGTTTGACAAAAGGAAAATCGTTTTCCCCGACCAGGATCAACATGTGGTTTGGAGAGTTTAACGTCACAGGAACAGCCGTGGGAGACAAGGCAACAACTCCTGTCACCTGTGAATTGAGTTGAGCTGATTTAATGACGATCCCCCCTCCGAGAGAGTGACCGATGAGGAAGAAACCGTGCCTTGATGATCCAATTGAATCAGGGTTGCGCTCGGCGAGAATCCAGCGCGAAGCCGCTGCGACAGCATCCAGGCCTGCTGGCCAGGAGAATTTCCCGGTGGAGGCGCCATGACCGGGAAGGTCGATCAGATAACATTCCGCGCCAGATTGTGCGAGAGCCATTCCCATTTGCATCATGGTTGATTTGCTCGCCGACAGCCCGTGAATCAATAACAGTTTGACGTTAGCCCCTGCCCCTGGTTGGTTGGGAGCATTTGCACCAGGCCGTTTCTGAATGATCACAATGGGAGTTCGCGGTGCGTTGGGGAGGGCCGTTTCGATGATTTCCAGATCTTTGGCCAGATGTCGACTGGCCAACTCCAGCGCAAGGAGAATTCCCAAAGCGGCTATCAGGCAAATGAAATCAGTGCGACCCGTGGTCATGGATATCTCCCGTCCTTCATGGAGCAACCCTTTCGAGGAGCGGCTGTTGCGTCTATCGCTCCCCTCGCCGAAATAACCCTGCGCTCGATTATATCGAGGCTGCCGAGGCTGAAGTCAACCGATTGGGAAGTTTCGGCGCCAGCTCGACCCGGCCACTCCAGCACGTGCTATAATCCCCCGCGGAACAGGTGGTCGTACTTTCTACTGCGTAAAGAAATGGCAAAGCAAGGAGGCGGATTGGAGAAGCTGTTAAGCTTGACAGAGTTGAAGGAACAGGTCCAGACCCTAAAGAGCGAGGGCCGGAAAGTTGTCTTCACCAACGGTTGCTTTGATTTAATCCACCCGGGACACATTCATTATCTGAGAGCGGCTCGCCAATTGGGCGATGTGCTTATTGTCGGCCTGAACAGTGACCGATCCATAAGGGAAATCAAAGGGCCAACTCGACCCATCCTTTCCGAATTAGAGCGTGCCATCGTGTTGTCCGGATTAGAAAGCGTCAGCTTCATCACCATCTTCGATGAGAACACTCCGCTCGACCTAATCCGTACCATTCTCCCCGACGTACTTGTCAAGGGCGGGGATTGGGGACTTCACGAAATCGTTGGGCGAAAAGAAGTGGAGGAGAGCGGAGGAAAAGTCATTGCCCTGCCCTATGAGACAGGATTCTCAACCTCCCAAATCGTGGAACGGATTCTCAAGCAGAATTCCCAAGACGAAGACTCCCCCCCGCACCCTTAGGGAGGCATCAGATTGCCGTCGATATTCCTAGACACTAGCAAGAAACCAGGGCGATTCGGATGGTCGTGCCGCGTAACATCAGGTGCCTCAGGCGTATGTCCCGTTCCATCCGTAAGCAAGCTTAATCAAAATGTCATCGCGGGACTGGACTGAAAAACTAATTCGGGCAACGGGGATTGATCAGATTCTCCGTCAGTTGGAATCCGGTGCCTCAAGATTCGTCTTGACGGGGATTACCCCATCAGCAAAACCGGCGGTCCTGGCAGGGCTCCATCATCAGCTCAAGAAACCCATCCTCTACATTGGAAGGGATAGTTCCAATCTCGACTCTCTCCGTAACGCAGCAGCCTTCTATCTTGATGTATTTTCCAACCGAAATGGAGCGAGGTTGTCCGTCTTTCCTGCGCTCGAACCTGATGCCTATAGTGGTCTATCCCCTCATGCGGAGGTTTTGGAGGAAAGGGCTCTCTCTTTATGGAGGGTCTTTGAGTCGACCGTTGACATCCTGCTTTGTCCACTGACCGCGGTTCTCAGCCGGGTCCCAAACCTTCGCGAGATCTTTACTGCTGTACCCCGTCTGAAGGTTGGTACCGAATACTCTCTACAGACGATCACCAACTACCTGCTGGCCGCCGGTTATGTTCATGAGGAGCCCGTCAACAGCCATGGTTCCTACTCCGTAAGAGGCGGGATTTTGGATGTTTTTCCCCCTGATTCCGAGAATCCGTGTCGAATCGAATTTTTCGGGGATGAAGTCGAGTCCTTACGGGAGTTTTCAGTCAAATCGCAGAGGTCCATTGGCCCCGTGCAAGAAGTGCTCTGTGTCCCAATGCGGGAAATCCTCCTGGATCCCTCTGCTCTCAAGGAATGGGGAGAGCAGGCCAAATTGAGGCTGGGGAACGAGACCTCACAGGATTTCCTCGATCATCAGGTCACCTGTGCCCTGAACGGGGAATTTTTTCAAGGGGTCGAATACGCCCTCCCCATGACCCAGACACTTCCGCACACCGTGTTCGATTTCATTCCCGAGTTCTTTTTGGTTATCGATGAACCGTTGGATCTCCAATCAGATTACCAGCACTGGTACGAGAAATGTCTCAAAGAGCAGGCGGCATTGAGATCTCGGGGCATTCCATCCGCCGCCATAGAAGAGCTCTTCATTAGCTTTGAGGAGCTGTCCGGCTTAACTTCCCGGCACTCCTCAGTTCTGCTGGATCAGTTGGGCACCTTCCAAGAGGATTCCTTGTTTCAAAAAGAGCCCCGATCCACCCGGAGAGATCACGACGCGTTACATCCCCGGAAGAGCGAGGGCTTGCCTCAGCATGAAAATGAATTGGCTACAGATGTCCTGCGAAGGGAGAGGCCACACGAAGTAAGTCCAGATTCTGAATCCGCGGATGACAGCAGTCCATTTCAAGAGGGGAAAGATACCGTGCGAATTGTTTGCGATATCCGTCCCTCAAGGAAGTACCACGGGAATCTAAGAGAACTAGTTCGGGATATCGAGCGTGGAGCGCAACAAGGTACGGTTCAAGTGCTGGTCCAAGGCACCTTGGGAAAAGCAGAGAGAGTCTATGAGATTCTCAAGGAGTACGATTTGGACGTAAGTCCTGCTTTTCAATCCCAGAAAGAGGGAACCTCCCCGGGCCTGAGTGAAGTTCAATTAGCTACTTTCGTAGTATGTGGAGAAGTATATGAAGGATTTGAGGTTAGACTCGAAGGCATCCTCATCCTTGGGGAAACAGATGTCTTCGATGAAGTGGAGTTACTCGACAGGCCGGTACGCTCGAAGCAAAAGAGCACGACGTTCATCTCGGACTTAAGAGAATTGAAGCCTGGAGATCATGTGGTCCACATTGACCATGGAATTGGACGATTTCTTGGGGTGAAGCAGATGTTTGCCGAAGGCGCTGGGCGTGAATTCATGGTTATCACTTATCTGGGGGACGACAAGATCTATGTTCCCCTGGAAAGGTTGGACCTAGTTCAGAAATACAGCAGTGCCGAAGGGGCGCGCCCACAATTGGACAAACTTGGTGGAACAACCTGGGTGAAAACGAAGAGCCGGGTCAAGAAGTCCTTGCGGGACATGGCTGACGATTTGCTCAAATTATATGCGGGCAGAAAAATATCACCGGGTTATGCCTTTTCCCCACAAGGACATTGGCACAAAGAGTTTGAAGATGTCTTTGAATTCGTGGAAACTCCGGACCAGGCTTCCGCCATTCAGGATGTTTATAAAGACATGGAGTCCGAAGTCCCCATGGACAGGCTGCTTTGCGGGGATGTTGGGTTTGGAAAAACAGAGGTCGCAATGAGAGCGGCCTTTAAGGCCGTATTTGATGGAAAGCAGGTGGCAGTCCTGGCTCCCACCACCGTTCTGTCCTATCAACACTACCTCAGGTTCAAGCAGCGCTTCAACGCGTTTCCAATGAACATCGAAATGTTGAGCCGATTCCGAACTCCAAAGGATCAAGTGGAAATCACCAAGAAAATAGACGCCGGCCAGGTTGATATTATCATCGGAACGCATCGGCTATTGTCCAAAGATGTCCAGTACAGGGATCTCGGATTGTTGATCGTTGACGAAGAACAGCAGTTTGGCGTAAGCCATAAGGAAAAGCTGAAACAATTGAAAATTAACGTGGATACCCTGACTATGACCGCCACACCAATTCCCAGAACACTACATATGTCGTTAATGGGAATGAGAGATATGTCGGTCATAGAAACCGCACCACGCGATAGACTGTCTATTCAGACATTTGTAGTACCATTTAATAAACAGGTGATTCAGGCGGCCATTGAGCAGGAATTGAGCCGTGGAGGGCAGGTTTATTTTGTACATAACAAAGTGCTATCCATCTACTCCGTTGCTTCGATGATCAGCAAACTCTGCCCTAAGGCCCGAATCCTTGTAGGGCACGGTCAAATGGGGGAAAAGGAATTAGAGGCAACCATGCTGAAGTTTGTAAGGCATGAGGCAGATGTCTTAGTTTCTACTACGATTATAGAAAATGGTTTGGACATCCCCTTGGTCAATACTCTTATTGTAAATCGTGCGGATCGATTTGGGTTGGCCCAGCTTTATCAATTGCGTGGGAGAGTAGGACGTTCTAACCGCAGAGCCTACGCATACCTCCTGACGCCCCCGGACAAAGCGCTGACCGGAGTAGCGCGCCAACGCTTGGCGGCTCTAAAGGAATTCAGCGAACTGGGATCAGGGTTTAAGGTAGCGGCGCTTGATTTGGAGCTTCGCGGTGCGGGAAACCTCTTGGGCGGAGAGCAGCATGGTCATATCAATGCCCTTGGCTTCGACTTCTATTGCCAAATCTTGGAGAGGACAATAGAAGAATTGCAGGGCAATGAGGTCGTACCTGAGATTCAAACTCAGATCAACCTCAAGATTCCGGTGAAAATTCCTACAGATTATATTGCCGACGAACGTCAGCGGTTAAGTATTTACAAGAGAATCTCTTCATTGAAACATGAACGGGAAATGGATGAATTACTTATTGAATTGGAAGACCGTTATGGGGGAGTACCGAAAGAAGTTGTAAACCTGATCGATTTTGTTCGTTTGCGGTTGGTGGCTCAGAGAGCTTTGGTCCAAAGTATTGAAAGAGAACGAGACACTATCTCTATTAAGTTCCATGAAAAGACCCCTGTGCAGGCGCAGCGGGTGGTTGAATTTGTCTCTTCTCATCCGGAGACGTCAGTCATGCCTTCGGGGGCTCTCCGGGTACAAACCGCGGGGTTACTTAACTCGGAAATCATTCCTTCGATAAGGGCGATTCTGCTGGAACTTCTTCCCTGAAGTCGAAATTAGACCATGCCGTTTGGCATGCCCTTCGGGCCTTGGCCTTCCACCGGCCTTTTTGGAAACTGAAATCGTACTTAACAACCAATTCACTTTAAGCTATCATCTTGATTTACCTATGGATGTCTTACGCTGCGGAATCCTAAGGCCATTATGATACAAGCGTCCATTAAACTACCTCACAATATTACCTTTAGGTACTACTCATGAAATTCATTTCCAAGACCCTAGGCGGTCTGTTGTTCCTGATCTGTGCGAACCAATTCCTTCTGCGGGCGGATCAGGTCTTTGAACAGATTATTGTTTGGGTGAATAACGACATCATAACGCTCAGCGACTTCGAAAGGAATAAGGAACTTCTTCGAAAGGAGCTGCAGAAGGGGCTCAAAGGCCCCGAATTTGACCGGGTCTATGCCTTACAAGAAAAGGAAATCTTGAAATCGATGATTGATGATCAGCTTCTTGTCCAGAAAGCGACAGAGCTGGGACTCACTGCGGATACCGAGGTCATTAAATATCTGGACCGAATTCGCCGGGATTTCAACGTCGACAGTATGGAAGACTTGGAAAAGATGATGATACAGCAGGGAGTAGACCCGATTGAATTCAAACAGAATGCGAAAACGCAGGCTTTAAAGCAGATGGTCTTGGCTCGGGAAGTTTATTCACACATTCAAATTACCACCGAAGAGATTTCCAAATACTATGAGGCCCATAAACAGGATTTTGACCGTCCCGAGGAAGTACGAATTCGGGAAATCCTGATCACGACCGAAGGCAAGAAGGAAGTGGACCTGGCTGCCTTACAAAAAAGAGCACAAGAAGTGCTGCAAAAGGCCAAAACGGGCGATAAGTTTGAAGAGCTGGCTGCAAAATATTCAGATGGGCCAACGGGTAAAGAGGGGGGAGACTTGGGATTCTTCCCCAAGGGGAAAATGGTAAAAGAGATTGAGGAGGTTGCCTTTAGCCTCCGCCGAGGGCAGGTCAGTGACATCATCAAAACAAAGTATGGTTTGGTGATTATCAAAGTCGAGGAAAAGCACGAGGCGGGGATCCAGAAAATGGAAGTAGTTCAGAATGAGATCCGCGACCGGCTTTTCGGAGATAAAGCGCAGCCTGCAATCCAAGCCTATCTGATCAAACTCCGCCAGAAGAGTTACATTCAAGTAAGATCTGGCTTTGTTGACAGTGGAGCCGTGCCCTCCCTTCTTCAAGCCGAACTTCAGTCTGAAGATTCTGGTGAAAAGGGGAAAAAAGGAAAGAGTAAGTGAGGCCTGGCCGATCAGAGGGGGAAGGCACTCCAGCTGAATCAAAAGAGCCCAAGATTCGTTTGGATCTGTTTCTAAAGTATTCCCGACTGGTGCCGCGCAGGTCCGTGGCTCATGATATCTGCACCCAGGGCGCAGTCCTAATCAATGGGCATGCGGTAAAGGCATCGCACCTGCTGAGGCCGGGAGACCAGTTTGAAATGCGGCTCCGCGGACAGTTGATCAAGGTCCGGGTTCTCAAAGTTCCAGTCACCGCGTGCAGCAAAGAAGACGCGCCCAAATTGTATACACAGGATGAATCGCCTTATGTCCAGCGATTCCCAAAATAGCAATCCCGATTTCTCCGGGAATGTGGTTCCTATTAGAACTGGCGACGACGCCAGTGAAGTCGAACGTAAACTTGTGGACGCCCGACGACTTTTCAGCCTCCACGAGTACAGCCTCTGTGAGCAAGCCATTCTGGAAGTTCTGGCGGCCGATCCCCACAACACGAAAGCAAAGGCGCTGCTTGAGCTGACGTCGATCAAACTGGCCAAACGGAAGCTCTACAAGAAAATGGTGGACCCAAGGCTTACGGCGGAGCCGCCATCCGCTTCACTCTCCTCAGACCCTCTTCCGAGCGGGCCTCAGCAAGTCTCTCCCTCAGGCAAAAGAGAAGCCGCCGGTTCTGGTCCTGAACGAAATCGAGTCACGCCACTACGGAGGCAGGAGAAATCCCCCGCCTCCTTCTCCCGATCCAGACCACTTCCCCCAGCGTCGCGACCCAGAAGATCAGCCGAAACTTCCCTGACAACAATGCCAGGCTCCATGCGAGAACAAACAATTGCGGCCATGGTGGAACTTCTGCGGGATCGTAGCAAGGATGTCGGAGAATGGAAGAGTTTGCAGCGTGGAAATACCGCTCTCGATCGGGCGGCCGAGGTGAATACCGTCTCTCTGCCCGAACCTGTGCCATTCGTTCCCGTCGAGGAGACAGGAGAGGGGAGTTTAGAAACTGCCGTCAAGGCCACTCCTGAAATTGAACCTGAATCGGCAGAGAATCAGCAGCATGACGGATTACCCATGGCAGTTCCTGCCGAGGCGAAGTCGAGCCTTCGTGTGGACTTTCTCCCAGAATCTCTGTCCGATCTTTTTGATCCCGTCGCCGAGACCTCTCCTCCACCACGGTTGTTCCTGCACGAGGAGACGCCGACCCAGGCTGTGCAGGCGCCTCCCAGTCAGGTTCCCTCCGGGGTACAAGAGCCTTTGACGAAGGGTAACAAGGAGGCGATTCCTCTTCACAAGCCTGCACCTGAAAATGTCCCCGTCAGTCACCCCCCCCTTTCCCCGACTCCAGTGTCCTTGCGGCCGCCTTTGCAACAGGTTTCGAAGGATCTCCCTAAAGAAGTCATTTTGACAACACCGATTACCCTAAGCCCGAAACAGGCTTCTCCTCACCAAGAGGTTGGAAGTGAGAGAAGTTCAACCAAGGATATCATTCCGTCTCCTGAAATTCTTGAAATGCCCTCTGATCCCCTACCGTCTTCATCTGAGATTCCACCGCCTGTTGTCCGCCTCCCAGGTGTGAAAGTTTTTGACAGCATCACATCAGCCCGGGAAATGCCTCCGCAGGAAATCATTGACCGCAAACTCGAGCAGCGTTCGGCGGAAATTTACAATTCCGAGATCAAAGCCGTCTCGATTGCGCAAATTAAGAAGTATCTCTATCAGGAACAATATGATTTGTGCTCGCAAGAGCTGGATCGTATTCGGGTATTATTCCCGCACAATCCCGAAATTCAGGCGTTCGTTGAAAATACCTCGCGGCGCTTGGGTGACTTGAAGGCGATGAAGAGTTTTGAGGTCGAGGCGGCGACTCTTATGCGTACGGCCGTCTCTTTTTATCAGGAAGGAAAATTTTCAGAGGCGCTGATGGCGGCTCGCGAGGTCCTGCAGGTCAATCCAAACCACACCCAGGCTCGCGAGTTCGTTGAGTTCGTCCGTCGGCGAAGCAAACCCGAGCGCAAATCTGAGCCCAATAGAAACATTGAAACCTATTGCCAAACCTGCGGAACCAGTCTGGATTCCAACAGTCAGTTCTGCCATCACTGCGGGAAACGACTTTTCTGATGGACAAAGGGGCATTGCGGTTCTGCGTCCCCTCGTCGAGCCTCATTCCTGTTTCCCGCCAAGGGCATGTTCAAAAAAGAAGAGCTCACTTTCGCAAGGTGCGTGATCTTCTTCGAGGCTGGCAGTTTGGGCAAAAATGACTGGAGCGCTGACTGATGACCAGCCGCTGAATTTGCGACTCGCATCGACGGCAATGCTGACGCTCCCGGCCGTAGACATTCAGATACTCCTGAAAGCCTCCCGCTTTTCCCTCCGCATTCAAATAGCTTTGAAAAGTGGTTCCCCCGAAGTGGATCCCTCTCCGGAGCACTTTGGGAATTGCCTTAAAGAGTTTCAATTTCTCATCTTGAGAAAGACCACTGACGCGCCGCTCTGGGTGTACCCTCGCTTCAAATAAGGCCTCGTCGGCATAGATATTCCCTACCCCTGCCACAAACCCCTGGTCCAGCAGCAGGGATTTGATTCGGAGGTTGCGTTTTCCAAAGCGGGCTTCGAAACCCTTCCACGTATATTCGGGGGAAAAGGGCTCAAGTCCAAGCCGCCAGAACTCTTGAGCCTCACCGAATTCCTCCTTTGCATAAAGACGCCATTTTCCAAACTGGCGAACGTCCCGGTAATGCAGGGCATTTCCGTCCGTGAAATAGATGATGATATGGGTATGCTTATCGATCGCGTGCTGATGAGCCTGTTGCAGTCCCGTCAAAGGATTGATGGAAAACGCTTCAGCATCTTTTTCAGTCTTATCCCAATAGGTGAGCTGTCCCGTCATTCCGAGATGAATGAGCAAGATGAAGTCCCGGGTCCCAAGGACCAGGAATTTTCCGCGACGACGAATTTCCTCGATGGTCTGCCCCGCCAGCTCTACGGCCAGCTGGCTTGCCTGGGGACGAAGAATAATCTTGCGACAGCGGACTTCAACCCGTTCAATGGTCTTCTGAAGAGCCTTCTTTTCCAGACCGCGACGGATGGTTTCGACTTCAGGCAGTTCCGGCATTGTTCTATTGGCCTACCTAGAAAAGTGCTCGAGGACAAATTTTGTCGCTTCTTCCTCGGAGCTCACCACATTATCCAACTGGGCGTCCTCAACCGATTTAAGAATCTCCTTGAACCTAGGCCCCGGGAGGAATCCAAGCCGTATCAGATCATTACCAGAAAGAAGAGGTTTGGGCCGGGTTTCCTCGGGTCCCATCTCGTTCATTTTTTCTGTAAGGAACTGCCAGGTTGCCAGATTGCGATGGCTGGACAGGCAGTCCAAGCGATGCAATTCCAGATGTTCGGCAAACCCGTCCCTTCGTAAGAAGCGTTTCAGGGTTGACAGTTTCATCTGGGGGACATCTTTGAATCTGAGATGATCCCGAACGAGTTCAGAGATCCTTGCGACCTGCCTGGTGGGAAAGCGGAGGCGTTCGCAGATCCCCACGGCCATGCGGGAGCCTACTTCGGGATGGTTGTTAAAGCGAATGCGATCCGAGCGCTCAAACGTTTCCGGCTTACCAATGTCATGGAGCAATACGCCCAGGGCCAAAGTGGGGGACGGATAAGAACTCAAAGAAGAGGGCGGGTTCGGTCCCGATTCCTCCAGAGAGTCCGAGCTGGGCTCCCTTCTTCCTTCAAGAGTCCGCTGATCCATCAATCCGAGCATCAGGATCGTATGGATCCAAACATCGCCCTCGGGGTGAAATTCCGGTGGCTGCTCCACTCCATGCAAATGGGTTATTTCCGGGAGGATGATGCGCAGTAGACCGCAAGAGTCCAAGAGAGTCATGCCTCGTGCCGCATAGCCCTGAGTCAAAATCTTGATCAGTTCATCACGAATTCTTTCCGGGCTAACTTGCTCGATATTCGGGGCAAGTTCAGACAGGGCCTGCCAGGTATTGGTCTCAATTTGGTAGTCAAAACGAGCAGCGAAACGCACGGCCCGAATCAAGCGGAGCCGGTCTTCTTCAAACCGGCGCCAAGGATCTCCAATGGTTCGAATGATGCGCGAGTGGATGTCTGACTGCCCCCCGACATAGTCAATGACCTCTTCCTCCAAGGGATCATAAAGGAGACCGTTGATGGTGAAATCCCTTCGCTGCACGTCCTCGCGCGGATCAAGCGTATACCGCACACGATCGGGGTGTCGTCCGTCGGTGTATTTCTCTTCGGAGCGAAACGTGGCAACTTCATAGAGATTCCCTTCTTCGGGGATGATGACCACCCCGAATTGGGCTCCCACGGCCAGTCCTCGCGGGAACAAATGAAATAGCTCCTCGGGGGTTGCGCTCGTGGCAATATCGTAGTCGGTGGGGGAGTGGCCCATCACCAAATCGCGAACGCACCCGCCTACCCAGTAGGCCTGGAAACCTGCCTGACGGAGCTTCCTGACGATTTCAATGGCGGTTCTTTTCATCTTACCGTTCTTTCGATGTTCGGGCGGAGTGGATTGCTTCGAACCCGTAGCGCTTTCGCACCCGATCGGCTGCCTGATGGAGCCGCAGCATCTTGTCTCGACGGTCTTGGGAAAAAAGCGCTTCTTGACCTGCATTGAAATCGAGTCCTGACAAGGAAACCCCCACCAAGCGAAGTTTGGTGCCCTGCTTCCAATGCCGTTCGAGAAGCGTCAAGGCGCCATGCAGGATTTCTACATCCAGCTGTGTCGATTCCTGCAAGGTTAGGGCTTTTACTTGGGTATAGAATTTCTGATCACGTATTTTTAACCTCACCGTTTTGGCAAACATTCGATGTTTCCGCAAACGATGGCAGCATTTGTCGACTAAGATGGCGATCGTTTTCTGGATCTCCTCGGAATCTCCTGTGTCCCGGTCAAAGGTGTGTTCGTGGCCGATCGACTGGGGTTCATTACGAAACTCGAAATGGGCCGTATCCATTCCTTGGGATTTCTGATAGAGAGACTCTCCCCACCTTCCAAATAACTCTCGAAGGGAGTTTGTCCCCATTTCCGCCAGTTGCCCAACCCGTGAGATCCCCAGTTCGCGGAGTCTTTGCTGAGTCACCTTTCCTACTCCCGGTAATTTCCCGACACCCAGGGACCCCAGGAAGGCTGCCTCATGACCCGGAAGAACGTAAAGGACTCCCTTGGGTTTAGCCAAATCCGAAGCCACTTTCGAGACAAGTTTGCTTGCCGATATCCCCACCGAGGCGCTGAGCCCGGTCTCACCCAGCAAATGATTTCGCAAACGTTCGGCCAAGGCTTGGGGATGACCGTAAGTGCGCTGGAATCCGGTGAGGTCCAAGTAGGCCTCATCAATGGAGACCATTTCCACAATCGGGCTGTAAGATTCCAGGAGGTGACGGATCCACTCCGAATATTGCGCGTATGTCTTATGCCGCCCCGGGAGAAAAATTGCGTGAGGACAGAGTCGCTTCGCAGTCACTAAAGGCATGGCGGAATGAATCCCAAATTTCCGGGCTTCATAGGAGGCGGCAGAAACCACCCCTCTCTGATCCGGCTTCCCACCGACAATGACCGCTTTTCCTTTTAAGCCAGGGTCAAAGAGCTCTTCAACGGAAACAAAAAACGCATCCATATCCACATGAAAAATGACTTTGCGGATTCCTTCCTCCATCCTAAAGCCTCTCTTCCGTCTCGTCACTGATACTTTCGTAAGACCGCGATGACACGCCCCTGTATTTTCACCTCTTGCTCCGGAACGAAAAGCGGCTGCATCGACGTATTGGCTGGCTGCAGCCGAACAAGACTGCCTTTCTCACGAAAATATTTCTTGAGAGTGGCCTCATGGTTACCTAACAGTGCCACCACCGTATCACCCGGATTGGCTGTCGAAACTCTTTCAACAACCACATAGTCGCCATTACAAATATGATCATCGACCATGGAGTTGCCTTTCACCTGCAACACATAAACCCTTTCATTTTCGGAGAACTCACTTAGGGAGAGGGTTTCATCGCCGGAGACAGCCTCTAACGGCTTTCCAGCGGCAATTCGGCCCTTCAGGGGGAGGGACAACATCTGCCGGCCATCGGGGGTGAGTTCCCGCCTTCCTGGGAGGTCCCTGGTCGGAGGGCTGGGCAGAGCCTGCAGGATCTCAATCGATCGGCTCCGATTTCGTTCACGACGGAGATACCCTTTGGCTTCCAGGTTACTGAGATGTTTATGAACGGTGGCCGTCGAGGAGAGTCCGAGGCTTTTTCCAATTTCTTCGATACTCGGGCAATATCCTTCCTCCTCGAGAAAGGACTGAACGAAAGAGAAGAGTTGAAACTGCTTCTTCGTCAAGCCTGACCGTCGATATGATTTCCCCATCCGCACTCCCTCAAGTTGAGAATTCTCCTTCCGGAAATTATAAGCGAACTGAACGGCAAACATGCGAAGATAGAAAAATCTTTTGTCACAAAAAAAGATGAGGATCATCAGAGTCGAGGGGTTCATGGATCCGAACCAGAGGAACGAAGCTGATACGAATCGAGGGAACGATGAGTCGAGTCTATCCACGTGCTCCCGTTTGTGCGGTGGGAGGAATCATATTCAAAGGAAATCAAGTGCTGCTCGTAAAACGCGGTAAGCCGCCTGCTCAAGGGAAATGGTCGATTCCAGGTGGTGCCGTTGACTTGGGTGAAACGCTGGAAGAGGCTGTTAAACGGGAGCTCAGGGAGGAATTGCAAATCCAAATTTGCCCCATCCGGGTGGGCAAGGTTTTGGAGCGCATCTTTCGGGATTCCCGCGGGAAGATCTCCTTTCACTATGTCATTATCGACTACCTTTGCGAAATCCAATCAGGTACCCCCCGTCCAGCTTCGGATGCTGCTGAGGCGGCGTACTTTGACATCGACTCTCTCGACAGTCTGGATCTGACCCAAGGAACTGGGGAAGTCCTTCGTGAGCTATTTAGGGAAAAACGGAAATGAAAGGGGGAGGGCAATCGGGCCGAAGCTTCGGCCGGAGCGAGTCCGCAAAATTTTGAAGGAGAGGGCTTAGAAGGACGTGTTCCCGGCGATTTTCCGATAGGTCTCCAGAACGAGTTGCGCGCTGGTTGACCAGGAGTATTTACTGGACTGATGAAACCCTTTTTCAATGAGTTCGGTTCGGAGCTGCGTGTCATAAAGGAGATGTTTGATTCCCTTGCAAATCTCAAAAACATTTTCCGGGTTCACAAAAAGGGCTGCGTCTTCCAAAACTTCAGGGAGCGAGGAAATATTGGAAGTCAAGACTGGGGTCCCAGTGGCCATGGCTTCCAGTGGAGGTAATCCAAACCCCTCGTAGAGGGAAGGGAAAACGAATACCTCGGCCGATTTATAGAAAACCCGCAACGTTTCATAGGGAACAAAGCCGAAGAAACGCACATCATGCTGTACGCCGCTGCGAATAACCGTTCGACGCAGCGCCTGGCGTTTCGAGAGTTCGTCCCCGATGATGACGAGTTTCAGACTTTTCCACCGCTCGTCCTCTTTCAACTCCCCCTTCAAGACGGAGAAAGCTTCAATCAAACGCTCCAGATTTTTGTGGGGCTTGATGTTTCCAGCATAGAGAAGAAAGGGGTCATGGATTTGATAGCGTTCGAGAACTTTGCGATCATCATCCGGGGGATTGGACAAGGTCACGCGTTCATCGATGGCGTTATAGACGACGCTGATTTTTTCTTCCGGAAGACCAAAAAGCCGAATTAAATCCCGCTGGGTGGCTTCTGAGACCGTAAACACATGGCTGCTTCTTTTGATTGCCCTTCGCGTTGCCTTTTTAGCCCTACCCCCGCTCTCTTTGGAAACAGGGAAAAGGATATGAACACAATCGTGAATGGTGATGATGGACTTGCAAAACAGAAAATAGGGAGGGGTGTAGTGCGGCGTGTGCAGGACCTGAACTTGATTCTTCTTGAGCAGAATAGGCAGGGCACACTCATTCCACAGCGAACTCTGCAAAGGAGAGGCTGCAATGAATGAGAAGTTCGGAGGCAATGGACCCAATTCCGCCGTATCCCGGGGAATTCCGACGAGAAAATACGAACTTTCCTTGTCCAACTTGGCGAGATGGACCACCAGATTCCGGATATAGGTGCCGATCCCAAAATCGTTTAGTTTGCGGATGTCTAGCGCTACCTTCATTCTGGAGCGGTCTCCCCATCTCCTGCAGCCTTGTCGTCCGTGTCGACTGGCTGAGGCAATACGATCTTTCCCGAATCCACCAAGGTGAATTCCTCTCGTGGTTTATTTTTCAGGACTTGTTGCATGAAATCAATCCAAAGGGGAAGAGCGGCCCTGGCGCCGGTTTCTCCCTTGCCTAAGGGTTTCTTTTGATCGTACCCAACCCAAACCCCGCAGGTCAGAGAAGGTGTAAAGCCGATAAACCAGGCATCGGTATAGTTATTGGTCGTACCTGTCTTGCCTGCAATGGGCCTTTGCAAAGCCTTGGCTTTTTGGGCGGTTCCGAATTCCACGACTCCCTCTAACAGGTCAACCATCATCTTGGACGTTTTCTGGGAGACGACCTCCTTGATGTCGATGAGGTTTTCTTCCCTGGTTTCACCGCTGTAATCTGTTACCCGTCGAATGAATCGCGGGAGTATGTGCACTCCAGCATTGGGAAAAACTGAATAGGCGGAAGTCATCTCCAAAAGGGTAATTTCGGCAGAACCCAAGGCTAAGGGTAAATACGGCGCCAGATTGGGACTGGTCACCCCAAACTTCTTTACGTAATCAATGCCGAGGTCGACCCCGTATTTGCTGAGCAACTTGACGGCGGGAATATTTCTCGACTGGGCAAGAGCCCGCCGCAACGTGATGGTGCCTTCAAACTTGTGATCATAGTTCTGAGGCGTCCAGACTCCCTGGTTGCTCGGGTAGGAAATCGGACTATCCACAATCGTGTCGGTAGGGGACATTCCCTGATCGACCGCCATAGTATAGACAAAAGGTTTGAATGCGGATCCAGTTTGGCGATAGGCCTGGGTGGCCCGATTGAACTTACTCGACTCAAAATCATATCCCCCCACCATCGCTTTAATTTCTCCGTTCGTGGCGTCGATGGCAACCAGCGCCCCTTGAACTTCCGGACGTTGATCAAGCTCAACAGTCAATTGTTTCCTGGCTGGCTCGATCTTCTTGATGCGAAATAGTGCCAGGTCCCCCGGTTTCAACAGCTCCGACACCGAAGTTCGTCCTGTCCACTTGATGTCCGCATCACTCAGTTGAGCCTCGTAGTCTCCGAATCGAACCCGCGCCAACTTGGGCTTCACGGCCAGAACCAACCCGGTCAACTGCGCCCCGACCACCTTTGGCTTCTTCCAGTCCTCATGGACGAAAGACTGCAGCGTTGTCCCCTTTAGCTTCAACACATTTTTCGAAACTCCCCTCCACCCGTGGCGTTTATCGAAATTTTCCAATCCCTGCCGGACCGCGAGATTGGCCGCCTGTTGCATTTCCAGATTGAGGGTTGTATAAACGCGCAGTCCCCGCTCGTTGACGGCTTCAGATCCATACTTTTGCTCAAGATATTTACGAATCTCTTCGGCAAAATAAGGCGCCAAAGAGTTCTGCCGGGAAGAGATCTGAAGCACCATGGGAGCCTTCTTGGCGCGCTCAGCATCCGCGACGGTGATTTTCCCGTCGTCCACCATTCGATCCAAAACGTAATCGCGGCGGATCTTGATCTTCTCGGGCTGGTTAATCGGCGAATAAAGATGGGCGGTCGCTGGCAAGGCAGCCAGCAAGGCAATTTCCTCCAGCCTCAAGTCTTTAAGATTCTTGCTGAAATAAAATTGAGAAGCTGCCTCGAATCCATAGGTTCCATGCCCGAGGAAGAATTGATTGCAGTAAAACGTCAAGATTTGGGACTTGGAGTAGTGCCGCTCGATCTGAATCGTGAACAGAAATTCTTGAAATTTTCGTTTGAAGCTCTTTTCGGTGGTTAAGAAGCAACGCCGACTCAGTTGTTGCGTGAGCGTACTTGCTCCCTGCTTCTTCTTCCAGGCAAGCAGGTCTTTGATCGCCGCCCTGGCCAACCCCCTCAGATCAATACCCCAATGAGTTTCGAAATTCTTATCTTCAGCCGAGATCAAGGCGTCGCGCAGCAGCTTCGGAATCTGGTCGTAAGTGATAATGATCCGTCGTTCGAGGGCAAATGTGCCAATGATTCTTCCGTCATCCGAATAGAGTTCTGTAATTACATTGGGTTGATAATTCTCCAGCGACCTGACTTCCGGCAAATCACTCTTATATACGATCAGTAGGCCGGCAAAGGCTCCCAAGGCTACCGAACAAAACAATAAAACCAAGAAGATAAGAATTCTAATAATTTTTTCTTTTGATGTGTGTATCGATATGGATGCCATGGCACTATCGACCAATAAATAGCAAGAAACAATCTCAAAATAAAGGACAGAATCCAGGAAAAACCGGAACTGGGGGCCTGAAGGATCATGATTCAATTCAATTTAGGCCTTCCGACGCCTCTGTCGGAGATCTTCAGTCGTCAGGTTGAGCTGTCCAGGGAAGAGCTGGAGATCCGAATAAGTTATATGCTCGGTCCAAGGCTATCCTATGAAAGTCTTGGATCTCGTAAGCCCTTGAGTCACAAGAAGAATGGCAGGGAATAGACTCTTAGTATGCGCAGCTAATAAGATTTGACAATGACATACTCAGATATTATATTTTTGCCGTCTTATGACGATCTAGTAGCTTAGTAATTGTTGTGCATGGCTTGGAGATTTCTTGAGAGGAGCGTTAAATGAGTAAGATTATCGGAATAGATTTGGGTACAACGAACTCGGTGGTTGCGGTGATGGAGGGTGGGGAACCCATAGTCATCACGAATCCTGAAGGGAGTCGCACGACGCCGTCGGTCGTAGCCTTTACAAAGAATGGGGAAAGGCTGGTGGGCCAGGTTGCCAAGCGTCAGGCGGTGACCAATCCCGAAAACACAGTGTACTCGATCAAGCGGTTCATGGGACGAAAATATGATGAAGTAAATGAAGAAATGAAGATCGTTCCATACCGGGTGGCCCGGGCATCCAACAGCGATGCTCGAGTTGTTGTTATGGGAAAGGAATATAGTCCTCCAGAGATCTCTTCAATGATCCTGCAAAAGATGAGGCAGGCTGCAGAAGAATACTTGGGGGAGAAAGTGACCAAGGCGGTCATTACTGTGCCCGCTTATTTCAACGATTCTCAGAGGCAGGCCACCAAAGATGCCGGCAAGATTGCTGGGTTGGAGGTCTTGCGCATCGTCAATGAGCCGACGGCGGCTGCGCTTGCCTACGGATTGGACAAGAAAAAGGATGAAACGATTGCGGTCTACGATTTTGGCGGGGGAACCTTCGACATCTCGATCCTGGAGGTAGGAGAAGGCGTTGTCGAGGTGAAGTCCACGAATGGCGACACCCATCTCGGGGGAGACAATATTGATCAACGGGTGATGGATTGGATCGTTGATGAATTTATCAAGGATCAAGGCATTGATCTCTCCAAGGACAAGATGGCACTGCAACGTCTCAAAGAAGCAGCCGAAAAAGCGAAGATGGAACTTTCCAGTGTCCTGGAAACAGAGATCAATTTACCCTTTATCACTGCCGATGCCTCGGGTCCGCGTCACTTGAGCATGAAGCTGACTCGTGCGAAATTCGAAGCGTTGGTAGAAGACATCCTGCAGCGGAGTGCGAATCCCTGTAAGCAGGCGCTTTCCGATGCCGGAGTGAAGCCGGAAGAGATTGACGAAGTCGTGTTGGTTGGGGGGTCGACGCGCATCCCCAGAGTTCAGCAAATTGTGCGCGATCTCTTCAAGAAAGAGCCTCACAAGGGAGTCAATCCTGATGAAGTCGTAGCCATTGGAGCGGCGGTTCAAGCAGGGGTATTAGCAGGGGATGTCAAAGATCTTCTCCTCCTGGATGTGACGCCATTGTCCCTGGGGATTGAAACTCTGGGGGGTGTGTTCACGAAGCTGATTGACAGAAATACGACGATCCCGACGCGGAAGAGCGAAATCTTTTCAACGGCTGCGGACAACCAGACATCGGTAGAAGTCCACGTGCTTCAAGGGGAACGAAGCATGGCTCGGGACAACCGAACACTGGGGAAATTTCATTTGGTAGGGATCCCTCCTGCCCCTCGAGGAGTTCCTCAAATCGAAGTGACCTTCGATATTGACGCCAATGGGATCGTCAATGTGTCGGCGAAAGACATGGCGACTTCCAAAGAGCAAAAGATCACGATCACTGCAACGAGCGGCTTAAACAAGGATGAGATTGACCGTATGACCAAGGATGCATCGTCCCATGCTGAGGAGGACCGGAAATATCGTGAGGAAGTCGAAGCCAAGAATCGCGCCGATTCCCTGGTTTATAACACGGAGAAGCTGCTCAAAGAGAATCGGGAAAAGGTCTCCGAGGCCGATGCCAAATCTATTGAATCCGCTTTGGAAGAATGCAAGCGCGCCATTGCAGAGGGCGGGGCTGATCGCATCAACGCGGCCGTGGAGCGGCTCACCTCCGCGACTCACAAAATGGCGGATGTCCTTTACAAGCAGGCAGGGGCCCAGCCGGGGGCCGCAGCGGGGGCTGCAGGAACGGGATCTTCGGCGAATTCGAAACCTGCTGAAGGGGAAATCATCGACGCAGATTATGACGAAGTTGACGAGAAGAAGAAGTGATTCTGCCAATGACTTGCCAGGGGACCTTCGAGTCCCCTGGGAGGATTTGTCAATTCAGGCATGCTCTACCCCTTGAGCTTAAAAGTCAGGGTGTGCGGATGCTAGGGGCCTCAGCCGCGCTTTCCCGAGAAACTCCCCAGTCTGTCCAACAATTAAATCCACGAATATGGCAACGGAAGACTATTATCAACTTTTGAATATCCCGAGAAACGCCTCTCCAGAAGCCATTAAGAAAGCGTACCGGAAACTTGCACGCAAGCATCACCCTGATGTCAATCCGGGGGACAAGCGCGCTGAGGAGCGGTTTAAGAAGATTTCCGAGGCCTATGAGGTCCTGAGCGATCCAAAAAAGCGGGAAATCTATGACAACTACGGAACCTATTCTGATAACTTCCGACCCGGCCCAGGACCGCAACCTGGGCCGCAAGTGGATTTCGAAGGATTCGATTTCTCCAATATAGGAGGCTCAGGGTTTGGGGATCTCTTCTCCCAGCTTTTTGGCGGGCACCGTTCCGCAAACCGTCCTCAGAAAGGGGATGACTTGGAGTACCAGGTTTCGATAAGCTTTGACGACGCGTTGAAGGGACTGCAGACCCGCATCAGCTACTTGCGTCGTGAGATTTGCCCTACCTGCCATGGAAAAGGGGTGAGCGGCGAAGGAAAAGATCAGGATTGCCCTTATTGCCGGGGATCCGGCAAGGTGGAACAGCTAAAGGGGAAGATGCGGTTTTCGACCACCTGTCCTCAATGTGGTGGAAGCGGGAAAGTCACGACACCTTGTTCCCAATGCCGTGGCGAAGGGCGAGTTCAAAAGTCAGAAAGCCTCGAAATCAAGATTCCGGCAGGAGTCCAAACTGGTTCACGAATTCGTTTTGCCGGCCGGGGAGATTTTGGAATGAATGGAGGGACTCCCGGGGATCTTTATATTGTGACCACAGTGAGCAGCCACCCCTTTTTTGAGAGAAAGGGGGACAACATCTACTGCAAGATTCCCATCACACTGACTGAAGCTGCTCTGGGCGCCAAGATTGAAGTCCCCACCGTGGAAGGTCGTGCTCTTTTGAAAATACCTCCCGGGACCCAGAGCGGACAGAAATTCCGATTGAGAGAGAAGGGGGCTCCCTCTTTGAGGGCCCCAACCCACGGGGACCAATATGTTGAAGTACGCGTCGTTACACCCAAACTAGTGGATGAGCGGAGCAAAGAGCTGCTTCGGGAGTTGGGTCGGTTGAATCCGGAGAACCCTCGCCAGGGTTTGTTTGGTCAATAAGGGGCTTGCACGATGGTCAGGAAGAAGAAGGACAAAGCGGCTTACATGATCAGTAATGTGGCCAAGACTTACGACGTTCATCCACAAACCTTGCGTCTTTACGAACGTCAGGGGCTCCTGAAGCCTTCCCGTTCTGAAGGAAATACCCGTCTTTACACCGATGAGGATTTGAAACGGCTGGAATTGATTTTGAACTTAACTCGCGACCTGGGTGTAAACTTGGCCGGAGTGGAAATCATTTTGAACATGCGGGCCCGGGTTGAAGAAATGCAAAAAGAAATGCGCCAGTTTATGAAACTAATTCAAACGGAGCTTTCTGGGCGCATGTCGGAGCCTCGATCCGACGCTCAAAATGCCTTGGTGCGAACCATCCCCTCTAAGATGGTTCGATTGGATCGTTAACTCGAAGCGATGCTAACTGCAGAATGTCAAATCTGTGGAGGGACCGGTTGGCGGTATCTCGAAGATGCCGAACCGCAGGGGGTCGTTCCTTGTGCCTGTGTGCAGCAACGAAAATTAGAGAGATTGATTGAACTTGCTCATCTCCCCGCACGCTATGAGCATTGTTCATTCGAAAACTTTAATCCGATCACGGAACGCCTTAAACTGGTTAAGGCGGCCGCGCTGAAGTTTGTAGAAGAATATCCTCTGGTGGATTGTGGCCTGTTGATTCTGGGGCCTTGCGGTGTGGGCAAGACCCACTTGGCTGTGTCGATTTTGCGGGAAATCATTCAGAAGGTGGGGGCTCGGGGTTTGTTCTGTGATTTTCGTGAGTTGCTCAAACGGATTCAGAATTCCTATAACCCTGTTTCTCAGTCCTCCGAGCTGGAAATTCTTGAGCCCGTCTTAAACAGTGATCTGCTGGTGCTAGATGACCTGGGGGCTGAACGACCTACCGAATGGGTTCGGGAGACGGTCTCTTATATCATTAATTCCAGATATAATCGGCGCTTAACAACCATCATCACCACAAACTTTGACGACCAACTAAGGGAACCCAAAACGCTTTCCAATGGGACCGTATTGTCAAAGGAAGAAAGTCTCGAAGACCGTATCGGGACACGTTTGCGCTCCCGGCTGTACGAGATGTGCAAAGTGATTCGTATCGAAGGTTTTGACTTCCGACTCAAAGTTAAACAAGCACAATACCAATACTGACCTTGACTGGAGAACGTGTGGATTTCTGGAGGGTAAAACGAAAGGAGACTCGTGTCCTCCTGGCTATCCCCGTAGTCCTCGAAGGGGCTGACGCTGACGATCAGCATTTCATTGAGGAAACCACGACGGAAAACGTCAGCAAGCTTGGGGCCTGCGTTTTAGTCGACCACATCTTGAAGTTGGGTAGCATCGTCAAGTTAACGGCTTTTCAGGGAAAGTTCATATGTAACGCCGAAGTTAAGGCCGTTTGGATGGACGAGAGTGAGATGAAAAAGAAGGTTGGCATCCGATTCGTGGAGACTCCAAAGAACTGGGTGTTGAGCTAAATTGCTGTCAAATCTGCAGTTATGATTACGATTGAAGAGTCAGAGAAGTACGGGTAAATTAGAAAGAATAGTACCATGGCAGTCCAAAAGCAGAAGAAACGGGCGCCGCTAGATTGGGAGAAAACAAATAACGAGATGGATGGATTTCGATCTGCCCTGAGTATCCGAGGCCTACGCTGCAACCTGACAGTTTTGCCATTGCTCCTGCTATGTGTCGGGGGCTACAAGGCTCAGACACAGCTAGCTGCGAAACCGGACTTGCCTCCGGCAGCCACTCAGAAAATAGATTTCAAGCGCGACGTCCAACCGATTTTGAGCAGTCGCTGCCTGTCCTGTCACGGGCCTCAGATGCAAATGAGCGGCCTCCGGCTTGACAGTCGTCAACATGCACTGGATGGCGGAAACTCTGGTGCCGTGATCAAGCCGGCGGACAGTGCAGGGAGCAAACTGATTCGCTTGGTGGCAGGAGCGGACGAGGGGAAGGTCATGCCCCCGGCCGGAGATCGCTTGACGGCCGAACAGGTTGGATTGCTGAGGGCATGGATTGATCAAGGTGTCGACTGGTCGGAGGATGGGGCAAAGCCCATCGCAAGGGCCAGTGAAGATCCTCGAAGGTCGCATTGGGCTTTTCAGCCCCTCAAGCAGCCTCCCTTGCCTCGTGTCGGTAACTCAGCCTGGATAAGAAATCCAATCGATGCCTTTATTTTAAGTAAGCTGGAATCGGAGCAGGTCCAGCCTTCTCCTGAAGCCGATCGGATCACCTTGATTCGGCGATTAAGCTTTGATCTTACGGGTCTGCCTCCGACTCCCGAGGAAGTGTCGAACTTTGTTGCGGATGATTCCCCCGATGCCTATGAAAGGCTCGTGAATCGCCTTCTCGATTCCCCCCACTACGGCGAAAAGTGGGCCCGCCATTGGCTCGATCTGGCTCGCTATGCGGATAGTGATGGGTATGAGAAGGACAATGTTCGGCCCTACGCATGGAGATACCGGCAGTGGGTGATCGAAGCGCTCAATCGCAATTTACCCTTCGACGAGTTTACCATCGAACAGATTGCCGGGGATCAGTTGCCGCGCGCAACGCTTAATCAAAAAATCGCCACGGGTTTCAATCGCAACACTCTGACGAACCGGGAGGGCGGGGTCGATAACGAGGAATTTCGCGTCGAACAAGTGCTCGACCGTACGATCACGACAGGGACCACCTGGATGGGGTTAACTATCGGCTGTGCTCGTTGTCACGATCACAAATACGATCCCATCAGCCAGCGGGAGTTCTATCAGCTCCTCGCCTTTTTTAATACAGCGCGTGAAGTTAATGTTGAAGCTCCGTCTCCTGGAGAAATAGGGGGCTATCTTCAGGGCAAACCCGAGTACGACAAGAAACGGAAGGCCTTGCTGGAGGAATATAAGGTTGCCGAAATTCAGGGTGACTGGGAGAAGAAGACCCTGGAGGCCTCCACTCATCCCGGCATCAACGTTCCATACGATGTGTCTTGGGACACTGTCGGCAAAATGTTGGATCACGGTCAAGAGATTCTTTTGAAGAATCCAACCGAACGAACGCAGAAGGAGCAAGACAGGCTTACCGACCACATTGTCCGATATTATTCCATTGCCGAGGGGAAAGATCGTTACGATGAGCTCAAGTTCAAGGAGCTTGGTGAAAAACTTGACCAGCTTTCCGAACAGTACCCGAGTCTGACAGAAGCGCCCACGATTACCGAAAATCCAAATCCCCCCAAGACCCACGTCTTGATCAGAGGGGATTACTTGCAACCGGGGATTGAAGTTTCTCCTGGCACGCCGGCGGTCTTGCCGCCCTTTCCTGTCACAAATGAACCTGCCCGTCTTCGGTTTGCCCGCTGGCTAGTCTCCTCTGAAAATCCCTTAACGCCCCGGGTCACGATGAACCGGATGTGGCAGGAATTTTTCGGCCATGGGATTGTGGAAACCTCGGAGGATTTTGGAATCAAAGGGGAGCGCCCGACGCATCCAGAATTGCTCGATTGGTTGGCGGCCGAATTTGTCAGGGAGAATTGGAACGTCAAGCGCATGCATAAGCTGATTGTGATGTCAGCGACTTACCGCCAATCTTCCAAAACGAGAAAAGAGCTGGAAGCACGGGATCCCTATAACAAGTGGATCGCCCGGCAATCGCGTTTGCGTTTGCCGGCGGAATTGATTCGGGATAATGCGCTGGCGACGAGCGGACTGCTGGACCCGACCATCGGAGGAAAAAGCGTCCGCCCTGTCATTCCGAAGGGGGTGACCGACCTGGGCTATGCGATGAGCGTCAAGTGGAAAGAAAGTGAAGGGACGGCCCGGTATCGACGAGGACTCTATGTCTTTTTCCAGCGAACGACGCCATACCCCGAATTGATGAATTTCGATGCTCCGAACTCGTTACTCGTTTGCAGTCGCCGGGAGCGTTCCACAACTCCCTTGCAAGCGCTCAATCTTCTGAACGACCCTGTCTTCTTTGAAGCGGCTCAGGGTCTGGCAACCCGGGTCTTGCGTGAAAAACCGGGCAGCTTGAACGAGCGGATTGACTATGCATTCCGACTCTGTCTTGCCCGGCCCCCCAAACCTGCGGAGCGGGAGAGGTTGGTTCGCTATTATGATGACCAGAAAGCCTTTTTGAAGGAGAACCCGGATGTGGCAGAGAGTCTCTATGCGGCACATGGAGTTGAAGGGGTCGATGCAACCGAGGCCGCAATCTGGGTTAGCATTTCTAGGGCTCTGCTTAACCTGGATGAGTTCATCACACGAGGTTAAAAAGTTCAGGAGCTCAAACGTGGGGCGATGTTCATAGGAAGACAAGCGCTTACAGGGGAGGATCGATGAATTTCCAGGAATTCCAGAAAATTCATTCCCGTCGTAAGTTTCTCGCGGAATGCGTCGGGGGTGTTGGGGCCATTGGCTTATGGCAATTGTTGGCGAGTGAGGGGCTCACGACTGCCCTGGCGGGCACTTTGCCGAGCGTCAATCCCATGCAGCCGAAACCTCCTCAATTTGCCCCCAAGGCCAAGAATGTCATCTTTTTCTTCATGGAAGGAGCCCCCAGCCAGCTGGATCTTTTCGATCCGAAGCCAGAAATGCGAAAGTGGGACGGCCACCCGCTCCCGGAATCGATGACCAAGAATTTAAAACTGGCTTTCATTAAGCCAAATGCCCGGGTTTGGGCCAGTCCGAGAGAGTTTAAGCCTTACGGGCAGAGCGGCATCGAAATTTCCGACTACCTTCCACATCTCGCGACCTGTGCCGATGATATCTGCATGATCCGCTCCATGTATACGGAGCAATTCAACCATCATCCGGGGCAGTTAATGCTCAATTGCGGCTCACCACTGGTGGGGCGCCCCTCCATGGGAGCCTGGGTGACTTATGGCTTGGGGAGTGAATCTCAAAATCTACCGGGATTTGTGGTCCTGAGCTCGGGAGTCGGCACCAGTGCCGGAAGTGCCAATTGGTCCAGCGGATTTCTGCCCTCTACCTACCAGGGCGTTACCTTCCGCAACAGCGGTGATCCCGTGCTTTATCTTTCCAATCCTCAAGGCCTGAATCGTCAGCTCCAGCGGTCAACTCTCGACGTGATTCGAGATTTAAATGAGGCCAATTACATGGAAAGCGGGGATTTTGAAATCGCCTCCCGAATTGCGTCTTACGAACTTGCATTCCGGATGCAGGCAGCGGCCCCGGAACTCCTTGATTTCTCCAAGGAGTCTCCCAAGACCCTCGAGATGTACGGGGTCGACAAGGAACCCACAAAACCCTTTGCCTCGAATTGCCTGCTGGCTCGCAGGATGGTGGAACGGGGAGTTCGTTTTGTCCAGATCATGCATGCGAGCTGGGATGACCACGCAGAATTGGTCAGTCATTTGAAGAAGAATTGCGATATTACCGACCAGCCCGTAGCCGCCTTACTCAAGGATTTGAAGCAGCGTGGATTGCTCGATTCAACCCTGGTGATTTGGGCCGGGGAATTCGGGAGAACTCCGTTAGTTGAGAGCCGGAACCCCAAGAAAGGAAGTGAAGGACGTGATCACCACCCCTTTGCCTTTAGTATCTGGATGGCAGGGGGAGGCATTAAAGGGGGGCAAGTGATTGGCAAAACCGATGACCTGTGCCTCAACGTCGTGGAAGACCGCATCCATGTGCACGACTTGCATGCCACGATCCTGCAATGTTTGGGTTTTGATCATGAGAAGCTGACCTATCACCATCAAGGGCGTGATTTCCGGCTGACCGATGTCGCAGGCAATGTCGTTCCCAAACTTTTGGCCTGACCATTTGCCGGTTTGGTCGCCGGGCAGACCGTCACACACTTTATCAGACCAGATCGGATATGGAACGGGTGACAGGGTACATTCATCGAGCCAAGGTGAAATCCCCCGGAATACGGGATTGATCAATACTTGGCCAGGTAGGGACTAAGAAACTCCTTGGCTTTGGCCGTAACCTCCCACGCTTCAGGCCAGAAGCACAAATCCACAGTCAACCACTCGCCCTGATATCCTGCGCCATGAAAAATGGCGTCCAGAGCTTCCTCAAAATGGATGAATCCTTCACCAAACGGGCGATGGGTGCTGGTCTCCTCTCCATGGAGCGTCCCGTCCGAGTCAATGACGTGGACATGTCCGATCTTTCCCTTTAGCATTTGAGCAAATTCGACCACTCCGCCTTTCAGGAGTTCTTTATTTCCGGCTTGGCGCGCGCCGACGACACTGCACATATAAGCATGGCAGGTGTCGAAGAGCACCGTGAAGTTAGGATGATTGACATCAGCCACCAGTTGGGCGACTTCAGAAGGTTTGTTGAAGAGGAAACCGGGTTCGAATTCCCAGACAACCTTGACTCCCTTCCGCCGGGCCATTTCGGCACACAACTTCCATAATTCAATAATTCGCTTCCGGGCGGTCTTCCCATCTATTCCCGGTACACCATCGGGGCCGCTGACCGTATCCACCCGAATATTGGGAGAGCCCAGGTCAGCGCACAGCTTCAAGTTTTTTTCAAAGAGGTGAAGATAGTAGTCGTTTTCTTGTGCGGCGTCCGTGCCAGGTCCTTTATCCCCCCAGAAATCAGCCGCGAGTCCGGAGACACGCAACTGGTTTTCTTGAATCATGGATCTCACGCGCTGACGATCTGCGAGGGTGGGGTAATCGTCAGGATGGATATGGGGTTTAAAGGCCCCGATTTCCACGCCGTCATAATGAAGCTCGCCCAGCTTCTGCAATACGGTTTCAAAGGGAACAGGATTTGACTGGTAGGGCCCAAAGGCATAGGCCCAAGTGCCGATTGAAAGCAACTTTGCCACTGCGGAAACCTCCTTTGGAATCAAGCTAGTCCTTCAACAGCGGGGCTCTCCTCTCATGGCCGGAGCAGGGTCATTTTATGTGAACCTCAAAGGGTGTCAAGGGCAGAGTAGAGAAGAGCTCTGCCGCAATGCCTCTCCCCCCCCAAATCCTCAATTGACTTGGAACGATCTACTCCTTAACATCGTTTTCTAAAACTCCTTATGATCGGCAGAACTGTTACCCATTATCAGATCGTTGAAAAACTTGGCGGTGGTGGAATGGGGGTTGTGTATCTGGCTGAGGACCTCAAACTTAACCGGCAAGTGGCGTTGAAGTTTCTACCCGGGGACCTCGCCCAAGACAAGCAGGCGCTGGAACGATTCCAACGTGAGGCGAGAGCCGCTTCGGCATTGAACCATCCCAACATCTGTACCATTCATGAGGTTGACGAGTCCGAAGGCCAACCCTTTATTGTCATGGAATTGATGGAGGGCATGACCCTCCGCTCTTTCATTGACGGCAACCCCCTCAAGATCGAGCCGTTATTAGATTTGGCGATTCAAATCATCGACGCGCTCGAGGCGGCCCACAGCAAGGGAATTGTTCATCGGGATATCAAGCCCGCCAATATTTTTGTGACGCAACGGGCTCAAGTCAAACTTTTGGATTTTGGATTGGCAAAATTAGCGACCTCCAAAGAAAAAGACGCGAAAACTGCGGCACCTACAGACCTCTTGACGGTGTCGATGCGCGATCCGCAATTAACCAGCCCGGGATCAACCATCGGCACCATCGCCTATATGTCTCCTGAGCAAGCTCGGGGAGAAGAATTGGATGGACGTTCCGATCTTTTTTCGTTTGGGGCTGTGCTTTATGAGATGGCTACGGGTGGTCCACCTTTTAATGGGAATACCCCCGCCATCCTCTTTGACTCTATCCTTAACCGCGCCTCCGTATCGCCAAGAACCATTAATCCAGAATTACCGGCCGAGTTGGAGCGAATCATCTTCAAAGCCCTCGAGAAGGATCGTGAGCTGCGCTACCAGTCCGCGTCCGACTTAAGGGGGGACCTGAGACGCCTGAAACGTGATCTAGAGTCCACCCGCTTGAGGGCGGCTTCAAACTCTACAGGACCAAACAAAAGGTCGAAAGGATCTCGTTTCCGAATTTGGGCAGTGGTCGCTTCCCTTGCCATTCTGATCCTCAGTGTCGCGGCATGGTTTTTCGAGTCAAGGCAGGGCAATCCCGTTCCCAATTCTCCGCCGGCCATTGCAAAGTCCGCGGTGCGAACAGTAGCGGTGCTCCCGTTCCGGGATCTTGCTGGGAAAGAAGAGAACCAGGCGTGGGGGATTGGGATGTCCGATGCCATCATCAGCCGGATGGCCACCTTGCAGAACCTGGCAGTCCGGCCTACGAGCTCGGTGTTGAAATATGTGCAGGCGCCAGCCGATCCGGCCCAGGTCGCCCAGGAGCTTGATGTAGAGTCCGTTCTGGAAGGAACCTTTCAGCGCGTTGGCGATGTCATGCGGGTGTCGGTTCTTCTCAGTGACCCTAAGAGTCGGTCAACCCGTTGGGCCCAACGGTATGATTTGCGGGCCAAAGATATGCTGATGTTCCAAGATCAAGTAGCCCAGAAGGTGGTCGAAGGATTGAGTGTATCAGTGACGGAAGACGAGCAAGCTTGTATGACGGCTCCGATGACACATTCTCCGGATGCCTATAATCTCTATATCCAAGCCCGATTTTATTGGAATGAGTACGCCATGCGTTCTCGCCTGGAAAGCCTCCAGCGAGGGCAGACCCTTCTTGAGAAGCCATCAAATTAGACCCCACATTTGTTCAAGCTTATACATTGCTGGCGGATGTTTGCATGATGGAGGCCGCGAACTTTATTGATAACGCTCGGGGAAACTTGGCGTATGCGGAGCGAATGGCTCAAAAAGCCATGCAATTGAATCCGCGTCTTGCAGACGTCTACATATCAATGGGCGGAATCTATATTCAACTTGGCCGTAATGTGGAGGCCATTGAAAAGCTCAAGAAGGGGAATGGTATGGCCCCAAATTCCGACTGGGCGCACGATATGCTGGGTTATGCTTATCACTATACCGGTTTAATCGATCTGGCTGAGAGAGAATACCTACGCAGTATGGAACTCAATCCAACGTCCCATCGAGTCCACTGGATGCATGCCCGCATGCTGCTTTACCTGGGAAAGGTCAAAGAGGCAGAGGAGGAAATGCGGCGCATATTAGCCAATTCTCCCGACCAATACAAAGCCATGGCTTATCTTGGCGAGTTTCTCTATTACCAGGGGAAACTTGCCGAAGCAGAACCAATACTCCTCAAAGCCAAAGAACTTAGCGGTCCGAAGGGGGACGATGCACCGCTGTATTTCCTTGGATTCTTGTATGCCTCTCAAGGCAATCGACAGAAAATAGACCCCAAGGTATTAAGCCCCAACCGGGAAGATGTCATTGATGGAGATTTGGCCTATTGGATCACTTCAGTCTATTCCCTGCTGGGTGATAGAAGCCAAGCCTTGTCTTGGTTGCGCCGAAGTATGGAATTGGGGAACCATAATTACCCCTGGTTCCAGCGGGACAAGAATTTTGAGAAACTGCGGAGTGATCCGGAATACCAGCAAATCATGGAGCAGGTTCGCCAATACTTCGAACGCTATCGCCAGCTCTACGGAAAGGGATGAGTACGTAATCTGTAGGCCAACGTAATTGGGAGGGGTTAAGTCAACACTTTGCTCACCACTTCGCCGCTAATGTCGGTCAATCGGAAGTAGCGTCCCTGGTACTTGTAGGTGAGTCGAGTATGGTCAATTCCCAAGCAATGGAGCATCGTGGCATGGAGATCATGGACGTGAACCGGATTCTCCGTGATGTTGTAACAGTAATCATCGGTGGACCCAAAGGTAATCCCGGACTTGATCCCTCCGCCGGCCAGCCAAACTGTAAAGCACCGGGGGTGATGATCCCTGCCGTAATCATCAGCGGTTAATTTCCCCTGACAATAGATGGTTCTTCCAAACTCCCCGCCCCAAACCACCAGTGTGTCATCCAACAGCCCACGTTGTTTGAGGTCCAGGATCAGGGCTGCTGAAGCCTGGTCCGTGTCCCGGGATTGTCCCACGATCTGTTTTGGCAGGGTAAAGTGTTGGTCCCAACCCCGATGATAGAGCTGGATGAACCTCACCCCTCTTTCCGCGAGGCGCCTTGCCAATAGGCAATTGGCGGCATACGTTCCAGGCTTCTTCGATTCTGGACCATAAAGCTCAAACACCTGGGCGGGTTCTCCCGAGAGGTCTGTCAACTCAGGCACGGACGTTTGCATCCGGTAAGCCATCTCATACTGGGAGATTCGAGTGGAGATTTCCGGATCGCCAAATTCATTTAGGCTCAGCTGATTCAGTTGGGCCAGGTCATCGAGAAAACGCCGGCGTGAAGGATCTGACATGCCCGGCGGATTCGAAAGGTAAAGGACCGGATCGCTTCCGGAACGAAATTTCACTCCCTGATATTGGGGAGGAAGAAAGCCGCTTCCCCACAGGCGATCGTAAAGCGGTTGATCCGCGGGATTTCCGGAGCCTTGAGAGATCATGACCACGAACGCAGGCAGATCTTTGTTTTCGCTCCCGAGCCCGTAGGTTAACCAGGCACCGATACTGGGCCTCCCTGCCAACTGAGCGCCGGTTTGAAAAAAGGTTATAGCCGGGTCGTGATTAATCGCCTCCGTGTGCATGGACTTGATGAAGCATAGCTCATCCACGATTTTTGCCGTGTGAGGCATGAGTTCACTCACCCATGTCCCGGACTGTCCATGCTGGGCAAACTTGAAAAGCGAGGGGACCACCGGAAAACTCGATTGGGCTGACGTCATGGCAGTCAGGCGCTGACCTTTTCGGATGGAATCCGGCAGCTCCGTGCCCCGAAGCTCTGCAATTTTGGGCTTGTAATCAAACAGTTCAAGCTGCGAGGGAGCCCCGGATTGAAAGAGATAAATGACGCGTTTGGCTTTGGGAGCGAAGTTGGGGAACTCGCTGGAAGTAGCGGTGGAATTGGGCAGCTCTCCAGCCAAAGCGGAGGGAATATCCTCATTGAGCAGTGACATCAAGGCGGCCAATCCGATCCCACGGCCTGCGAAGCTCAGAAGATGACGACGGTTCAGATGAAGTTCTCGTTCACGAATAGGGTTCATGATTCATTCCTTACTCATGGTCTCATCCAGATTCAGGATGAGGCTGGCTTGTGTCGCATAAGCAGCCAGCTCTGCGATATCCAGCTTCTGATTGATCGGATATTCACCAACGCTAACCAATTTCAAGGCGGCCGATGGATCGGCTCGAAACTGACCCAGTTGGAATTGGAACCCATCCTGGAGTTTTTGAAGTTCCACAGTCGTGGGCCAACGACAGGTGGCCAGACGAAAGGCCAGCTTCAGACGGGCTTCAGGAGTCTGGCCGGCTTCATTCATGGTCCGTTGTGCCAGCGCCCGAGCCGCCTCCATATAAGTCACATCATTCATCAAGTTCAGGGCTTGAAGAGGGGTATTGGTTCGCGTCTGCCGGACGGCGCAGGTTTCGCGGGAGGGGGCATCAAAAGTCATCATTGCGGGAGGGGCGGCTGTCCGTTTCCAATAGGTGTAGAGGCTTCGGCGATAAAGGTTTTCGCCTTTGTCGGGTTCATAGTCGTCCCCGCCGCTGAGCTCTTT
The DNA here is from genome assembly GCA_046331665.1 of Terriglobia bacterium. Taxonomy (GTDB): domain Bacteria; phylum Acidobacteriota; class Terriglobia; order Versatilivoradales; family Versatilivoraceae; genus CAWBAT01. The sequence goes on along the minus strand of JAXLQK010000019.1, from coordinate 28,338 downwards.
CCACAGACCCTCAGGCTGATAAGGCTTTACCGAGGGGCCGCCAATTTTTTCCACGAGGAGCCCGCTGATCGCGAGGGCCTGGTCGCGCACCATTTCTGCCGTAAGCCTCAGCCGCGGCCCTCTGGACAACAGCCGATTTTCCGGATCACGCAGCATCGAGGTCGGAGTTATCTTTGAGGATTGACGGTACGTGGCACTCATCACGATCTCTTTCTGGAGTGATTACACGTTCCAGCGATTTAGAACAAACTCGGTCGCCAGCCAATCCAGTAGCGCGGGGTGGGTCGGCCATTCCCCCTGGGAACCAAAATTTTCGACTGTCCGGACCAATCCATTTCCGAAATACATCTGCCAAAACCGGTTGACGATTACACGAGCGGTGACGGGGTTGGCGGGATCCACAAGCCATTTCCCGAGAGCGAGTCGATTGGCCGGGAGCCCTGCAGGAAGAGGGTTGAAAACGGCGGGGACGGCAGGCTGAACGCGCTCGCCATGACGATCGTAGGAACCCCGAATCAAAATGTAGGAATTCCGGGGAGGATTCATTTCCTGCATGACCATAGTCGTCGGAATGGAGTCGATGAGTTTCTCGCGCTCTCGCTGTAGTGCGATGATCCTCGCGTAAGCCTCCTGGATGGGTTTGGCAGCACCGGTGGAGACAAAGTAGGCTCTTAGTTTTGCGCTTTGCGTTTCGGTACGCTGGTCCGGGGGGATGGCAACGATCTCGCTAATTCGATCTTTACAAGAGACGAGTTGAATTTCGTCCGGAGCCAGGACCCGGTTATAGACTCTTACTTCATCGATGTAGCCATGGAAACGGATTTCAGGGCCGCCCCCTCCTCCAATCCGAAACGGTTCAGCAATCTTGAATGTTTGATAGAAATCATCGAGCAGGACCTTCAACTGAACCGGGCTCCCGTTGACATAAAGCCTTACGGAGTCGGCTGTTCGGGAAGCGTCATAGGTAACCGCCACGTGATACCACTGTCCAGGTGAAAACGATTGTTGAGTTTCGAGTCGCAGGGCATCATCCAGCCAACGCTGAACCAGGTTTACCTGGAGTTTCCCATCCACCCAATAGAGGCCGTAGCCTTGCTCCTTGCTGAGGTCTTTGGTTCGCGTCAGAATGGCGCCACCCTTTTCGTCAAGTGGGTAAATCCAAGCCGCCATTGTAAACTTGTCATAGAATCCAAAATCAGCAACGTTCCCTGCATCGACAAAGCGCTTCCCATCAAAGGAGCCGGAAAGCCCGACTTGTCCAGCCGCATAGTCAGGATTACCATCACGGAAAGAAGGCTGAGCGGTCTTCTCCGGGGTGGTTTTACGGGAACGATCCGTGGTGTTTCCATCCAACGGGAAATAGGCTTCCAGGCCGTCTGTGAGGGACCAGTCGATCAGGCGCGATCGGTTGAAGTTCTTTTCCCAACCTCGCTCCGCGGCAATCAATTGGGGTTGCAGTGATTTCCAAACCTTGTCTGCCTCAACCTGCCGCCGATCAAGGTCCCAGAGTTCCGCCTCCTGCTGTGACGTTGGAGTCTTGATGACCGGCGGTGAGTTCCCGAATTTATTGGCATGGCCTTTCTCCGGGACATTATTAAAGAAGGCGAAGAGCTGGTAATACTCTTTTTGTGTGACGGGGTCATACTTGTGGTCATGACAACGCGAGCAACCCATAGTTAACCCGAGCCACACCGTCGAGACCGTATCGACACGGTCCGCAACATATTCCACTGCGTATTCTTCGGGGATGATTCCCCCTTCGCCATTCCCGCGATGATTCCGATTGAAACCTGTCGCCAGCTTCTGATCCGTGGTCGCATTCGGCAGCAAGTCTCCGCCGATCTGTTCAATCGTGAACTCGTCGAATGGCATATTTCGGTTAAAGGCGTCAATTACCCAATCTCTCCAGCGCCACATGATCCTTTCTGCGTCGGTTTGATAGCCATTGGTATCAGCGTAACGCGCAGCCTCGAGCCAACGAATGGCCATTCGTTCTCCGAAGCGCGAGGACTGCAGCAAACGGTCAACCACCTTTTCGTATGCATTGGGAGAATGGTCCGACAAATAAGCATCCAGTTCCTGCGGGGAGGGGGGCAAGCCGGTCAAATCGAGTGTCACTCGACGAATCAGGATTTCCGGCGGAGCCTCAGGGGATGGCGTCAGCCCTTCCTTTTCCAATCGTTCAAGGACAAAATAATCAATCGCATTACGTGGCCATGTCTTTTGATTGACTTGTGGAAGCTCGGGACGAACCGGAGGAACAAAAACCCAGTGCTTTTGCCATTTAGCGCCTTGTTCGATCCATTGACGGATGAGGGCAACCTGGTTCGCTGTCAGAGTTCGTCCCGAATAAACAGGAGGCATGCGTCGAGACTCATCTTGAGACGAAACTCTGCGATATAACTCGCTCTTATCCGGATTTCCCGGGACAACTGCTTGATACCCTCCGAGATCCTCATAGATGCCCGCCTCGTTATCCAGACGAAGGCTGGTCTTTCGGTTGGCTTTGTCGGGACCGTGGCAGGTGTAACAGTTGTCAGATAGAATTGGACGGATATCCCGATTGAATTCAATCTTCGCTTGGGGTGCCGCTCCCTGACCGAGAAGAGAGGGTCCTTGGGACTGAGGCAAGAAGAGCAGGCTGCCGAATAACAGTAATCTCTTTAGGATCTTTGGTGGCTTGCGGATCATCGTCGCACTAGTTGAAACGAGTTTCTTACGCCGAGATGACCCCTATTATAGGGTCTTTCAAAGGCCAATTCCACTGCCTTTCTCTGCTATGGAGAGATATTGGCGGCCATGCGTCTCCCGCAAAACCAGTCGCAGAATTTATTGAGCAGAGGTTTTTCTCCATCCCAACTCAAGCCAGTTGACAGCCAGCCCGGGATGGCAGGGAATGATGATAAAGGCACGCCGGAGTAGCCTCAAGGCAGGACGAAAATTTTTCCGCAAAGTCCAAAACACCCATCCGGTCGGACGTTAACTCTTCGGAGGAAGCGTAAAGGTCACTGGAGCCGACAGCTTGAAATCCAATTTGGTTTCCGAGGGAATGGAGACTTGCTTTCCTTTCAAAAAAAGCTGAGATCCGGCTCCAGCGCCAGCTCCAATTCCCGCCCCAATGGCGGCCCCTTTTCCGCCGCCAGCAATCGCTCCAATCCCCGCTCCAATGGCCGCCCCCAGGCCGGTTTTCTTGGCTGTGTCCTTTCCTCGGGATTTTCCCACTTCCTGAACTGACGAAGAAGACACGTCGTATCGTTTCCCATTCAGCTCAATCTGATCGAGAGTCACTTCCAGCTCGCTCTGTCCCTTGAACTTGCCGGATGTTTTGGATTCCAGTAACTTGACCACGACATTCGCTCCTTGACGGACAACCACATCATTCCCCGAGACAATGGGCGAGGCGAGCGAAGCCCGGAATGAATCTCCCGGCTTGCTGGTCTTGGAATCGATCGTATCAATCATCTGGATTCGAACATTGGTTCCCGATGGGATGGTGTATTTTCGAGGTGGCGGTGGTGGCGGAGGTTCTGGTGCCGGGGGATTGTTGCCGGGGACGTTTTCCGCGGCGGGACTCCCCCCTGCCGCAGGACCACCGGATTGGGGGGATTGCATCGATTGTTGTTGATTCGAGGACATCGGCGGCATTCCTCCCGGTGAGGAGCCGGATTGAAGCTGATTGGACGACATCGGTGGCATCCCACCCGGAGAGGAGGGAAATTGGAGCTGGTCAATCACCTTTTTTACTCCTTCCGTCCCCTGGGCGACGCTAACAGCCTGTTGATGGGCTGGATCGCCGGACACTTGTCCCGAAAGCGTCGCCTCCCCATTGGCGACAGATACTTGAATATTTTCGTTCTTGAGTTGAGGGTCTGAATAAAAGCGGCCTTTGATCGCATCACTCACAGTGACGTCTGACGGAGCTTTTGAACAAGCCAGAAGCGACAAGAGGAGCCCTATTCCTGCACAAACTCTCCACACCTTGCCAGTCTTTAATGACATATGCTTTGTCTCCTCAAGTTATTTTTCGGATCGCAAAACCGAATTCCAAATCCACTTAATTAAAACAGAAAATTAGCAAAGTAGGCGACTCGGCTGGCTCCATCGAGTCTTACAGAGTCGAAGTCCGCCTGATCGCTGCCGGGTGATCCCAGACTTCAGGCTTGATCAACATTCCAAAACCCGGAAGATCCGGAGCTGACACGGTTCCATTCTTGGGAATAATAGGGTTCTCCAGCATCTTGGGCCAATCCGTTTCGTAGTAACGCTGAACGCTTTCCTGAATCGCAACGTTGGTGGCGGCTGTGCTTAAATGGGTGGAGGCGTAGAAAAGGAGCGGGCCTCCCGCTGTATGAGGGGCAATTGGCAGTTGAAAAGCTTCTGCCATGGAGGCAATCTTTCGCGCTTCACTGATCCCTCCACACCAGCAGACGTCGAACATGACATACTTCGCGGCACGCGATTCAAGCAATTGAATATATTGCATCCGGCCTGCCATGCGCTCACTAATCGTCAAAGGGATGGAAGTCGCCTCGGCTAACTGGCGATATTGAGAAAACTGGCCGGGCATTAACATATCTTCCAGCCACATGGGCTTATAGGGTTCCAGAGCCCGAGCGATCCGGATCGCAGAAGGCAAATTCCAGTTACTATGGAATTCCATGAGAATTTCAATATCGAACCCAAAGACATCCCGTAATTTGCGGACGGGGGCAAGTGCTTCTTCGATATCCGACTGCGTTATGTATTGTCGCTTCGTCCGGCGTGCAGCTTCATCAAAGGGCCAGATCTTGATCGCCTTAATGCCGTAGCCATCAATGAGCTCTCTGACAATCTTTTCAGGGTCTTTAAGGAAGTCGTAGCGTTGCGGGAAACAAGTGTTGTACACACGAATTTGAGAATTGGACATTCCTCCGATGAGCCGATAGACGGGCATCGATAGCGATTTTCCCAATAAGTCCCACAATGCCAGATCAATCGCGCTGAGCACCCGCATCTCGGTTCCACCAATGATTTGAAAATCGAAAGTGAAGTAGAGTTCTGCCCAAATGCGGTCAATATCTCGGGGGTCATGGCCGAGTAAGAGGCGTGCCACCGTGGAGTGGACGAGTGCGGCCTCAGCCTCACTCCGGGGATAAGTTTCACCAATTCCCGAATGACCGGTGTCCGTATGAATCTTGATCCATGTCCAATTGGGAAGCCAGGGAGCATCCTGGGAGCTCTTCCAGTAAACCGTTTCTATCTTTGTAATCTTCATTGGAGGGGCGGCCAGGGCCTGCAAGCTATGGATCCCCGCCACCAGCGGTGACAGCATTCCCCCTAAGAATAGGCGCCTGGAAATTGATTCAGCAGGCATGTTGCTCCAGCCTCCTCCATCCAGCGGTGTTAGAAACCTTTTAGAAGTCTATGGAAGGTGTTCCGCAATTGTCAATGGAAGCGTTGCGCTGAATGGTTGCAAGAACAAAATGGGAATTGGTTGTGAATGCAAGAGGATCCTCAGCCGGGTCGATGGATGCAAAAGAGTGTTTTCAGATTGTCCTGGGAGAAGCATTTGTCCACTTCAAGAGAGTTCATGATCACATGGGAAAACATGGAAGTTCTCGGGGCTCGACTTACTTTGAGGAGGTCATCGCCAGCGGAATCCGTCTCTCAAGGACAACGGCAACTAATCAAACCGTACGCCAACCAGTTGATTGCCAGAAGGATCCGTTTGGATGCGAACAACCTTCCCATTTAGTGTTTGCAATCGGCCGAATAGCTCACTGGATCCAATCGTGATGATGAGGTGTGTGTCCAACCAAACAGGGGTCTTGAGATAGAATGAGATCCCATTTTCACTGATGTCATTCGTGACGGATTGCTCGGTCATCTGAATTCCGTCGACGTTCGTCCATTTAATGAGAAGCTTTGAATCTTCATGGGTGCGAACGGCATTGCTCCCGCTTGCCATAAACTTTCCTTTGCCTCCGGTTGTCTCGAATGCCGAAGGTCCCATGGAAATTTATCGGCAGGTTCGACGATCTGGATTATGGTTCCCTCGTGGGCTCATAAATTCATCATCCACTGCAGGTTAGGAGATTCAAATTCGGAACTTTCAACACCTAAATGCCTGATGTAAAGGGGGCACATTGAAAGGCCTCGGAGGCTTAGGTTCAATGATAGGGAAGCAAGGATCGCTGGTACGAGAAGGTGCCCTGCTTCGGGTTAACCTCTTGGCCAGTCCATGATGACGAGGACGCCAATCAGTGCGAGTGCCGCCCCGATGACGTCGTATTTGTCCGGAACCACACGATCCACCTGCCACCCCCAAAGCATGGAAAGCGCGATGAAGACTCCGCCGTAGGCCGCGTAAACGCGTCCGAAATGGGCGGGTTGGAAGGTTGGAATGATCCCGTAGAGGACGAGAATCCCGCTCCCTAGAATTCCGTAAGCAATACTTCGGCTTTCGCGAAGCCAGAGCCAGACAAGGTACCCTCCCCCGATCTCACACAATCCGGCGAGGATAAAGAACAGCGATGACTGAATGATTTTCATAGGTCCTTATTTATCTCCCCGTAGAAAGTAGAAACAAAAATCTCCATCAGGCTTATTGATGTAAGATTCGCTTTGGGTTTGATTCCTTACTCAAGTCTATCGACGGCGAATCTTTTGACTAGCCGTTTTAAGAGAGTGTGAAATATACTCCAAACCGGAGATTGGGTCTTGAGCGAAGTACCTTCCAAATTTTTCCTACCGATAGGTTTGGTATTCCTGCTTATTGCAACCCTTGGCCCCAACTTATTGGGTCAAGTCATCAGGGGCGCTTATCCTGTTTTTCCTCCTTCAGGAGTGTTACAAGGAAAAACGGTTGAACAGCAAGTTCGCTTCCTGAAGTCCATGGGGGTAACGCTGGTGGGAGGGCGGTTTCAGGATGGCACGCTGCCCAAACAGCTTCGCGCCGCCGGGATGAAGACTTTAGGAATGATCGTGCTCTGGGAAGGAGAAGAGCATTGGAAGTCCCATCCTGAGTCTCAACCCGTGATGTCTGACGGAAGTCCCCTGCCTCAATTTCAGGATTACGCGGGCGTCTGCCCCAACCAGGAATGGTTACAAAAATTAAAGCTCGAAGAGATCAAGACGCTGCTCCAGCATGGATACTACGATGTCATCGCGCTCGACTTTCTGCAGTATCCGGTTCAATGGAAAAGCTCGAACCCTGAGTTGCCGGACACCTGTTACTGCCGTGTGTGTCTCGGTAAGTTTCAGAAGCAAACAGGGATCCAGATACCGCGCGAACTTAAACAAGTGGCAGATCAAGCGGCCTGGATTCGCCAAAATCAGGCCAGTCGCTGGATTCGGTGGCGGGCCGACCAGATCACGGCGTTTTGTGACAAGGTCAGTCAACTGCGCGACCGCACCCGGCCCACGACACTCATTGCACTATCAGCCATTCCCTGGCAGTCCACTGAATACAACAATGCGATTTATCAGGTGGCCGGTCAAGATTTGAAGCGGCTTTCGAAATTCGTCGAGGTGTTTGCCCCCATGTCCTATTTTCAATCTTTGGACCGGCCCGTTCAATGGATTGCGGAAGTGAACGCCTATTTCGCTCATGAAACAGGTCGCCAGATATGGCCTCGGATTCTCATGGACTCTGGGAATCCGTTGTCCCGTAATGGTTGGAAACAAGTCTACGAACTCTCCTCGTCCCGCGGTGCTGATGGCTTCATTATTACCCCTTTCCCCAGCGCTACGGGAAGTGAGGCGTACACTGTCTTCTTGGAGATGTTTGGCAACCGCTGAGAGACAGGGCTGGGTCTCTTTGGGAAGATGGGATGGATTTGCCTGTAGGCCTTCCCGCTTGTATCCACTGGGTCTTGTGCGATAATGAGTCGTCTTTTTTGAGATCGTTTGTTTTTCAAATTCAATAAGGTAGCGTTCCTCAAGGAGGCTGGATACTGGGCATGAACTTATTTGCCGGAGTGGATCTTGGAGGCACATCGATTAATGTCACGTTACTTGCGGAGGACGGAACCTTTCGGATTCAAGAAATGGTGGAGACTTCGGCGCTGGTGGAACAAGGGCCCAAAGTGACGCTTCGCCAGATGGAGACGGCCCTCCGGCAGGCCGCCGAAGCCGTGGGGGTCTCGATGCATGATATTAAAGTCATTGGCCTCGACACGCCCGGACCGGCCAGCGCCGATGGAATTTTTTCTTCGGAGGGCCCCATTAATTTTGGAAATTCAGGTTGGGCGAGTTTCCCGATTCGTGAAGCTTTCGAGAAAGCGATGGGGTTGCCCACAGTGTACGCAAATGATGGGAATGCTGCCGCGCTCCACTGTCATCGTGTCAAATTCGGACGTGATCCCAAGTTTTCCTCACTGACGGCCGCTGTGGGAACAGGGCTGGGCGGGGGGATTGTCGTCAATGGACAGCTGGTGGTGGGCGGTACAGGATTTGCAGCCGAAGCGGGTCACGTCGTTCTTCCCACCCGCGGCCTCCTGGAGATTGACCAACCGCTACCAAAATGCAATTGTGGACGCGAAGGGGACGTCGAAGCTTGGGCTTCTCTCACAGCCATCAAAAATAATCTTCTGCCTTATTACCTGGAAAAATATCCCAATCATCCCCTCTGGCAGATTTCCGAAATCGATGGGGAGCGGGCCAAACGGGTCAGATCTTTCGGCGAGCAGGGCGATGAAATGGCACGTTTGATTTTTCGAAAACAGGCCATTGCTTTGGCCTACTTATTTGATATTTCCATCCAGCTCCTGGATTTGGACGCATTCTTCGTCGGTGGTGGGATCATGCAGACACGCCCCGAATTTCGGGAATGGTTTCTTAAGGTGATTCGGGAGCATTTGCCGCTGCGAGACGAGCAGAAAGGGGTTTCTGTGGAAATTGCCCCAGACGGCGACATGGCAGGTGCGCGCGGCGCTGCCCGCCTTGCCTTGGAATCCTGGAACAATGCATAAATCAAAACGGGCGCTCTTCTGCATCCTGGGGGTAAATCGCGGATGACGATATGTCAGCGCAAGCGGCTTGGGCTACCCGGCTCTTCGAGTTGCTTAGGTCAGTAATTCCAGAGCGGCCGCGGCATCCTTGAAGGGTGCGATGATGTAGATCCCCTGAGTCTTAGTCTTCGCTTCCGAGATCATCTTTCTCGCCAGATCAAATCCCAGTTTTCGTGCGTCTTTACCCGCTTGTTCCATTTGGTGCAGCAGCGTTTCCGGCAGGTAGATCCCGGGGACTTCGTGATGCAGACGGAGCGCGAGTCGATAGCTGGTCAACGGCCAGATTGCGGCCAGAACGGGAATTGGAGAATCTTCGCCGAGGGCTTCCAGAAATCGATCCCATGGAGCCCAGTCAAAGAAAACTTGTGTCATGGCGAAGCTCGCGCCGTTCTCGATTTTTTGGCGGAAACGGCGAACTTCCAGTGCTAAGTCAGGAGCTGCCGGGTTGACGGCTACGCCTACATAAAACTGTGTGGGAGATCCAATCAGGTTTCCCACGGCATCTTTCCCTTGATTCATCTCCGAGATCAGTCGGACAAGTCCCACCGAATCGGTTTGGTAAACATCCTTTCCACCCGCCGCCCCACCCACCATGGAAGGATCCCCAGTGATCACCAGCAGGTTTCGAATTCCCTCGGAGTGGGCGCCCAACAGGTTGCCTTGTAGTCCCATGATACTGGCATCCCGCGGGGTAATGTGAGGGAGGCTTTCCATGCCGAGACGTTCGACCTGTTGAGCCATCCAAAGGGAGTCCATGTGCAGCCGACCCAAAGGGTTGCTGTTGACGTCGATCACATCGATGATCCCAGAATTCTTGAAGGCGGTTACCGCTTCCAATAGGCGTTGCGTCTCTGCCCCTTTGGGAGGATCGAGCTGCACGGAAACCACAAATTGTCCTTCGTGCAGCTTGTGGGCCAGCTGAGAGGGAAATTCGACCTGCGCCGGTGACGGTGCTATTTTTGGTTGAACGCTTACAGAGGTTTGTACCTGGGCCGGCAACGCAACTCCCCGCAGCGCGTCCGCCATTGCCTGGATATGCTCCGGCCGTGTTCCGCAACATCCTCCGATGATCCGGGCACCGAGGCGAACTGCCTCACGGGCAAAGTCTGCGAAGTATTCCGGAGTAGAATCCGGAAAGACATAACGTCCGCCGGAGCGCACAGGCAGACCGGCATTCGGAGATGCGGAGATCACAACATTTCCCTGCCTGGGTAGATGCTCGAGGATTTCCAATAGCTCGCGGGGCCCTGTTCCACAGTTGACTCCCAAGGCGGCGACCGGGAGATCAGCAAGGGAGGCGAACATCTCATAGAGACCATCTCCGTCTGAAACTCGGAAGCCTCCCGGAAAGGTGAGCTGGGCGACGATGGGGAGAGAACTGATGGAGTGCACTCCCTCGACGGCTAGGCGAAGATCTTCAGGAGAGGAAAAAGTTTCAATGAAGAATAGCTCCACACCCCGTTGTTCCAGAATTTCCGCCTGCCGGCGATATTCTCCCCGCCGGTCCAATTCCTGCTCCAGAGCCAATCGCTCAAAAGCTCCCAAGGGGCCTATTGAGCCGGCAATCAGCACTTCTTTCCCGGAGATTTCCCTGGCTTCTCGTGCGAGTTTGACGGCTTGGCTGTTGATTTGTGCCATGAGCTCCTCAAGGCCGCATTCTCGAAGCTTGGGGGCATTCGCCGCAAATGTATTCGTTTCGATGATGTCAGCGCCAGCTGCGATATAGCGTAGATGCACTCCCAAGACCAGGTCCGGATGCGTCACGTTCATCCCTTCAGGGCAAACAGACGCTTTGGTTTCCTGCATGAGAAGGGTTCCCATGGCCCCATCGCCGATCAGGATTCCTTTTTTGAGCCGGTCTTCAAATTTGGACATGAAATCTGACACTCCTTTGCCGAAAGCACAGTCACCTGGCCATAACGACGGGCTGGCTCGGGGTCTTCATGGGACAGTGCCACTTCCTTCCGCCTGCTTGCTTTCGCAATATAACTTTCCGATTCTACCCTCGCAACAGCAAAAACCCTTCATCTCGCCGGATCATTCCCCTTTCAGCGGACGAATGGGTGAAAACCAAGTTCCAAACTCGACAAGAACTGATCGTTCACAGTACTGAAGGCCGAACTAAGAATCGGAATTGAGGCGAAATCGATTTAATGATTTTTAAATATGAAGGATCGTTGGGAGCTTGCCTTACGAAAGAGGGAGAGGTCAGTCTAGTGCACTCGGGCGGCAGTGCGTGCCTGGATCGCGGCGCGACTGGCCTCCAGCGTTCCTCGCAAAGATTCGCCCGGCAAATCGGAAATGATTGGATTGATCAACCAAGCTAACATGGTCGGGACGTCGCGGGTCAAGGAGACTGCTCTGCATTCCAGAAAAACACCCTCACTGACCTGTTGGAGTTGCCAATAAGCATTAAGTCGCCAGAGGAACCCATGATCTTCTCCCGGGGGCAACTCCTTTTCGTCTGATGTGTCGGGTGCATTGACCTCAGCGATCTTCCGGCTGTAGGACCGGCAAACCCAGCGATTCGGTTCAACCTGAAGATAAGTGGCCTCATGCTCCGTATCCAAAACGACCGTGATTATCTTTTCCTTTTTTAGCCTCAAGTAGGACAGGTAGGTATTCCCATCGCGTTTGATCAGCTTGGAGTCGATGACTTCCGGGTAAATCTGTTTGTGCCGGTTGAAATCCTGTAATACCTGGAGCACTTCTCCGATCGAGGCTCCTGGTATAAACATGCCTGCAATCCAATCATGAATCATCCCTCCCGCTACGGCACCCGTTTGAGGTGTATTCAGTCGTTCTGTCACGATCTTACCCTGCAGCGCACGGGCCCGGTTTTCCGGATTCTCATAGAGCCATAAGGCGGGAATTTTCTTCTCGATACGCAGTTGAATGGATGATTCGGCCGATTTGACGTAGTCATTAAAACTAGCCAATGTCTCCGGTCTCAACTTGGCAATGGCTTGCGCACTGGCCGTTAAGTTGAAGCACAATGCCGTCGCGATCACACCTAGGCGAAGCGACGGTTTTCCGGTAGAGGTTGCCATGGGGTAGAGTCCAAATGGAAAAGGCCAAAAGGGCCAGCCAGAGAAATCGTCCGGCCATCAGCTCGTCTTGCTTTGCTTCTTCACGTCCTTTTTAAACCGTTTTGCCAATTTTTCGCAGCCCTCGCGGATGACAGCGTTGGCCTTCTCCGGTTTGTAATTGAGAGCCTTTGTGGCGACGCCGTGCCAAACCACTTGATTAGACTCCCGATGGACAATGTCCACCACCAATGTCCCGAGTTCATATCCTTCAGGAGCTGCATTGCCCGCTCCGCCCCAACCTCCCGATGAAGCGCTCCGCCATCGGGTGCGCAGTACGGATTTCGCGTAGAATGCGAAAAGGAAGTCCGGGTCCCGGTCTGTCACTTGAAGTCCGACCGCCACGAACTGGGCTTGCAGATTTTCGCGAATGAGGCGCTCGGTTTCAGGGGCAGAAGCCAATCCATCAGGCGATTTTCGGTCTTGTTTTGAAAAAGCAAAGGATTTCAATTGGGACAAGGGGAATCCGGGCTTAAATGACGACTGCAGATCTGAAGCGAGAGCACTATTCAGGAGTAGCAGGAACGACCCTGCGAGGCAAAGGAGAACGCGAAGAAAGTCCGGCATAAGTGCTTTTGTGTATTCGAATCCCGCATCTTGATGCGACCGATTCCCGCTTTCTTCCAAGGTGGCGGCCAGGTCGCCCTTTTCGATTCTTATCTTCGACGCGGTCATTAACCTTCCGTGTCGGTTTAGCGGACTTTCCTGCAATTCATGCCCGGCATTGGATTAGGCCTGCGGCCCGTGCCCATTAACTCTCGACTGCCAGCTTCGCCGCTTCAATGATTGCCTTCTTCCCAATGTCATAGTGGTCATATAACTCATCCCGCGTGCCGCTTTGACCGAATTCATTCACCCCCAAAGGAACCGTTCTTGTCCCGAAGACGCTCCCGATAAAGGAGAGGGCATGGGAGTGTCCGTCCATCAAGGTCACGATGGGAACCTGCCGTTCGGCAGGCGGGACGAGCCGCTCGAGGTGAAATGAGAAACGGCTCCCTGGGTTCTTCATTTTTAGTTTGCTTGCTTGTTGCCAGCCCCGATACAGAAGATCCGGGCTGGTAACCACGACCACATTTGCCAGGATTCCTTCGTTGCGAAGCAGTTGGCTGGCTTCCAGCGCATCCGGGACGACGACGCCACTGGCAAAGATGTTGACAACATTTTCCGAGGGTTGGTACTCCGGATCATCGTGATAATCCACCAGCCGATACCCTCCCCTTAAGACATTGTCCCGAAGAGTCCTGGACTGAATTTCGTCCGCAGGTGAAGGAAACAGCTCCTGGGCGATGGCGCGGGTCGATAATCGCAAATAGACAATTTGACCATTCTTTCGATCCGTGAGGTTCTTCAAACCAGCCAGAAAAATCCATTCCAGCTCCTGAGCGAAAGTGGGTTCGTAATACACCAAATTGGGAAGCTCTATACCGATGGACGGTGTAATCAGTGACTGATGGGCCCCGCCCTCGGGGCTCAACGTAATCCCTGAAGGAGTACCGGCGAAGATGAATTTCGATTCGCAATAGGCGGCATAAATAAGCGAATCCAGGCCGCGGGAGATAAAGGGATCGTAGATGGTGCCGAGTGGAAATAGGGTTTCCCCAGTAAACTCCTTCGAAAGGCCCAGCATATTTAACAGCAGGAACAAATCATTTTCAGAAATTCCGAGTTCGAGATGGTGGCCCCGCGGGCTCTGTTCCCAGTTCAGCATTAATGAAATGGCATTCTCTCTAAAGAAATTCGTGCTTTCCTGCTGGCAATAGACCCCCATCTTATTGATCCAGCCCCCCAGGTTTGTTGAAATTGCCACGTCGGGAGAGGTGGTCACCATCCTGGCGGCGACTTCGGGTTTGCGGCTCAAAGCTGTCAACAACGTTCCCACCGCTTGCTGGGTCGAAATCTGACCTCGATACTGAGCGCCAAGGGACTGGGGAATGGCGATGGGCTCAGCAGTTTCGGGCGCCGAGAGAGCCCTGGATTGGGAAGCCAGTCGTTCCAAATAGGAGTGGATAAACGCTCCCTCAGGGCTCTCTTTCGAGAAACCGGAAAACTCCTCTCCTCCCGGAATGTTCAGCTGCTGTTGCAGCTCCACAATTTGATCCTGCGTCAACTGCTTGGAATGGTTTAAAGGGTCACCAGCGATGGGCAGGCCCCATCCCTTGATGGTGTAAGCCAGAATGACGACGGGTCGGTTCGAAACCTGGTCCGCCTCTTTTAGCGTCGCTAGAATTCTCGGCAGGTCGTGCCCCCCCAGATCGGAAAGCAGGCTTCGGATCTCATTCTGAGGGTAATCCTCGAGAAGCTTCAACAGTTGAGGTTCGATCACCCCAAAGGGATGTGCCAGTTTCTCGCGAATTTTTTCCCCATCAGTCAGCCGCAAGAGGCTTTGGTATTCGTCGTTGGTCATGAGATCGATGCGTTCCCGCAACTTTTCTCCGCCAGGGCGAGCGAAGACTTCCTCCAACCGGCTCCCATACTTGAGTTCCAGAACGTGCCAGCCGTTGACACGGAACATTTCTTTGATCTTCTGGGCTTTCCCGCTGGGCACAATTCGGTCCAAGCTTTGTCGATTGAGATCCACGATCCAAAGGACGCGCCCAACTTGCTGGAGAGACTCCTCCCCGAGAGCCTCCCAAACATTTCCCTCATCCAATTCGGCGTCACCGACCAAGGCGATGAATCGACCTTGGGCGTCATGATGAAAATGGTCTTTGACATACTCCCGGGTAAGCGCTGCGAAATTCGGGGTGACGGCTCCAAGCCCTACAGAACCGGTGGAGAAATCCACCTCATCAACGTCTTTCGTCCGACTGGGGTAAGACTGCAATCCTTTGTAACTTCGAAATTGTTTGAGCTTGTCACCAGGCAATCGGCCCAGCAAAAACTGAATTGCGTGGAATACGGGTGAAGCATGGGGTTTGACGGAAACGCGATCCCCGGGAGCCAGAAAACGAAAATAAAGGGCGGTCATGAGACTTACGAGAGAGGCAGAGCTGGCTTGATGTCCTCCCACCTTCACGCCATCCGGGTTCTCGCGAATGGAATTGGCATAGTGAATCAGGTAGGTGCTCAGCCAAAGCACTCGATTTTGGATGTTCTCAAGAGTCGATAGTTCGGAGGCAGTCTCCGAAAGGCCCGGAATCTGGGGCTGGGCTTTCCACTCGGATGGGGTTGAGCTCCCTTTCTGGTTGATCATTCCCGACATCGTTTCCTCGCTTGTCGCTGTCTTTTGATTTTACCGTTTCTAAATACTCGGCTGTTATCGTCAGCTTATGAATGGCCCGGATGTTCCTTGGGGGTGGAACCGATAAACATTCATCCTACCATTTGGCAGGCCGGGCCGCGATACAAAATGTCATATGAATTCAAGTGAGGGGGTAAACGCGCGGGTATTGAATTAAGCCCAGGGAATCCGTATCCAACAAGGCTCCTCTCCCCGTCCGTCATCCAGGATGTTTGCTGCCATCGGGGCTGCAAACACCCTGAAGAAAGGAGAAGTGACAGGAAAAGACTATCGCCTCCAGCGTCCTCAAGGACGATGGTAGGGCAAAGAAAGAGCGTTACATCAGGGCCGTTGGCCGTCGAGCCCAATCTTTATTCTTGCTCTTGGCGATGGATTCCAGGTCCTGGACATAAGCCGTCGATTGCGTGAGAACATGATGCAAGTCATTCCCGATACTGATAAAGGTAAAACCCTTTTCCAGAAATTCCCCGACGCGCGATGTTCCGAACAAAAACACCCCCAAAATAACTTGATTCTTTCCAGCTTCCTGGATGAGGGTTTGAGTCGCTTGGTTCAGTTCGGTCGACGTATACATGTGCGGAAACTCATATTTCTCGTAGAGTCCCATGGACATGCAGAGGTCGTTTTGGCCGAGGAATAGAATGTCCACACCGGGAACGGCCGCGATTTCACTCATATTCTTAATGCAAGAGGCGGTTTCCACCTGCAGGGCCACGATAATATTCTTATTGGCATTCCCGACGTAGCCGAGGAGACCCGCTTTGTTGGTGCTGCGCTGTGGAAAATAGACGGAACGCGTCCCAGCCGTGGGGTATCGGGCACAACTAACGGCCTCTCGGGCTTCGTCCGCATTATTGATGTACGGGATCAGCACCCCATCGGCTCCCAGGTCCAGTGCTTGTTGAATTCCGCCCCGGTCATGATAACCGGCGACTCGGACCATGGATTTCGCGCCGCCACTCGAGATCGCACAAAGCATTGCGGAAAGCATGTCGTAGCTCATCGGCCCGTGTTGAGTGTCGACCAGCAACCAATCGTAACCGCTGTGAGCCAACTGCTCGGCGACAGTAATACTATGAGAATTGAGAAATAAACCCATTTTGGGGATTCCGGCGCGCATTTGTCTCTTGAATTCGACACCGTTAATCGGATCATTGCTCATAATGATTTCGCTCCTTCAAGTTCGAATGTTGAATTGACGTTGGCTGTTTCGATTGAACCTCGCGCAATATACCCAACTGATCGAATTGCGTCAAGGGCGACAGGGCAGTGATTTTCTGAAGACCTGCAGGCCCGACGGTGAGCTTTCTTATTCAAATCGCAACGCTCCTCCTGGCAAGATCAATCTACAGGCCGATTACCAGAGGAGACATTGCTAATCAAAAGGGAAGCGATTACGATGTGTCAGGCTAGCTGTAGAAGCGAAATCTATTCAGCAAATCATAGGCAAGGGGAAACCCGCAAAAGGGTAAAACTCGCGAGTGAGTCCAGACGAAGTCGGATGGCTTGTCTTGCCCTGTTTCACCATTCTTAAGACTACTTAGATGTTTACTGAAATCCAACGTGAGCTCCAAGAGTTCTATCAAAGCTGGTCGGGCCAGCCGCCCAAAAGCATTGTCCCCGTTTCCGCGCATGGCTCCGGACGACGTTACTATCGCATTTACGGGGATCGATCATCGGTGATTGGCGTTCTGAACGCCGACCGCAGAGAAAACATTGCTTTCTTGAAGCTTACCGAGCATTTCCAAACGTATCAATTGCCCGTCCCGGAAATCTATGCCGCGGATCTGGATCGACACATCTACCTTGAACAGGATCTGGGCGACGATACGTTATATTCCTTGGGGATCCAGCTTCGATGTGGAGGGGCACTGCCAGGCCGGTTGATTCAGATGTACAAGCAAGTCCTTTCCGTGCTTCCGCAATTCCAGATTACAGCAGGACGGAACCTCGACTATTCAGTCTGTTATCCCCGGGAACAATTTGATGGACAGTCCATCCGCTGGGATTTGAATTATTTCAAATACTACTTCTTGAAGTTGGCAGACATACGATTCGATGAACAGGCGCTCGAAGATGACTTCGACCGGTTTACGGAATATTTGCTGTACACGGAGCGTGACTTCTTTCTGTACCGGGACTTTCAGTCACGAAACATCATGTGGTTTCAGGATCGACCTTATTTCATAGACTACCAGGGAGGAAGAAAAGGGGCACTGCAATACGATGTGGCTTCCCTGTTGTTGGACTCCAAGGCGGACCTGCCCTGGGCGGTCAGAGACGAGCTTCTCGAGCATTATGTTGAAGTGGTCCGGACTTTAGTCCCCATCCGGCCAGAAATTTTTCTTCAGCATTACTATGGATACGCCTTGGTGCGGTTGATGCAGGTTTTCGGTGCCTACGGCTTGCGCGGCCTATATGAAGGGAAGGCCCATTTCCTGCACAGTATCCCGTATGCCTTGCAAAACCTGGAGGGACTCCTGGAGCGAAGCCATTTGCCCATACCGTTGCCGGCGCTGACCGATGCTTGGCGCCAACTGATTCAATCGCAGTCCTTGCGGAAACTCGGCGCGAAGCCAGGTCTGGGTTTGACCGTCCATGTCCAAAGCTTTTCATACAAGGACGGATTGCCGAGGGATAAAACAGGGCATGGGGGAGGATTCGTCTTTGACTGCCGGGCGCTGCCTAATCCCGGGCGATTTCCGGAGTACTCCCTGCTCACCGGGCAGGATGCGGAGGTGATTCGCTTCCTGGATCGGGAGCTTGCGGTAAAGCGGTTTCTCGAACAGGCCAGCTGCCTCGTCGACCAGGCGGTTGAGCATCATCGAGGCCGCGGTTTTTCCGACCTGACTGTGGCTTTCGGCTGCACGGGTGGACAACACCGTTCCGTTTTTTGCGCAGAACGTCTGGCCTCCCATTTGAGCCTTCAAGGAGAAGTCCAGATCGATTTACACCATCGGGAACTTGAACGTAAGTTATGAAAGCCATGATCCTGGCTGCGGGATTGGGGACACGCCTGCACCCACTGACCCTCAGCCGTCCCAAAGCGATGTTGGAAGTTCAAGGAGTCCCTCTACTGGCGCTGGTCCTGGGCCGCCTGGTTCAACAGGGGTTTACAGAGATTATTGTCAACGCCCATCACTTTGCCGACCAGATCATTTCCTTTCTTGACGAGTATCGACGCCATTCTACTCCGCCGCAAATCACCATCCAGGTCTCGAAGGAAGCGCTCCTGCTGGATACAGGCGGTGGAGTACAAAATGCCGCTTGGTTCTTCGACGATGGAAAACCTTTCCTTGTACATAACGTAGATGTACTCACCGATCTGAATCTCGTCCAGTTGATGAATGCCCATCAATCCGCCGAGGCCTTGGTCACCTTGGCCGTCAGAGAGCGAAAAACGACGCGGTACTTTTTGTTTGACCGGGGGAATCGACTTTGCGGGTGGCAGTCCACTGATCCGAGCGAGACTCGCCTGGCCTGTCCCGGGGTTGGGCCGCTATTGCCGCTCGCCTTTATGGGGATTCAGGTCGTCTCCCCGCTCATTTTTGAAAAACTCAACTTGACCGCACCGTTCTCTTTGGTCGAAGCGTATTTGCAATTGGCCAGCAATGGAGAATCTCTTCTGGCATTCCGGGCTGATGACGCGCGCTGGATGGATCTGGGGCGAAAGGACCATCTGGAGCGGGCTCCTTCCGTTTTTGGAGAGTCCTTTTTTCGTTTGTGAACAAAAAAGTGATTTGGCCATTCGAGAATTTGCGGCCCTATATTTCTCCCACTTGACCTTGACATGATTTCCGGGAAGTAAGGGGAGAAAATTGTTCCTGACGGGGTATGGAGCGAAGCTTTTTGCTATGGCAATCGGCCATGACCATGAGACCCGCGACCAACGGAGGCAGCGACAGGGTTAGAGCAACAAAGGTGAATCCCGATCCATGGGGATGATTGGAGAAGATAGGCAGGCATACCGCAAGAGTGAGTCCAAATAAGAAGAGAAGGACTCCTCCCAACTCCGTCCTTTTCTGGGTCAGCCATTGCAAGAGGGCGAAAAATATCCCCGAAGCTGTGAGATCAAACGCCACCCGAACCGACGTGAGCCCTTGACTAATACCTGAGGCAAGGCCGAAAGAGATCCATGAGGCTGCCCATACATTGGAGATGAGACGGGCTCCACGAAACATCAATCGATCGGGTTGCCACGAAATATTCATTGAGTTCCTCCCCTCCATTGCCTGCAGCCTGAGTTTTCGATTGTCGTGTCAAATTCTCTGTTGCCAATCCCACCTGGAAGCTATGCAGTGAAGCTCAAACCTTTTTTTGACTCAACTTGGTGAACAAACTCCAACCGGTCAGACTGATTTCAATTAGAGAGGCAATCTTCAAAGCAGGTTGCATCTCGAAACGGGCGGGGGGATTCCATCCCTTCCCATAGGTTGCAAGACCCGTTGAAGTTTAAAGCAGGGAGGCAGGGTGTTATTCAACACCTTTGTTATTAATTATTTGATCGTCTTAGATTCTCCTGACGTTGTGAGCCATCCCAGGCTTTTACCACGGAATTTTGCATTTTCCCGGGGGGACTTTACCCAGTCTTTACATTTTATTTGCACCATTTTTGCTTTAAATGGCATCTAGCTCTGTAACAACTTATATGGAAGGGCTGAGTGTGAACGGCCCCGAAAAACAAGTCACCTGGATGTTGTGCCAACGTGAGGGAGGATAAATGAAGACTGGAATTTCATTTCTATTGGGGGCTATTTTAGCTGTCTCTATCGGCATGTCGGTCATGGCGGTCGATTCGAAGCCGAATTTTTCGGGGACTTGGGTTCTCAATAAAGAAAAAAGTGACTTAGGCAATTGGGGCGGGTCAGGGCGAAGCCATGGTAGCGTTGGCCGAATGGGAGGACAGGGGACGGGTGTTCCTGGATCGGGGTATCCGGGAATGGGTGGTCCTCGGATGGGGGGAGGAATGGGAGGACCTCGCCTGGGCGGAGGACCAAGCGGACCTTACCCTGGCGATCCCGGTCTTAATGGATCTGGTTCGGGACAAAGTTCTTCTTCCGACACAGGAGAAATGGAGAGGCCTCGAAGACCACAAATCCCCGCCACCCTCATGATTGAGCATGAAGAGCCGAAACTGATGATCAAACAAAAGCTGAATGAAGGCGGAGGAGATCAATACCGGGAATTGAAGTACACAACCGATGGCAAAATCAACCAGAACGAAGGCTTTCGAGGCTATGTCGTTGAATCGCAAACCACCTGGAAAGAAAATCAATTGGTGACGAAGGCAACCATTGATACGGACAATGGGACGATCAAGATGTCCGAAGTCCGCAGCTTGTCGCCGGACGGGAAAACGATGACCGTCGAAATTAAATCGAGTGGCGGGTCCAGGGACCGGCAACAAAAGCTGGTTTACGAGAAGGAATAGCCTGCCTTATGATGCACCCGAGACCGGGTGAGAATAATTACCATACCGGCCGATTTGCATACTCGGGCGAATTCGAACCAGCATGGAGCAATAAATCTGGCAAGGCAATCTCAAATACTGGCAGAAGATAATTCAAGCTCATCGACACCATTACCTATGAAAGCATATCGTTTTCTGCCCCTCCTGGCTCTGCTACTTTTGTGCCCGGGCTCTGAGGCGCTCTCTCGATCCAATTTCCCCCGGCCCGCGCAGCTTTCCAATCACTCCTTTTGCGGAGCCTATCCCGGGCGCATCAAGGATGAAATTCACAAGGCCCGGGCCTTGCGTCAACTTATCGAACCCAACCTTTCCCGGATGGCGTTGAGGTCGCGTGTTGCAGCGGCCCGAGATGTTGGGAATGTCTCAATCATCGAAGACGATGGCACCATCGTTTCCCAGGCCAATCCCTTTGACTTGGCATCGACAAATCTGCGGATGGTGCCGTCTGGGGCGACGACGTTTAGCTTAAGTGTGCAACCCGGCAGCCTCAATCAAGACTTGGGAACGAAACTTTCGTTATCTGACGATGACTATAGTCAAATCACTTTCCCGACAGGATTTCATTTCCCCTTTCTGGGCGCGAGCTATGGCAGTGTCTTCATCAACTCGGATGGGAACGTTACTTTTACGCAAGGCGATGACGCCCATACAGACCGGGATTTGGGGCGATTCAATGGCGGGCCGCCGCGAATTGCCACCCTTTTTGATGATCTGGATCCGACCCTCGGAGATGGTGGAGTCTATTACAATGCTCTCGCGGACCGCTTCCTGATTACCTGGAATCGGGTCCGAGAGTTTGGGGGAACCCAGCCCAATACGGTTCAGCTGGCTCTTTATTCAGATGGCTCGTTCGAGTTGACGTATGGTTCGATAACGGCAAGTTCGCTCATTGTCGGATGGTCGGCAGGTCAGGGACTTCAAACCGTAAACCTGATTGACCTGAGCAAGTCGAGCGGAACACTCCCATCGGGCCCCGTGGCCGAACATTTTTCGACTACGACGGAAATCGATTTCACGAGTTTGGCAAAAGCCTTTTATTTAACGCACCCTGACAATTTTGAACAACTTGCCATTTATACGAATTTCCCTTACGCCATCGGCCAGGATACGTTTGCTTTTGAAGCCGGTGTCAAAAACGATATCCAAGGGATCAATTTGGAAACGTTTGATTACTCCCAGGAATTTGGCAGCGCCGGAAGATTGCAGAGCTTCCTGGCAATGAACCAATTAGCGGCATTCCCGGCAGATCCCGACACTATTGCTGTCCGCACCTATTCCACGGTAGCAGTGATGGCGCATGAAACCGCCCATCGCTGGCTAGCCTAATCCTTGTTCCGGCAGGCCGGGGCGGACAATGGAGATTTGTTGGGCTACCAACAGGCCCATTGGAGTTTTTCTTTAACGCCGATGCCTCGCTCATGGAGGGCCACTCGATTGATGACAACGGGAATGGCTCCTTCACCATTACGGGAGCTACGACCGGTTTCGGGAAGTTGGATCAATACCTTGGCGGGCTTGCGCAATGCGGCGGAGGTTGGTCCCTTGTTTATGTGAAGCCAGCGGCTGGGAGCCATCATGTCCCCACCGATGTCACGGAACCTTCCGACATTGGGCTCACGTTCAGCGGGACCCGTGCAGATTTAACTGCCTACGACATCATCGCCGCTCTGGGCCCGAGAATCCCGGATGCCGTATCCGCTCCGAAGGTCATTCATCAGGCCACCATCTTGCTGGTACTCCCTGGCACTTCTCCAACAGCCGACGAGCTTGCCAAGCTGACGCGAATGCAGCAGAGGTTTCAGTCATACTTTGCTCAGGCGACGGAAGGATTGGGCACGGTTGATATTCAGTTGAGCGGAGCTCAACCCGTCATTAGTTCGGTTTCACCCTCCTCAGGGTCGACTTTAGGGAATACTCAAGTCTATATTTCAGGCAACGACTTTCAGGCGGGAGCGACGGTTTCGTTCGGGGGAGTATCGGCAACCAACGTTCAATTTGTCAGCTCAACCCTGGTAATTGCGACAACTGGTCCCAGCCCCGCGGGTCCGGTAGCGGTCACCCTGACGAACCCCGGCGCCCAAGCCGTTGCTTTACCCAATGCCTATACGTATCAGGTCTATGCTCCGGTGACGGTACCGGCAAACGCATTAAGAATTCCTTACGCAGTTGACACGGTTTACTTCCGGTCGAATCTTGGGATCAACAACCCGAACCCGACGGAAGCTACAGTTCAATTACTGGAGTTGGATAACAATGGACTACAGGTAAATTCCCCGGCCTCTGTGAAGATTCCGGGAAATGGTTATCTCCAAATTAATAGTGTGCTGGCGTATCTGGAAGGGGCTGCGTCATCTACAGGACGGGAATGCTCCTTGGTCCTGGAATCCGACCTCCCCATCCAAGGGTTCGTGTCGCAGATTGAGAATGAGACGGGCGACCCAAGTATCCTGGATGGAATCCAAACGGGAGTCCCGAGGCTCATATTGCAATCATCCGCCAATACAGGCCCGTTCCGGTCAAACTTGGTCGTACTGAACCTATCTCAAAATCCCGCTGTGGTCACTCTCACGGCGTTGAGCCGGGACACAGGACAGCCCATCGGCACTCCTTTGGCAAATCTTTCGATTGCCGGGAATGGATTCATCACTTATGCGAATGTCCTTGAAGCATTATCGGTTGCAGACTCCTACGGACCCGTGGAGATTCGCTCCCTCAATGGAGCTCAGCTCGTCGCAGTATCTCGAGTTTCAGGACTGAATGCAGGGACCAGCGGCTTTTTTGCGGCGCAGAGCGAAGACTCAGGATCTCATTCCGAAATTATCCCGTTTGTGATCGATACGGACACGTTTCGAACGAATCTGGGTATCAATAATTTGGGAAGTGATGTGGCCAACTTCCAAATCACCTGGTTTGACAAGCAAGGAAACGGCATCACTCTCGCTAGTGCTCGTCGTTCTGTGCAAGTTGCACCATTGGGAATGCTTCAAATCAACAACATTCTTAGATTCTTAATTAATGGCTCCAGCAACTCAAACATCACAAATCAGGAAGGGTATCTTCAAATCACTGCGGATCAGCCGATTCGCGCGTTCGCGACTCAAATTCATAACCTCACCCAGGATCCGAGTATCGAAGAGAGTGTAAGTAGTGGGAGCAGTCATCTCCTCTTGAAATCCAGCGCCAACCTGGAATTCAAATCGACCGTGGTCATCGTCAATCCCAATGATGTTCCGGTGAGTGCCACGATTCTTGCGCGACAGGGTGAGTCCACTGGGAACGGAAATGTCACTGCCACCCAAACGATCACTATTCCTGCCAAAGGATACTTTTCGAGCGATAACGTCCTCCAGGACCTCGGAGCGACCAGCAACTTTGGACCAATCGAGATCATTTCCCCTGCTAATACACCACTCATTGCCGTTTCCAGAGTTTATGACTCGACGGCCAATACCAGCGGCTTCTTCAGCGCCGAACCGATTCCTTGAATGACTCATTGAGGAATCTGCGCCAAGTACCGTTGTTTTTCCCTTTGGAAATGTACGGTTGTTACGGTGATTAAAAGCAGAGCTGCCAGGACACAACCCGAAGCCACAACCTGGAGCAAGGTCTCGAAACCTTGAGTGTTCTTCCACAACCCAGCCAGAAAAATCATGAGAGTGGCCGCCATTCCTCCCATCATGTTCAAGAGCCCGGCTGCCAGCCCGTATCGTTGCGGGGCCACGATGTCATAGAGGGCGGCAAAGGCGTTGCCTACCATGAGGCCGGAGAAGAGACCATAGGCGGAAGACAAACCGCTGCGGAATTAGCGTCGGTGCCATGAACGTCAGGTAGCCGAAGAGCGCATAACAAGGCACGGCCGCACACATATAATCGCGCCGCCGGGGTGCGCTCGATAGATAGTCCGCGAGAGCGCTCCCCAGTAGGATCCCGACCCCGCAGCTGATCTGAACAAAGAGAGTGGCTCGAGCCGCTTTCTGTCATGGAAAGATGAAAGCGTTCGAATAAAAAATTGGGAGCCACGCATAGATAACCCACAACATGGAACAAAAGGCAAAAAAGGCGGCTGTCAGAGCCGGATAGCAGCGTCCATGGACGAGCGTAACTCAGGCGCCGGAGGGGTGAGCTGGTGCTGGAAATCTGAAGACGGCTGAGACTTTGGCAGGCATCGGACGAGGACCATGGAGTAAAGACGCCAACCAGCGCCGCTCCATCAAACCCTGTGCGCCAGCTGACATGATCTGCCATCCATCCTCCATACGAACCTCCAATCGCAATTCCGGCTAGCTGAGCAGATTGATGAATCCCCATGGCCTTCGAACGGGAAGTTCCCGGGTAGGCCATTGCCAGAACACTGACGGCGCCGGATAGTAAAGGGACTCAGTAATTCCCATGGCCCCCCGCCAAACCAGGAAGCCGGCAACGGATTGGCTGAGGCCACAGCCGAGCGTGGCGATGCTCCAGAGCACCATGCTGGCGACGATCATTCGCTCCCGCCGGACTCGATCCGCAAGATAGCCCGCCACAGGCATGCCCAGGGCATAAACCCAGGTAAAGAGACTGCCAACCAGCGCCAATTGGATGTCTGTAAAGTGAAGCTCGGCTTTGAGGGCTGGGAAAATGGAATAGACCATTTGGCGGTCTACATAGTTCAAAGCCAGGGCGAACCACAGAAGTACGACCAGCCGGATTCCGGTTCCGGTGCGCTGGCTAGCCAAGGATCACCTGAAGCTCAGCCAGGGTTGTGCGTGA
Organism: Terriglobia bacterium; assembly: GCA_046331665.1. Classification (GTDB taxonomy): domain Bacteria; phylum Acidobacteriota; class Terriglobia; order Versatilivoradales; family Versatilivoraceae; genus CAWBAT01. The sequence goes on along the minus strand of JAXLQK010000019.1, from coordinate 2,802 downwards.
ATACTCGGCAAGAGCAGGGAGACTTATTTCAAAGCCAAGGCCGGGACGCGTAGGGATGGCGAGCATCCCGTCGGCATCTAATTTCCACCCGTCGCGCGCAATTTCATCGATGAAGGGTGAGCCGGTCAAATATTCAACCAGATCGGTGTCGGGAAAGGCGGAGGCAAGGTGGAGATCGGCGGCTAAACCGACGGCAGTATTCCAGCCGTGGGGAATAAAGCGAATCCCATGCTCACCGGCCATCCGCGCAATCTGCCGTTCTTCGCTGATGCCTCCGACCCTGGTCACATCGGGTTGGACAATATCGAAAGCCCCTGCTTCCAGCCAGGGCCGGAAGGATTGACGCCTGGTGAGGACTTCCCCTCCTGAGATGGGAACCTTTGCGGCACGGCGGAGGGCGACATAATCTTCGAGAGCATCGGGTGCCAAAGGTTCTTCAAACCAGGTGACGTCGTATTGGGCCAGCATCTCGGCCGTACGCAGCGCCCACTTGTAGTTTTGCGGCCAAAACGCATCGCTGGCACCCGCGTCCACCATCAAGAGAGAGTCGTCACCAATCGTTTCGCGAGCCGTCCGTACAATCGCTTCATCCAGAGCAGAGCTCTTTCGACCGAAGGGACCCCAACCGATTTTGAAAGCGCGGAATCCCTGAGTTTTGATCCGAAACAACTGTTCCGCCATGCGGCCCGGCTCCTGCATCAGAAGGGAGGCGTAGGGACGAACCCGCTCCCGGTAACGGCCCCCGAGAAGACGCCCCACCGGCTGTCCCGTTGACTTGCCTAAGAGATCCCACAACGCGATATCAATGCCGCTGATGGTGTGAGTCACGGCACCTCCGCGCCCCTGCCAGAAGGTATTCTGGTGCAGCTTCTCGCTCACCCGCTCCGGCTCCAGAGCGTTTTCCCCCAGGAAGAGAGGTCGCAGTAAAGCCAATGAAGCACGCACCAGGTCGTCACTCGTAAAGACGCTTCCCCAGCCAGTCAAGCCTTCTTCGGTCAGGACTGCGATGAGGGTATGCACACAATCTTCGGGCTGTATTTCATTGGACCATCCTCCCTCCGGAGTCCGGCCACGCAGTCCAAATGCCAGGATGTCTCGAATCTTCATGAATGTAGTCCTGTATCTCGACGGAAAAGTTTTGCTTTCGGCGCAAAGGGAACCTCGGCATCGAGAGGGAAAATAGGCCGAGGACAATGTTTGTGGCCGAGACTTGGCAAGTTGGCGCTCGTCGATCCCGGGGCATCCACATGGATCAAGCGTTCTGCTCCCTCTTCGTACATATGGGGTTGACAGTGAGGAGACTTTACCACGACCGTTTTAAAAGTTGCGGGATTCTGCCCGTGCGCAAGAAACAAGGAGCGGTCATAGAGACTTACAGGTTTGCTTGTTGCCACGAGAGTAAACGGACCCGATTCTAACACAGCCGTTCGCCCGCTGTCCCAGAGTTCTCCGTGGGACTCGCTGGGAAATCGGCCGTCGGATAACAGGCGAACCTGTGTATCGAGCGTCAGCGGAGCAAAGCGTCGCGGATCCAACGTCCCGCCGAGTGCCACTCGCAGGGGATTCCCAACTCCGGTATGAAAGGCTTGCTCCACCGCGGGGGCGTCCACCAAGGGGATAAGCGTTCTGCGGGGATAGCCGGACTGGATCAGAGCGCTAAGAATGGCATTACTGTCTCCCGATGCTCCAGAGCTCGGGGCATCGGCCGCATCGACCAGAATGACCCGACCTTTTGTTCTGGCGGCCAGAACGACGCTTTCCTGCAATGGAGTAAGTGGTTGCTGTAAATGTTCGCGCATTTCCCAAAACAGCCGCGCGATCCGGACAGCCTCATGTTCGGCTCGTTGCGGATCGTTATCTGTAACGAGAAGCACATTCGAACCAAGGTCTGGAACGTCTGTGAACGGATTTCCGATAAACAGGCCTCCTGAGAGGCCTCCCGGACCGGTTTCCACCGCAATGGCTTCTTGTACGCACCGGCCAAACCGGCCGGTGGCGGTGATCAATTCATTGCCGCGGACCAGGGCCGGGATGGACACTCGAGCCGAGACCGGTTTTACTTCACCGGCAAGAATCTTGAGCATCAAGCGCGCGCTTCGCTCTCCCGTTTGAAAGAAATCAACGTGCGGATAGGTGTGGTAGACCACCACTGCATCGGCATGAGTTAACATGCGATCCGTCAGGATGCCGTGCAGATCCAGGGAGATGACGATCGGTTTTCGATCTCCCACGAGTTTCCGCGTTTCGGCAAGCAAATATCCCTCGACGTCTGGTTCTCCTTCGGCGGCACAGGCCCCATGCAAACTGAAGTAGAGAGCATCCACATCGTCTCGATGCCATCGCACGGCATCCAGGAATTCGGCCGTTATCCGCTGAAAAGCCTCACTATTGAGAAGCCCACCCGAGGTGATGCCCCTGGCACTGTACCCTGGAACAACTGTAACCTCCCGACAATGAGAGAAGACATGGAGTGCTCCACTAATCTCTGTTTGAGCCATCCTGTGTTGTGCGACAAGATCCGCACCACGACAGACGGAGAAATCCTGATAGTTTCCGGGAACCGGATTGAAAGAGGAAATCTCCTGCTTGCATTCATTGATGAGAATCTTAAGCATGGTCTTGAAAATTACCGGAGGGTTTCTTCATGATTAAACAAGAGACAGGATTTTACCCATTTTTTCCGCTTAGGTTCAGCTTATACCATTGAATGCCCAAAGAAGACAAAAGGTCCTTCCCGCCGCTGCAGGGGTTGCAGTGGTTGTAGCGGCGCTCTATGAGCGCCGCCATTGGAGACGGGTCGCC